>NZ_JBHSGL010000005.1:1605724-1633717 GCF_042654465.1 Planococcus dechangensis | reverse complement strand
TAAAGGACGAATTAGTAACAGCAGCAGTCGGAAAAGATTTACTTGAAATAAAAGAAGGCTATCGTGTTCCACAGTTCACTAAACACTTTCCAGATCTCTACGTAAAAATAGGCAGGAAAGAATGGGCTATCACGGTATTAACAGACTTGAAAGAGTATGAAAGCAAAGAACATAGTCGTAATTTCAAAGCAAGACACCAATACTTTAGTGAAAATGGGTTAATTCCACTTTGGCTGATTGACAAAGCAAATTTCGCGACAGAAACAGCAAAGAACAGTATTGTGATGTGGGAAATCGAATGGTTGAGTTCACATATCAGCCGAGAGGATGTTACTTGGAAGCAGGATATAGCCACCTATACAAATAGAGAGGAACTATTTAAAGTGCTAGGGTATACCACAACCGAATGGAATCCGAATCGTGAAATTGAAATGAAGAGTATCTATTACATTTCTCAAATTGAAGACAGAAATTATATTCGTGTTTTTCGATTCATCGATGATTTAAAAGGTGAAATTTACCGAGGTTTTTTAATCGGAGAAACTTCAAGAATCCCATTCAGCCAAGCCTTACAAATCAAAAACGAAGCATTTTTGTTAAGAAATCCAGAGCAAGAGATTTCTTTCCGAAAGACTTTCAATGAAAAATTCTCACAAGAGATGGAAATAAAAAGAGAAAAAGAAGAAAGAGAAAGAGCAGCAAGAGAAAGAGAAAAGGCACAGGAAAAAGAGAGGAAAATCAGAGAAGCAAGAGAAAGAAAAGTCAGAAAGGATAGAGAAAAAGAAATACTGCTTCGTAAAGAAGAGAAAAGGAAAGAACTTCTCCAATGGATCCAAAAGAAAGAAATAGAGAAAAAGGCTGCTGTTGCTTCAGAAGTAATAGAGGATAGAGAAAATCTAGCGGGGGCTGATTCTGATAACAAAGCACCTGGGTCTTCTTTCAAAAAAGTTTCGGTCTCTACTGCTTCAAGTCCAGAAGAGAAAGAATTAGATGAGAAGTTTCGCCGAATCTTTTATGAAATGAACAGGAGCCGGACACACAACTTAGCCCAACATGTTCCCGAAAAAAAATACAAAGAACTACTAGAAAGAATGCAAACAACACGGATAGAGGGTGCTAGTTATATAAAATCTTCGAACCATGAATGGAGATCAATTATTTTAAGATGGTTAGAAGAGAATTATTATCTCGAAGAATGGACAGTCTCTATCCAAATGATAATGGACATTTTGAAAAATGCTCAAGTAGAATTCACGGAAAATAGAGATGAAATTTTAAAAGTGCCTATTAGAGATTTTCTTCTTATCTATCAAAAGTTGCTTAAGAAGGACTTGAAGGTGAAAAGTAGGTTCATTATAAAAGAATAAAAAGTAACTACTTTCAAGAGATGCGGGAAGGTGAAAACTTGAGCAATAAACCTAGAGTGTACATCCCTATCCAGTTAAATAACGGCATAGAAATTAAACTAAATACTTTTTTATCGATTTCTGACTACTTCATTCTGAAAAAGATAACTGAAATTCCTCAGGGCGTGAACGTTTTAGAAGAGCGATTAATAGAAATATTTATTTTTCCGGAGGATCGAAAAAAGATACATCCACCGTTGTCCCACGAAGTATTAAGTTATATAGCTCATGAGCTATATATAAATGAATTTATCGATGAAAAATCTTCTGATTTAGAAAGAACATTTGAATTACTCATGGGAAATAAATTGCTTGAAAAATCGATGAAGAAGTTACGATTGAAACATGGCGCCACTTCATTAGTACAACCTCCTGCTATCAAAATAAACATGGATAGAATCCAGTCGATGGGAAATTCGATACAAAAGACAGCAGCTTCTATGACTGCTTTTGCTCAATCATTTAAGAGGATTTCTGAAGGGCTTGGAGCACAGTTAAGAATCATAGGCGAAGGTATTTCTCGATCTATAAAGGAATTAGAAAGTGATGAAACTGATAATAACTTTATTAAATTTTATCTATATGACAAGTGTTTTAGAGAAGTCGATATTTTAGTGGATGATTCCTTGTATTTCTACATAAGAGATAGCTATGAATCTATATTCAGCTTTGTTAATTCTACTCCTCAAGAACTGGAAGATAAGAAGAAGTATTTAGAAAGAGTTTTTATAGAATATTGGATATATTGTATTGAAAAGAAACCTGATCAACTCGGCGTAAACTTAGAGAATTCTCGAGATGTAAGTGCCCTTGCATTTTTAAAAGAGTTAAAGACCGTAATGGGGAATGCTAATTATATCAGCGGAATAATGCTTCTTCATATTTATATAGAAAAGGTTGTTCACGACAAGTTAGCTGAATTCAAATATAGAGATTTTGTAAAAACCATGAATGTAAAGTGGGAAGGGAATTGGTATAAAGCCAGTAAAACAACAAAGTTTCGTTATATTCTTCAAAAGAAACTATACGAACCACTAACTAATATCCAAGAAAAAAGTATAGAGGCTTTTGAAAAATATGCCTCGCTTTATTTTTTACTCAGGCCCTTTATCTATACGATGAATCAGTGGAGTTTCAAGAAAGGAATGACCTCATCCATTTTAATAAAAAGGCAAAATATGAAGAATTAAATTTATTGCAAATGATGAAGTTGTTTCAATTATTGAAGGTAATTTTGGAATGCAAAGAGGTTCCAGGATTATTAGATGAATGGACTAAGATTACAAATCAAAAAAAACAGCCATTGGATATCATTTGAATTAGGAAAGAAGAGTGAAAAAAGTGTTTCTCTTTTTTTAACAGAATGAAGTGGGGAGGAATGAAAGATGAGATGTTCTAAATGCGGTAAAGAGAATAATAGCTACATGAAAAAATGTAAGTACTGTGAAAATAAATTTGTTCCTTTAGAGCAATCTGATAATGTACTTGGACGTTGTGAATGTGGTTGTCCAGTGCCATTAACCAACGGAAAAGGTTATTGTGTAAATTGTAAAGAGGAAGTATACAGTTTCTAGTTAGGTTCTTATTGAATAAAGAATCCATTGTTAAAGTGAAGGAGTTCTATATTAAGCTCGTGCATTTTGGGTACAAAAGAATAGAACTAGAGAAGATTTTCCACAGTCTCTCTAGTTCTATTTTGAGTTTCTTCTATTATAATAGGTTTGCTGTCTCTTCTTCGAGTGCTTTCACTAATTTATAAAAACTGGTCTTTTTTACTCCAGCTTCTTGCATGGCTTCTACTGCAGTTAATTCTCTAGCTTTCCATTTACTATAAACCTCTTTAAACTCTTCTGAAACAAGAACAGGAGTCCTACCAAACTGAATGCCATTTTTCAACGCCAAGTCGATTCCTTCGCGCTGCCGTTTCCGGATGCGTTCCCGTTCCTCTTCAGCCATCCAGGAAAGAATCTGCAAAACCAAATCCGCAATGAATGTTCCCATGCTGTCTTTGTATTGAGTTGTGTCGAGTAGCGGCATATCCAGCACCACAATATCCGCTTCGATATGTTTCGTCAGGTCATTCCACTCTTGGAGGATCTCTTCTTTGTTCCGGCCGAACCGATCCAGCGAGTGGATATATAAAATATCGCCTTTCCTTATAACCCGTTTCAATAATTGATAGTTTGCACGCTCAAAATTTTTTCCACTTTGCTTGTCCAAATAAATGTCCCGTTCATTAATGTCCATTTTTCGCATGGCTTCCAATTGACGGCCTTCATTTTGATCTTTGCTGCTGACTCTTATGTAACCAAATTTGCGATGTTCCATAATTCACCTCTATAAACGATTGTTTCCTCTCATTATACCTGAAAACCGTTCGTAAAAGTGTATGCAATTTCGCGGACGTTCGCAAAGTGATTTGATACGTTTACGAACGCTCTTTTTGTCCATTTTTAGCCCTTTTCAAAGCGTTCGTAAAAGTGTGCATTTATGGACGGTATTAGTTTCAGTGGTAATTCAAAGATTTTAATGATTATTGGATGAGATAAACTGTGAAAATATTAATTGGGTGTTAAACTCTTTTTTTTTTTAAAAAGTTATAAATATTTATTTGCTAGTTTTATTTTAAGTTTTTATAATATTGCAGCCCAATATTATCCATTATAGTACAATGTAGTTAACGAAAAAATCGAATTATTAAGGGGAATTTCCATAATGCTTACACGGTCATTGGAATTAAATGAAGTACTCAATAACCAGCAGCTTTGCGAAGTGTTTTTATGTGCGCCGCAGGGAGGCATGCGAAAATCGAATCGAACTAATTCATTGACACTTATTTCGGATAAAACAAAGCTCTATGATGATCGCGTCGTGGGAGATGTTTATCATTACACTGGAATGGGCCAGAGCGGTGATCAGAAGATGAGTGGTCAAAATTTAACATTAGCGGAGTCATATCAAAATGGAGTGGAGATTCATTTCTTTGAGGTTTTGACGTCTAGAGAATATACCTATCGCGGGCAAGTTCAGTTGGCAGGAAAACCTTATAAAACCGAACAAAAAGATCGAAATGGTAGACAGCGTCTAGTTTGGATTTTTCCATTGCGACTTCAAAATAGTAAGGCAACCTTTACGACACTCTATAAAATGACGGATGACGAACCGGAGCTTCAAGAAGACATTCTAATCATTCAACAAGTTGAAAACATGTCAATCGAACAAACTGAAAAAGAACGTCTGATCAAGTCGCGTATTGGTCAAGGGAAATTTAAAAAGTTGCTGATTCAACGGGAATGCAAATGTGCATTATGTGGTGTGTCAGATTCACGTATGTTAATAGCGAGCCATATTAAGCCATGGAGTATTTCTACTAACGAAGAACGTGTAGATGTAAATAATGGGTTATTACTATGTCCTAATCATGATAATATGTTTGATAAAAAATTAATTTCTTTTAACAAAGATGGTGAAATTATAATTTCAACATCAGTTGATGCTACAGATCGATTATTCATGAATATTAACAGTAAGATGAGAGTTGTATTAACTGAAAAACAACAAAGTTATATGGAGGAACATTACAGAAGCTTAATATAATAAGGGTGACGCGTAATGTTCTCAAAGTCTTAACAATTAAAATAAATATATTGAATAAGTATTTATTAAAGTTGAATGAAATAAAAAAGAAAAAATTACGGAGGAAACTAGTGCATATTAATGTGGTTTTAGGTAATTTAATTGACTCCTCAATTTGTGTTAAAGAATTAAAAGATACTGGAGAAGAATTTATTGTGGTTCTTGATTATGACTTAAGAGTAGATAAAATTTATAAAAATGATATTGAATATATTTCTCCAGAGTATGCCACTAGGCTCGTCAAAGAGTTTCAGTCAATAAGATACTTTAAGTCTTTATATATACTCCCTGGAATGTATAAAGAAACAAACTGATTTTGTACAAAAAGAGGAGGACTTATAATGCCTGTATATAACAAACTAGTCAGAGATAAAATCCCACAGGTAATCGATAAAAGCGGCCTTCAATTTAAAACCCGCATCCTATCAGAGGAAGAATACCAAGCGGAAGTGGTTAAAAAACTAACAGAAGAACTACAAGAGTTTCAAGAAGCAAACAACCCTGAAGATGCGATCGAGGAGCTAGCAGACATTTTGGAACTGATTCATGCAGCAGCGGAAATGAACGGCTCCTCTTTCGAAGAAGTCGAAGAAGTTCGTGTGAAAAAAGGGGAAAAGCGCGGCGGCTTCAAAGAACGTATCTTTTTGATCGAGGTAGAAGATGAGTAAACTTCAATTGGTCACTTCGCAGTTGGTGACACATTTAGATCGATTGTCAAAAGAGGCTGTGGAGATTCATTGGATTACAGCGTTTGCTATGCAATCGGGTGTGCGGATTATTACACCATTCCTAAAAGAGGCAGCTGAACGTAGAGTGCCAATCAAGCTATTAGTTGGAGATTACCTTTTCGTCACTCAACCAGAAGCGCTCGAGTTATTGCTGGATGAATTGCCTTCTGCAGAAATTCGACTATGGAAAAGCGGTGGCGCTTCATTTCACCCGAAGTCGTATTTGTTCCGCGGTGAAGAGACTTCGCATTTAATCGTTGGTTCGTCGAATCTGTCTAAGTCTGCATTAACCACTGGGGTGGAGTGGAGTCTGATTGCCCCGACCTCTGTAGACGAGGATGTCTTTGATGAAGCGGTGGAGCAGTTTCATAAACATTTCTATGCCGGACAAACGATCCCGTTAAATTCAGAAACACTTCGGGAGTATCGCGAGCTGCATGAAAAAGCGAATCTCAAAAGGCCGGTCAGTCCGGTGTGGTCTGAAGCGGAAGAAACAGGGCTCATGCTGGGTGTATCGGATTCACAGCAAATTGCTGAAACGGCTAATCCTTACATAACCGATTTATCTCCTCGTCCTGCCCAACAGCAAGCGCTCGATGCGCTGGATAACGTCATGGAAGAAGACTACAGCCGTGCGATGGTTGTGCTGGCGACAGGGCTCGGGAAAACCTATCTCGCGGCCTTTTTCGCCAAAAAATTCAAGCGCGTGTTGTTTGTCGCACACCGCCAAGAAATTCTGCACCAGGCGAAACAGTCGTTTCAAAATGTGCATCCAAATAAAAAGTCCGCTTTTTACCATGCAACAGAAAAGGATATCTCCGCAGATTTTCTGTTCGCTTCCATCTATACACTGGGAAGCGAGTATCACTTGGATCAATTCGAGCGGGATGCGTTCGATTTGATTGTAGTGGATGAATTCCACCATGCAGCTTCCCCGACTTATAGAAGGCTGCTGGAGCATTTCAACCCTCAGTTTTTACTCGGGATCACAGCAACGCCCGACCGAATGGATAACCAGGATGTATACGCCTTATGCGATGGCAACGTCGCGATTTCGATTCATTTCCTCGATGCCATCGAACGCAATTGGCTGGCGCCGTTTCGTTATTTTGGGGTATACGATAATACCGATTACTCGAAGATTCGCTGGCTCGGGAACCGCTATCATGAAGAGGAACTGCTTCAGGCGCAAGTAAGAGAAAACTATGCTGAAGCTGTCTTTCAGGCATGGCGAAAACATAAGCAGACCCGAACAATCGTTTTTTGTTCGACGGTCCGGCAGACGCGTTTCATGGACCGGTTTTTCAGGGAGCGGGGCATCCGCTCGATGAGTTTATCCGGCGAGACGCCGGCGGAGGAACGAAAAGCAGCGAGAGCACAATTGGATTCGCGTGAGTTAGAAATCATCTTCACGGTCGATTTGTTTAATGAAGGCGTCGATATTCCAAAAGTCGATACCTTGCTGTTCATCCGTCCCACTGAGTCGCTCACAGTCTACACCCAGCAAATTGGACGCGGATTGCGCATAGCGGAAAACAAGGATCATTGTGTCATCATCGATTTTATCGGCAATTATCGGAATGCAGACTTGAAACTTGGCGTATTCGATACACAGCCGCAAGTTAAAGGAAAAGCGCAAGGTGTGCAGCCGCTCGTACCAGTGAGTTGTGATTTTCATTTAGAGCTGGAAGTCGTCAACCTGCTGGAGGAGTTGCGGAAAAAACGCGCGCCGAGAAAACAAGCAATGATTCTTGCATACCGTGAACTAAAGCTGGAGCTTGGCAGACGGCCAACTTACTTGGAGTTTCATTTGCAGGGAAAAGCGGACTCGCGCGCAGTGAAGCAAGAATTCGGCAGCTGGTTCGGTCTGCTTGCCTATGCGGCAGAGTTGAATGCAGACGAGATCGAAGTGTGGACGAAGCACCAGAATTGGTTTTTGGAAGTCGAGAAGACCGGCATGAACAAAAGCTATAAGATGGTTGTCTTGAGTTACATGTTGTCGAAGGGTGCAGGCGATTGGCTTGAACCGATTACGCCAGTCGAAGCGGGGCCGTATTTCCATCAGTTTTTGACCGAAAAGCAATATCGGATGAATGCGGATTTAAATGATGCTCAAGGCAAAAAACTGAGAGACTACGATGAAAAGAAAGTCGCCAATTTGATTAAACGGATGCCGATGACGAAATGGAGCGGCAGCGCGAAAGACAGCTTAGTAGCATTCGATAGCGGCCGGTTTTCGTTGAATTTAATGCCAAATGATGAGCATCAGCGAATTTTATATGAGTGGACACACGAAATTGCTGACTACCGTTTGCATGCTTATTTTGAGCGGAAAGCAGAACATAGAAATTAAAAAAATCTCCGCTTCAATCCCTTAAATTATGGGAGTTGGTGCGGAGATTTATATTTTCAAGAAAAATATTTGAAATTCCGTCCCCTTTTCCACAACTTCCATCTATCTAATGAATGAAAGGCATTTTATTCAGATGGGAGAGAATCTGATGGAAAAAGAGTATTATGTAGAGGCTGTGGAGCATCCGGTGTTTCAGGAAGTGTACCGTTTTTATGAGCTGGATCCGGCGACAGGGGAAGAAGTGGCGGTCGATCCGTTCGATAGCGGGATGGTCAGGCGCTATCAGGAGGCGCCGCCGGATTTGTTTTACATCACCTCGAAGCGCGGGGCGGATGCGAGCGGGTTTTATCAGGGCGAGCAATTTATCGTGCAGCGCGGATCGAAGTTTGCCGCGACGACTTCGCCGAAATGCCCGAAGCGCTATGTGAAGATGCGCGAAGAATTGCTCTTGTCGGGCAAACTGACGCCGCTCGGTAAGCAGTTTTTGGTGATGGAGGATCTCGAATTCGCCTCGCCTTTGCTTGCGGTGGGTGTGGCGATCGGCGGATGGGCTAAGGGTGCGCATGATTGGAAGAAAATTTAACTCTCAAAAATTGAATATGCGTGCGGTATGAAAAATCCCTTTGTGTCATAAGCCAATCACTCAAAAGCTCAACCAATCTTCTGGTTGAGCTCTTTTTTGTGCAAAAAAACGTCGCGCTTTGCAATGATATTAATTCTGTTTCTCAAGGTCCGAAAGCTGAGGGTATTGATTGTCCAGGAATTGACGTATATAACGCCCTTAGTAACTCTGGAAAAAGAAAAAGACGCCTACTTGTGTGTCGGCTATTACTAGTAATTCGCCATGGCAGCGTGGAAGCAATGAAAGAGAAACGGTCATCTGCGTGAACTCTTTCCGAAGAAAACCGGGTTTGAGGATGTAAAGCTGAGGTGAGATTGAGGGAAACCCTTCATGAAAATATCAGGATTGGAAAACAGCCACTGAAGCCTTTGAAGAAGAACTGTTACACCTAATTTCACAAACTATTTATATAATTAAGTAAGAATAATTTTTTTTGAAATCAAAATCAAATAAATCCTTTAGTTTGATATAAATAAAATAGTCCTAATCATTTCTTACTGAAATGATTAGGACACGACATTAATTTGATTTCTGAGGTTTATTCTTATAAGCCTTTATTGAATACAAGATTATAGCAACAACTAAAACGATAAAACCAACTAACAATATATTAGCAGCTCCGATGATTGACATATTTATCGCCTACCTTTCTTTAATATTTTGCTGATGTAGTTAACGTGCTCCCGGAAACTGATGCAGTAAGGCGGATACTAATACTAGCAAAAGAATTAAATAAGTTTGCAGTAGAAGTATATTCAGCTCTCGTAGAAGTGAAGGTGAATTTACGATTATTTTCAGTATACCCTACGAACATAGTCCACAAGTCATAAGCTCGTGTTATCTTAGTAGAAGAACTTGTACGACTAACGTTTATAAAATATTCCATATTTATACTACCGGAATAAATATAAATTTTCCAAGTGGAGGTACCAAGTTTAATAGTGTTTGTTCGTGTTAGATTTGAGAGTATTCCAATGTCTCCTCCACTGTTAATTACTGAATCATCTAATTCATAGATCACAGGTTCCGCTCCATAAGTTACTTCCTCACCATTTTCACCAATAAATACAAACTCTTGTTTTTCAGCTTTTGTTAAGTCAAATTCCACTTCTTCCGAAAAAGGGTTATGATGAATTCCTTTGCCATTCTCTAGACCTTTGCCGTTTCCAAAACCATTCCCATTTGCAAAAGCTGATGGCGATATAGTAATTGAGACTAAAATAAGTGTAATCATTAATGTTATGAACCTTTTAAGATTAAAATTCAATGTAATCCTCCTAGTACTTTATTTTTGTTGAATATTATTCTGGATTTTAATTCAGGAAAGAACTAATTTGATTTTAAAATCAATAAATTGTAAATTAAATCTAATTGTAAAACTAATTTAGGTATAAATAACTAAAAAATAAATTTTAACAACATCCTATAAACCAGTCTGCTAGTATTTTAATTAGTTCCACATTCTCACCTCATCCCCACTTCCCTGTGACTTTATTCTAAAGTGGATATAGATATAGGTTGTTATAATAATCACATATTATTATTTTTATAAGGAGCGTACAGATGGATTATGAAATAGGTACGGTAATTAAGGAAATAAGGAAATCTAAAAATTATAGTCAATCCAAAGTGTCGAAAGGAATTATGCATCAAACTAATTACTCTAAATTTGAATTAGGAGAAATTGAAATTAGTTATGATAAGTTTAAAAAGCTTTTAGTTAATTTAGAATTGGATATCATAGAGTTTGAATATCTATATGCTTTGAGAACCCATTCTCATAGACAGAATATAATTCATTATTTTTATAAATTAAGATTTATAGATGAAGAAATATTAAATCAGCTTATTAAAGATTCTACGAAATACTTAGAAAATAATTCAGATCGTTTTATTAATGATATACATAATGTCTGTAAAGCATTAATAGAGGTAAAAGGTGATAATTTTGATGTGGCTAAGAGCTATGGTTATAAAATATGGGAGAGACTGGAACGTTCAGACAACTGGTATTTATCAGATATTAAATTAATCAATAGCATTCTATTTTTATTTCCAGTAGAAACAGCTGAACATATTACTGAATTTGCTTTAAAGCAAGGGCTTAAATATGATCATCATCCTGAATATGAAAATATATTTTTACCTTTCAAATACAATTTAGTTCATCTGTTATTAAGAGGAAACAGAATTGAAGAGGCAAAGTCTTTAAACGAGGAAGTATTGCATACTTTTAAAGAGAAGAAGCTATATACTCAGGTTGCTTTGTGTAAATTACGTAAGGGTTTAATAGAATTGCACTTAAATAAAACAGAATCCTCAAAAGGCTTGTTAGAAAATGCATATCTAATTGCTGAAGTGTTGAATGATAAAGAATTAACTATGAAATTAAAAAAAGAAGAAATCTATGTTAATAGTATTCTTTCAACGAATGCATGAGTTACTTTACTTATGTTCAAGTTCGAAAGGATGACATAATTATTATTAATACTGTGAAACAACAAATTTCGAAGTTGCTGTCACTTGTCCATATACGGAAAAGCAGATTCCTTCCGATTATCAGCATGTCGACGCGTTAGTTTTGCTAAAGAAGTTGTGGCTATATTTGGGGATGTATTTATGTTTACACTAAGATAAGAAACAATCTAACTGAAAAGAGGGATTGAGATGACTTTGACCAAAATTTCCATGCCGGACGCTATCCGCATTGAAAAGATTCGGCGCAATGGGACGGAGATCGGGGAGCTCCTTGGCAATGACAATTTCGCGGCGCTCGGCAGTGAGCTGCAAAGCGTATTCCGGGACGGCTACCAGATCAAATTTGTCACCGTCAACGGCTTGAAAAATTTGCTGCGCATCAAGTTCGGCAAAGAAGCCGGTAGTGATTTCACCGAAACCGAGCAAGGACTTGTCGGAATTGCTTTAACGGATGAAGAGGCAGCGGCAGTCCGCCAGATGTTGAGCTCGAATTGCTTGTTCGAACAAGAAGCTGAAGGGACGTTCCGCGTACTTTGGCGTTAGATGGTGTGTGTTTGAAGTTCTGTGCTAGACGAAAAAAGCGGCTGAAGCAATTTGCTTTGGCCGCTTTTTTTATGTTGCCTAATTGTCCTCTAGCTGAATACGCGGGGTTTTAAAAGCGTGTTTGTCAGGGAGGGTTCAGCGGGTAGAGAACAACTGTCAGAAAAAAACAGTTCGTAAACAGGAGGCTCTCTAGTATGGATTATATAAATCTAGGCAAATCGGGGCTGCGCGTCCCAAAATACATTCTCGGCACGGTTCCGTTCAGCGGCACGAACGGTTTTGAAGCAGCAGGCAATGTCCAGGAAGACGAAGCGAGCCGCATGATCGACATGTCGCTCGAGGCAGGCATCAATATGTTCGATACCGCCAACTTGTATTCACAAGGCGATGCTGAGCGCGTATTGGGCGCCGCGATACGCGGCAAGCGCGACAAGCTGTTGTTGACGTCGAAGACCGGCTTTCCGCTCGGTTCGCATCCGAATGAGCGCGGGGCGTCGCGCAATAATTTGCTGACGTCGATCGATGAATCGCTCGAGCGTCTCGGCACGGATTATTTGGATGTCTATTTCGTCCATTTATGGGACGGACAGACGCCGGTTGAAGAAACCGTCGAGACGATGAACGGCTTGATCAAAGCGGGCAAAATCCGTCATTGGGGCGTGTCGAACTACAGCGGCTGGGCGCTCGGGAAGACGCACACCTATGCGGAACAAAACGGCATGATTCCGCCCGCCACGCAGCAAATTTACTATTCACCCGAAGCGCGCGAAGCGGAGTATGAGCTGCTGACGGCAGGTGCCGAACTCGGGGTCAGCTCAATGATCTGGAGCCCGCTCGGTGAAGGCTTGCTGAACGGCAAAATCGGCCGTGGCAAACAAGCGCCGAAAGATACGCGCCAAGGCGGCGGCTGGCCGGAGCCTTGGGTGTACGACCAGGAGCGCCTGAATAACGTCATCGATGCGCTCGAACAAGTGGCCGGCAACTATAACGCCAGCGTGCCGCAAATCGCTTACGCGTGGGTGCGCGACCGTCCGAATGTCGGGCCGCTCGTCATCGCAGCGCGCAACGAACAGCAGCTGAAAGAAAACATCGCATCCTACGACATTCAATTGACAGGGGATGAACACGATTTGATCGAGAAAACAGCACGGCCGGCACCGTTCTATCCGAATTGGCACCGTGCGATGAGCGCGCCAGACATGGCGAGCCCGTCTGAGATCGGTTATTTGCAAGGTTATCGGAAATCGATGGGGATCGACGAATAGTGTTTAGCCCGGTACGCGTTTGCGTGCATAATCGATTTTTTTATTTCCTATCCAGCATTATTATGGTAATATTAAGACAATTAAACGAAACGGAGGTGACAAGAATGGGGAAATGTGCTGCGGTGATGGGTGTGAAGATGGAGGGAGCTTTGTATTTCACACGTGTCATTACGTTTGATTTGGCGCCGACGGGAGAAGTCCGTCCTTTTTTAGCCAATTTAAACATTACGCGCAGCTGATATCTGACATTCTTTTCACTTATTGTGGAAGACTGCTCGGTTGATGAGCGGTCTTTTTTTGTACCGATTTTTCAGCTGCGCCCTGGAGGCGTAAACGATGCAGATCAAAGCACAACAACTAGCCAAATCAATCGGCGGCAACGCTATTTTTACGGATATTTCGATGGAGATCAATGCAAAAGAACGCATTGCGCTGGTCGGGCGCAACGGCAGCGGCAAGACGACGCTGTTCGAATTGTTAGCGGGAATTGAAGAGCCGGATGCCGGCATCATCATCCGCACGAAGAATACACAGATCGGCTACCTGCACCAAATTCCGCATTACCCGGATTACAAGGTGTACGACGTAATGAATGAGGGATTCAGTGAGCTGCACGCGATGCAGCAGCGACTGAGCGCACTCGAGCAGCAATTGTCTGACGGTGCGGACGAGCGGGTGCTGCGTCAATACGGCGAGCTGCAGGAGCAGTTTCTCGAGTCCGGCGGCTATGACACCGAATCGAAAATCGCGGCGGTCGCAAACGGTCTCGGCTTGGCTGCGTTGACCAATCAGCTGTTCGAGTCGCTGAGCGGCGGCGAGAAGACGAAAGTTATGCTCGCGCAGCTTATTTTGCGGCAGCCGAGTGTCTTGCTGCTTGATGAACCGACCAATCATTTGGATTTGTCGGCGATCGAGTGGCTGGAGCATTACCTGGAGTATTACAGCGGCACGGTCGTCGTCATTTCGCATGATCGTCAGTTTTTGAACCATGTCGTACACAAAGTATATGAGATTGAAGACGGTGTAATATGGGAAAGTAAAGGCGATTACGACGATTATTTACGCAATAAGCAGGCGAAGATGGAGCAGCAGTTTGCCGATTACAAAGAACAGCAAAAGAAAATCCAGAAAATCAAAGAATCGATCCGCCGCCTGCGCCAATGGGCGAACGAAGCCTCGCCGCCGAATCCGGATCTGTTCCGCAAAGCGAAAATGATGGAGAAGATGCTCGAGCGCATGGAACTGGTCAAACGGCCAGCTGCGGAAAAGGCAATGAAACTCAAGCTGCAGGCCAATGACCGCAGCGGCAAGCGGGTCTTTGAGCTGAGCGATGTGTTCCACGGCTACGGCGACGATATTTTGTTCGCCGATGTGGAGTTGTCGGTCTACTGGCAGGACCGGTTGGCGATCGTCGGCGACAACGGCACCGGCAAATCGACTTTGCTGAAGATTTTACTGGGTGAGATCGAGCCGGTCAGCGGGGAAGTGCGCCGCGGCAGCAACGTCAAGATCGGCTATCTCGCGCAGCAGTTCGAAGGGTTCGACGGCAACGATCGCGTCATCGAAGCGTTCCGCAGCACCCTGTCGGTGACAGAAGGCGACGCGCGCCATTTGCTCGCACAATTCCTGTTCTACGGCCACGATGTCTTCAAGCGGGTCAAGGATTTGAGCGGCGGCGAAAAGATGCGCCTGCGTCTCGCGCAGCTTATGCAAGAAGAGTGCAATGTGCTTGTGTTGGATGAGCCGACCAACCATTTGGACATCGAATCGCGCGAAGTGCTGGAAGAAACGCTGAAAAACTTCAACGGCACGATCATCGCCATTAGCCATGACCGTTATTTCCTCGAAAAGCTGTTCACGAAAATCGCCTGGATCGATGGCCAAACACTGACGCTGCATGAGGGTTCGTATAGCTGGGCATCGGAAAAGCACAAGCTGCGAAGCGGTGCTTTGCAAGGGTGAGGGAAATCTGCCGCTTTTGAACACCAAGTTCCTGGCTAGCTGGCCGGGAACTTTTTCATGTTTTTCCAGTTGCCCAATTCCGTCAACTGTCCAATGGCAATCAATGCCGCTATACTGAAAGCAGGAAGTTTCGAGGCAGGCCTCGTGAAAATACATATTTATGTGGAGGATCAATGAAGAAATTTATGGTGTATTCATTCATAACGCTCATTCTGCTTACCATAACGGGGGTTATATTTTTGGCGACGCACAATCCGCTCGGAAAATCACCGAGTAAAGAGCAACAGCAAGCATTCGCGCAATTGGACAATTACAAAGACGGGAAATTCGTCAACGTATCGCACAGTGAGACCAACATCAGATTTTCGGAAGGGCTGTCGATGCTGCGGGACTCTATCTTTTCGGACGATACCGAGCGCGAACCGGCAGGGGAACTGCCAGTGGAGCCACTCGATTGGGACAACATCCGAAGCGGGCAGGATAGTTTGACCTGGTTTGGGCATTCCACTTATTTATTGAGCATGGACGGCAAAAAACTGTTCATCGACCCGATGCTCGGGCCAAGGGCATCGCCCATCTCGTTTGCCGGTGGAAGCAAACGCTATAGTGAGGACTGGCTTGGTATAATCGATGACTTGCCGCCGATTGATGCGGTGTTGCTGACGCACGATCATTACGACCATCTCGATTATGAATCGATCAAAGCGCTCGAATCCAAAGTGGCGCATTTCTTTGTGCCGCTTGGCGTCAGCGCCCACCTTGAAAGCTGGGGAGTAGATCACGAGCGCATCACCGAACTGAACTGGTGGGACGAGACGCAGCTTGACGGATTGACGCTCGCCCTCACCCCGTCCAAGCATTTTTCGGGCAGGGGTTTGTTTAACCGCAATTCGACTTTATGGGGCGGATGGGTCGTGTTAAGTGAAGACGCGCGCTTCTATACGAGCGGCGACGGCGGCTATGACAGCCATTTCAAAGATATCGGCGAGGCATACGGCCCGTTTGATATCGCCCTGATGGAAGGCGGCCAGTACAATGAGCGCTGGGAGTCGTCCCATATGACACCGGAACAAGCGGTCCAGGCGCATCTCGATGTGCAGGGCGAAACGATGATGCTCGTGCACTGGGCGGCGTTCACGCTGGCGTTCCACAGCTGGACGGATCCGGTCGAGCGGGCATTGCCGGAAGCGGAGCGCTTAGGCGCGCGCTTGATCACCCCGAAAATCGGCGAAACCTTGTCGCTCGACAAGCTCGGTTCGTATTCTTCCGAGCGCTGGTGGGAACAATAAGCAGTCCCGACTGCACATAGAAGAACAAAAAAGGAAGAAACCTATATACTGGTTTCTTCCTTTCTTGTCGTGGCGGTATTTTTCTTGTATTACTTGGCATATACATCAGAAGCGATAGTGTAATCGAATTCCGATGGTGTATCGAAAGTGCCGACCTGCACATATTGCCCTTGTTGCAGTTCTTCGAATGAACGGATGGTTCCGCTGAATTTGGTGTCATCGTTGAGGAAGATTTCGACTACGTCCGATTCTGCTTCTTCGCCTTCTGAAGGCAATTCCAACAGGAAACTGGCGTCTGTCTTTTCAATGACCGTGCCCTCGAATGTTCCGCAAGCGCTCAATATCAGCAGCATAAAGGCCAGTAAAACAAGCAGCTTCTTCATTATTCTCACACTCCCAATTTCCGATAAGATGGTAAATTAAGTATATCAAAGACTTCTTAGAGAAGTTGAATAATATGAATATTCTTTCAAATAAACAAGCAAGGGGACATCAACGCGTATCAAAAAAGCTGTTTTTTGCCCCAAATAAAAAAACGTTCCTGATCCAATGATCGGGAACGTCTTAGTTTAAGAGGGGCGTTTGCGGTTGAACAATAACACCAATATCGGCCCGACGACCGGCAAGATGGCCAGTGGCTTGAACTTTGCTGAGGGTTCGAAACGATATATGGAATAAATTGATAAGCCCCATAAGACGAGCCAGTCGACCGTCATGACTGACACCAGGCTCGAGGTGCGGAACGCTTCTGCATAGGCTTCAAGTGAAAAGCCGCGCAACACGGTCAGGAAATTAATAATGCTGATGGCGGCGACAAATAGCAGCCATGCTTTTGAACGCAGGATGCGGTGCAGTGTTTCCGGGCCGCGACGCTTTTTTTCCGGCGGCTTGGTGCCGAATGCGAAATACAGCAGCAGTGAAAAGGCCCCGACGCCAAACGACACCAGTGCGAACGGCCACGCCGGCCAGCGCAAGCGGTCATTCGGGATGAGTAGCGTCAAAAAGACCAGCGGGAAGATGCCGAGCGAATTGAATACTGCGAGCACAAGCGGATCGACCCCTTCCCAGTCGCCTAACAAGAGCGCGCCGAACTCGATGCCTCCGGAACCCGAAGGCGCCAAGAAGACGGCGTAGCCGATCAGCAGGAGCCAAAGAACGAGAAATACCATGCATGTCACCTCATTGCAGTTTTTTCCATCATAACGCATACGTCGCCAACTGTCTTTGACGAGCCGAAACGGTATACTGGAAATAACTTCAATAAAGGAGGAGTCAAGATGAATAATCTAATGAAAAAACGCGGCAAGGCATTAGCGATTGATATGGCGGTATCGGGCGCATTAACCGCCGTCGTGGAGCCGCTTCTCCGCAAGAAAATCAAACAGGAATGGGTGCATGCGCTGGTGACGCCGACCGTTTTGTTCTGGGGGCTCGAGTATCTTCAATTGAAGACGCGCGGCCAGACGCTCGGACAAAAAGCGCAAGGCATCAAGATCGAGAGCACGGGCGGTGGCGAGCTGACGGATGTGCAGATCTTCAAGCGGCTGGCACATCGCGATTCGATCATGCCGCTTGAGTGGTTCCGTGAACGCAGGCAGAATCATAGCGCGCAAATGCCGCATGACCGTTTTGCGCATACTTTTGTAAGAGAAATCGATCAGTAAAAAGGCAAAAGAGGAAGAAGCCCGTCAGCTTCTTCCTCTTTTTGCTTTCTCTAACAATTGATATTCATAGCGCCCAGCCGGCTTAATGATCGTTCAAAAATGCCGTTATGCCGTCGATCAGCCCGTCTGCTAGCGGCAAGTCCGGGTCGCCGTAAGCTTTGCGGTTTTCCTCTTCGCTGTCCGCAACGGGTTTCAGTACGTGGTTCATGCCGTCGATCACCAGCAGTTCGCCATCCGGCGTTTTCGCTTTATAGAGCAGCTCCGCATCGCTTGCGGGCACTTGCAAGTCACGCGTGCCGCCGACAAATAATGCCGGGGCGTCGAGTTTCGCCACTTCTACGAGCGGGTCATGGGCCATCCATGACTGCAAATACGGCTGCACACTCGGGCGGAACACCGGCTGCAGTTCAGAGCTCACGCTATCGACGGTGCGTCCTGCTTCGAGTTGTTCGAGAATCTGTTCAGCTTCTTCAAGCTGTTCTGCCGGCAGGGAGGCCAATTGCTCTCTCAGCAGTTCGCCGGAAGGCCGTCCGACACCTGTCAGCGACACATAGGAATCGACGCCTTCTTCGTTCGAGGCGATCAAGCCGATGAGTGCGCCTTCGCTATGGCCGATGACCGATACGTCCGCGAAGCGTTCGTCTTGCTTCGCAAAACGGATCCAGGCCCCGGCATCTTTTGTAAAGTCTTCAAAGCGCAGATCTTCTTCCTCTATGCCGATCTCCATATTGTCGCCGATGCCGCGCTTATCATAGCGGATGACGGCGATTCCTTGCTCGGCGAGCTGTTCTCCGATCATTTTCAAGCTATTGTTCTTGCCGGGGAATCCGACCGAGTTGCCGTCTTTATCGGTCGGGCCTGATCCTGCGATCAAGATAGCGACAGGGTGTGGCCCGTCGCCTTCAGGCAGATCCACAACGGCGTTCATCATGCCGCCTTCTACCTCTGTTTCCACGGCGTTTTCAGGTTCTTCAGGGGGTGTCTGGGCAGCAGGTTTAAGCTCAAAAGGAAATGATTTGCCTTGCTGGGTGAATGTGCCGGCAATGGTCTCTGTTCCGAGCTGGCCTTCGAATAACAGCCGCTGTCCTTGCAAGTCGACATCGAATGCCACACTTGGGTCTTCAATTTTTACCGTCGATAACGGATAGTTGGTGACGCCTTGCGACGGGATGCTCAAGCTGCCGCTGTCATCAGCAAACGTGAGGACAATCGGAATGGCTTGTTCCGGCACTTCGATGGTTCCTTCCCATGTGCCGTCAATGGCCGATTTTTCTTCTTCTGTTGGTTCGTCGTCTCTGTTTCCGCAGCCGGCGGCGAGCAGCAGCATTGCAAGCATGACAGCAAGTGTCCGGATTTTCATGTTGTTTCCTCCCACGTGTTGTGAATTGCCTGTTCAGTATAACATTCAGCAGATGGCGATTTCCTGTATCGGGCAGCGCGCGGTTTCAGTCGAATGGATGATTTCCTTCAGGCTTCCTTGCCCGCTATACTGAAGGGGTGCTAAGAAAAATGCAAGGCGAAAGGACGGAGAGCATGGAACAATATCGCATCAATCCGGACAACGGTCTGGAATTCGGCATTTATACACTCGGCGATCATTTGCCGGATCCACATACAGGACAGCGCCAGTCGGAAGGCGAGAGGGTCCGCGAGATTATTCGCTTCGCACAGCTCGCTGAACAGGCGGGCGTCGACTTTTTCAGCGTCGGTGAAAGCCACCAGGAGTATTTTGCAACTCAAGCGCATTCGGTCGTCTTGGCGGCGATTGCGCAGGCGACAACCAACATCAAAGTCTCGAGCTCTTCGACGATCATCAGTACATCTGATCCCGTGCGCGTCTTTGAAGATTTCGCGACCATTGATTTGATCTCGCAGGGACGCGCGGAAATTATCGCCGGCCGTGCATCGCGTGTCGGGCTGTTCGATTTGCTTGGCTACGATATCCGCTATTACGAGGAATTATACGAAGAAAAATTCGAGCTGTTGCTCGACATCAATAAACAACAAACCATCAATTGGAACGGCCGCTTCCGCGCATCATTAAAAGACGCGCAGATTCTGCCGCGGCCCGAATCGGGGGCGCTGCCGATTTGGCGTGCTGTCGGCGGGCATCCGTCAAGCGCCGTCAAAGCAGGACGTACCGGTGTGCCGATGATGCTCGCAACACTTGGCGGCCCGGCGGAAACTTTTAAGACGACAATCAATGCATACCGCAATGCCGCAAACGCAGCGGGCCACGATGCAGCGCAATTGCCGGTCGCGACTGCCGGTTTTTTCAACGCCGCAGAAACGACACAGCAGGCCATCGCGGAATATTATCCACATGTGGATAAAGGGATGGTCAAAACGAACGGCCGCGGTTATCCACAAGAAGCATTCGCACACGGCGCGACGAAAGAAAGTGTCATGAACATCGGCAGCCCGCAGCAGATCATCGAGAAAATATTGTATCAGCACGAACTGTTCGGCCATCAGCGCTATATCGCACAAATGGATTTCGGCGGTGTGCCGATGGAACGGCTGGAGCGCAACTTGGAACTGCTCGCAACAGAAATTTTGCCGGCCGTCCGCAAGTACACACGCAAAGAGTAACCAACAAAAAGCACGCAGCCCGTCCTAGGCTGCGTGCTTTTTTACTGTCCTTTTTCCGAAACTTTCTGCGGTGCTTCGCTAAGAAACGCATCGATGCTTCCCGGCGGCAGCGGGCGGCTGAACAAATAGCCTTGCCCGACTACGCCGAACGGTTTCAACAGTTCCGCTTGTTCTTCCAGCTCGATGCCTTCGACGACGATGCGGGCGTTGAGGTTTTTGCCGACTTCGATAATGGCGGCAAGGATGAACAAATTGCGCCGGTTGATGAGCACTTCATCCATCAAAGATTTATCGATTTTCAGCGTATCGATCTCGATGTTTTTGATTATATTCAGCGAAGAATAGCCGGCGCCAAAATCATCGATGGCTATGCGCAGGCCAAGCTCTTTCAGCTCGCAGATGACGCGTGCCGAGTGTTCGATATCGAGCATGACGCTCTCGGTGATTTCAATTTCAAAATGTCGCGGATCGACGTGTTCCTCTTCGAAGATGGCGCGTACTTTTTGGCTGAAGTCCGGATCTTTGAACTGGCGTGCGGATACATTCACCGAAATGTTTGCCGAAGCCTTGCCGAGCGCATGAAAGCGTTTTGTGTCGCGGCATGCTTGGCGCAGCACCCATTCGCCGATCGGCACGATGAGTCCGGTTTCTTCAGCGACCGGGATGAATTCAGACGGCGGAACATTGCCGAGTGGCGACTGCCAGCGCAGCAATGCTTCGTAGCCGATGACTTGCCCGCTTGCTAAATTGATCTGCGGCTGGTAATGAAGCGCGAATTGTTGTTCGTCGAGTGCTTTTTTCAGGGCTTGTTCCAAATGATTGCGGCGCGTCATCAAGCTGTCGAGTTCGCGTGTGAATAGCTGGTAATTGTTTTTGCCGTTTTGCTTTGCGGAATACATCGCGAAATCGGCTTCTTTGATGAGCGATTCGCCATCGCTTTCACAGCCGGTCTGGACAGCGATGCCGATGCTCAATGTCACGTTGAATTCCTGTCCGAGCAACTGCACCGGCTCATGCATCCCGTGCAAAATGGTGTCGGCAAGCTCATAGGCTTGCGCTTCATCCGTATTTTCCGAAACGATGATGAATTCATCTCCGCCAAAGCGCGAAATTGCATCATTCGGCCCGAGGCAGGAATGGATGCGGCTTGCGACGATTTTCAGGAACTGGTCGCCGCCGAAATGGCCAAGCAGGTCGTTGACGGTTTTGAAATCGTCGAAATCGATCAACAATACGGCGATCTTCTGTTGACGTTCTTCGGTTCTCCCGAGCACTTTGCGGATGTTTTGGTAAAACCAATGGCGGTTTGGCAGTCCGGTCAGCTGATCGGTAAAGGCAAGCTCGTTGATTTGCTGTTCGTTTATTTTCTTATCCGTGATGTCGCGGACGATTGCGAAAACGCCGTCGATCTCGCCGTTTTTGCGTTTCGGCACAGCGTTGATGTCGACATCGATCACCATGCCGTCTTTGCGCTTGATGCGCTGCTCGAAATTCACTGCATCGCCTGCGAGTGCTGCGGCGAAGAAATATTGGACACGCTCAAGCCCATTGGCGATGAGCGGCGAGAAATGAAGTCCAATCATTTCATCGAGTGTATAGCCGCTTACCTTTTCAGTCATGGCATTGGCATGGACAAAACGCCCGTCCCAGTCAATTTCAAACACGGCATCGAGATTGTAATCAAACAGCGAACGGTATTTTTCCTCACTTTCGGCAAGCAGCGAGAGGGCTTGTTTTTCTGCCGAGATGTCTTTGGCAATGCCGTAGACTCCGGTCACTGCGCCGTCAACTAGAATCGGCATATTGGTAATATGGAGCGATACGCGGCGTCCTGTTTTATGGATGCCGACCGTTTCATAGTTTTGCGTGGTGCCGCCAAGTGCGAGACGGAACTTCGCTGCGGTCGCATCGAGCTGGCAGTCTTCAATGACACTGTGAAACGTCGTCGAGGTCAGCTCCTCGCGTGTATAGCCGAGCAATTGTTCAGAGGCATCGTTGACGTCAATCAAGCGGCCAGTTGAATCCATTGAATAAATGCCATCTGGGTTGTTTTGGAACAAGGACTCGAAGCGCTGGCGGTTGAATTCGAGTTCGCGGCTTACTTGTTTTTGTTCGGTGATGTCACGGATCAATAATTGGGAAGCGGCATTGCCCTCAAACTCGATGCCCATACCTGTCACTTCCACTTCATGGATCTTGCCGTTCGGGGTGACCCATAATTGTTCGGCCGGCTTGACGCTATGGCCTTTGCTCATCCATTGGATGCGCTCGCTGGCGAGTTCCTGATAATCCGGGTGGACGTAATTGATTACGCTTGTGCCGATCAAGTGAGCGGAATCGGTTTCACCGAACATTCGCAGGCAGGCATCATTGACGTATAATAATAGGCCGTTGCTGTGGATGGCGATCGCTTCCGGCGACATATCAGCGAGCCGTCGGAAACGCCGTTCGCTTTCACGGATTTTTTTCAAATAACGTTGTTCATTGATCAACTGCTTGCGGTCGAGATATGCCAAGTAACCGGCGATGCCAAGCAGCAGCATAATCAATGCCGTGACGACAAAAGCAAGCCCCATATTGGTGAATGACGATGGTCCGGCAGGCGTTGCCGAGTAGCTGATAGCTTGCATGCCGGTATAATGGGCCGCTGAAATCATCACGCCGAGGATGATGGCACTGATGAGTTTCCGGAAAGACGAGTCGGGCGTTTCGCGGTTGCGGGTGAAAACGCGCAACGCGATGAGCGATACGCCGAATGCGATCAACACCGATAGCGCGAATGGAAGTGCATGGAATAGCGGGATGCCGACAGCCCGTGCAGCGGCCATGCCAGTATAATGCATGAACAATACGCCGAAGCCGATGAAAAATCCGCTGAACAACAGCCGTGATTTGGACGGATGCGGCAAGCGCAGCATGTAAAAAGCCGGAAATGCAGCGCCGATCGCCCCGATCAGCGATATGCCCAGCAGAAAGGGATTGTATTGCACAGGTGCGGACGAGTGGTGGGTCAAGATGCCGATGAAATGCATCGAAAAGATGCCCATGCCGAAAACGATTGAACTGCCAGCGATCCACAATAAAGGGCGCGTGCGGCTTTTGTCGGTAATGCGGCCGATCAATAAAAGAGCGATATAGGAAGCAGCGATGGCTGTCAGAATGGATAATACGATGAACGCCAAGCTCGCAGGGTCTAGGGGCATAAAAGACAGTCCTTTCTCAGACATGTTATGGGGCAATTATACCGCATATGACCGAACGAAAAGTGAAGAAAATATACCCATTTTAATTATATTTATATGAAATTTATGGAAATATTTAATAAACTCATAAAAAAAGAACTCAATATCTGAGTTCTAAAGAGTGTTACTGGTTGCGGCGCTGGCGATGATGCTCAATGGCATCGCTGATTTCCCGGACCGCCTCCATTTTCGTGCCTGTTCCTTGGATGCGGCGGCACCATAGAAATGCGGAAACTGCTTTGGCTGGGGGGTGTTCGATGACGAGAATATTATAGGGCGGGCCTTCTGTCCCGTCAGCCGGAACGAGGTAAGCCGAATAAAGCGTCGTTTCCACAATCACTCGCCGTACCGGAAAATCCTCGCCGAGTGTATCCGGGTCGAGTTCCTCGATGCGGGACAAATCCTTTTCATTTAATGATGACATGCAAAACACCTGACTTTCTGCAGTTTGAGGGCTGAAGCTGATGATGGAATTAGATCAATTAATTATCCATACCCGCTCCTGCCACCTGTAAGCCCATCCCGGAAATTCATTCAAATAGTGCAAAGTCTGTTTGCTTGCCAAGGCAATGGACGAGCATAGCGTGCAGTTGACCGCGGTGATGGGCCACGTGAACCAGCGTTTCGAGGAGCCATTCATAACGGCTATACGTCACACCCCAATACGAGGTGCACGGTTCAAAGAGCTGTTCTTCGGTCAATGGAAGATAAAAAGCTTGCAAGCGTTCAAAGTTACGGATCAATTCGGTTTTGGCTTGTTGCAAGGTGACGGGTGCTGCGGCTGCATAATATGCGGACATATCCTTTTCGCTCGCACCGTCCGCGATGCGCCGGTCTGCTTCGCAGATGAGTGCGATGTGCCCAACGAGCTCGCCGATGGAGAATTTTCCGTCAGTCGGCCGGGTGTCCCATTCGCTTTCTTCTATAGAAGAGATCAGTTCGGCCACTGACTGAATCGCAATCTCCAGTTGATGGAATGCTTGTGTGTTGTAGCTATTCATATGCATGCTCCTGTCTGTGGGGTTTCATTCAGCATAGCATTAGAGAAGGGGCTAGAGGAGCAATAGGGAGCAATATTTCCGCGGGATCCGGTAAACAAATAAATGGATTTGAATAATTTAAAAAATTTTTTGAAAAAAAGTGATCTAAGTTGATCTGTCCTCCGTTGGGTAAGTAGAACAACAAAAAACAACAGAGGAGAGATGGATGATGAAAATGAATAAATTGATGGTGGCCTTGCCGATGAGCTTGGCTCTACTTGTACCGACAGCAGCACTTGCAGATGATCATGGAAGCCACGCAGCAACAGAGCAAATGGAGGCGCCGACAGCAACGAAAGCGGCAGAACTTCGAATCGCACTTGATACCATTTTGACGGAGCATGCGTTCCTCGCAGTCGAAACCATGCAAAAAGGAATTGACGGAGCGGAAGACTTCGACCAGGCATCAGCCGCATTGCTGGCGAATTCCGATGACCTGGCAGCAGCTGTGACTTCGGTCTACGGTGAAGAAGGCGGAGCAGCATTTCTTGAAATCTGGAATTCCCATATCGGCTATTTCGTTGATTACGTTGTCGCAACAGGCGAAGGCGACGAGGACGGCCGTGCGAAAGCAATAGCTGACTTGGAAGAATACAAAACAGAGCAAGCGCAATTCTTTGATACTGCAACAGAAAGTCGTTTACCTGAAGCTGCAGTAAAAGAAGGCTTGGATGCACACGTTGATCAATTGATCACGTCATTCAACGCTTATGCAGAAGGCGATTTTGAAACAGCTTATGCTACAGAGCGCGAGTCGATCCACCACATGAGCATGTTTGCTGAAACTTTATCAATCGCGATCACGGATCAATTTCCGGATCAGTTCGATAACACAAACCCGGACACTCCAGCAGTGGATCTGCGTGCAGGATTGAACATGATCTTCACGGAACACGCTGGACTTGCGGCAATGGCGATGCAAGATGGCGTTGATGGAGCTGAAAGCTTCGACCAGGCAGCAGGGGCACTTCTTGCCAATGCTGATGATCTATCAGCAGCAGTCGGGTCGGTTTACGGTGACGAAGCGGGCGAGGCATTCTCAGAAGTCTGGGGATCTCACATCGGTTACTTTGTTGACTATGTAACAGCAACTGCAGAAGAAAACACAGAAGGCCAGGAACAAGCGAAAGCGGATCTTGACGAGTATATCGTCGAGCAAGCAGCGCTTCTTGATGCAGCAACTGAAGGCCGCGTACCGGCTGATGCACTCGAAGAAGGCTTGACAGCACACGTTGACCAATTGCTTGTAGCTTTTGACAGCTACGTGGCAGGCGATTACGAAACTGCTTATGCATCAATTCGCGAAGCTTATGCGCATATGACAATGCCGGCAGCTGGATTGTCTGCAGCGATTACAGATCAGTTCCCTGAAGAGTTCGGCGAAGCGGCAATGCCATCTGAAATGCCCGCAACGGGCATGGGCGGCATGAGCGGCAACTCCACAGCGCCATTCCTATGGGTCCTTGCTGGATTGCTCTTGGCAGCACTGATCACGACAGTAAGCGTACGTGCTAGAAAACAATAATTGATTGACCTGAAAGCTGGAGAGGCGAATCGCCTCTCCGGCTTTGTTTGTTGTCGACTGGGATAGGGTACGGGATTTGCGGCAACTGGATAGCTGGTAAAGGTTTATAGGAAATATGTAGGAAATGAGTTTAGCCGGCTAAGGTTCGGGAAATGTGTGGGAACAACAAAAGGTTTATCGTCTCTTTTCGAAGCTGAGTGATAAAAAAGATGAACACAGGAGGCTGTGATGAAGTTTTCAGGAAGTGCAATGATCATTCTGGCTGCTATTTGTTGGGGGATCACTGGAGGGCTTGCGGATATATTGATGGGCAAGGGCTGGGATCCTCTTGTTATTTCATTTTACCGAGGGGTGATAGGCTTAGCTTTTTTTCTGGTTTGGCTGTTGGTCAGTCGAAAAGACCATAGTGGCTTTTCGGCTTCTCTCGTTTTGTGGTCTGTCGTGGCGGGTATCGGTGTTGCGGGTAATTTTACGTTTTATTTCCTAAGCATCCAATCTGCAAGTGTCCCGGTCGCTGCGACTTTGATGTATACCGCTCCGTTATTTGTGTTGCTCATATCTTTTTTGTTTCGGCTGGAACGGTCAACTTGGTTTAAATGGGCGTGTATTTTCAGTGTGCTGATTGGAATCGTGTTATTGACTGAGGCGTATGATGCGGGTTCCGGCACGGTGAATTTTATAGGGGTAGCGACTGGTCTTGGCGCAGGGCTATCGTACGCTTTGTTTATTTTCGGTTTTAAAAATGCATCGGCACGAGGCAAGCCGCAAATGGTATTGGTCATTGCTTTCCTTGCTTTCTGCGTCATTTTATCCTTGTTGGTGAATTTCCAAGAAGCTGCATCCGTGCCCGTTTCTAGTGATGTCGGCTGGTTTGTTGCGATTGGGATCATCGGCGCCGGCTTGTCTTTTGCGCTTTATACGATTGGCATCAGGCAAACAGAGGCTTCGACGGCATCGATGATTGCGATGGTGGAGCCGGTGACTGCTTCGTTGTTCGGGATTTTGTTGCTGAACGAGGAATTGTCGCTGGTTCAATTGCTTGGCATGGCGGTTATTCTTCTGACCGTTACGACGTTGAGTGTCAAAAAAGGGGATTGAGAAGCTGATCGGGGCGAGTTGGAGTTTAGGTGCGTTCAATCAGATCTGCTTTTTAGTGAGTTGCCGGCTAGTGGGGGAATCGCTTCCTAGGTCTAGCTTAGATGAAGAGATGTAGGGTTTTGTTGTGGAACTGTTCCGTTGTTCTCTTAGGGCAACTCCCGAGTATTCGCCGCCCGGCTTTGGGATGGCCTCATGCAATGAGCCAAGAAAACCACTTGTCTCATTGCATCGGCTCACCCGTATGCGCTAGGCGGCTGAGTGATTTCATTGTGTGCAGATGGTTTAACTAGATCTGCTTTTTGATGAGTTGCTGGCTAGTGGGGGAATCGCTTCCTAGGTCTAGCTTAGATGAAGAGATGTAGGGTTTTGTTGTGGAACTGTTCCGTTGTTCTCTTAGGGCAACTCCCGAGTATTCGCCGCCTTGCTTTGGGATGGCCTCATGCAATGAGCCAAGAAAACCACTTGTCTCATTACGTCGGCTCATCCGTATGCGCTAGGCGGCTGAGAGATTTCATTGTGTGCAGATGGTTTAACTAGATCTGCTTTTTGA
>NZ_JBHSGL010000005.1:803728-1605714 GCF_042654465.1 Planococcus dechangensis | reverse complement strand
TCTAGCTTAGATGAAGAGATGTAGGGTTTTGTTGTGGAACTGTTCCGTTGTTCTCTTAGGGCAACTCCCGAGTATTCGCCGCCTTGCTTTGGGATGGCCTTTTGCAATGAGCCAAGAAACCCGCTTGTCTCATTGCATCGGCTCACCCTTGGCGCTAGGCGGCTGAGAGATTTCGGTGATTCGGGTGCGTTCAATCAGATCTGCTTTTTGAGGAGTTGTCGGCTAGCGGAGGAATCGCTTCCTTAGACATATAGTGGAATGGAAGAAAAAAAGATGGGGCTTCTCCATCTATCACGATAAAAAAGCCCTGTCGCGCAGTTTGCTTACTGCGCGGCGGGGCTTCTGTTAATCGGTTGGGGCAAAGGCTTTGTCGGATTCTTTCAAGTCGACATTCACGGCTACTACATAATAGCGCTTTGAGTCGTCCGCTTCGATTGCTACGCTTTTGCGTTCGAACAATGAGACAGTGGCGAGTTTTTCGGTTTCGCCGCTTTCGGTATCTTCTGCATACACGCGGTAGCCGATGATCGACTCGTCACGCACTGCGTGCCAAGAGATGGCCGCTGTGGAAAGTTGAACATTGTCAGGTGCCGCGGGATCGAGCTCTTCCATCGCCGAATCGGAAATCAGTTCGGCGGATACGACGAGCCTTTCTTCGTGGGAACCGATTGAGCGGTTGAAATCGCCGGTGCATGTAATGAGGTTGACCATTCGCTTGTCGGAGCGGCCGAAAATTTTATCAATCGGCGCTTCGTCGGTGATATAGCTTTCGGTGTTTTTTACTTCAAAGACCATTTCGCGCCCGTCTTTGTCGCTTAAGGTGAACTGGTCGCCGACATCTAATTTGTCGAGTTCGTAAAATATTGCAGGCCCGCTTAGGCTGTCGACGTGTCCGGCAAGAACGGCGTGGCCTTCAGCACCGGCTTTAAAGCCAGGTTCGAACCAGCCGACCTGGTCGACGTCTTCCGGAACGCCCATTTCGCCGTTTTCCAGCACACCGGTTTCTTCAATCGTCGCATCGACTCCGATAGAAGGAATCGAAATGCTTACCGGCGTCATGCCTTCGAGCTTGCTCAAACGCTCTTTCCGCAGTTCCGTCAGCTTTTCCTGTTGCGCTGGGCGAACCGGGAATTCAGCGATCTTATCGCGGTACTGCGTATCCAGCCGTTCGCTCGGCGTTTTTTGCGCCTTAGGTTCAGTTTGTTGTGTGGTTTCTGCGGCACTCCGCTCAGGCGGTGCGCTGTTTAACGGGTCCAAAATGAAAAATAAAGTGATGCATAATGCTATCGCCAAGCCCATAATAAGATATTGTCTCATAAGCTGGTCCACCTCCATAGGTTTTGTAGATCGTTTTTGAAGCATAGCGACTGTCTTTGCGCTGATCCGAAAGCCGCCAGTAATGGCGAACTGCTTTAGATTTTTGCTGACTTTTAAATGCTTGTATCTTTTCTTATAAGATACAACGCATCCACTCAAGAAATAGATCACATTTTTTATTCTTTTTACAAAAAAATGAATATCAAAAAACGGTGCATTTTTTCTCGCATTACGCGAGGACGGGCATTGAATCGAAATAAATACTTACATATGTGAACTATTCGCGCGTTTGCTGCGTTGTATAAGTAACAAGGAAAAAGAGGAAACTATCATAAATGCCGCAGACTATAGTAAGCTGAATATACGAAATCTGAACAAAGGGGAAACGGCATGGAAAAAATTTCAGACGCATTGCTTTACGAGCGCGTCAGGGGCAAAGATAAGGCCGCGCTCGAAGAATTGTATGACCGATACGAAAAAATGCTGTTCTCCTACCTCTGCAAGATGACGGGAGACCGTGATATCGCGGAAGAGGCATTGCAGGAAGTATTCGTTAAGATTTGGCGGGGAACCGGCACTTATCATGAAAGCAAAGGCAAGTTCGTTGCTTGGCTTGTGACGATGTCACGCAATGCAGCGGTCGATTTGATCCGCAAGCAGAAAAAGCCGTCCGTTCCACTGGACGAAGTAGCAGAAGTGGAGAGTACCGAAACTTCAGTTGAAGAAACGGTGGAAGTGAAGGAAAAGCGGGAGCAGATCCATGAAGCGGTCCGTCATTTATCCGACGAGCAGCAAAAAATGGTCGACCTGTTTTATTTCAAAGGCTATACGCATGAAACGATTGCAGAAAAATGCGGCATTCCGCTTGGCACTGTCAAGAGCCGGATCCGCTTGGCATTAAAGAAATTAAAGACATCTTTGCACATGGTGCAGGAAGGGGGAGTTCTGGATGACAAACGTGAATTGTGATCATTTGGTCGATTATTTGAATGGCAGCTTGGATGAACAACAGCGCCGGCAATTTGAACAGCATTTAGCGGAGTGTCCGGAATGCCGTGAAATCGTCGACATGACAGGTGAACTCCCTTATCTTGCGGATCCGATCGAACCGAATCCAGGCATGAAAGCTCGGATATTGGATACTGTGTTTGAAGAACAACAAAACAATGGGCCGACTGAAGTGAAACCGGCAGTGCGTGCAGCTAATCCCGCAACAGCGAAGCCGAAGCGCAACTTCACCAGTTCGAAATGGACACCGCTCATTGCGGCGGGGCTCTTGGTGTCGCTGCTTGGAAACGCCTATGCGTTCTACGAATTAAGCGATCAACCGGATGAGCCGGAAGCGCCGGCAGTAGCTTTTGAAACCATTAATCTGCAGCCGAGTGAAGCGTTTGCCGGTGTCGGGACCGCCGCGATCGTCCGTGATGAAAACGCACTGAATCTACTCGTACAGGCAGATCAGCTCGCGCCGTTAAGTGGCGAGGAAGTATATCAGATCTGGTTATTGAAAGACGGGCAACCGATTCCGGCGGGAGCGTTTACTGCCGATGAGGAAAATGAAGGCGCCGCGTTCTTTAGCCTTGAAGAAGATACCGAAGGCTGGGATACAATCGCGATTACACTGGAACCGCAACGCGGCAATGAATTGCCGCAAGGGGAAATCGTGTTGAGCGCAGCGATTGACCCGGAAGTATAAAAACGACTATAAGAAGTATTAAACCATTTTCATGGGAGCGTCACCTTTACCGGTGGCGCTCTTTTTTACGGCTAAAAAAGTTGGGGAAGAATATGAGAATAGCGAATATAGGAGTTTGGATATAATTAGTCAGAAAAATTTGATTCTTTAGCGCTATTCTTCATGAATGCTGCTGTGAAGCGTTTTTAGCGCATGGAAAAAGGGTATAAAAATATAAAACTATGCACTTTTTGAGAAGGAGGCGAGTGCTGTGGGGGCGGAATTTTCATATCGTGGAAAAGTTGTCGTTATTACAGGTGCATCGAGTGGCATCGGCCGTGGGCTGGTGGAACGTTTGGCGCTTGAGCAGGCAAAATTGGTTATTGCCGCCCGCAGGACCCGGCTGATTGAAGAACTGGCCGACTCGCTCGGCCCGCAGGTCATTCCGGTGACAGCAGACGTCAGCCGTGCGAAAGATGTGGAAAGTTTGCACCGCGCCGCCATCAATAATTTCGGGCGGATCGATGTATGGGTAAACAATGCGGGAATCGGCACGTTCGGTCCGTTTGCCGACACGCCGCTGCGCGATTTGAACCGGACGGTCGAAGTGAATTTACTCGGCACGATTTACGGCAGCCATTTTGCGCTGCGGCGCTTCAAACAACAGCGGCACGGCATCTTGATCAATGTCTCCTCATTCGCGAGTAAAGCGCCGATGCCATACGGGGCCGCATACACCGGCAGTAAGTTCGGTGTCAGCGGTTTGTCCAATGGGCTTTTTGAAGAGTTGCGGCTGGAAGGTTTTCCGGACGTGCACATCTGTTCGATCGACCCATGGATTACGGATACACCGTGGACAGAACATGCAGGAAATTATTCAGGCCATGAGATCCTGGTCGGCCCGGCGGATGATCCGTCAAAAGTGGTCGACGCGATTCTCAGCTTGATCGAAAAACCGAGAAAAACATTGGAATTGGGTAATAGAAGCAAGCCAGCCACCATTTTTGGGCAGTTTTTAGCGACGCCTGCCAAAGGCTTGGCAGGCGAACAGTTAAAAGGCATGATCGAATCAGCGCCGCTGGCCGAACGGACTTCCGGCAGTTTGCATGAACCACTAGAAGATGGGCAAACTGTTGCCGGGGATTTGCGGGAACGTTTTGAACTTCAGGACGAAGAGTGAGAAAGGGGGAGCGGACATGGCACAAGAGAAAGCATATTCCGGAAAAACAATTGTCATCACAGGTGCCTCCAGCGGGCTCGGGAAACAAGTTGCCCGGCAACTGGCCAAGGACGGGGCGAATCTCGTCCTCGCTGCCCGCCGCACTGGCTTGATCGAGGCGCTCGCGAGTGAACTCGGGCCGAACGCCATTGCGGTGACGATGGATGTCAGCCGTGAGGCCGATGTCGCATGGCTGTTTGAAGAAGCGCTGATCAGTTTCGGGAAAATTGATGTGTGGATCAACAACGCAGGGGTCGGAGTCATCGGGCCGTTTACGGATATTCCGCTGGAAGAACTTGCGCGTATGGTGGAAGTGAACGTCAAAGGCACATTGAACGGCAGCCATTTTGCACTGCGCCATTTTAAAGAGCTTGGCAGCGGTACCTTGATCAATATCGGATCGGTGGCAAGCGATGTGGCCTATCCGTATTTTACCGGCTATAGCGCCAGCAAACATGCCGTCCTTGGATTCAGTTCTGCACTCAATGAGGAAATGAAGCTTGAAGGCTACCACGATATCCACATCTGCTCAGTCTTGCCGTGGGCGACCGACACGCCATGGTTTGAACACGCAGACAATTATTCAGGCCAGGTGGTCGGCATGAAGCCGATGGAAGACACTCAAGATGCTGTCGAAGCCATCATCCGCCTGATCGATGAGCCACAGGAAGTAGTCGAGATCGGACGGAAAATGGATTCGGTGCGCTTGTTGACGCGCTTCATACCGAAGCGGAAAGACAAGCGGGGCATACAGTTCGCCAAGGCGATTGCCAAGAAAACGCCTGCTGAATCTCACAAAGCGGAACCTGAAGAGCCCCAGGAAAAAGACAGCAACCCACAAGCTTAGGCATCTGATGCCTAAGCTTTTTTGTGTGGAAATTGAGCGTGGTAATTGTATAGCTTCTTTTTATTCCAGTCATTTACAATTTTGATTGATTGTGATTATATGGAAATATAAGGGGGAATTATTTTATGAGCAGGCTAGAAAAAGGGAATTCAAGAAGGCGATCACGTGCATGAACCGGAAGCATATGCAGAGCTGAATCCATTTACTGCGATATGGACGCGCCCGCGTGAAACGGTGCGTTATGTCATTGAAGAAAAAAGAGGCAATTTAATCTTTTGGTTGATCGTCCTGCTCGGTTTTTCTGCGGGGCTCTCAGGGGCATCGAGCGGAGAGCAGCTGTTTCCTGCTGCTGGTGTAATCATTGGGTCGCTGCTCCTGGGCCCGATCTTTACCGTTGCGGGCATCGCCATTGCATCTGGCATTTATTTGCTCCTCGGAAAACTATTCAAAGGCGTGGGAACCTACACTGAAATGTTCCGTGCGGTTGTCACTTCGAGCATCCCGCAAATCTGGCTGTTGCCGATGTGGCTTCTTTGGCTACTGCTGTCGCCTGGGACTTTTTATACCAATAACGAAATACTTGTAGAAAGTTCTAGCGGCGGGGTTTTGGAAATTATTATTGTTTTGGTTTTGCTGCTGGCGGTGATAGCCGTAGGGATTTGGACTTTTGTCATTCAGTGCAAAGCCGTCGGCGAAGCACAGCGGATTTCGGCCTGGAAAGGGCTCTTCATTATTTTAACTCCGTCCATACTAGTAGCAATCTTGGTTTCGGTAATTGGAGCTTTCCTGTTGTTTACACCAATTTAATTTGTATGAGTTCCGAAAAAGACGGCCGTCGCTTTTTAGCAATGTCCGTCTTTTTTGGCTAACAAGAAATTCGCATTTGAGTAGTTCAAATTTCTTATTGGATATTGAAAAAATGAGCAGGGCGCTGTCTTTAATAGGGAGTGAAACACGAAAGACAACATGACTATTTGTTTATCTTTTGTAATATTTAGAATATTTTAGCATATGCTATTGTATAGTTTTTTTCTTCATTCTATACTTTAGTTCGATAAACGAAACAAACCTTGGAGGGATTCGATTGAAAATTCATAAACCATTTTTAAATATTGCACTGGCTTCTGCTCTCGTCTTTTCATTTGCACCAACGATGTCTGCGCATGACGCGCTAGACGGCAGCGACCTATCGAAAGGGGAGCGCGCAGTATTCTCCAATGAAGAAATCCAGAACTTAAGCGACCCGAAACTGACAGGCTCGAAAAATGTCTCCAACTTGACGGAATCGGCTGCAGTGCAGATCAAGGAGTTGGCTGGAAAACAGAACAACACGGCTGATGTCTATGCCCATAAAGGTTTTGCCTATCTTGGGACACATACGGCCAATGGCGGCAATGGCGGGGTCCGTGTTTTTGACTTGAAAGACCCTTCCAATCCGAAAGAAGTGTCGGTGTTCGCACATGATGATGTAGCGGGCACATGGCAGGAAAAAGTCATCGTGAAAAGCATCGACACGCCTGACTTTAAAGGGGACTTGGCAGTCGTCAGCGTCCAGCAGACGAACCGCCTAGCGGATACAGCCGGTGGATTCTTGTTGTATGATGTGACTGACCCGTACAACCCTGAAAAATTGGGTTACTGGGAAACATACGGCAAAACTCGCGGAACACATGAATTGTATTTGACGATGCAAGGGGATCGCGCTTTAGTGTTTGCATCTAACCCATATGCTGATTTTTACAGCGGCGGTGAAGAGCATGATTTCCAAATCGTAGACGTCACGAATCCGGCAAATCCAGAAACACTTTGGCAGTTCGACCCGCGCAGCCTTCCGGAAGTGCCCGATTCATTCAATGGCTATAACTGGAATGCACCGGATGGCAAATCAAGAGCCGTCTTCAACCATAGCGTCATCACCGACCATAACGCTCAGTACGCTTATGTCTCGATGTGGGATCTTGGTACAGTGATCTTCGATATTAAAGATCCTGAAAACCCGGTATATATCGGGCGCACTGATTATTCCTCTACACAGCAAGGAGCAGCTCACTCTGCTGCATTAGCGAAAGGCGGAAATGTCTTGATCGAAACGCGTGAAGTATCGTCTCCGGTAAGAGCTGGCTATGAAGCGTCTTACGGCTACACGCGGATCTTCGATATTAAAGACAAGTCAAACCCGAAATTGTTGAGCGAATTCAAAACCGATTTGACCGAGAAAGTCGAAGATGGCCCGACATTCGCCAATACGGTGCATGACCCGAAAGTCCATGGCAATACGCTTTACTTGAGCCATTACGCGGGCGGTGTCTATATGGTGGACATCACCGACCCAAGCAACCCTGAGCAGATCGGACAGTATGCTCCGGATCAAGCGGATGTGTGGGGAGTATTTGTAGACCGTAATTATGTGTTGGCATCGGATATGGGGCAAGGTTTGAAAGTGCTGCAAAAAGGCAAGGGACAAAAGCCGAACCAAGGACAGCGCTAATCGAAACTTAATGAGATGACAAAAGGCGATTCCGGGAAATTCCGGAATCGCCTTTTATGATTATTATGGTTTGTCGAAACGCTGGACATTGTTTTCATCGATATCGACGACTTCACGCTTTACCGTCTCGCGGACTTGTGTGGTTTCCTGAATTTTGCGTTTTTGGACGATAATTTCTTCGCTGACGTATTTGACTTTGCGGACTTCGATGCGCTCTTCGATGACCGGGATATGCCAATAGCCGTCTTTTTCATAAGTGCTCGCTGAAGCACCGCTTGCTTCGTACTCCGACAGCTCCTTATTGACTGGGCGCCGCTCCACTTCGACTTCTTCTCGTTCAAACGGAACGTCAAGCGTTTGTTCTTCTTCCACTGTTTTTTTATGGAGATCGACGCTGCCGGTTTCCGTCCATTGCTTATCGACTGCCAGGCGCTCTTCGTGTAGTTTCATATGCTGCTCTTCATCGGAGCGTGTGTCGCTTGCCTCATGATTACCGGTGAGTCGCTCGACTGCGGCATCGAAGTTTTGATAATTCATGCCGTACTCGCTGTCGACGTATAAAACGAGCTTGCCGTTTTGGACGTGCTGATAATATTCATCTGCTTCCGATTCGGACAGCCCCATCTGGAGGAGTGCATCTTTGGTCGGGTCTTCCCCTGCAATGAATGATTTGAACTTATCCATGAAGTCGCCCGTGTCGGTATTCAAATGGACATCGGTCTGGCCTTGCACCATCTGCAGTTTCTCGCCGTTCAAGGCAACGACGTACATATCTTCCTCTTTGTACCCTTGCGCTTTCAATTCACCGATTTCATGAAGCACTTCCGCTTGCACATCGAACGTGCCGATCAGTTTATGGCCGTGTTTTTGCATATTGGAACCCTCCTGTAAGGTTGATTTTGCCGTTTCTTCAATATGCTTTATGTACCCGTCAAGGAGGTTTTCATAAACCTTTGAGCGGCGACAAGACTTCAACTAACGATGCAAAAGACGATTGCTGAAGTAAATTGGCGAAATAATAAAAAAAAGTGAATATAACAATGAAGTGAATAAAACAGATCGTTATCCTGGAAAAATTATTTAGAAAAGTGATGAAATGCCCAGATAAAAATATTTTTGTAACCCTATTGTAATGTTTGTAAAATGTTTTATAATTGGAAAAGAAATGAATACATTACAGAATGGGGAAATGATTAATAATGACGTACGGCAAAGTATTGACGACCGCAGCACTGGCTGCAGCACTTACAATTGGGGCAGTTTTACCAGCTAGCGCAGCACCACTAACTGAAGACAATTCATACCGCATCTTCGGCAGCGACCGCTACCAGACAAGCTTGGAAGTTTCATGGGAAGGATGGGATGATGGAGACGCGCAAACGGTTGTCGTCGCGACTGGTGCTGACTTCCCGGATGCTTTGGCAGCCACACCGCTTGCTTCTTCTTATGTTGCTCCGCTACTATTGACGAAAAAAGATTCTTTGCCAGCAGGATTTGCCGATGAGTTGAAGCGCCTTGGCGCGAAAAAAGTCATCTTGGTGGGCGGCACAGGAGCAGTTTCTGACAAAGTCCAAAACCAAATCAAAGGGCTAGGCATAACGGTTGAGCGCATCAGCGGGAAGAGCCGTTACGAAACAGCGGTGAAAATTGCAGAAAAAGTAGGGATGGAGGAAGCTCTATTCGTTACAACTGGAGCCAACTTTGCTGATTCTTTGTCGATTTCCCCGGCAGCAGGCCATATTGAAGAACCGATTCTTCTTGTGCCAGCGTCAGGCGCTGTACCAACAGTCGTAGCAGACTATATTAAGGCGAACCAGCCAGAATTTCCATTTATCATTGGCGGTGAAAAAGCGGTCGCTCCTTCAGTGGAAAAACTGTTTAAAGAAGAAACAATCCGCCTTGCAGGTGTAAGCCGTTATGATACAAACCAGGCAATCAACGATTTCATGTATGAAATTGATTTGTACGATGAAACTTCTGATATCTACATCACAACCGGCACAAACTTCCCGGATGCATTGTCCGGCAGCGCGCTTGCTTCACTTTGGCCAGATCCGCTTGTGTTGACTGCGCCAACTCCGACAGCAGCATCTAAGCAGCAAATCAAAGATTATTCGACGAATGATACTTTCCATTATATTCTCGGCGGTGAAAAAGCAGTTTCTTCTGACACGCTAAAAAAATTGTTCGCAAAATAAAAATAGCTAAAGCGTCTGCCGGCTGGCGGGCGCTTTTTTTTCCGTGAATCAAAAAACTATTTCTTGTTTAAGAAAATAGGTATAATGAGAGGGTTGCATCATTTAAGTGAAGAGCAATTGATGGAGGTTCCAATGGAAAAGTCAATGGTATTATTCGGTAAACGAGTGGAAGAAGATAAATATATGATCGCGCAGCTGATTCAAGAAGAACGGCGAGCTGCTTTGCCAAGTCAAGGCATTGAGGAAAATCAGGAGTTTGCAGAGCTGGTGCTGAATGAACGCGCCCGCTTTATCGAATTGCTTGGCAAATCGATGCAAGACAGTTGCAATGAAGAAAAAATCATGGCAGATGTAGCTGCTTGGGGCGAGGCGACAGGGAATTTCTTTCTTGAACAGGGAATAACGCTCGATTTGGCATTGGCGGAGACGGCTTTATACCGCAAGCATATTGCGACATTGATCAAGAGCGAAGGGCGCCGTTTGAATATTTCCCCGGAAATAACGTACGATGCAGCGGAAGTATTGCATGCATTGCTGGATCATGCGACGTATTCCTATACACATGCCTATACGGTGTCTTATCAGAAAAAGCTGGAGATTGCCCGCAAGGAATTTCTGGAATTGTCTGCTCCGGTTGTGCCGATCAGCGATTCAGTCGCGATCTTGCCGATTGTCGGCAGCATCGAAGTCGACCGGGCACGTTATATCCTAGAACGCACGTTGCTTTCGGCAAGTGAGTTGAAGATCAATACTTTGATCATTGATTTGTCGGGTGTCGTCCGTGTCGATACAATGGTCGCAGAACAGGTCGTCAAAATTATCCAGTCGCTGGGGCTTATCGGTGTTGAGGCGATTTTAACGGGTATCCGTCCGGAAACTGCCCAGTCGCTGACGACACTTGGTGTCGATGTCAAAACTTTGACCGTCGGCGGCAGTTTGAAGCGCGCGTTAGAAAAGATCTACAAATAAAAAATTCCGCAAATCGATATCGATTTGCGGAATTTTTTTAGTTCGTCACCGTATCTTGGTTCGTGACCGGCAAAAATTGCTTTAAGGTTTCGGTTTCTTCCGCCGTTAAAGGCAGCATCGGCAAGCGCACGCCTCCGACCGGTATGCCCGATAGGTTGAGTGCCGCTTTTACTGGGCCCGGGCTCGGTGCTGCGAACAATGCTTTCATTGTCGGCAACAATTGGCGATGAAGCGCTGCGGCGCCGGACGTATCACCTGTGCGGAACAATTTGATCATGTCCTGCATTTCGTTTCCGATAATATGGGAAGCGACCGAAACGATTCCCACACCGCCGATGGAAAGCATCGGCAAGGTCAAGCTGTCGTCGCCGCTGTAAACGGTGAAGCCATGTTCGGTCCGTTCGATGATTTCAGATGCCGCATCGAGGTCGCCACTCGCCTCTTTCACACAGGTGATGTTGTCGATCCGTGACAGGCGGACAATCGTGTCGACCTCCATATTGACAGCGCTGCGGCCCGGGATATTATAGAGCATCACCGGCAAGTTTGTTGCTTGTGCGATCGCTTCGAAATGGCGGTACATGCCTTCTTGAGACGGTTTGTTATAGTAGGGGGTGACGAGCATAATCCCGTCAACACCTGCTTGTTCTGCTTGCTGCGTCAATGCGACAGAAGCGCGTGTATTGTTCGATCCGGTGCCCGCGATGACTTTCGCGCGCCCATCGGCTACCGTTACCACGTGAACGAACAGCGCCACTTTTTCGTCTGTCGACAAAGTCGGCGATTCGCCGGTCGTCCCGGCGACAACAATGCCGTCCGATCCGTTATTGATTAAATGTTCCACGAGATTTGTTGTTGCTTGAAAATCGATTTCACCGTTTGCATCGAATGGCGTTGCCATCGCAGTGATCACTTGACCGAAATTCATAGAGAACACACCCTTTTCTAAGTTTTTTTCAAAAATTAGAGGTGGGGGCCGGTCCGGAGTAAACAAAAAAGCAGCAACGGGGGCCCGCTGCTGCCGTTAGAAACAATGTTTACCAATCGTTCCTGTTCGTCAGATAGCCCTCCATATAGTTTCCTATATGACAGTCCTGCACTTCTTGAATGCAGAACCAGTGCATGAGAATATGAGTATCCCATCACTTCGGCAAATCCCCCTTTCAGCAATCGTCTTAAGAGCTCATACTCCTCGAATTGCGTACTGATGGTCTTTGCGCCTCTATCCTCGCTTCACTAAGGAAGCAAGAAATTATTGAATTAGCTGTAATATAACAGAAATATGGAAGCTTGGCAAGCGAAAAAGAATGGTTTGTCCAATGAAAATTATGTTTATAGAAGGAGGACGGATCTATCCCGCTTTTTCGTGTTCACTGTATATATTTTATACAACTATAAAAGGAGGAATCTGTATGGATGACCGGCATATGGACCGGCAATTGAATGTCCACACGGGCGGCGAGCAGATGGGCTTTCATGCTTCGATGCATGAGCACCGCTTTGAAGTGACGCCGTATGCCTGGCTTCAGGCGCTGTTTCAGCACCATCCGCTAGCAGGGGCAGGGCGTCTTGTCGATTTCGGCAGCGGCAAAGGGCGCTTGAATTTCTATGCCCATCAGCTGTTTGGTACCCCGTCGAGTGGCGTGGAGGTTGACCCGTCGCTCCATGAGGCGGCGCTGCGCAATTTAAAAAACTTGAAGGGCAACCCCCATATCGAATTCTGCAATGGGTATGCCCAGGACTATCGTATACGGTCAGACGACCGGTGGTTTTATTTCTTCAATCCATTTTCCGATCCCGTGTTCATGAAAGTGGTCGGCCGTATTCTGCGCTCTGTTGCCGAATACCCGAGGGAAGTGGACATCATCTTGTTCTATCCCTCTATCGAATATATCGACTTTTTGGAGAGGCGCACGGCATTTGAATTGTTCAAGGAAATTCCGCTGCCCGACAACGCCGGCGATCCGCGCGAAAAGTTTTTGGTGTACCGGCTGCCACTATGGGATTAAGCTAGGGCGTAAAGCGGGTATAAGTGGTAAAAACGAATGTGGAAAGAAGGTCTACTTATGAAATGGAAAGGTCGTGCGGGCAGTCGAAATGTCGAAGATAGAAGGGGGCGCGGAGTCGGCGGTCCTGTAATTGCCGGAGGAGGCATCGGAGGACTGCTGATTGTGCTGCTGATTACGTTTCTTGGCGGCGATCCGGGTGCGATTCTCGGCGGCGAAGGGGCAAACTCCACGAGCGAGCCGTATGTCGCAAGCGAGCGGGAAGAAGAGCTCGCGGACTTTGTTTCGGTCGTGTTGGCAGATACCGAAGAAGTATGGGCGGAAGTGTTTGCAAAAGAAGGCATGGAATATGTCGAACCGACCTTGGTGCTGTTTTCCGGCAGTGTGCAATCGGCATGTGGCATGGCGGGTTCTGCGACAGGGCCTTTTTACTGCCCGGCGGATTCCAAACTTTATATTGATTTGAGTTTTTACGATGAGCTCGAGCGGCAATTCAATGCACCAGGAGATTTTGCGATGGCTTATGTCGTCGCCCATGAAGTCGGCCACCATGTACAGAACTTGCTCGGCGTTCTCGGGGATGTACAGCAAGCCCGTAATCAGTTGAGCGAGACTGAATACAATCAATTACAGGTTCGCTTGGAACTGCAGGCGGATTATCTGTCCGGCGTCTGGGCGCATCACGCGCAAGGCATGGGGTATTTGGAAGAAGGAGACCTGGAGGAAGCGCTGAATGCGGCAAGTGCGGTTGGGGACGACACGATTCAGAAGCGGACGCGCGGCTACGCCGTTCCGGATAGCTTTACGCACGGCACGTCCGAACAGCGTAAAGAGTGGTTCTATAAAGGTTTCCAAGCTGGCAATCTAGACGAAGGAAACACGTTCAACTCACTTGACTTATAAGCTTTCGAAAAGATTGATATTTTGCGCTTGGTGATTCATTATAAAGAATAGACAGTCTTTTTCATCGGCAATCGGCATGAAAAGGAAATCTTATTCTATGAAGGAAGTACAATGATGACAGCAGAAATAATGACGGAAGAAAATATCACCCGTCTCGAAGTGGACGGCAAACAATTGATTTTGATCGGCACGGCGCATGTTTCCAAGCTGAGCGCACAACAAGTGAAAGAAGTGGTCGAACTCGAACGTCCTGATTCAGTGTGCATCGAACTCGATGCGCAGCGCTACGATTCGGTCATGCAGGACAAGAAATGGAAAGAAACCGATATATTTAAGATCATCAAGGAAAAAAAGGCCAGTTTATTGCTGATGAACCTGGCGATTTCCTCATTCCAAAACCGCTTGGCCGATCAGTTTGGCATCAAGCCCGGCTCGGAAATGATCCAAGGCATTCACTCAGCAGAAGAAACCGGTGCGGAGCTGGTGCTTGCTGACCGCAATATCCAAGTGACGTTTTCGCGCATTTGGGGCAATATCGGGATGATGGGCAAAGTGCAGCTTATTATGTCGGTATTCTTCAGCATTTTCAGCAAAGAATCGATTTCTGAAGAAGAGCTCGAAAAGATGAAACAGCAGGATACATTGAACGCGGTGATGGATGATTTCACGAAAGCATTCCCGCGCATCAAAAAGCCGCTCATCGATGAACGCGACCAATACTTGGCGCAGAAAATCAAGGATGCGCCGGGCAAAAAAGTCGTTGCCGTCCTTGGTGCGGCACATATCCCCGGCATCACGCGTGAAATCCACCATGAGCAGGATTTAGCGGCGCTAAACACCGTGCCGGCTAAGTCGAAATGGCCGAAAATCATCGGCTGGGCCATTCCATTGATCATTTTGTCGATCATTGGCTATACATTTTACGCAAATCCTTCTGCCGGAATCGAACAGACGATCAGTTGGGTGCTGTGGAACGGTTCGCTTGCGGCAATTGGCGCAGCCATTGCATTCGGCCATCCACTCGCGGTTCTTACCGCATTCGTGGCAGCGCCGATTTCTTCGCTGAATCCGCTCGTGGCGGCCGGTTGGTTCGCTGGCCTTACACAGGCGTTCATCCGCCGGCCGAATGTCGGGGATTTTGATAATTTGGCAAAAGACGTCTTCACCGTCAAGGGCTTTTGGGACAATAAAGTGACGCGCGTGCTGCTCGTCATTGTCTTGACCAACCTGGGAAGCTCGCTCGGGACATTCATCGGAGGCGCCGACGTGCTGCGTTTGTTTTTCCAAAACTTATAAGTTTAATGTGAAACCCGAATCCGGCCAGGAGATTTTCCTGGCCGGATTTTCTATGTTTTTTTAGAGAAAGTCCATCATTAAAAAATTTAAGTGAAAGCGAACTTAATAAATGATTTTTGTCTAAGAAAGGGGTATAAATAGAGTAGATAGAAACTGAACGGAGGCGCATGAACATGGATTTCCTGTTGATGGGGATCTTGCTTTGGTCATTGGTCATTGCCGCATTGGTGCTAGCCTTGTACGGGATGTGGAAAAGATCGTGGCAGGCGCTATTTTGGGCCGCTGTGGCATCGCTTTTGCCGATGGGCCTGATTTTTATGGGAGATGACGGTTGGGTGTTTAAACTGGCCGTCCTGCCACCGCTATTATTGTTTGTGGGGGCGTTTTTCCTAAGACAGCGTGAACCTGCCAGAAGATGAAGAAAACCCGGCCAAAAAAATGGCCGGGTTTTTGAGTTGCTAAAAGTGGTGCTTTTTAACTCAACATTATACAATAGTTATACATCAAGTGGAGGGAGCCAATCCTTATGCAGTACATACTCGAACGCAGTAAACTATTCATCTTTTTGATTTTGATTCTTATGTTGGTTGGTGTCTACACTTTCCTGACCTTGCCGCAGCGTGAAATTCCGGAAACGCCGCCAGGGCTTGTGCTGGTGTCTACGATTCTGCCTGGTGCCCAGCCGGAAGAAGTGGAAACGGCCATCACCAACCCGATCGAACGGGCATTGCAAAGCATTGATGGCATCGCTTCGATGAATTCGATTTCTGCGAATTCCGCTTCCATCATTACACTCGAAATTGAAGATGGTGTGGAGCCGGATGGATTGATCAACACAATCCAGCAGCAGGCACAGCGCGCAGCCGGAAGCTTCCCGGACCAGGCGCAGGAAACAAGCGTTGAAAAGCTGGACCTGACTTTCCCGCTCGTTTCTTATTTATTCTACGGCGATGAAGCCGAACTTGCGGAACTCGAAAGACCGCTGGCTGATTTGTCGGATGACGTAGAAGCGGTGTCAGGCGTTGCCGGCACGCAAGTCAAAGGCTTGAATGGCCAGCAAGTGCTCATTGAACTGGATGGCGATGCGCTGGCAGAAAACCAGCTGCAGCCATTTGAAGTGCTAGAAAGCCTGCAGCAGGCCAACCAGCCGCTGTCGCTCGGCACGCATGACGACGGCGAACAGCAAGTCATCTTGACGGTGCTGCAAGAACAAGGCATCGAGAAATTGCGCGAACTTCAAGTAGGACAGGCTGCAGTGCCGCTCGCGGATGTAGCGACGGTAGAAACGACTGATGTTCCGGCAGTGGACATCGTTACGTTTGAAGGACAGCCAGCCGTTTCCTATACCGTGTTTTTGCAGACAGCACAAGACGTGCCGTCTGTCGATGACCGCGTCAGTGAAGTGATTGAAGAGTTCAACGAAGACTTGCCGGCAGGCATTACGGCAGAACGCTATGTGTCGCAAGCGGAAAACGTCAATGAAATCTTCGGCACGCTGTATGTGTCGCTGCTGATTGCTGTGCTTGCGGTATTAGTCGTCACTACAGCCGGTTTGACGCTGTTCGGTGCATTCGCCGTCGCGCTGACCGTACTCGCGTCGGTGCTGATCGGGCTCATTCCGATTCCGGCACTCGGTGTCGATTTGAACCAGATTTCCGTTATCGGCTTGATCATCGCAATCGGGATATTGGTCGATGACAGCATTGTCGTCAACGACAATATCCAAAGACGCTACAAGCTCGGCGACAATCCGCTGACGGGTGCGATCAACGGTGTCAAAGAAGTGTACCCGTCGATCGTTTCGTCGAGTCTCGCGATTGTCGTGACATTCTCTCCGCTATTGCTCCTGTCCGGCGGAAACGGCGCGTTCATCAAAGCGCTGCCGAGTATTTTGATCACGACGATTTTGGCGTCGACGGTCTTGTCGATCACACTCGTTCCGATGATGCAGTATTTGCGCAACAAACGCAAAAAGCGCAAGATCTCCGACACGCCAGGATTCCTTGGCAAGCCGCTTGAAAAGCTGGCGCAAGTGTATTCCCAGAAAGTACTAAAAGGCGTCCTGAAGCATCCATGGTTCACAGGCATCGGCGGACTGGTCATCGCGACCGGTTTGCTGTCGCTCGCACTGTTCACGCCGTTTGAGTTCTTCCCGGAAGCAGATCGTGAAGAAGTGACGATGAATGTTCGCCTTGCAGAAGGCACCACGATCGAAGAAACGGATGCCTTTATCCGCGAGATCACCGACACAGTCGTCGCAGAAGATGGCGATGTCAACGAAACGGCGATTTTCACTGGCGAAGGCTTGCCGAATCTATTTGCCTCTTCGATCGACAACGCCGGTCCGAACACGGGCCAAGTGGCATTCCGTGTCGATCGTGACGCAACTTCCGCATCAAGCTTTATCGACAAATGGGAACCGGAACTGCGCGAACGCTATCCGGATGCTGAAATCTTCCTCGATACGATCGTTCAAGGGCCGCCAGTCGGCGCTCCTGTTACGGTGACGGCAACGGGAGATGACATCGAAGAACTCGCCGCATTGCGCGATACGCTCGCTGAACAAATGCTCTCAAACGGTGCCACGCTGATCACCGACAACTTAGGTGAGGCCGTACCGGCAATCCAGTATGTGCCCGAGCGTGATGTGCTTGAAGAACAAGGCATCGCCTTATCGCAAGTCACCAATCAATTGCAGTTGTTGACGCAAGGTGTGCCGCTTTATACGCTATATGAAGGGCAAACCCCATATGACGTAGTGTTGAAGCAAGCAGGTGTCACGCAGGGCGAACCGATCGACCTCGCTGACTTCAGTGTGCCGGCATTAAGTGAACAAGGCCCGCCTGAACTCGTTGGCATGGATGAACTGCTGACGCCGGAGGAAACGACGGTGCTCGCGCAAGTGCCGCACCAAGGCGGAAAACGCGCCATCACGCTGCGTGCATTCGGCGAAGCGGATGATTTTGAAGCGCAAATGCTCGAAGTGGTCGACAATGAACGCGGCAATCTGCCTGCGGGCTATGAACTGTCGACCGGCGGGGAGAATTCCGATCAGGAAGCGTTCTTTGCTGAAATCGGCATCTTGTTCCTTGTCGTGCTATTGCTCGTCTACTTGGTCATTGCATTCCAGTTCAAGTCATTCGGATTGCCGTTCCTCGTCTTGATTGCCGTCTACCTAGGCATATCGGGTGCGATTCTCGGATTGTTCCTGACGCAGACGCCGCTCAGCTTCCTTGGCGTCATGGGGATCGTCTCCTTGACCGGTATCGTCGTCCGCAATGCGGTCGTGCTTATCGACTTTGTCGAAACACGCCGCCTGACGGGAGACTTCAATATCGAAGAAGCGATCATCGAGTCGGGTTATGCGCGCATCAAGCCGATCGTGCTGACATCCTTGACGTCGATCGTGGCATTGTTGCCGGTCGCATTCTCAGGCGACCCATTGTTCGAACCGTTGGCGGTAACGATCATCGCAGGACTCATGTTCTCAGGGATTTTTACACTCGTCATGATTCCAGCCTTGTATTACTTGTTCAACCGCAAGGACAAGAAACAGGCCGCTTAACAATTGCCGCAGAGTCTTTTGACTTTGCGGCTTTTTGTTTTTAAAGCGGCGTAAAACCGTCGGGTTGGGGTAAGCAGGAAAGAAAGGGCACATGGGGGTGAGCGTTTGGGGACAATGGAACTGGAGGAGCGGTTTAAAAAGCCGCTGCTTGCGGTCTTGATGGCGGGGGTATTTGTGGCGATTCTTAACCAGACGCTGCTGGCCACCGCTTTGCCGCATATTATGGAAGACTTGAACATTACTGCAAATACCGCGCAGTGGCTGACGACGGTGTTTATGCTTGTCAACGGCGTGATGATCCCGATTACTGCCTTTCTGATCAATAAATATACGACGCGCCATTTATTTTTTGTCGCAATGGGCTTGTTTGCAACGGGCACGATCATTTGTGCGCTGGCGCCCGGCTTTTCGGTATTAATGATCGGACGCATCGTCCAGGCATCGGGAGCGGGCATCATGATGCCACTCGCACAGACGATTCTGTTCGTCATTTTCCCGGTGGAAAAACGCGGGCAGGCGATGGGCATGTTCGGGCTGATCATCTCTTTTGCGCCGGCGATCGGGCCGACCTTGTCCGGCTGGCTGCTTGGCCATTATCCGTGGCGCGCGTTGTTCTATGTGGTCATCCCGATTGCGCTGATTGATTTATTGCTGGCTTATTTCTTTTTGCGCAACGTCACCGAGAGGACGTTCCCGAAAATCGATATGTTGTCGATTGCGTTGTCGACGCTCGGGTTCGGCGGTTTGTTGTACGGCTTTTCGAGTGCCGGCACATTCGGTTGGGGCAGCACTACGGTCATTGCTTCGATTTCCGTCGGCATCATCGCTTTATGGTTTTTCATCCGTCGGCAAGGGCAGCTCAAACAGCCGATTTTGGAGTTCCGCGTCTTTACGTACGGGCTCTTTACGCTATCGACGATTCTCAGCGTTATCGTCTTTGTTACGATGATCGGCAGCGCCACGATTTTGCCCATCTATATGCAGGACATGCACGGGTTCACGGCTCTTGAATCGGGTCTCATGCTGTTGCCAGGAGCCGTCATTATGGGGGTGATGAATCCGGTCGCTGGGAAGATCTTTGATGCAGCCGGCGGAAAATGGCTGGCCGTTGCAGGGCTATCGATCGTCACGGCCTCGACATTCCAGTTTACGATGCTGGCCGCAGATACACCGTTCGCTTACTTGACCATCATGCATGCCATCCGCATGTTCGGTGTGGCGCTTGTTATGATGCCTGTGACGACAGCCGGGCTCAATCAATTGCCGGACCATTTGATTCCGCACGGCACGGCGATGAGCAATACGATGCGCCAAGTGGCGGGTTCGATCGGCACCGCGTTGCTTGTAACAATCATGACCGGCGCGGCACTTGATCCGGACCGCTACGGTGTAGAAGGTTTGATTCGCGGAGTCAATATTTCATTCATGGTGACAGGGGCTTTGAGTGCAGTCGGCATCGTGTTGGCGTTTTTCATAAAAAATCCAAAAAAGCAGGAAAATGAAGGCACTTAAATATATGAAGAAAAGCTGTCACAAGATGTGCATTTACATCTTCGATAAGATTTGGTAAGATGTCTGACGACAGACAATGAATGACAAAAAATTGTTCAATTTTCTGATAAAACTACTTTTAATGAGGTGAAGTTGTGAATTTATTGTGGGGCATCTTCGGTATCATCGTCGTTCTTGGAATCGCTTTCTTATTGTCTGATGGAAAGAGATCCATTAAGCCACGGACCATTCTCGGCGGATTGGCTATCCAGATTACGTTTGCATTTATGGTATTGGAATGGGAACTCGGCAGAGCAGCGTTGCTCGGTTTGTCGAGAGGCGTACAGAACATTATCAACTATGCAGGGGAAGGGATTGCATTTGTCTTCGGCCCTGCCGCTGATACGGAAGGTTTTGGTTTCGTCTTTGCATTCCAAGTGCTGACGATCATTATTTTCTTCTCTTCTTTAATCTCTGTCCTTTATTATCTAGGCATCATGCAGTGGATCATCCGTTTGCTCGGCGGGGCGTTATCGAAATTGCTCGGCACGAGTAAAGCGGAATCGATCTCTGCATCGGCTAATATTTTCGTCGGCCAGACGGAAGCGCCGCTCGTCGTGCGCCCGTTCCTGCCGAACATGACCAAGTCCGAGTTGTTCGCGGTCATGACCGGTGGGCTTGCATCGGTGGCGGGTTCGACACTCGCCGGCTATGCGCTTCTCGGTGTCCCACTTGAATACTTGCTTGCTGCTAGCTTCATGGCGGCGCCTGCCGGATTAATCATGGCAAAAATCATGATCCCGGAACAGGAAGAAATCGAAGAAAAAGAATTTGTCATGGAAAAAGACGATCGTTCAGTCAACGTTGTCGACGCAGCAGCACGCGGAGCTTCAGACGGCTTGCAGCTGGCATTGAATGTAGGGGCGATGCTTCTTGCATTCATCGCACTCATCGCGCTAGCGAACGGTGTTCTTGGCGGCATCGGCGGCTGGTTCGGTGTTGAAGGCATCACCATTCAAGGCATTCTTGGCTATATCTTCGCACCGCTTGCTTTTGCCATCGGCGTTCCGTGGGCAGAAGCTGTGCAAGCGGGAAGTTATATCGGACAAAAGCTCGTATTGAACGAGTTTGTCGCTTATACGGCATTTGCTCCGGAAATTGCGAACTTGTCTCCGAAGACGGTCATCATCGTCAGCTTCGCGCTTTGCGGATTCGCAAACTTCAGCTCACTTGCCATCTTGCTCGGTGGTCTTGGTGCTATGGCTCCAAGCCGCCGCCCGGATATCGCACGCCTCGGCATGCGTGCCATTGCGGCCGGTATGCTGGCGTCACTTTTGAGCGCATCGATCGCCGGCATGTTCGTTTAAAAACAATATATTCCAAACCGTCGTTTCCCGTCAGTCATCTTACTTGAGGTGACTGACGGGAACGGCGGTTTTTTAAGTTTCTCAGCTGCTTTGTTGGGGGGCTTTTCGTCACCTCATGAATGGCGTCAAGGCGCTGCGGCACAGCTGTTTGCTTTCAAGATAAAAGCCTTGACAGCCCCATTTCTAAGGATTACAATTCTATCTTGGCTTACTTGAATTTTTCAGGCAGAGCGGGTAGGGAGAGGGCTAATTTCATAGAAGGTATGTCTTATGGCAAATTGGATAGACCGGTTTTTCGGTCTTAACGAAAATGGGACGACCATCAAGCGGGAATTGACAGCCGGTTTGATCGGTTTTTTCACCGTTGTTTACATCATCGCCGTCAACTCGCTGATTTTATCGGAGTCCGGTATGCCGGTCGAGTATGCGATTATCGGCACCATTGCCGCTGCGGTCGTCGGCGCGCTATTAATGGGCTTTTGGGGCAATGCGCCCATCTTGCTCGTTCCGGGTATGGGAATCAATGCATTGTTTTCCTATACGCTCGTCCAGTCGATGGGTCTTAGTTGGCAAGAGGCGCTTGCGGTGGTCTTCGTTTCTGGCGTCATTTTTGCATTCGTGGCGTTTACGCGATTTTCGAAAATGCTCAGTGAGGCGGTGCCGCATTCGCTAAAAGAAGCGATTACGGTCGGGCTCGGGCTGTTCCTCATGCTATTGGGCCTTGAAAAAGGAGGCCTGGTCGGGCCTGGCGACGGTGCGATTCTTTCACTTGGTTCGCTGTCAGATCCGCTAGTGCTGGCGACGGTGCTGACGTTTTTGCTCGCGATCGTGCTGTTCATCCGCAATGTGCCGGGGAACTTTTTGATCACCATCGTACTCGGTACGGTCATTGCGTATTTCTTCGGCATGATTGATCTCAGCCAGTTGAGCGAACCCGGTGTCAATACCGCAGAAGCGTTCGCGGTGTTTGGCTCGATGTCGTTTGGTTCGATTTTGTCGACGACGTTCTGGGTGGCGGTATTTTCCTTGACGATGGTGCTGGTGTTTGAAAATATCGGACTCGTCCACGGCCAGGTGAATTTCATCGGGCGTCCGGAAAAGTATACGCGTGCATTCCAAGCCACATCGGTGTCGACGATGGCATCGGGTTTTCTGGGCACCAGCCCGACCGTTGCCAGTGTTGAAAGTGCCGCTGCCATGGCGGCTGGCGGACGCACCGGCTTGACAGCACTGACGACTGGCTTTTTGTTTTTAGGTGCGGCGTTTTTTATTCCGCTCATCAAAATCATTCCGGACAGCGCAATTGCGCCGATTCTCATCATCATCGGCGGCTTGATGCTGCAAAACATCAAGAATCTCGACATGAAGGACATGAGCGAAACATTTCCTGCACTGTTGATTGTCGCTTTGATTCCGTTTACGTACAGTATTGCGGATGGCATTGCGATCGGGTTTATCCTGTATCCGGTGCTGAAAGTGGCGATCGGCAAGTGGCGTGAAGTTTCTCCAGCACTTTATGTCATTGCTTGTTTGTTTTTCGTCAATTATGTATTTCATGTAGTTGGTTGAAAAAATACCCCGGCGAGCCATTATGGCTTGTCGGGGCATTTTTTTTGCGAGCCCCCATTGAACAGCGGACGCATCAAATGAACGGAGTAGACAGACTCTTTTCGAGCTTGTCCATGTTACAATTAAACAAAAAGGAGCGGATTGGGATGCGTTATTTTAAATCGAATATGGAAAAGCTGGTCAATCAAGAACCAGAGCTGAAAAAACGGCTGAAAGTCTTGATGAAGGAAATGGAGCTCGAAAAAAGTTTTGCCCTGAAGGCGCTGTATCATTCGGAAGTGGCTGACAGCGGCCCGTATATGAAACAGTATCAGGAAATCGATAGCGAATAAACAAAGCGCCGCGTGCGAATGGATTCCATTCGCACGCGGCGCTTTGTTTTAAGAAGGGAGGGCGGCTTTGTATTCCTCGAGCCATTCTTTCCATGATTCGAGCGTGTAGCCGATGCAATAGCGGTTGATGTATTCATCGTCGCAATTGATGCCTTGGCCGCCGAGCAAAAACTGCAGGCCCGGAATCGCTTCAGACAGTTCTTTGATGTACTGTTCTGCAACCGGACGGCTTTTTGGCGTCATGACCGACATGCAGACGAGCTTAAAGTCTTGTTTGGCAGCCATTTCGGCAAGGCCTTCTAGCGGTGTGTCGGGTCCTGTGTAGACAACGTGAAAGCCATTTTCACGAAGGAACAAGGAAAACAACAAAAGCCCGAGCTGGTGGTGTTCTCCGCTTGGCGTAAGCGCCAGCACTTTCGGCAAATGAGGAGCGACCGGGAAGATGCGGAAAAATTGGTTAAAGCGTTGCTGAATGATATTGGTGATCATGTGCTCATGCGCTACGCTGATCTGTCCGCTTTCCCATTCCGCGCCGATGCGCACCATCAACGGCGCGATGATGGAAAAGAATACGGTCTGGTGGTGGAAAAGTGAAAATTTCAGATCGAGCAAGTAATTGAAACGGTCAATGTCAATCTCCACTGCCGCCTGGTACAGTTCTTCGATTTGCTTGGCATATTCAACGGGCGTGCCTTCTGAATCGGACGGATCGGGATGATAGAACTGTTTTCTCGAAGTGTGCAATTGCTTGACCGCTTCGCTGATTTTCATGCCGTTTTCCTGCACTTGGATTTTCAGCCATTTCAGATCTTCCAGGTTTTGGTCGGAATACAAACGATGGCCCGATTCTGTGCGCGCTGGTGTTATGGCATTGTAGCGCGTCTCCCAGGAACGGATGGTCACTTTCGGCATATCCAGTATTTTGGCAGCAGCTTTGATGTTATACATAGCATGACCTTCATTCCGTAGTTTTTTGTTATACAAATATTATACAACCTGTAACCCCTATCGTAAAGCTATTGGTTTGCACCGAAAGCAGAAAAGGGCTTAGAAAAACAAATCTCTAAAATATAAAGACAGTCATATAGTTCAATAACTTGAAAAAAGTACTTTAAATGGAAAAAAGACAGGTCAGATTTCACTCTGACCTGTCTTTTGGGAATATAAAAATGATACAAAACACTTATTCCATCACTTTGGCGAGCTTCTCAGCACGTGATTTTTGCCAAGCAGTGGTGATGAGCAAGGTGAGGAGCAATAAGATCAGCCCGAGGATAAACGGGAAAATGATGTTGATGTCGAACAGGATGCCGGCAAGAAGCGGCCCCAAGACGTTACCAATGCTCATATAAGCATTGTTCATGCCCATCGCAAAACCGACTTCACCTTCTGCAAGCTTCGAAATCAATGTATTCAATACTGGACGCAAAATGGATGTTGCCAAGAAAATGATCAAAGACACCCCGAAGAACATGACATAGCTGCTAGCGAATAGCGAGGCAAGAAAGCCTCCCGCGGCTACTCCGATAAACGCGACCAATACGCCGATTTCACCGAAGCGCGTAACCAGACGGTCGACGACAAATAGCTGTACGATGACACTGACCGTACCGGTCGCTGTAATCATGAACGCAATGTCTTTCGGGCTGGAATTAAATTGATTATCGAGATACAGCCCGAGGACGGATTCATAGGCCAGCAAGCCAAAGCTCATGACGAGCGTGATGACGAGCGGCACGAAATAAGGAACGGAAGTGGAACGCGCAATCTTTTTGAACATCGATTCCGATTGTGTCATCGTCAAAGACGTATTCGGATCGGCTTGTTCGGCGTCGCTGTCTTTCAAGACAAATACCGAAAACAATACCGCAGCCAGCGAGACAAGCGCCGAGACGAGAAACGGCAGCTTCAGGCTGTAGTCGGCAAGAAAGCCGCCGATTCCAGGGCCGATGACAATGCCGAGCGACATCGCTGCAGACACCATGCTGGTTCCTTTGGCGCGCTGGTCGAAAGTGGTGATATCAGCGATATAAGCGAAAATTGCCGGTACGAGCATGGCGGCGCCGATCCCTCCGATGACGCGGGAGAAGTACAATACACCGATCAAATCAGATGCGTAGAAAATGAACATCGACAAGGTTAGCCCGGCGAGCCCCCAAATAATCATGATGCGGCGGCCGTATTGGTCAGCCCATTTACCGGCGATCGGGGAGAACAAGAATTGGGCGGCCGCGAAGATGGCGATCATCAATCCGGCGGCCATGCCTCCTTGGTTGATGGAGACAAGATAAGCGGGCAAAATCGGGATGATGATGCCGAAACTGGCGATGGCAATAAACATATTGACCATCAAAATGAATATTTTCTTGCGTTGGTCTTTGGACATTGGAGTGCCTTCTTTCTTATATATATGTAGACAAGGGCGCGATGTTAACTTCACCATATTATGGATACTTCTAAAGCTTGTCAATGACTTTGCACCAGACGGGAAAATTTAGTGAAAAAAGTTTGAGAGAGACGGGAGATGTTATTTGGCTGGCTTTGCTGGAAGGATGGGGGACAGGTTGAGCAATGGATCATCATGGGTATAGGTATTGGAAAAGGCGCAATTCGGAGAAGGGGATGGCGATGGATCAACGACTGAAGAGAATTCAAGTGAAGGCGTTGCACGACCGCATCGTTTCAGCAACTCAAGCAGCTGGCTGGATCGATACTGGGATGGCAGTCGGACTAAGCGGCTTTACGCGGGCAGGAGATGCAAAAGCGGTGCCGCTCGCGCTAGCCCATCGAGGAGCGGAAGAAGGATTTCAAATCGATGTCTATACCGGGGCATCGCTTGGCTCGGGAAATGATGGGTATTTGGCGCAAGCTGGAGTGGTGCGTAAGCGTGTGCCCTATCAATCAGACCGGCTGATGCGGTCCGCCATCAATTCCGGAGCGGTGCTGTTTGTCGATCATCATTTATCGCAGACGGCGGAATGGATCAGAAGCGGAGTGGCGGGATCGATTGATTTTGCGATTATCGAAGCGCTCGGCATCACCAAAGAAGGTTTATTGATCCCGACGACTTCCGTCGGCAACTCGGCTGTTTTTGCCCATCATGCAAAAGAGCTGATCATTGAAATCAACACCTCACAGCCGCTTGAGTTACAGGGGCTGCACGATTGCTACGAACCGGAACCTATCGGCCGCCGTCGCCCGATTCCGCTCGTCTCGCCGTCCGATCGAATAGGCATGGCGGGCATACCGATCGATATGTCGAAAGTGAAAGGCATTGTCTGGACGGACCAGCCAGATTCTCCGTCGCCAATAGAGCCGCCTGGTGCTGAAACAGATGTCATGGCCGGCCACCTGCTCGAGTTTTTGCGCGGCGAAGTGAGGGCGGGACGCTTGACTGAAACCTTAGCACCCATCCAGTCCGGCATCGGATCGGTGGCGAATGCGGTCTTGCAAGGCCTCCTCGATTCGGAGTTTCATGATCTCGAACTGTATTCGGAAGTGCTGCAAGATACCGTCTTCGACTTGCTTGATTCCGGTAAAGCAATATTCGCGTCCGGTTCAGCGATCACTTTGTCAGCACCTTATATGGACCGGATCTACAATGATTTGGGCCGCTACAGCGACCGGCTCGTATTGCGGCCGCAGGAAATATCCAACCATCCCGAAATCATCCGGCGGCTCGGGTTGATCTCGATCAATACAGCATTGGAATTCGACCTTTACGGAAATGTCAATTCGACGCATGTCGCGGGAACGAATATGATGAACGGCATCGGCGGTTCGGGTGATTTTGGGCGCAACGCCCAAATCGCCATATTCGTCACAAAATCAACCGCGAAAGACGGCCGCATTTCAAGTGTGGTGCCGTTCGTATCCCATGTCGACCATACCGAGCATGATGTGGATGTCGTCGTAACGGAATACGGCTATGCCGATATCCGCAATTTGGCGCCCCGTGAACGGGCACAGCGGATTGTCGCGAATTGCGTCCATCCGGATTATCGTGCGCAATTAGAAGAGTATCTCTTGCGTGCTGAGGCTCTTGGAGGGCATACGCCGCATGTGCTAGATGAAGCTTTGTCGTGGCATGCCCATTACAAGGCGCAGGGCACGATGTTAAAAAAATCGCCATAATTGGGCAGGCATCAGCCCTCTTGAGCGGGAGCGTTCTTTTCTGTTCATGCAAAATCATGTATACTAATACCACTTGAACGTTACTGGAGGTCCATAGTGATGGAAAAAATTACACCAGGTCCGCTATTGGACGTGATGGGGGAGCTATTCTCCGATGAAGTTTCGATCGTGGTTTCAAATATGGAAGAATACACTTATTATCGGCCAAGCAAACGAATCGATTTGAAAATCAAGCCTGGCGATAAGGTGCGGGAAGGCACAATTGCCCATAAGGCATTGACAACCGGCCAAAAAGCGTCGGAATTCATCAACCGCGAAGTGTTCGGAGTGCCTTACCACGGCATGGCGGTGCCATTTGAAGAAGATGGCGAGCTTGCCGGCTGCGTGATGGCGATTTACCCGGCTTATACAGAAGGGAAATCGGTCGTGACCGTGAAAAGCCCGGATGGCTGGAAGCCGATTCCGTTTACGGATGTCCGCTATCTCGAAGTGAAGGACCGCAAAACACATGTCCATGCAGCGGATTTCTCCGGGACCAATAAAAATTCGTTGCAGGAATTCGAATATTTGCTGCCAAGGGATTCTTTTATCCGTTGCCACCGTTCGTTTATCGTCAATGTCCACCATATAGAAGAAATCCACCCGGATACCCATTCGACATTCGTGTTGGCTATGGATAACGGCGACCGGCTGCCTGTCAGCCAGTCTTATTCCAGCTATTTCCGAAAACTACTCGGCTTCTGAGAACGCATGAAAATGCTGCCTCGGACAGCCGATTTTCTGTTTCACTCGACTATTGCTCTTTTCCATCCGGTAATTCCCTTTTCAGCTGTGGCACAAGTTAAAATTATCTAATAATTAGCCAGGCAGATTGGGTGTTTTCGCTCTATCCTTTTTTCGGGAAGTAAACATCAGCGAGCGTCAGGATGAAAACGCTTTAATCTCTAATAGTAATTGCCATAGCGAATAACTATGCAGAAAGAGAGTGTGATCGGAATGGAAAAAAACCTAGAACGAATCAAAGCGACAGAATTGCATGACCGTGTTGTTTCACCCCAGGAGGCAGCAGCTTGGATTCAAGACGGAATGACACTTGGTCTCAGTGGATTTACAAGAGCGGGAGATGTGAAAGCGGTTCCTTATGCGCTAGTTGAGCGCGCTGAAACAGAAAACTTCAAGGTCAACGTCTTTACCGGCGCATCACTTGGATCGGATATTGACCGTTTGTTCGCAGAAGCTGGAATCGTCAATAAACGCCTGCCTTTCCAAGCCGAACCGGCCATGCGCAAAGCGATTAATGAAGGCGAAATGTTCTTTGTCGACCATCATTTGTCCCACACAGCGGAATGGATTCGCACAGGGGTTATCGAACCGATTGATTTTGCTATCGTAGAAGCGTTGTCGGTTACAGAAGACGGCATGATTATCCCAACGACATCTGTCGGCAACTCATCGGTTTTCGTCAAACATGCGAAAAATATCATCATCGAAATCAATGGAGCACAGCCAGAATTATTTGAAGGCATCCATGATATTTACGATACAGGCAAGCAAGGCGAGCGCGATCCGATTCCGTTGACAGCTGTGGACCAGCGCATCGGCACACGAGGCATTCCGGTCGACATGGACCGTGTACGCGGAATCGTCTTCACGCATCAGGAAGATTCGCCGTCGACTATCGTCGCGCCAGACGAAGAAACGAAAATCATGGCTGACCACTTGTTGAACTTTTTCCGCAGTGAAATCGAAGCCGGCCGCCTGACAGAAAAACTGGCACCGCTTCAATCCGGCATCGGCTCGGTCGCAAATGCTGTACTCCACGGCATGATCGATTCCGAGTTTAAAAACTTGGAAGTCTACTCGGAAGTATTGCAAGACGCGGTCTTCGATTTGATGGATGCGGGCAAAGTCGATTTCGCTTCGTGCTGCTCGATTACCTTGTCTGAACCGAAAATGAAGCAAGTATTCAGCGAGTTCGACCAGTACCGTGACAAGATCATCATGCGTCCGCAGGAAATTTCCAACCATCCGGAAGTCGTCCGCCGACTCGGCTTGATTTCCATCAATACGGCACTTGAGTTTGATATGTATGGAAACGTCAACTCGACGCACGTTTCCGGCACGAAAATGATGAACGGCATCGGCGGATCGGGCGACTTTGCACGCAACGCACGTCTTGCAATCTTCGTTACGAAATCCGTTGCAAAAGCCGGTAAGATCTCCAGTGTGGTGCCATTCGTGTCACACGTGGATCACACAGAGCACGATGTCGATGTCGTTGTCACCGAGCAAGGCTACGCCGATCTACGCGGTCTTGCGCCGCGCCAGCGCGTCGAAGTCATCATCGAAAACTGCGTCCATCCGGATTATCGCCCGCAAATGCGCGAGTATTTCGAAGAAGCATTGACACGCGGGGGGCAAACGCCGCATGTATTGGAAAAAGCGTTCTCCTGGCATGAATCGCTTGCGAAAAACGGCACGATGCTCGTGAAAAAAGAACAATTGGTTTAATAAATGCAAAAACCGGACAGCCCAAAGGCTGTCCGGTTTTTGATCTAATCAGCGATTGCCGTACATTTCGGAAGTATTGCGGGAATACAGTTCGATAATATTGCCGAAAGGATCTTCCGTGTAGACGAGGTAATGGGGCTTGCCTTTATTGATATTCCACATTTTGCTGCGCTGACGGCCGCCATGCTGGACAACCCGTTCAATGGATTCGACAATATCGTCAACGACCAGCGTGATGTGGAAGAAACCGGCGTGCGGTGTCGGCACTTCTTCTGAAAAGCTAGGTTGCTGGAACTCGAAAAGTTCGATTCCGACGCCTCCAGAAGACATCAGGTGAACGCTTTTCATCTTTTTAATTTCGGGTCCTTGTAAATCCTGCGTCATGGAAGGAGGCCCGCCTTCCTCATCGTTAAATTCGAAAGGTCCTGCCAAGACGCGAAAATCAAAGACCTTCCGGTACCAATCCATCGCTTTATTTAAATCCGGGACCGCAAGCCCCACATGCGTAATTGCTGCCATGATGATTCCTCCTTTAGCTCTGTAATATTTCTGTACCCTACCGGCACGGGGAATATGCACCGATTCTATCAGGAGTGATCCGAAAAGTCGAAAATAGTTGTTGCCAGACTGGATTTTTAGTATTATAATAAGCAATTGTGAAATTCTGAAATGAGGGTTCGTAAAAATGAAAAATTCCATCTATGGATTGACGATAGAACAATTAAAAGAATGGTTTGTAGAAAACGGTCAAAAGAAATACCGCGCAGAGCAAGTGTGGGACTGGTTGTACATTAAACGTGTCACTGAGTTCTCAGAGATGAAAAACTTGTCGAAAGATTGCATCGAGCTTCTAGAGAACAGTTTTGCCATCCGTACATTGGAAGAGGCAGTGAAGCAAGAATCATCCGATGGAACGATTAAATTCCTGTTCCGCCTTCAAGACGGCAACTTGATCGAAACTGTATTGATGCGTTTTAAATACGGCAACTCGGTCTGTGTCACAACGCAAGTCGGCTGCAACATCGGCTGTAGTTTCTGTGCAAGCGGACTTTTGAAAAAGAGCCGCGATTTAAACGCGGGCGAAATCGTCGAGCAAATCATGCAAGTGCAGGCGCATTTCGACGCTGTAGAAAAAGATGAGCGCGTCAGCCACATCGTAGTCATGGGTATCGGCGAACCGTTCGACAACTACTCGAATTTGATGGACTTCCTCCACGTTGTCAATTCCCAAAAAGGGTTGGCAATCGGGGCTCGCCATATCACGGTTTCCACGAGCGGCATCGTGCCGAAGATCTACGATTATGCGGATGAGGGCCTTCAGGTCAACTTGGCAATCTCAATCCACGCACCGACAAACGAATTGCGTACGCGCATCATGAAAATCAACAAAGCATATCCGGTCGAAAAACTGATGGCTGCGATCGATTATTATTTGGAGAAATCGAACCGCCGCATCACGTTCGAGTACATTATGCTGCGTGATGTCAACGACCATGTCGAAGAAGCGAATAAGCTTGCGAAACTGCTTGAAGACAAGCGTCATCTGTCTTACGTCAACTTGATCCCTTATAACTCTGTGGATGAGCATGACCAATATCAGCAAAGCACGCCTGAAGCGATCAGCGCATTTTACGATGCATTGAAGAAAAAAGGCATCAATTGCGGCGTGCGCCATGAACAAGGCGCAGACATTGACGCGGCTTGTGGACAACTTCGCAGCAAGCAAATCAAAAAAGACAAAAAACCGGCAACGGTCTAATACGTGACAGGCAGGAAGCTCCCGAGATGTTCGGGGGCTTTTTTGTGTTTCGCTGAATGCGTCGAGTTGTTGAATGTTTAGGCCAAGTTGGAGATTTCGCTGCACTAGTGTTAAAAGGGCTAGGAAGTGTAATGAACGAGCCGCAAGGGGTCTTGTCGAACTGTTTAGAGGCTGAGAACTTGTTTTGTCAGAACACAGTCTATTAAAAGTGTTTGGTGGCAAATAAACACCTTGCAGGCTTTTTCCGCAACTGATTGCAGCTTGTCTGTGCAGTCGAAAAGCCCTCTTAAATATATATTTGTAATTTACTGCAAATTCTCTATAATAAAAGAAAACGCTTTAGAGGAGAATGATTAATGGCTGAAATTAGAATAGATCATTTAGGCAAGAGATATGACAACGGGGCACTGGCGGTCAGTGATTTCAATTTACACATTAAAGACGAAGAATTTATTGTTTTCGTCGGGCCATCGGGCTGCGGGAAGTCCACAACTCTTCGGATGATTGCCGGCCTTGAAGAAATTTCAGAGGGCGAATTCTTTATCGACGATAAGCGAATGAACGATGTTCAGCCAAAAGAGCGTGATATCGCTATGGTTTTCCAAAACTATGCATTGTATCCGCATATGACGGTTTATGAAAATATGGCATTTGGTTTGAAACTGCGCAAGTTCAAAAAAGAGGAAATTAAGCGCCGTGTAGACGAAGCCGCGGCTATTCTCGGGTTGGAAGAATATTTAAACAGAAAACCGAAAGCGCTCTCAGGCGGACAGCGCCAGCGTGTAGCTCTCGGGCGCGCTATCGTACGCGATGCAAAAGTCTTCCTGATGGATGAGCCGTTGTCGAACTTGGACGCCAAATTGCGCGTGCAGATGCGTGCGGAAATTTCCAAATTGCATAACCGCTTGAAAACGACAACCATCTACGTAACGCACGACCAAACGGAAGCAATGACCATGGCTTCCCGCATTGTCGTCATGAAAGACGGCTTGATCCAGCAAGTCGGAACGCCGAAGCAAGTTTACGATTTTCCGGAAAACCGTTTTGTCGGAGGCTTTATCGGTTCTCCTGCCATGAACTTCTTTGAAGGCAAGATCGAAGGCAATTCGTTTGTCATCGGGCAAAAGCAGATTGCTGTACCGGCGAAATTACTGGAAGTGCTGAAACAAGAAGGATACGACGGCAAAGCGGCAACACTAGGCATCCGTCCGGAACATATCCATGTCAACAACGAAGATTTGTCGGGCATCCCGGCAAGCGAGTTTGAAGCGACGATTACCGTTGCGGAGTTGACCGGTGCCGAAACGATTCTTCATGCAGTTTATGAAGACCAGAATTTCATTGCCCGTGTCGATGCAATGACGACCATCGAAGCGGGCCATCAAGCGACATTGGCGTTTGATATGGCGCATGTCCATTTCTTCGATGCTGAAACAGGCGATCGCATCAAAGCGGTAGAGCGTGCGGCAGTCACTGTATAAAATGATCAACACCCGGATCGGTTAAACTTTAACCGATCCGAATTTTTTTTTGATGGATATTTCTGTGAACGCTCCCATCTGTTTTGCCCAAGGCACGGGATCCAGGAGAGCGACATCCCAACCAGCGGACGAAACCTGCAAAGAAAGCTCAGCTTAAACTGACTATAATCAAAGAAAACGAAAATCCTAAATTTCTTCTTCTATGCTAGACCATGGAAGCGATTCCCCCGCTAGCCGGCAACTATATGCGAAAGCAGAACAACTTAAACAGTCAACAGACAATGAAATCACCCAGCCGCCTAGCGCAAACGGGTGAGCCGACGCAGCAAGACAGGTGCTCTTCCTGACTTGCTGCACGAGGCCATCCCAAAGCAAGGCGGCGAATCCATTTGTGAAGCTCCAAACAAGCAGCAACACATCTACGCATTCCAAGTCCAACTCAGCCCAATCCATTCCAGTGTTACCAACGAATAGCTCGAAAATTTGAAAAAATTGGGCATCAGCCTGGTTTTGATAAGTTTAGGGATGTGGAATAAGGGAAAACAACTTAACATAGAGTTTTCAAAAAAAAAGGAGTGGACACAGAATGGTGAGAATTGCAGTGGAACATCCATTTACATCAGTACGTGATGCGTTAGTACAAAAAGGGTATAATGCAGAAATGCTTGAAAAGAAAACAGACGCGACAGATTATGACGTTATCGTCGTCCGTGACCAAGATGATCTAACAGATTTTCATATGAGTGTATCTCTCGTGGAAGCACGAGGCCGTACTTTATTTGAAATCGTAGAAGAAGTCGAAGAGCGCCTAGTGCGCCAAGGCAAGATCCAATCGCCTGCACCTATGTCAGCTGAACATGGATCTGACTCAGGCGGCGCCGGAAGCTTTGTTGCCGGTGCGTTGACAGGTGCGTTGATCGGTGCAGCTGCAGGGTTACTGCTCGCGCCTAAGAGTGGCAAGGAGTTGCAGGAGCAAGTAAAAGTGAAAACTGCAGATTCTACCGAGAAAGTCAGCGGTTCAATCGATCAAGCAAAAGAAAAAGCTGATGAATTAAAAGCGAAGCGCGAAGAGAAGAAAGAAGAGAAAGAATTAGATAAACAAGAAAAAGCAATCGAAAAAGAAGCAAAGCAATATGAAAAAGCGATTGAAAAAGAAGAGAAAAAAGAAGAAAAAGCACAAAAAGAGCACGAAAAAGCAGAGAAAAAAGTAGAAAAAGAAATCAAAAAAGCTGAAAAAGATGCCGGTGGAGTAGATGTCGTGGAATTCGGCGAATCCTCACTCGACAAAAACTCAGATGGCACGATCAAAGTTGAGCCAACTGATGCAGCTAAGAAAAACAACTAAACTCAACACTAAAAAAGCCCTTGCGCATTTGCGCAAGGGCTTTTTTAGTGTTTGCTTATTCCGCGGCCACTTCATCGACCGGGTCATGCGGCTCTGGCTCAGGGACGAACATAAGCACAACAAACCCGATAACAAAGAGGACGACCAAACTTAAGACGCCCATACTGGTATTGCCTGTCACTTGTGCTGTGACGCCGACAAGCAAGGGACCGGAAATAGCGGCGAATTTGCCGAAAATATTATAGAAACCGAAAAATTCATTGGCATTTTGCTTTGGTACAAGCTTTCCGAAATAAGAGCGGCTCAGTGCTTGGATGCCGCCTTGGCTAGAGGCGACCAACATCGCGAGAATCCAGAAGTCGGTGATGGTTTCAATAAAAAATGCATAAATGCAGACGATGATATAGACGATAATGCCGACATAAAGCATTTTCTTTCCTGTAAACCGGTCGGCAAGCCTGCCATACAAAATGGCGAAAGGAGCGGCGACCACCTGGGTGGCGAACAAAACAATCAGCAGGCTCGTGGCACTCAAACCAAGGTCTGTGCCATAAGCGGTGGATAAGGCGATGATGGTGCCGACGCCGTCAATATAAAAGAAGTAGGCGATCAAAAACAGCAGCAACGCACGGTATTGCCTAATTTCACGGATGGTTTTGCCGAGTCGGCGGAAGCTCTGGACTACAGGGCTGGCTTCACGTTTGATAAAGTGCACTTGCTTGACGTGGCGAAGCATAGGAATAGTGAAAACGAGCCACCAGACAGCGGTGATGAGAAACGCAACTCGGCTCGCATTGGTAACAGAAAGCGGCAATACTCCGTTTTGAGCCAATAATATAATGAGGATGGCAATCGCAAATGGGATGGTTGAGCCGATATAGCCAAGGCCATACCCGAATGCCGACACCCGGTTCATTCGCTTGGTGGTTGTGACGTCAACGATGAATGCATCATAAAATAAATTCGCGCCGGTCGCACCGAGTGCTGCAAATGTGTAACAGATCAATAGCCATAGCCATTCGCCTTCGGGTACGAACGCCAGCATCGCAGTGGAGATGGTGCCAAGCAGAAAAAAACCGGTGAAAAAGCGTTTCTTCATACCTTCATAATCGGCAATGGTGCCGAGTATCGGGCCGATCATCGCCAAAATGAACGTGAAAATGGCGATTGTATAACTCAAATAGGCAGTTGAATCGGCCAATTCGACGCCGGCATCTGTTGCCGCTGCTTTATAAAAGAGTGGGAAAACTGCCGTAGTGATGATGATCGAATAAGCGGAGTTGCCCCAATCGTACAGTGCCCAGCTCTTTTCTGTTTTCGTATACTTCGCCATAGCCCAAGCCCCCTTTTAGTAAGTCTATTGTACAAGATGGGGCTGCAGAAAAGACGAGATTGTCTGAAAATTTGCTGAAATTTTACAATAATTTCTTAGCCAGTGATGCTGCAAAGAATTTGTCTGTGTGCTAGGAGTTCGCTACACTGAATAACGGAAAGCAGGTGTGGATGATGAAATTGGTGTCATGGAATGTCAATGGCCTGCGGGCTGTCATGAAAAAAGGATTTATGGATTTTTTTAAAACGGTCGATGCCGATATTTTTTGTCTACAGGAAATCAAGCTGCAGGAAGGCCAAATTGAGTTGGACCTTCCAGGCTATCATAGCTATTGGAATTATGCCGAAAAGAAAGGCTATTCGGGTACGGCGATTTTCACGAAAGAGCGCCCTCTAAGTGTGGACTACGGATTGGGGCTTGAAGAGCATGATTCGGAAGGGCGGCTCATCGCCCTGGAGTTTCCAGGCTTCTACATCGTAAATGTGTATACACCGAACTCGCAGCACGGTTTGTTGCGCCTAGCATACCGCTTGTTATGGGAAGACCGCTTGCTTGAATATATTCAGGAGTTGGACAAGGTGAAGCCGGTCATTTTATGCGGCGATTTAAATGTTGCGCATCAGGAAATCGATTTGAAAAACCCGAAAGCGAACCGCAAAAATTCGGGATTTACACCGGAAGAGCGAGGGAAGATCAGCGACTTTTTGGCGAGTGGATTTGTTGATACATTCCGCCATTTTCACCCCGAACAAGCCGGACATTATTCATGGTGGTCATACCGCTCGAATTGCCGGCAAAAGAATATCGGCTGGCGCATCGATTATTTTATCGCCTCGAACCGCTTGATCGAACGGATGCAAAGCGCTTCGATCCATACAGATGTTTTGGGTTCGGACCATTGCCCGGTTGAATTGCATTTGGCTCGTTAACCAGTCATTATTCAATTATTCAAAAACGAAAAAACGGCAGGAGCGCTGGAATCAGCTCATGCCGTTTTTTTGTCTCATGCAAGTTCCACGTGAAACATTCAGACGCCCATTACGCGTTGTGCTAAACGTTTGCAATTATTCTGGTCGAAAAAATCGATATAGTCAGGCGCTTTTTCATACCATTCGTTATGTGTAATATTATGCTCGATCATATAGGATAGATGCTTGTAAACATCTTCGACTTCAGAAGCTTTATAGCCGTATAAATCGTGGTCGAGGTCGAGGTACGAACCACGTCTTTCCGTATATTCCTGCTGGTCGAACATGAAAAAGATAATGGGTTTGTTCAAATACAGGAAATCCCATGATACGCTCGTGATGTCTGTCAACAACATATCGTTTTCTTCGATGGAGCGTTCGATGGATGTATGATTGAAGTCGAGGAATTCGATGCCGTAATCCTGGTCGGCAAGCGGGAAGAAATGTTCTTCAAAGCGCTTCATAAAAGGATGAAGAGCGATTTGCAGATGGATGCCGTTGGATTTCAGGAGTTCACGTATTCCTTGATGTTCCAATAAGCCAATGGTGCTGCGGAAGTAGTTGCTTTCAAGAAATTCCTCTTTTGATAAGTCAAATAGCCATTCGCGCCAAGTCATCATCATGAGTATGCGCTTCATCTCTTTTGGCGGCTGATTCGGCGGGTAGCGGTCAAATCGTGGAAATCCCGTAACAATCAGCTTTTTTTCTGGAATGTCCCATTTGTCGCGCTTTAATTCGTATTCATATTGCGAAGCGCAGTTGAAATAATCTGTCCGCTTTAGAAGAGGGACATCTTCTTTTTGGATGAGGATCTTTTTGAAGCCTTCAATGCCGTGGCTGACGTGGGTAATGACGGTCCGCCGGTTTAAGTTCAAAAACTTATCGGCAGACGGCACGATGTCGTAAAGCAGGGAGTGGCCGTGAAATGTGTAATCTGCACGGAAGAACAGCAAGTAATTGCGGAAGCTGCCAAGCGCTACAGCGTTCGGAATCCGTCCGTTCTTCGCATAGTCGGTCGATGAATCATACATCCAATAAGCGGTCACTTGATCGGCATGGTTATTGACCAAGTATTTATGGAAGACAGAAGCATTATCTTCGTATTTCTCTCCGAGATTGCCTCCCACTAACGCGATTTTCGGGCCATTTGAATTACGGTAAAATCGGGATAGCAAGTATGCGGCGGATACTTTCACAAAAACTTTCAAAGGGTCCCATCTCCCTTTCTCTTTCAAGGTAACGCTCATTTCTAGCCCTGCTTTCTATAGTCTATTACATTCTAGTTTTTCATATCCAGCAGGATTTGTCTAATGCCAGAGAAGCTTTGCCATTTAAAATCCTTGATTTACTCTACACATAAAAGCGCTGGCCTGTTAGAAGGCCAGCGCTTTTATGCATTACTTATTCAACGAAGAATGGTTGACGCCGAATACGTTCTCCACATCAATCAAGAAAGCGATGCCTTTTCCGGGAGCGTCGAGGTCTACAGCTTCTTCAATGCTCGCAACGACTTTTTCTGCAAAGCCTGTCGGGACGAGTGTCAAAACTACATCTTTTTCAGGATCGATAGTAAAATTCATGAACTTCTGCTGTTCGTTTACACCGGTGCCGCGGCCATTCAAAATAGTGCCGCCTTCCGCGCCCGCTTTGGCTGCGGCTTTCACGACGCGGCCTGAATCTCCGGAATTTACAATCGTCACAATCAATTGGAAATCTTTCGGTTCTGCCATTGTTTCCACTCCTCGCATCTTTTTTCTATCGTCTTCCCGGTCGTTCAGGTGCGGAACGCCCAGTAACTGGCTCAAGTGTATCGTAAAGCCCAGGCCGTGTCCGGATATTCCGAGTTTGCCGGCATGGCTGACAGCCTCGGCCACGCCCAGTTCAATCTCTCCGTCGACTGCAATTAAAATAACGTCTTTTTCATGGGTTGCGGGGAGACCGAAAAAGGTCGGTTTTTCATTGCGCCCGATTCCTTCCGCATACAATACGGTGGCCCCGTCCGCACCAGCCTTTTTAGCGGCTGCAATAATGTCGCGGGAAGCTCCTCGCTTTACGATAGCAATCATCAGTCTATGATTCAGGTTCATGATTTTTATTCCCTGCCTTTCGGTTGAAGATTAAGCCGACGATGAGGACGGCGATGATGGGTGTTAATGCGACCAGTGCAATCATGCCGAAGCCGTCAACAAGCGGATCTCGCCCTTCGATGACAGAGGCAATGCCCACTGCAACGGAAACGATAAATGTGACAGTCATCGGGCCGGTAGCGACACCGCCTGAGTCAAAAGCGATGGCGATAAACGTGCGTGAAGAAAAAAAGATTAGCAAAAGTGCAATCAAATAGCCTGGCAAAATAAAATACCAAATCGACCAGCCAGTCAAAATGCGGACCATAGATAGTGCAATGGATAAGCCCACTCCTGTAGAAAGGGTGTAAAGCATAATATTGGCGGAAATATATCCGCCGGTTTCGCGGTCGACTTCATCATTCATGATGCGGACGGCCGGCTCAGCGAAAGTCGCCACAAACCCTAATACAAAACCGATTGGGATGATGGCCCAGCGCTGATTCCACTCGCCGAGTTCTGCGCCCATCAATTCACCGAACGGCATGAAACCTACATGCACACCTTGCAGGAAGAACGCCAAGCCGAAAAACGTAAGAACAAAGCCAAGAGCTGTTTGAAGAACGCGTTCTCTCGGCAATTTAAGCATAAACAACTGAAAAGCGCCGAAAAAGAGAATTAGCGGCAAAAGCGCCAAACTTACTTCGAGCAACACGCCACCAAAACCTTGGAAAATATGCAAATTCATCGGTACAGCACCCCCAAGATCATGACCGCAATGATCGGCCCGATTGAGGCAAGGCCGATTAAGCCGAATCCTTCGCCGCTGCTTGGTTTATCCGAACGGAGCACAGACGCGACCCCGATGCCAAGCGCCAAGATGAAAGGCACCGCCATCGGCCCGGTCGTGACACCCCCGGCATCGAATGAGATGGGAATGAATGATTCCGGTACAAAGAACGACATGAGAAAGACAATGGAATACCCGCCAATCAACATATAGTGGATCGGGATGCTAAAAAGTGTCCGGACCATGGACAGGCCAACAAAGATGGCTAAGCCGATGGAAACCGATAAGATGAGGATGTTTGTTGAAATGGCGCCGCCTGACACTTGGTCTATCTGGTTGGCAAGCACACGTACGTCCGGTTCTGCGACTGTTACGGCTAAGCCTAGTACCACCCCAGTCCCGATGATCAGCCATGGCTTTTTGGTCAGCGGCAGTTTCTTGCCGATCATTTCACCGATTGGCAGCAATCCTGCGTTAACGCCGAGCAGGAAGAGAAAAAATCCGGTTCCGACAAAAACGACGCCGATCAAAAATTGCAATAAGGCTTCGAGTGGCAAGCGGATGAAGAAAATCTGCAGCAAGATGACGACTGCTGTTACGGGCAGTATGGCAGAGGCAACTTCTTTGAAGGTATGTTTTACATTGTCCATGAAGCATCTCCTTTTCGGTAAAACCAGAGTGTATTGAGTATTGATAACAAGTAGATGGGACAAACTTCCTTTTTCTCGTTAAGATAGAACAAGCCTACATGCAGCAAGGAGGAATGGCGATGAAGAAAAACAAAAAAACCGAACCGATGCTTCCTCGAAAGCTCGAACTAATTTCTTTTATTGAAGCATTAGATGACGGATATGTCCATGACTGTCGATTGGCAGAGGAAGAATTGCCGGCAGGAAAAATTCATTTCGACCGTGTGAAATTCGAAAATATTCGGTTTTCAGTAGGGGATTGGTCACGCAGTGAATTCGCCGATGCAGTCTTCATCAATTGCGACTTGTCGAATGCCGACTTTAGCCGCGCCGTTTTTCACCGGACGCGTTTTGAAAACTGCCGATTGCTTGGCACGGATTTTTCAGAAAGCACGATCCGCTTTACACGATTTGCCGAATGCCGTCTCGACTATGCGGTTTTTGGGTTTGCACATTTAAGCGAAGTTTCTTTTGAAGAAAGCATATTGCGTGAAAGCGATTTTTACGAAGTCGAGTTAAAGGAGATCCGATTTAAGCGCAGCCAGTTGGATGATGCGAATTTTACGGGAACTTCGCTCAAGCAAACCGATTTGAGTTCAAGCAGCTTCGGTGACTTGCAAGTGACCACGGATTTGCTGGCGGGGTGCAAAGTATCTGCAGATCAGGCCTTGCTTTTTGCCCGTAAAATGGGATTGTGGATAGTGGAGTGATTGAATATGATGTTAGTGTATCTTTTATACTAATTAATTTCCAATTATTATATTAAATAGATGTTGTTCACTAAATATTCATTCTATTTTAAAAAATTACCCATAAAATGATTGCTCATTCACTTTAATTGCAGTATATTTAAAATAATTAGAAATATACTTAAAGGAGTAGGAGTTATAAATGAAACAATTAAGCAAAAAAATAAAAGACTTGAGAGAAGCCAGAAGCCTTTCCCCGGAAGAACTAGCAGATCGTCTCGGTTTTGCGAAAAGTACCGTGTGGGCATATGAAAGCGGCAAAAAACAAGTTTCTGTGGTTCATTTAGAGCGCCTAGCTGATTTTTTTGAAATCTCTGTCGACAGCTTGCTGGACCGCAATGATCGCATGATTAACGTGGATCTTCAAAATACGAATTTCCTCAATGAATATACGATTATGTTGGACGATCAGCCATTGAACCAAACGGAACTTGCAGAAGCTGCTTCGTTTATTCAAGTGAAGCGCCGCATGGACGGTTACGGCATGGCAACTTAATTCAATCGCCCGCCCTCTTTTCAGTTTTCTGAAAAGAGGTTTTTTTTGCTTGAATGAAAATGGCGAATTGTTTTTGACAGAATAATCTGTCAAAATATAGAGAAACAATAATGAATTGGCGGTGAGGATTTGAGAAGATACATCATGTATGAAACTTACCGCTTGGGAATTCTCATCGATCATTTAAAGGCTGAAGATTTAATTAGCCAAATTGATGAATATATTTCAGAAACCCCTGTACAGCAAATACCTCATATCTTTTATGTCATGTCACTTGCGAGTAACCGGCGCATCATGCTGGAGTTATTGACGGATTTGGCGCGTGGAGTCGACGAGGAATTGCCGGCGTCGATTGTCGCGGGAATTTTATATCAGGACCGTGAACGCTATACGGTAGATGAACTTTATACGAAAGTCGGAATGTTAGCATCCTTGTTGAAAGATGTGGATGGCGAGATCGCCGTGAGCTTCCGTGAGCTGAAAGAATCTTATGATGAAGTTCAAGCAGTTTATGGAAGGCGTTTCAAGCGGAAAAAAGCCCGTGAACGGATGCTCGCCCGAAGTGCGCAAGTATTGGAAGAAGAATTGTTTCAATATGCCTCTTTTGCAGAAGAAATGGATCGCAAAGAATGGTGGTTCGCATAAGCCTGTTTATTTTCGTTGCTGCAGGGAAGATAAACTATAGCAACGAAAGGAACAGGAGGAAACATAATGAGTAAAACAATTTTCATCACCGGAGCCGGTAGTGGGCTCGGGAAAGGCACAGCACTTGGCCTTGCAGCAAAAGGCCATAAAGTGATTGCACCAGTCGAAACTGCGCCTCAAGTGACGTCGCTTCGCGAAGCGGCAGCGGACGCTGGAGTCGAACTGACAACATTCAAGATGGACATCAAAAATCCGCAGGATCTAGCGCAGATGCTCGACTATGATTTTGATATTTTTGTAGCTAATGCCGCGGTCAATGAAGGCGGCGCACTCGGTGAAGTACCGATGGCGAACTTCCGTGAACTATTCGAAGTGAACGTATTCCAGACGCTTGAAACGGCTCAAATCGCGGCACGTAAATTCGTCGAAAAAGGCAAGGGCAAGATTATCTTCCTGTCTTCCATGGCAGGCATCATGTCGACGCCTTATGTCGGCCCATATACGGCCACAAAACACGCAATCGAAGCGATTGCCAAAACGCTGCGCAAGGAAATGGCGGAGTTTGGCGTTCAAGTGGCGACGATCAACCCTGGAGCTTTCGATACAGGTTTTAATGACCGCAGTGCAGAAGCGAAACGGAAGTGGTTTGATGAGAAAATCCACTTCACGCGTCCGGAAGACATGAAAGAAGCGGAGAAGGGCTTGGAAGACCAATTCGACCCGCAGGACATGATTGATAAAATGGTGGAGATCATCCCGCAAGAATCGCATAAATTCCGCACGGCGTATCCTGAAGAAACCGAACAGCAGATGAAAGACGAAGAAGCGAAGCATTGGGAGTTGGAGATTTAAGCGGAAAGGGCGATTGTCATGAAGCCTGGATTTTCAATTTGGAATGTAGTGGACAGCGGCGTGATAAGTGTCAATGATGCTTGCCGATGGTTTGATGCGCTTGAACCGGTCGAACCGCAAGAAATGTTCGGCACGTGGAAAGGGCACGGGCTTTCAACAGGGCACCCGTTGGATGGCTGGCTTGAAAAATCGGGCTGGTATGGCAAAGCTTTTCATAGCATGGAGCATGTCGACCCGTTATTGTTCCATGCCCCGTCGGGAAAACCAGTACCGCTGCATCCATTTCCGCCAGGTGTGATCAGCAATTTATTGTCTGGCGCGAAAGGTGCGGCACGGCTACGCAAGATGGAATGGCGCGGAAAAATGAGTGCTGCCATGATTTACGATCAATTGCCGATTCAGGACCATTTCCGGAAAGTGAACGACGACGTGCTATTGGGCATGATGGACTGGAAGGGCATGCAGCAGCCATATTTCTTCCTGCTGGCAAGAGTTTACGCATGAGAGCATTTTCACTTAGTCGGTTTGTATAAGAAAGGTCTTTTTAGCCACCTGGGAAGTAATCAGTTTTCCCGGGTGGCTTTTCGTTGGCCAAAAAAGAAATAGCCCTTCAAATATGGTAAGCTACGTTCATAGCAAAACAGTATGGGGAGTGTTTAAAGGTGTTGGAACAAGCAAGAAAACTATTGCAGTCGCATTTCGGATACGACAGCTTCCGGATTGGCCAGGAACAGGCCATCACACAAGTATTCGATGGCCAAAACACGATTTGCGTCATGCCGACAGGCGGCGGGAAATCGATGTGCTATCAGATTCCTGCGCTGGCGATGGAAGGGACGACAATCGTCGTATCGCCGCTGATCTCCCTCATGAAAGACCAGGTCGATGCATTGCAGGCTGCAGGGATTCCAGCTGCGGCCATTAACAGCTCGCTCGACGTTTACGAAGTGCGTGAGATTCTCCACGAAGTCCAGATGGGCATCGTCAAGTTATTGTATATCGCGCCTGAGCGCCTCGATTCGGAAATGTTCTTGGACGGTTTGCAAGGCGTCAAGGTGCCGCTCATCGCAGTCGATGAAGCGCATTGCATTTCGCAATGGGGCCATGATTTCCGGCCGAGCTATCGCCTGATCAGCCGCATGTTGGAAATCTTTCCGGATCATCCGACGGTGCTTGCGCTGACGGCGACCGCGACACCTCAAGTACGTGAAGATATTTGCCGCATATTGGACATCAAGGAAGAAAATACGGTCATCACCGGATTTGAACGTGCGAACCTGAGCTTTTCCGTCATTCAGGGGCAGGACCGTGAACGTTTTATCCGTGACTATGTCCAGAAAAACGATAAAGAAGCGGGCATCATTTACGCGGCGACCCGGAAAACTGTCGATTCGGTATTTGAGTCTCTTGTAAAGCGAGGGGTCAAGGCAGCAAAATATCACGCCGGCATGCCTGACGACGAACGCCGCCTTGGGCAAGAGCGTTTTTTGAACGATGAAGTGACAGTGATGGTGGCCACAAATGCGTTCGGCATGGGCATCGATAAATCCAATATCCGCTACGTCATCCATTATCAGTTGCCGAAAAACATGGAAAGCTATTATCAGGAAGCGGGACGCGCCGGACGGGACGGCTTGCCGAGTGAGTGCATCGTGCTTTATGCCTCGCAGGATGTGCAGACGCAGCGCTTTTTGATCGATCAGGCGCAGGATCCGTCGCGCATCCCCGGGGAATTGAAAAAACTCCAGGGCATGGTCGATTATTGCCATACAGAAAATTGCCTCCAGCAATTCATTATCCAGTATTTCGGCGACGGCAGTGCATCCGTTTGCGGCCATTGCGGCAATTGCGTCGATGAACGCGAAAGCCAGGATGTCACGGAAGATGTCCAGAAAGTGCTGTCGTGCGTCATACGTATGGGACAGAAGTTCGGCAAAACGATGACGGCCCAAGTACTGACCGGATCGCGCAATAAAAAAGTGCTCGAATTCAGGTTTGATAAATTATCGACCTATGGCGTGCTGAAGCACATGAACTCCAAAGAAGTCTCGAATTTGATTGAGTTCATGATTTCACAGGAGCTGTTGGCCGTTGAACAAGGAAGCTTTCCGACGATTTATGTACCGGATGGCGGCCGTGACGTTTTGCTTGGCAAACGCCGGGTACTGAGAAAAGGCGTTGTGGTGACAAAGCAAATCGCCGCCAACGATCCACTGTTCGAAGAGTTGCGCATCGTGCGCAAATCGTTGGCTGACCAAGCTGGTGTACCGCCTTTTGTCATCTTTTCCGATAAAAGCCTACAGGATATGGTCGCGCGTAAACCGAAAGACGAACACTCTTTCCTCGAAGTCAGCGGCGTCGGTGCCAATAAATTGGAGAAATACGGGGAGCAATTCCTCGAAGCGATTCGCATGCATGAAACGGTGAATAATTCTTAGCCGTTTTTTTCGCTCATCGTTTTATTTACTTGATTGAAACATTGGACTTGGCGACAAAAGCCTGGAAAACTTTAACCGAAACTAAAAGGCGCAGGAAACGATTCCGTTTTCTGCGTCTTTTTTTTTTTAGAAAAGTTTTATTTTTAATTCGGTGATTATTGACAGTGCGATAAGCTCGAGTTGGACAATATATAGCAGGAAGGAAGAAAAAACCAAACGGTACAACTACCTAGGCACAGGCAATCGATATCAAGTGAAAAGTTGGTTGATTTCCAGCTGTTCCGCTAACTTTTCAGTGCAAATAAATTTTAAACTCTACCTATTAGAAAGACCGCCACAAAACATATGAACCAGTATTGTGTATAAAATACTGTATCAATATACACAAAAAACGAATAGAAAGAAAAATTCGTTAATTCATACCTGAAAGCGGTTTCATGGAAAAACACTGGATTTTCAATGAATCTTCAAGCACTTGCGAAATTTTTCAGAAAATGCAATTGTATATATATTCAGTTATATGATATACTATCATAATATTATGACAAATTAGCGCGTTAAAGGAGGCGGTTTTATTGAGTAAGAAAGAGTATCCGATCGCACAAGGACTGTATCATCCTGATGAGGAGCATGAAGCTTGCGGCATTGGGATGATTGCTAATATAGATGGCAGAAAATCGCATAGCATCGTTCAAAACGCGGTGAATATCCTTTGTAACTTGGAGCATCGCGGCGGCCAATCGTCCGACACGAGCACAGGAGATGGCGCTGGGATTCTGACACAGATTCCTCACCGGTTTTTCCTGAAACAATGTGAAAAAGAAGATATCGCACTTCCGGAAGAAGGCAAATACGGGATCGGCATGATTTTTATGCCACAGGATTATGATCTGCGCATGAAAGCGAAAGAAGTAATCCAGCGAATTGTAAAAGAAGAAGGCCAAGAGTCACTCGGCTGGCGTCCTGTTCCGGTCAACGATTCGTTTGTCGGGAAAGTGGCAGCGAAAACGAAGCCCGTTATTCGCCAATTTTTCATCGGCGCTTCACCGGAGATGGAGTCGCGCATGGATCTCGAACGCAGACTGTACATTATTCGCAAACGCATCGAGCAGGAAATGGGCGGCGTGGAAGAGTTTAAGGATGTTTATTTCAGCAGCTTGTCTGCGGGGACAATTGTCTATAAAGGCATGTTGATCCCGGAACAATTGGACTCCTTCTACATCGACCTCAACCACCCCGAATTCAAATCGGCGCTGGCACTTGTCCACTCCCGCTTCAGTACGAACACGTTCCCGAGCTGGCAGCGTTCCCACCCGAACCGCTATTCCATCCACAACGGTGAGTTCAATACTTTGCGCGGAAACGTCAACTGGATGCGTGCACGCCAAGTGGCTTGCAGTTCCCCATACTTCAATGAACAGGATTTGCAAAAAGTCATGCCGGTCATCGACGAAACCGGAAGCGACTCATCGATGTTCGATAATTGTTTCGAATTTCTTCATCTGTCAGGACGTTCACTGGCTCATACGGCGATGATGATGGTGCCGGAACCATGGGTCAACGACAAATCAATCGATAAGAAAAAGCGTGATTTCTACGAATACCACAGCACACTTATGGAGCCATGGGATGGCCCGGCGGCATTGGTCTTTACCGACGGACGCCAAATCGCCGCTTGCCTTGACCGCAACGGCTTGCGCCCGGCCCGCTATTACATTACGAAAAGCGGCATGATTGTGCTTGGTTCCGAAGTTGGCGCGCTTGATATCTTTTCCGACGATATTGTCTTTAAAGACCGCCTGCGCCCAGGGAAAATGCTGTTGATCGACCTAGAAGCCGGGAAAATCGTGCCGGATGAAGAAATCAAAATGCAAATTGCATCAGAACTGCCGTATAAAGATTGGGTTGAAAACAATTTATTCGATCTGGCTGATTTACCGGAACCGAAATCCGTAGAGCACGAAAACGGCGAAGGTTTACTCAAGCAGCAGCTTGCTTTTGGCTATACGCAAGAAGAAGTCCAGAAAATCATCAAGCCGCTGGCATCCGATGGGAAAGATCCGGTCGGTTCGATGGGGTACGATTCGCCGCTTGCGGTCTTGTCGAAAAAACCACAGCTTTTGTATAACTATTTCAAGCAATTGTTTGCGCAAGTCACCAACCCGCCGATCGATGCCATCCGTGAACAGATTATCACGGCAGCGAGAACGACGATCGGCGCTGAAGGCAATTTGGTGCAGCCGACAGCAGAAAGCGCACGGCATATCCGGCTCGAAACGCCGATTCTTTTAAATGCGGAATTCGAGCGTTTGCGCCAGCAAAACTTGCCTGAGTTCCAAGCGGTCACTTTGCCGATTCTATTTGATGTAGACGGAGGCGCACAAGCGATGGAAGCGCGCCTAGAGGCGGTGTTTGCAGAAGCGGACGCAGCGATCGAACAAGGCGCAACATTGGTCATTTTGTCTGACCGAGGCGTCAACCGTGAACGCGCAGCGATTCCTGCACTTTTGGCGGTTTCAGGCCTTCATCATCATTTGATCCGCCAAGGGACGCGCACGCGCATGAGCATCTTGCTGGAATCCGCAGAGCCGCGTGAAGTGCATCATTTCGCCATGCTGATCGGTTACGGGGCAGAAGGCATTAACCCGTATTTGGCATTTGGTTCCATTGAGGAATTGGTAGCCAAAGACGATATCCACGGCATGACGATTGCGCAAGCGGAAGCGAGTTATGTGAACGCTGTGACGGATGGGATTATTAAAATACTGTCGAAAATGGGCATTTCAACTATCCAAAGTTACCGCGGCGCGCAAATTTTTGAAGCTGTCGGAATCCATATGGATGTAATCGACAAATACTTCACTCGCACGTCTTCGCGCCTTGGTGGTATCGGCATTGATATCATTGCCAAAGAAGTATTGCTGCGCCACGCCTCCGCTTATCCGGTGCGCGAAGGATCAGAGGCAGCGCTGGAGGCTGGCGATGAATACCAATACCGTGAAAACGGGGAAGACCACCAATACAATCCGATGACGATCCACACGCTTCAACAAGCGTGCCGGACGAACGATTACAGCACTTTCCAAAAATATTCCAAACTGTTGACGGATGAAAAAGCAAACTTGCAATCATTGCGCGGGTTGTTGAAATTCAAAGATCGCACACCGGTGCCGATTGAAGAAGTCGAAACGGTCGAAGAAATTTGTGCACGCTTTAAAACAGGGGCCATGTCCTACGGCTCAATCAGTAAAGAGGCTCATGAAGCGCTGGCGATCGCGATGAATAAAATCGGCGGCCGCAGCAACTCCGGAGAAGGCGGAGAAGAAGTTTCCCGCTTTATCCCGGATGACAACGGCGACAACCGCAGAAGCGCCATCAAGCAAGTCGCTTCGGGCCGTTTCGGCGTCACGAGCCATTATTTGGTCAATGCCGACGAAATCCAGATCAAAGTCGCACAAGGAGCGAAGCCTGGAGAAGGCGGGCATTTGCCAGGCAAGAAAGTATATCCATGGATTGCTGAAGTGCGCGGTTCGACAACTGGCGTTGAATTGATTTCACCGCCGCCGCATCACGATATTTACTCGATTGAAGATTTGGCTGAGCTGATCTTCAACTTGAAAAACGCCAACCCGCGAGCACGCATCAGCGTCAAGCTGGTGTCTGCGGTCGGTGTCGGCACAATTGCAGCAGGCGTCGCAAAAGGCCGTGCAGACCTTGTCCTGATCAGCGGCTATGACGGCGGTACTGGCGCTGCACCAAAAACCAGCTTGAAGCATACGGGCTTGCCATGGGAAATCGGGCTCGCGGAAACGCATCAGACGCTTCTATTGAATGGCCTGCGCGATCGCATCGTCGTCGAAACGGACGGCAAGATGATGACTGGGCGCGATGTCGTCACGGCTGCACTCCTCGGAGCTGAAGAATACGGCTTTTCGACCGCACCGCTTGTCGTGCTCGGCTGTGTGATGATGCGCGTCTGCCACTTGGATACATGTCCAGTCGGCATCGCGACGCAAAATCCGGAGCTGCGCAGAAAATATACAGGCGAGTCGGATCACGTGGCGAACTTCATGCGCTTTATCGCTATGGAAGCACGCGAACTGATGGCGGAGCTCGGGTTCCGTTCCATCAATGAAATGATCGGCCGCACCGATGTGCTGGAGACCAACAAGGCGATCAAGCATTGGAAAGCGGAAGGCCTTGATTTGTCGGCACTTCTGTACCAGCCGGATCTGCCGGAGAAAGTCGGCCGCTACGCCACGATCAAGCAAGATCATGGCTTGCACCAGACACTTGACGCACAGGAGCTATTGCCGCGCTGTGAAAACGCGATCGAAACTGGAGAGCCAGTTGAAGTGTCAACCGCTATCCGTAATATCCACCGTGCGACCGGTACAATTATCGGCAGTGCCATCTCCCGTAAGTACGGGGCGGAAGGATTGCCGGAAGACACCATTACATTGCACTTCCAAGGGTCTGCCGGCCAAAGCTTTGGGGCGTTTATCCCGAAAGGTATGACGCTCAAACTGATCGGCGATTCCAACGACTTTGTCGGAAAAGGTTTATCGGGCGGCAAGATCATCGTCAAGCCTGCGGTAGACTCGACATTCTTGCCGGAGAAGAACATCATCATCGGCAACGTATCGTTCTACGGGGCATCAGCTGGGGAAGCTTACATCCACGGCATCGCCGGTGAACGTTTTGCAGTCCGCAACAGCGGCGCGAAAATAGTTGTTGAAGGCGTCGGGGATCATGGCTGTGAATACATGACCGGCGGGCGTGTCGTCATACTTGGCGAGACCGGCAAAAACTTTGCAGCGGGCATGTCAGGCGGAGTCGCTTATGTTCTCGATGAAAACGAGACATTCAGCGAACGTTGCAATGCCGAAATGGTTCACATGCAGCCGCTAGCGGATCCGAATGAAATCGCTGAACTGAAAGAAATGGTCGAAAATCATGTCCGCTACACAGGCAGCCTGAATGCTAAGCGCGTGTTGGATCACTGGGATATTATCTCGGCGAAATTCATCCGTGTCATTCCAAAAGCGTATTTGAAAATCAATGAACGCATCAGCAAGCTGCAAGACAGCGGCATGGGTAAATTTGACGCCGAAATGGCGGCATTCGAAGAAAGCAAAATGGTCTCTGCCGGCAAGTAATTGCCGGGCAGAACCGATTTTCATAAAGAAACGCTTGGAAAATATGCGAACTGGAGGGAAACGATGGGGAAGATAACCGGCTTTATGGAATATGACCGTCAAACAATTAAAGAACGCAACCCAGCGGAACGCACACGTGACTGGAACGATTACACAGTCCCGCTTTCCGAGCAAGAAGTGCAAAAGCAAGGGGCGCGCTGCATGGACTGCGGCGTCCCGACATGCCAGACAGGGATGGAGCTAGATAACGGTACGACCGGCTGTCCAGTCAATCACTTAATACCGGAATGGAACGACCTCGTTTACCGCGGCCAGTGGAAAGAAGCGCTGCACCGTGAACATCTGAAGAATAATTTCCCGGAATTCACCGGTGTCGCATGTCCGGCGCCTTGTGAAGGGGCTTGTGTACTTGGTATCAACGAACCGCCTGTAGCCATACGCACTGTCGAACGTTCGATTATCGAACGCGGCTTTGCGGAAGGCTGGGTCGTTCCAAACCCGCCAAAACACCGTACCGGCAAAAAAGTGGCTGTCGTCGGATCCGGTCCTGCGGGGCTAGCTGCGGCAGCACAATTGAACAAAGCAGGACATAGCGTCACTGTTTTCGAGAAAAGCGATCGTGTCGGCGGTTTGCTGACTTATGGTATTCCTGAAATGAAATTGCCCTATGATATGGTACTGCGCCGCATTAAAATTTTAGAGCAAGAAGGCATCACATTCGTCACCAATGTCGAAGTTGGCAAAAACTACCCGGCAACAAAACTGCGTGATGATTTCGATTCTGTCATTATGTGTACGGGAGCGACCGTCCACCGCAACATCGATGTGGAAGGGCGCGACTTAAAGGGCGTTCATTTTGCGATGGACTTTCTTCACTCGAGCACGAAAAGTTTGCTGGATTCCGATTTGGCTGACGGCAACTATATTTCGGCAAAAGACAAAGACGTCATCGTCATCGGCGGTGGCGACACCGGGACGGATTGTCTCGCGACTTCTGTGCGCCACGGCTGCAAGAGTCTCGTGCAATTCGATGTCTATGACAAAAAAGGGGCAATCCGCGACGAAAAAGGCAACCCGTGGCCGCAATACCCGAAAGTCCACAGTGTGGAATATGGACATAAAGAAGCGGCAGCTACGTTTGGCGAGGATCCACGTGCATATGCCGTCATGACCAAAAAGTTTGTCGGCGACGAAAACGGGCAAGTAAAAGAAGTCCACACCGTCAACGTCAAACTGAAAATTGACGAGCAGGGCAACCGCATCCGTGAAGAAATTCCGGGTACGGAAAAAGTCTGGAAAGCGGATCTCATTTTGATTGCCATCGGTTTTAGTGGGCCGGAGCAACGGCTCATCGATCAATTGAATGTAGAAACGCATGCCAATTCACGCGTCAAAGCTGAGTATGGCGATTATCGTACGAATGTTGAAGGCATCTTTGCGGCAGGCGATATGCGCAGAGGCCAGAGCTTAATTGTCTGGGCGATCAATGAAGGTCGGGAAGCGGCAAGAGAATGCGATCGTTATTTAATGGGAAGCACTGTACTGCCTTAGACACAACAAATGAAAATGGCAAGAGCCCTCGCGTGAATACTCGAGGGCTCTTTTTGTGTAGAGAGTTGTCACGAAAGTTAATGAAAATAAATATGACAAAAAAATATCTAATAATTTGTAATATTTAATATATTTATTTAATGTAAATTATTACTCAAGATATTGTGCAAAAGTCCTAGTTTGTATATACTAGTGTATGTAGGACTATCGGTCGGTTGTGTGTGAAGCGAAAGCTTTAAAAACTACAGTTATCCGACAGTTTCCCACAAAATTATTCATTCAGGAGGAATTCACATGTTCAAGAAAAGTATTGCAGCTATCGCATTGGCATTCATGATGATTTTATCTATTTGCAACGGAGCTTTTGCATCAGAAGTAAAAATAGTTGATGAAGTACCAAGCTACAGCTATCAAGAAGGAATGAGCGTTGACGTAGTTAAAGCAATCGAGGAAGTCAATAAAGTGAACGCGAAGATCGAAGCGGAAATCGCTAAAAATCAAGAAAAAGCTGACAAGCTGTACACGCAATATACAGCAAAGCTAGCAAAAGAAACTGATGTTGAAAAACAGGCACAATTGACAGCGAAATACGAAGAGCAAATCACAACACTCATCGCGGATCTTCAAGTGAAAGCTGAAAAGATGACTGTAAAAGGAATGGCAAAAGCTACTGCTGCAGGCCTTGAAGTGGAAATGGTCTATGTAGATGTCCAGTTCGGCGACCGTTCTGCGCTTATCGATCCGATTATCGTAGTTGCTTGGTAAGTATATTGTAGATAGTTGATAAAAAGAGTAGTATGAGAGTAGAGGAAACTTTACTCTCATTTTTTATATTTCAGGGGATGTGAATTTGTGAAAGGCTTGGATATTTCAAAGGGAAGCTATCTGGAACAAGTAGAAAATGGAGCTACCACGCTTTCTTTACTGGGCAGGGGTGGCGGTCTTGAATTAATGAAACAGACTATTTTAAAAGATAAAACTTTTATCTTGATTCCAAGCGAAGCCACGGAAGCTCATGAATTCTACTATATATTAGAAGGGGAAATTCAAGCGGAAATCGACGGGAAAGATATCAATCTTGGAAAAGATGATTTCTTTTCTTGTAATGAGCTCGCAATGCCCGTGTATTTCATAGTTACGGAGACGGTGACCTTATTATCAGTTTCAACAGTTCCTGTCTTTCATTATGTCAGTAAGATTATTGCGGAACTTCGTAAAATTGGTGAAAAAGTAGAGCATAAAGACCGCTATACTTTTAATCATAGCTCTCGCGTTGCTAATTATGCCGTAAAAACTGCTGCGATGATGAAGTTGCCTAGAGAACGAGTCGAGGCCTTGTTCCTTGCCTCGATCCTTCACGACATCGGCAAGATCAATATTCCGGAAGAAGTATTGAAAAAGCCATCCAAGCTAACGGATGAGGAATTTGCGCTGGTGAAAAAGCATCCTGGTGATGGAGCGGAGATGATCCGCGATACACCTTATAAAGACATTGCGGATATTGTCGAGCAACACCATGAACGTGTCAACGGCCGCGGCTATCCGTTCGGCCTCACAGGCGACCAGATTCTCGTCGAAGCGAAAATCATCGGTGTCTGCGATACATTTGATGCGATGACAGAAGACCGTGCCTATCGCTCGGCATTCACCCCTGAATATGCTATGGCTGAGATCGAACGGCTCATCGGCATCCAATATGATCCGGAAGTGGCCATCGCTTTCAAACAAGTGTTAATTGAAGAAGGTAAACTGATAGATACTCCTTAAAGGATGTTCGTATTCAAGCGAACATTCTTTTTCCATTTCAGGGAATGGATGTTTAAAAATAGGCAAATCCGTCTATACTTACTTACACGTAGATTTATAAATTGAGGAGGAGATTATATAATGGCACGAAAATCAGGTGGATTTTTCAGTAAACTTGTATTGCTTGGAGTAGGTGCGGCAATCGGGGCAGCGATGACCCAGAAAAAATCAGAAACAAGCAGCACACAAAGCGCTGGCGGTAGCTCAACAAATACAGCCGATATTAAAGAAAACATCAAAAAGAATCTTGATCGTTTCAATGAACAGTCAGGCGGCATGGTCGATAAAGTGAAGCCTCATATCGATAAGGCGGTAGAAACAGTGAAGACAACGATCGAAAAGCAGCAGCAAATGATGGACAAGGAAAAAGACGCGCTCGATAAAGCGAATAAGACGGTTCAGGATGAAGTCGGCGACACGAAAAGCACCGATTCTTCAACCGACAAGGATACGTTCTCGAAAGATGCATCTAGCACTGGTACAGACAAGCCAAGCGGCGGTGTATACGGCGGCAGCACATCCTATACTGAATCATTGAAAAAGAATTCGGAAAATGATGGTTCCACTGACAAATCGTGAAATAATGAAACATTCAAAAAATAACTTCGGTTATAATAAAACAAAGAGAAGCTATGCCGAGCAAGGGCATAGTTTTTTCTTTCCTTCCAGTAGACAGAAAATTCATATCTTTTAAGGCAGCGGTTATTACTGGCGGTATCATGACGAGGGGGTTCGGCCACGTGTTCAACAACTACAGCACCAGTCCATTTTTTGATGAGATGTTTACACCTGAAGGAAAACCGAAAGCCCATTATGAAACGTTCCACGATGTACTGAAACGATTTTCAGAAGATGAGCTGCGCGAGAAACATGAAACGGCGCAATTGTCGTTTCTCCGCCAAGGCATTACGTTCACGGTTTATCATAATAATGTTGGGACTGAACGGACGATGCCATTTGATTTTGTGCCGATTATCATTCCTCCTGAAGAGTGGGAGGTCGTAGAGAAAGGCATGACGCAACGGGCAGAAGCACTCAACCGTTTTTTAGAGGATGTCTACGACAAGCAAGAAATCATAGAAGCCGGGATTGTCCCGCGGTATCTGGTGGAAGATAATCCGTATTATTACGGCAAGCAGATGAAAGGCACCAAAATTCCGCTCAGCAATCACATTTTTCTGGCAGGCATCGACTTGATCCGTGATGAACATGGTAAATACCATGTGCTCGAAGATAATTTGCGCAACCCGTCCGGCTTGTCCTACGTTTATCAGAACCGCTATGTCATGCGCCAAGTGTACCCGGAGTTTTTTGTGAATCACTCGGTGCAGACGCTCGAACGCCAAATGAGCTTTTTGCATGAGTCCATTTTGGATCATGCCCCGGCAAAGGTGAAGGACAAGCCACTAGCGGTTCTATTGACGCCGGGCATGTATAATTCAGCTTATTATGACCACGTCTTTTTAGCGCAGCAAATGGGTATGGATCTCGTCGAAGGGCGCGATCTGGTCGTCCGCAATAATATCGTCTATATGAAATCGATCCGTGGACTCAAGCGCGTCGATATCATTTACCGGCGCATCGATGATGATTTCCTGGACCCTGAAGCGTTCCGCGAAGATTCCACACTCGGCGTTCGTGGATTGATGGAAGCTTACCATCAAGGCAATGTCGCCATCTTGAACGCAGTCGGCAACGGGGTTGCGGACGATAAAGCGATTTATGCGTATGTACCTGAAATGATCCGCTTTTACTTAGGGGAAGAGCCGATCATCGATAATGTCAAAACGTATTTGCTTGATAAACCGGACGAGCGGGAATGGGTATTGGAGCGTTTAGATCAGCTTGTCGTAAAAAACGTCGGCGCATCCGGCGGCTATGACATGCTTATCGGGCCGCACGCATCCAAAGAGCTGATCGAAGAGTTCAGGGAAAAAATTCTTGAAGCGCCCCATCAATACATTGCGCAGCCGACGATCAAATTATCGCGTGCACCGGCTTATCAGGGCGACCAGTTTTACCCTTGCCATGTGGATCTCCGCGTATTCGTCATGAGAGGAAAGAAGACGCATGTATTGCCGGGAGGCTTATCGCGTGTCGCGCTCAAAGAAGGATCACTTGTCGTCAATTCCTCACAAGGTGGCGGTGGAAAAGACACATGGGTGTTTAAGAAGAAAGATGAAAGGGAGGATGCGTAGATGTTAAGCCGTGTTGCGAATTCATTGTATTGGATGTCACGAAACGTCGAGCGGGCGGAGAATAATGCGCGCATCCTCGATGTGCAATTGCTGCAGATGATTGAAGCGGCGGACGAAGAACTGGTGCGCGATTCGGATTGGCGGCTGATTTTCGAAATTTGTGATTCCACGGAAACGATGCGTGAAATCAAACAAAATCCGTCCTATGAAGAAACCGAGCTTGTACAGCATTTGGCAGTATCGAGCGGAAATGCCAATTCGGTCGCCAGTTGTGCGATGGTCGTCCGGGAAAATGCGCGAATTAGCCGAGACCATATTCCGGATGATTATTGGGAAACGTGGAACCGGGCTTATTTGAATTTGCAGGATATTGATTTGGAAAATTGCTCAGTCCGCGAGACGAAGAAGTTTTTGGAGGAAGTGAAGACGACTTCGCTCATCTCCCAAGGAATTGTTGAATCTTCGATGTCCCGCGGCGTGGCGTATCAAATGATCAAGATCGGCAAATGGCTTGAACGGGCCGAGAAGACAGCGCGCATTTTAAATGTCGTATGCGAACGGACCCATGAGCGGCTCCGGAAAGAAAATACGGACGATTATCACTTCTGGCTGGCGGCGCTGAGGATGACCAATGGCTATAGCGCGTATCTGCAAAACAATCCGCCGCGCATGGAACCGAAAAAAGTGCTCGACTTCCTCATCTCCGATAAAAGTTTTCCAAGATCGATCCGCTATTGCCTCGACCATGTAAGAGAAGCGGTGGAAGAACTTGAATCCGGCAAAGTGTCGCATTATTCATGGGAGCTGTATGCCAAGCTTGATGAAGTACGGACTTCATTTAATGAAACAGATATTGAAGCGCTCGATTCCGATGAATTGATGCATTTCTTAAATCGTTTTCAGGACGGCTGCAATGACATCAGCAGAATTTTCTCAAGCACATATTATCTGACCGATCCGGAAGCGGAGTCGGCTGTGGCCTTCCAATCCCAAGGGATGGAGACGAAAGGAATAACTTCTATGAAATACAAAATCGAACATACCAATATTTTTCAATACGAAACCATCGTCGACCAAAGCATGAACACGATCCGCCTGAAGCCGAGAACCGATGAATGCCAACGCCTGTTGTCTTACCGTGCGGATATCACGCCGGCGACTTTGACGACCAACCATGTGGATATTTTCGGCAATAATGTCGAGACGTTCTTCATCGCCGAACACCATCAGCACCTCGAAGTGAAGGCGACATCGATCGTCAGCATCCAGAAAAGCCCGTTCATCCATCGCATCGACTATTCGCGGGAAATGAACATCATCTTCCATTCCCAATTGTTTGCTGAGCATTACATGGCGTATTTGAGCAATACCGCCTATACGTACATCCTGCCAGAGCAGTTGGAACTGATTGACCGCGAACTTGGAAAGATGACCAATCCAGTCCAATATTCAATAGAAGTTATGGAATATTTGTTCGACCATTTCACTTATGATGGCGAATCAACTACCGTTACGACAAAAGCGAGTGAATCGTTTGATCTCAAAAAAGGTGTTTGTCAGGACATTACGCACGTCATGCTGGGCATTCTGCGCAGCAAAAACATCCCCGCTCGCTATGTCAGTGGCTATTTGTACGTGGGGGAAGATTCAGCGCTTGTCGGCGATGCAGCAAGCCATGCTTGGGTGGAAGTCATGGTGCCCGGCATCGGCTGGGTAGGGCTCGATCCGACAAACAATGTCGAAGCGCTGGAAAACCATATCCGCGTCGGTACTGGACGTGATTATAACGATGTCAGTCCGGTCCAGGGTGTATACAGAGGCGGCAGCCAATCACTTGATGTGAAGGTGTCGGTCAGCCTGCTCGACCAATAATGCCAATAATCGCTTAACTGTAAAACTGCCCAATCCGTGCCATAATGAAAGGATAAGACAGATGAACGGAGAAGGAGAAATTATGAACACAAATCAATTTAAAGCTTACGGCCTCAGCGACACTATCGTCAAAGCGCTCGAAGGATTAGGCTACCAAGAACCGACAGAAGTCCAGCAACAAGTCATTCCGGCAGCTCTCGAAAAACATGACCTGACCGTCAAATCCCAAACGGGCAGCGGTAAGACGGCTGCATTCGGCATTCCGCTCTGTGAGCTGGTCGATTGGGAGGAAAACAAACCCCAAGCGCTGGTCTTGACACCGACGCGCGAGCTCGCTGACCAGGTGAAAGAAGACATCACCCATATCGGCCGCTTCAAGCGTATCAAGGCAGCCGCAGTATACGGCAAGCAGCCCTTCGCCTACCAAAAAGCAGAGCTCAAGCAAAAATGCCATATCGTTGTCGGAACTCCAGGACGTGTGCTCGACCATATCGAGCGCGGTACATTGCAGCTTGAGAAAATCGAGTATTTAGTGCTGGATGAAGCGGATGAAATGCTCAATATGGGCTTTATCGAACAGGTGGAATCAATCATCAAACAGCTTCCGAAAGAACGAACGACGATGCTGTTTTCGGCAACATTCCCAGGACATTTGGAGAAGCTGCAGCGTGATTTCATGCAATCGCCGCGTTATATCGGCATACAAGCGGCCGACACTTTGGAAGAGCGCATCGAACATTCGCTGTATGTGGTGAAAGAACAAGAAAAATTCCAATTGCTGCGCGATGTGACGGTCGTTGAAAACCCGGACAGCTGCATCATTTTCTGCCGGACGAAAGACCAAGTCGATGCAGTCTCAGAAGGTCTCGAACGCTTGTTTTACACGAGTGATCAACTGCACGGCGGCATGACGCAAGAAGACCGCTTCGGCGTCATGGATGATTTCCGGCGCGGCGAATTCCGTTATCTGGTGGCGACAGACGTCGCGGCACGCGGCATCGATATCGATGGCATCACCCATGTCATCAATTACGACTTTCCGCTCGAGAAAGAAAGCTATGTGCACCGGGCAGGGCGCACGGGCCGTGCCGGAAAAAGCGGCAAGGCAATTTCTTTCGTCACGCCGTTTGAGGACAAATTCCTGAAAGAAACAGAAGATTATCTAGGATTTGAGATTCCGCAAGTAGAACGACCGTCCAAAGAGCAGATCGCATTGGCTAAACCCGCGTTCTCAGAAAAAATCGAGAGCCGCCAAAAACCGAAAAAGCATAAAGCAGCGGCGCTCAATCAAGACATCATGAAGCTGTACTTCAACGGCGGCAAAAAGAAAAAGCTGCGCGCCATCGATTTTGTCGGCACCTTGACGAGCATACCGGGAGTCACCGCAGAAGATATCGGCATCATCAAAATTCAAGATGGCGTCACCTATATCGACATCCTGAACGGTAAAGGTACCCTTGTATTGAAAGCCATGAAAGATAAAACCGTCAAAGGCAAAACCTTGAAAGTCCATAAAGCCCGAAAATGATAAAATGCCTTCCCAAGAGCAAAAATTGCTGATGGGAAGGCTTTTTTTGTTTGGTTTATAAAGGGTTTTTATCTGGAAATAGGTGGGGCGAAATGGGTGAAAAGATACCGTAATTACATACAACAAGTTCTTTTGTCATGAAAAAACCCTAATTTGTAATCAAATATGCCTGTTGCTGTCACACAACTGTAACCTTCGCGTGCTATTTTAATTTTACTGACAAGCTTACAACATCTTGAACATACACGTAATCAAACAATAGGCAAAGGGGATAGGAACTTGAAAAAATTAATGGCGGCTTTGGGCATGGCATTGTTTTTGTTACTCGGCACTTCACTTACCACTTCTGCAGCATCGGACGTTTATACAGTAAAAAGCGGAGACACTCTTTACAAAATCTCTCAACAAACAAAAGTATCTGTAACTAACTTGAAATCATATAACGGTCTAAAATCAGACTTGATCTATCCGAAACAAAAACTGAAGCTGAAGAAATCGTCAGCCAAACCAGTAGCAGCTTCTAAGCCTGCATCTTCCGGCACGGTCGTGAAGGAATTAACTGTATCCGCAACAGCATATACCGCTTATTGCAAAGGCTGCTCGGGAATCACGAGAACAGGTATCAACTTGAAAAAGAATCCAGGCCTTAAAGTAATCGCAGTCGACCCGAAAGTCATCCCACTTGGCTCTAAAGTATGGGTAGAAGGCTATGGTAACGCAATCGCTGGAGATACAGGCGGCGCAATCAAAGGCAATAAAATCGATGTCTTCATCCCAACTCAAAGCCAAGCGCTCAAATGGGGACGCAAGAACGTAAAAATTAAAATCTTGAAATAAACCAAAACCGGCTCATTGGCCGGTTTTTTTGTGCTTTAAAACAAGTGGCAATTCATTTATTCAGGGTCTCCGTCTCAAGGTTTAAAGAAATTTCATGTTCCTTTAACTTCTTGAGTTTGTATGCAGTTAAAGGAATGTCTTTGTGGGTAAGATCGACGCCGCAAAATCCTTCTCGGTAACTGGAGAGATAGTAAACATGTTAAGCCGCACTGAACGAGCAAAGTCGTTTTTCTGTTCAAATTATTCCACTAAAGAAGCGATTCCCCAACTAGCCGGCAACTATGTACAGAAGCAGATCTGGTTAAACCATCTGCACACAATGAAATCACTCAGCCGCCCAGCGCATACGGGTGAGCCGACGCAATAAGACAAGTGGTCTTCTTGGCTTATTGCACGAGGCCATCCCAAAGCAAGGCGGCGAATATTCGGTAGTTGCCCTAATAGAACAACGGAACAATTCCACAAGAAACCCCTACCTAGCTTCATCTAAGCTAGCCCAGGGAAGCGATTCCCCCCACTAGCCGGCAACTATGTACAGAAGCAGATCTGGTTAAACCATCTGCACACAATGAAATCACTCAGCCGCCCAGCGCATACGGGTGAGCCGACGCCGTAAGTGAAAAGATACATGCAAGCATCCTATGAAAAACCTTGCTCCCACATCTGCGAGCAGATGCGTCGCAAATGAATCGGCTCAACTTCCTCTCGCCAATTCATTGGCTTGCGGCAAGAGGCCATCCCAAAGCAAGGCGGCGAATATTCGGGAGTTGCCCAAATAGGACAACGGAACAGTTCCACAAGAAAACCCTACCTAGCTTCATCTAAGCTAGCCCAGGGAAGCGATTCCCCGCTCTAAAAAGCAAAGCAATTCGGCACATAACTTCCCAACTCCTTATGAAAACTTAGCCCTAATAAACGGATTGCAATGCGAAAATCAAGCTCCTACAAAGAAAATAGCAAGCCTGGAAAACACGAGAAATAAAAAGAGTCAAATGATTCGTTTTTTATAGAAGATACGTATATACTGTTTGTATAGGTAATGTATAACTTTTATAGGGTGAAACGGGGGCTTACGCAATGGCAAAACGGATGATTATTATAGGAGCGGGGCCAGGAGGCTTGGCGGCAGGCATGCTTTTGGCAAGCAAAGGCTACCAAGTCGACATATATGAAAAGCTAGATCGCGTGGGCGGGCGTAATTCTGCTTTGACGCTAGGTGATTTTACATTTGATACAGGACCGACGTTTTTGAGCATGATGCACCTTGTGGAAGAATTATTCGAAACGACAGGGCGCAATGTCCATAATTATATGGAAGCAATCGAACTCGACCCGATGTACGAACTGCGCTTCGAAGACCAGAACTTGGTGATGACGCGAGATCCAGAAGCGATGCGGAAACAAATCGACGAAAATTTCAAAGGCGATGGAGAAGGCTATGCGCGCTTCATGAAAGATACTGGCAAGAAGCTCGAAGCACTGTCTCCGCTTTTGCAGACGAAAATGGACCGCATGACAGACCTTATGCAGCCGAAAGTGATCAAAGCGCTTCCGGAACTTGAAGCCGGCAAGACGCTTTACGATGTGCTGTCGCGCTACTTCAAAGATGAGCGTCTGAAGATGGCATTCGCGTTCCAATCCAAATACCTCGGCATGTCGCCTTGGGAATGCCCGGGCGCCTTTACGATTCTGTCGTATATGGAGCACGCGTACGGCATTTACCACCCGATCGGCGGCGTTAATCAGCTGTCGGCGGCGATGGCGAAAGCAATCAAAGAAATGGGCGGCCGCATCCATCTGGGCAAAGGTGTCCAAAAACTTTGGATCGAGGGACGCACAGTGAAAGGCGTCGACTTGATTGATGGCAGTCGGGAAGCAGCGGATGAAGTCATCATCAATGGCGATTTTGCCCATGCGATGACTCATTTGGTGGAACCAGGCATCTTGAAGAAATATACGCCAGCAAAGCTCGACAAGAAAAAGTATTCGTGTTCGACATTTATGTTGTATTTAGGGCTCGACAAGAAATACGATTTGTCCCACCATACGATTGTCTTTTCGAAGGATTATAAAAAGAATGTAGAAGAAATGACGAAGTCGAGAATCTTATCGGCTGACCCGTCGATCTACGTCCAGAACGCCAGCGTGACCGATCCGACTTTGGCTCCGGAAGGAAAATCCGCGCTCTATATATTGGCGCCGGTGCCGAATAACTTCAGCGATATCGGCTGGGAACATGAGCACGAAGCGTTCCGCGAATTGGTTTTGGATATTATTGAAGAGAAAACGGATTTTAAAAACTTGCGCGACCATATCGAAGTTGAGAAAATCTTGACGCCATTCGGCTGGGAATCGGATTACTCCGTTTATCGTGGCGCGACATTCAATCTTGGCCATCAACTATCGCAAATGATGGTGTTCCGTCCGCACAATAAATTCGAAGAGCTCGGCAATTGCTGGCTGGTCGGCGGAGGAACGCATCCTGGCAGCGGCTTGCCGACCATTTTGGAATCCGCCCGTATCACCACGAACGGCATTTTAAAAGAAGATGGCAAAAGCACGATTCCGATTAGCCCGCTTCCGAAAGTGGGGGGATTTGCATGAGGATTGCCATAATCGGCGGCGGCATCGGCGGCTTGATGGGAGCTCTTTATTTAACGAAGCAAGGCTACGATGTCACCATTTATGAAAAAGAACATAAACTGGGGGGCAGGATGGCGTTTGTTGAACGGGATGGGTCTCGCATCGATGAAGGCCCGACGATTGTCCTGCTGCCCGAAATGTTCCGTGATTTAATTGGCCAAGCAGGAATTGATCCAGGTAAAATCGAATTATTATTATGTGACCCGCTTTATACAATCCGTTTTACGGACGGAAAAGTATACACGAAATATCCCGGCCGTGAGCGACAATTGCAGGAAATTGAAGAACAATTTCCCCAAGAAAAAGAAGGTTTTATCCGATTCATGGATGAAGGGCAGAAGCGTTTCGATATCGGCAAACCGGCCTTTTTGGAACATGATTTCGTCCGAAAAGCCGATTTCTGGACGTTTCGCAACATCCGTAATTTGATGCAGTTGAAACCCCAGCAGTCGGTCCACAGATTGATGGAAAACTATTTCAGGGACGAACGCTTGCGGCTCGCCTATTCCTTGCAGGCGCTTTATATCGGCGGCGACCCGTACCGCGCACCCGCGATGTATTCGCTTGTGCCGTTCAGTGAACACCAGCACGGCGTCTATTACGTAAAAGGCGGCTATGCCAGTATCATTCCGGTGATGGAAGAGGAGCTGCGCTCCCGAGAAGTCGACATCCGGATGAACACAAGTGTCCAGCGCATTTTGAAAAAAGGCGGGCGGGCTACTGCAGTCGAAACGGAAGGCGGCATCGAGGAATATGATGCGATTGTCTATAACGGCGATTTCCCCGGCATGAAAACATTGGCGCCGGCCAAAAAGGAAAAAGAGTTCACAGCCTCTTCTGCCTGTGTGTTGATGTATTTCGGATTAGACCGGGTTTATGAAGATGTAAATGTCCACCAATTCTTTATCGGTGATGATTATAAAGAGCATATGGAAGATGTGTTTGTCAGAGGACAGAAGACGAAAAATCCAGCGTTTTATACATTCCACCCTTCGGTCATTGATGACTCGCTCGCACCAAAGGGCAAGTCGGTGCTGTACGTGCTCGTTCCGGTTCCATCCGGCACGGAGATCGACTGGACAGGCGATGAGGAGTGGGTCGGGCGCATTTTGGACCGCATGGAGGATTTGTCATTTCCAGGCCTTCGGGAAGCGACCGAATGGATGGAAGTGAGAACACCGAAAGATGCGGAAGCATTCGGATTATTCAAAGGAGGCAGTTTCGGCATCGCGCCGTCATTGAATCAATCCGGTGTATTCCGCCCTCAGATCAAGCCGTACAAGACAGAAAACCTGTATGCAGTTGGAGCATCCGTCCATCCGGGCGGCGGCATTCCAATCGTCATGCAAGGCGCAAAATTACTGGCCGAGAGAATCCACAGCGATTTGAAGAAAAGGGGCGGTTCATGATGGAATTGAAGCAAGCCTATAGCTATTGCGAGCGCATTATTGCTGACAACTCGAAAAGCTTCTACAAGGCATTTTCCCTCCTGCCTAAAGAAAAACGCAAAGCGGTTTGGGCAGTTTATGCCTTCTGCCGGAAAGTCGATGACATTGTGGATGAGGGCAGCGATCCTGAAACCGAATTATATGCATTCCGAAAAGAGTTTGATGATTTTCTGGCAGGATCGATTCGCTGGGATGATCCGATGTGGCTGGCGCTTGAAGACGTGTTCGAAAGTTACGATATGGATGCCAGTGCCTTTTACGGCTTGATCAAGGGTCAGGAAATGGATTTGACGATCAACCGTTACCGGACACTGGATGAATTGCTTGATTACAGTTACCATGTCGCCAGTACGGTCGGCTTGATGCTGTTGCCGGTATTGGCGCCAGGGCGCACCGAGTTGTTGAAAGACGGCGCGGTTTCCCTCGGCTACGCGATGCAGATCACCAATATCCTGCGTGACATCGGCGAAGACTTGTCGATGGGCCGCATCTATCTGCCGCAGGATATCATGAACAAATACGGCCTTGCCGAAGAAGCGCTCGGCAGTGGAACGGTTTCGCAATCATTCATCCAAGTTTGGGAAGAACTGGCCAAAATTGCTGAATTCCATTACGATCGCGCTTTTGAGACGATGGACGATTATCCTTTGTCTTCCCGGGTTCCGGTCAAAGGGGCTGCGCTAGTTTACCGGGAGATCCTGTCGACCATCCGTTCGAAAGAATATACGGTATTCCACCAAAAACATTACGTTACAGAAGACTCCAAACAATCCATTTTGGCGTGCTTATAAAATAGGACATAAGAAAAGCTGTTGTCATTTTTCGCCTTTGGCGGATGACAACAGCTTTTTTTGTGTTGGTTATAAATGTTTTCGGATCAAGCGGCGGGCGACGTTCAGCCCGCTTAATGTCACCATTGGGGATCCGCCTCCAGGGTGGACGCTGCCGCCGACAAAATACAATCCGTCGATGTCGCGGCTGGCATTGCCAGGCCGCAAGAACGCATCTTGCGGCCGATTGGAAGAAGGACCATATAACGCTCCGCGGTGAGATCCGAATTTATCGCGGATAAAGGCAGGGGTGAAGATTTTTTCTTGTTTGATGTGTTCTCGGATAAAGATGCCGTAATGCTCCAGTAGGTCATAAATCCGTTCTTTATAGCGCTCGGGATCGATCTGCAGCTGGTTATCGGCCGTTAAGGCAGGGGCATTCACGAGAATGAACAAATTGTCGCCCTCCGGCGAAACGGATGGATCGCTATGAGAAGAATTGCTGATGTAGATGGTTGGATCGTTGCTATAGGAGTTGTCGGCAAACAACTCCCGGAATTCGCCGGGATAATCGCCTGAAAAAAAGACATTATGATGCTTTAGTTCCGGGAGGCGCACATTGAGCCCTGCGGTAATGACAAATGCAGAGATCGACGGTTCGAACTTATCGCGTTTGGCGTTGCGGAAAGACGGACGCTTTTGTTCCTCTACGAGTTCCGGAAAAGCGGATAATAAATCGCCGTTTAAAATGACAGCATCAGCTTCGACCATCCGTCCATCCGCCAGTTCCAATCCGCATGCTTGTCCCTTTTCTGTCAGAATGCGGGTGACCGCCGTATCTGCATGGAGTTGTGCACCGCATTCGGATGCCACTGCTGCAAAACCTTTTGCAATCGAAGTGTTGCCGCCTTTCACATAAAACACACCTTGTGCGAGCTCCAAATGCGCGATCATGGCAAAAGTTGCCGGGGCTTTGTAAGGCGACGAGCCGATATAAGTAGCATAGCGACCGAACGCCTGGCGAAGGCCAGGATGTTTGAAGTAGCGGCCGAAAAAGCGGTCCATCGATTCGTATGGCCGCACCTGCAGCAAAGCTTTTCCAAGTGCTGGAGATAAATAATCACGGAACGACTGAAAACTCAAGGGAAAGAAATACTGTTCAGACAGACGGTAAAGTCGTTCGGTTTCTTTGAGGAAAGCATCATAGCGCCCAGCGGCAAATGTATCGAGCATTTTGAGTTGGCGCATCATGCCGTCGCGATCGGCGGTAAAGTCGATCTGGCTGCCATCTGGAAAATGGTTGCGTGTATGGACATCAAGCTTCTCGAGCTGGAAATATCGTTCAGGATCTCGTCCGGTTTGCGAAACGACTTGCTGGAAGACTCCAGGCAAGGTGATGGTGTTCGGGCCGAAGTCAAAGCGGTAGCTGCCGAGTTCGACAGGCATCAGCTTGCCCCCGAAATGGCTGTTTTTCTCGAATAGGCTGACGCGCATGCCGGCGTGGGAGAGCGTTACAGCCGCCGCCAAGCCGCCAAGCCCGCCGCCGACAATCGCTATATGGGGTCGCTTCATGAATAATGCCTGCCTTTCCATGTGTAGGACTCTTTTTTCAACGATTTGCGCATAGCGGTCAACATGACAGCGAGCATCGCCGCTGCCTGCAGCGGCATAAGAAACGCCAAGTACCAGCGTTGATTGGTCACCATATCGACGTACCAGCGCTGCAGAACCGTCAATGCGTAGGGAACGAGCCATAGCAAGTTGCCGGTGAATAAACCGGCTGCGGCCAAAAATAGCGGGAAAATGTAAAAGGCTGCATAAAATAGCGTCAGAAGGATTGCAATCAGCGGTGAACGGCCGATGCCGGTGTAGCTGTTTTTCAAGAAGCCTTCCCACACTTCGCCTGGAGTTTCATACATCCGGCATTTGACGGAAGCGGTAATGTTTGCGAGCAGCACTTTATGCCCGTGCCGTTTTAATGTGCGTGCAATATGCACATCCTCGACGAGTGAAGTGCGCACAGCGCTATGGCCGCCGATCGAATCATATGCTTTGCGTTCGAATGCCATCCACATGCCGTTGGCAGCGGTGGCTGCCGGAAACTTCGTATAATTGGCGAGCAGCAGCGGCAAATGGAAAAATACGACGAAATGCAGCATCGGCACTAGCAGTTTGCTGAGGAATACCGGCACATCGAATGCGGGAAAGCCGGAAAGCAGCGCTGCTTTGCGTTTTTCCATCAAGCTCAATGTCTGGCGTATGGCCTGTTTACGGAAACGGACATCAGCATCGACGAAAAATAGGTACTCCCCGTGAGCGTGCTGTTGCAGCTGATGGCAAGCATGAACTTTACCGACCCACCCCTCAGGCAGTTCCACGCCTTGCAAGACGGTGAAACGGCTGTCGCCGTCAATTTCACGGTCAAGCGCGGCTTGAGTGCCGTCAGTTGATTGGTCGTTCAAAATGATGAATTCAGCATGTTCCCAATCGGTTTCCTTGAGCGAACGCACTATAGACGGAACGTTGCGTTCTTCGTTGCGCATCGGCACTAGTACCGAGACGAAAGGGCTTTTTGCCAAAGCAGGCTGTTTCGGAAGCGCTGGCAGGAAAACGCGGTTGATGACGATCCAAAGAAAAAAGGCGATATGAAACGTGATCAAAACCGTCATGTGTTGCGCCTCCTTTTCAGCATATCCTGGAACTCTTCGTAATTTTCTTCCAATACATCCTCTTTCAAACGGTCAAGCGCGGCAATTTCACGGTTCTGCAACCATAACGTTCTTTCATGTCTGGACCCTTCTGGAATATCAGTGAGCGCTATGGCTTTGCCTTGGTCGATCCATACTTCAGGCTTTTTCTCCCGGCGCATCGAATAATAGAAGCGGACAGGAATTAGCGGAACGTCCGGGCATTTCTCCATCAAATACAAGGTGCCTGTATGGAATTGCAGGGGGCGGGTTTCTAGATGATATTCATCGCCTTGCGGAAATAAGATGACCGTTTTGCCTTGTTTCAACAAACCTTCTGCATAGCGCAGCGAGGCGAGTATGTCTTTCGGATTGTTTCGGTCGATGGAGAAGGCACCGAGCCGCCTGAAAAAAGGAAACTTTTTCAGCCCGCGCTCGTGCATCATAATATGTACATCGAGTTTCCAGAAACGGTGATTCAGGAAAAAGAACAACAGGCCATCCCACCATGAACTATGATTTGAAATAATCAGTGCCGGCCCTTTAGGCGCTTCGATGCCGCGGCCGTATAGATGTGAAAATGACCTGCGGATCGACGGCAGCAAATAAACGGCGAAGGCGCGTTCAAATAGGCCAGACTTTTGGGCCGGCATCATTGTGGACGCCTCTTCCATGCCACGAAGACGATAAGTGCCGTCAGTGCCGAAGTCAGCAATGCCGCGAGCCACAAGCCGCCGATCGCTCCGAGCAGGATGAACATGGCGATCATCAGCACATATAAAAGAACCATGCGGTTTTCCGCTTGCTCTGCTTGCACATGCAGCTTCCGGTAGCGGAAGGCCGCATCCAAGATCAAGTGAAGAACGAATGCCACGATGAACCAGCCGGTGAAGTTTGTCCACGGGATATCGTAATAAAAGCCGGTATCCTCCCATATCCAGTAGCCTTTGATCTGGTAGGCGACAGGGTCGATGATCAAATCGATGATGACTGCGGCAATGCCGCCAACTGCTGCGTACATAATACCGCCAGCTGGTACAATCCAGCGCGCGATGACATGGCTCGTGGCCATGACCATAAGCCAGGCAAAACCGATGGCAATCGGAACGCCAAAGACATTAGGGGCAAAGCGGTCAGTGTAATCATAAGAACCGAATAAAAATCCACTGTCGGCTCCAGCCCATTCAACGATGAATGTAGAAAAGAATATGAGCACGCCGACCGATCCGCCGACACGAGCGCCGAAGCGGTTCCATAAATAAAGAAAGCCGAGCGTTCCGGCGAGTATGAGGAAGAACGCATTGGCCCATTCCAGCCACCAAGGCAATAAATCAAAGCTCAGCAAGATAACGCCGCATATGTACCAAAAAATAAACAATTTAAAAATACGATCTTCCCATTTCACCAGCAGCACCCCATCTAAATTAGTTATACAAATAGTGTACAACATTAGTCGGGAAAGACGAAAGAAAAGGGCGGTTCACTTTGAATGCAGGATATCAAAATAAAAAATGAAGATTTTACATAAGTTACGAAGCTTGTCAGGACGGTATATTTATGAGGAAAATGTTATAAATGAGCGCAGAATTTTCAGTGAAATATTGCAGGGAATCCTGCAAATGTGTATACTCAAAGGAAGCAACAGAGCGTGTTCTTGCGATGGGGGTATGGAATATGCAGGATTTACTGCGAAATGTGTCAGCGTCTTATGAAAATTTCAGTTCGGGCCAGAAGAAAATTGCGGATCTCTTTGTCCGTGAACCGATCTTTCTTGCTTTTTCACCCGCATTGGAAGTGGGGAAACGGGTGCACGTCAGTGAGTCGACCGTCATCAGGTGGACGCAGAAACTCGGTTATCGGGGTTATACAGAATTTCAGCATATGCTTCAGCGCAAACTGGCGGAAGAACGGCTGGAAAAGGCTAGAGAAGAACCGCTAGCGATAGCCGCGGATCAATCGTTTTTGGAAAATTTGCTCGATGCAGACATTTCAAGCATTTTAAAGCTCAAGCAGACCATCAATGAGGACAATTTATTGCAGGTGGTCGATCGCATCAGCAGTGCCGAAACGCGCTATATAACTGGCAATTTCTTCGATTTCGGCCTTGCCGAATGGTTTGCCGGCTGGCTCAATAGCGCGCTTGGCGATACGGCTATGATGCAGCCGGGCACCGCTAGTTACTATCGTCAATTGGCGGTTCTCGGACCGGGGGACACGATTGTCGCTTTTGCATTCCCACGCTATACGCGTACTTTGATCGACACTTTGGAGTTCGCTAAGGGGCGCGGTGCCACAGTAATCGTCTTGACCGACCGGGAAGATTCACCGGCAGCGCAAAGTGCGGACATGGTGCTCGCCGTTTCAGTTAATGCCAATCTTAATATCGATTCTTATACGGCGGTCCACGCATTGTTGACGTCCGTCATGCGCTTTCTCTATGTGAAAGAACATGCAAAAGTCAAAGAAAAGCTCGCACAATTGGAAGCGGCATACAGCGATCAAGACATCTTCATATAACCGAACCCATCGCAGGCACGTCCCGAATCGCTCCGGCGTTTTGGTCAACTATATACGAAAAGGGGAGAGCAAGATGAACAAAAAATTTACAACGGCAGGCGTAATTTTAACAGCAGGCATGCTTCTCGCAGCTTGTGGATCGGATGACTCAACAACCGGCTCGGAAGGATCAGAAACCGAAGGAACAGGCAGCGATCTGAACTTAGTAGAAGAAGGAAAATTCACGTCCGCATCCAGCGGCTTGTATAAACCGTTCAACTATGAAGAAGGCGGCAACTTGACCGGCTTTGACATTGAAATCGGCAATGCACTTGCAGAAGAGATGGGCCTTGAGCCGAACCCGGTGACCACACCTTGGGAAACGATCATTCAAGGGCTGACGACCAACCGCTTTGATGCCATTCTAGGTTCAATGGCTATTACAGAAGAACGCGAAGAGCAAGTTTCGTTCTCGGACCCATACTATTACTCGGGCGGCGTTATCTTTGTCCGTGAAGGCAATACAGAAATTCAATCTGAAGCAGATCTTGAAGGCGCAACAATCGGCGTAGTCGGGCAAAGTACATACGACACGGCTGCCCAGCGCTATACGGATGACATCCAGTATTACAATAGTGATGTTGTCGCATTGCAGGATTTGACGGTTGAAGGCCGCCTGGACGCAGTTATCACGGCTGACGTTGTCGGTTTTGAAGCACAAAACGCCGGACTTGAAATCGAAATGGTCGGCGATCCGCTATGGATTGAGCAAGCAGCGGTAGCAGTCCGTCCGGAAGATGAGGAATTACTCGCGGCAATCAACGAAGCGCTTGCGGCAATCATCGAAGATGGAACGTATGCTGAGATTTCCGAAAAATGGTTCGGTCGCGACCTCCTTGATGTAGATCTAGAAGGAATCGATATTCTTAACTAATTACAGTTGAGAAGAGGAGGGGAAACGGATTATGTTTGAGTTATTCGGAACGGTATATGAGGTCTTTATGCGAACGTATCCGGGCTTCTTGCGAGCAGCGGTCGTTACGCTTCAATTAACCGCAGTCGGTGTTATATTAGGGACAGTTATCGGTTTGGTCTTTGCCTTGATGAAAATTTCAGGATCAAAAATCCTTCAAGCCATCGCCAATATCTATATTACGATCATCCGCGGTACACCGCTGATCGTACAAATTATGTTCCTGTATTTCGGGATAGTAGAAATTTATACAATGTCGAATTTCTGGGCAGGCGCCATCGCGCTTGGAGTCCATAATGGCGCGTACATAGCGGAAATTTTCCGCGGCGCCATTCAAGGGGTCGACCCAGGACAACGCGAAGCGAGTATGTCGCTCGGGATGAACCGCAAACAGACGATGCAGCGGATCGTTTTCCCGCAAGCACTTCGCCGTTCGATTCCGCCGCTTGGCAACCAGTTTATCATTACATTAAAAGATTCATCGCTTGTATACATTATCGGTGTCGCGGAGATTTTCTCCCTCGCCAACCGGGAAGCGGCGCAATCTTTCCAGCCATTTGAATCGTTCATTGTCGTCGCGCTTTACTACTTGGTGCTCGTCATGATCTTCACGTACTTGCTGCGTTGGTATGAAAACCGGCTTGATGTGGACAAGAAAACAGCCTAAGGAGGAGCAGTTATGATTATTGGAGAAAATATACACAAATCCTTTGGTGATCTCGAGGTGTTGAAGGGCGTGGATCTCCACGTCAAACCCCAAGAGGTGGTTGTTCTGGTCGGTGTCAGCGGATCTGGCAAAAGTACGCTGCTCAGATGCTTTAACTTCCTGGAGATGATTAACGAAGGGTCTATTACGATCGACGGCAAAAAAGTCGATCCCAAAAAGGACAATTTGACGAAAATCCGTGCTGAAGTCGGCATGGTGTTCCAGCATTTCAATTTGTTCCCTCATAAAACGGTGCTTGAGAATGTCATCGAAGCGCCTATCACGGTCAAGAAAATGAATAAGGACAAAGCGAAAAAACTTGGGCTCGAACTATTGAAGAAGGTCGGCTTGAGCGATAAAGCGGACGTCTACCCGAGCAAATTGTCAGGCGGTCAAAAGCAACGTGTGGCCATTGCACGCTCGCTGGCAATGGAGCCGAAAGTGATGCTGTTCGACGAGCCGACCTCGGCGCTCGATCCAGAACTTGTCGGAGAAGTGCTGCAAGTTATGAAGCAGCTTGCTGAAGAAGGCATGACGATGGTCGTTGTGACCCATGAGATGAAGTTTGCCAAAGAAGTAGCGGACCGCATCATCATGATCGATCAAGGGACCATCATCGAGTCGGCAGATCCGAAAAATTTCTTTGGAAATCCGCAGCATGAACGAACTCGCCAGTTTATCCAATTAGTTGAATAAAGATTTGCATGTAAGTACATGATTTAATGCATGCAGCTGATACAAAAAAACAGATCCGGATCCGGATCTGTTTTTTTGTATTAGAGGTTGATGGCAAGGTCGGCTTTTTCATAAAGGTCGACTACAAGCGTTTGAGTGGCACCGTTTTCTTTTTGCAGTTGCAAGGGTTGTAAACAAAGTTGGAGGGTGATTAAAATACTTTCTTTGACTAATGACGTTTTCAGCCCTCAAAAGAGGATAAAGACTATTAATAGAGAGAATTCGAGGAGGAGACGGCATGAAAATAGAGGAAATAATGACAACTGATGTAGAGACCTGCCCGCCGACTGTAACAATCCAAGATATTGCTGCCAAGATGCGCGAAATCAATGTCGGTTCAATTCCGATTTGTGAAGAGGGAAAGATTGTGGGCATCGTCACGGATCGTGACATCGTGCTGAGGGGCATTGCGGAAGAACTTGAGACGGATGCGCCCATTTCAGAAATTTTTTCGGAAACTTTAATTACCGGAACTGAAGAAATGCTTGTTGAGGAGGCGGCGAATTTGATGGCCAAGCACCAAATCCGCCGTTTGCCGATTGTGCGTCAAGAACAAATCGTTGGCATCGTCTCGCTCGGCGATATCGCCATTAGGGGCAAGGCAGCGCATGAAGCAGAAATTGTACTTGAAAAAGTTTCAGAACCGGCAAAACCGCGTCGTTGAGCGGAATAGAACAGGAGGCGCGAGATGGAAACGAAAGAAACCCCGAATGCACTGGAAGTAAAGGCTAAGAAAAGTGCAGCGGTGCTGCAAACGGCCAATGCTAAAGTGATGAACATTCAATTACGTAAAGGTGAAGCTATCCCGGAGCATAATGCGGATGCTGAAGTAGTCATCGTGGTTAGAAAAGGGCGTGTTCGGTTCACATCGGATGGTGAAACTGTTGAGGCGACGCCGGAAAACGTCCTGCATCTGGCTCCTATGGAAAATCACCAGCTTCTAGCTGAGGAAGACAGCGATTTGCTGGTATTTCAAATTAAAGCCTAATAACCTCTCAGGCTGACGCTTGAGAGGTTTTTTTAAAAGGATTAATAAAATTTATAGTTTACAAGAAGCAGGCATTTCCTGAACCATGAAATTAGGTAGTTCTCTAAAGCTTGAACTGCCGACCCGCCCGTTCCATACTGCTGGGCATTACTTTGCTGAACTCGAATCCAAGATGTTTTCTACCATTCAACTTGTTCAGGATATTCAGCCTGGATGCCGATTTCGTGGATCGGTTGCTTGCCAGGCGCAGCCGCACCAATTACTTGTTTACGGAATGCTTGATATTCCGGGTCCTGCAAGGCGAGTTTCATAGCAATTGTGGACAAACTTTTCTCACGTTGCTGCCTGGTCATGTCGATGTATTTCAAATTCAACAAGTCGACATACTGGATCGCATAATCATTGACCGGCGGTGATTTGCGGAACGCCTCCAAAATGGCTTTGTATTCTTCTTCAGGTACATGGCCGTGCAGGCAATCGAGCACGAGCGCCTGGAATTTAGCGATGACCGGTGCGTGGACGTCCGCCAGTAAATCACCTTGTTTGTCCTGGTAAAGCCGTGTGAAGTCTTTTAAGGCGTAAGCTGCATACAACAGCTCCGGCCATAACACTTCCGCGGAAAAGTAAATATTCTTGTCCGGCGCGATAAAGCCGTGCTGTTTTTTCGTATGCTCGTGTAAGCCGTTAAAGACGAAATCGACGTTGCGGTCGCCTTGGGCAGCGTGGCGGATTTCATAGGAAATACTGAGGATGCGCAGTCGGGAACCTTCGTAGCCGTGGTATTCGCCTTCTTTTCCGATGACTTTATAAATTGCCTGGTTCAATTCATCCAAATCAAAATAATCACCGCTGATCTTGACGCCGGTATGGTTCGGGGTCGTTTTCATGCTTAACATAAACAGCCTCCTTAACGTTTCGGTTGATAGCCAAGCTGCTCGAACAGCTCAAGTTTTTCGTCTTCTGTCAGGTTGCGCCATTCGCCGACTTTCAAATTACCGAGGCGCAAATTCATGATGCGGATCCGCTGCAGCCGCTTCACTTCATAGCCGAGTGCTGTACACATGCGGCGGATCTGTCGGTTTAGCCCTTGTTTGATCGTCAGCTTGAACACTTGCTTGGCAATTTTTTCGGCTTCGGCAGGGAGAGTGACGGTATCTAGAATTTCCACACCGCTCGCCATCTTTTCCAGAAACTCATCGGTAACCGGTTTATCGACCGTGACGATATATTCTTTTTCATGCTCGTTTTCAGCACGCAGAATTTCGTTGACGATGTCGCCATCGTTGGTCATGAGAATCAGCCCTTCGGAATCTTTGTCGAGCCTGCCGACATGGAAGATACGCTCGGGGTGGTTGATGAAGTCAACGATATTGCCGTCGATGTGCCGCTCGGTCGTGCTGGTGATACCGATTGGCTTATTGAGCAGTAAATAGACATATGCGCGCTCGGGTTGTTCGATCAGCTTGCCGTCTACGTAGACTTCATCCCCGTATTCCACTTTGCTGCCGAGCTCAGCTTGTTGGCCATTGATGGATACGCGGCCGGCTTCGATGAATTTATCCGCACCGCGGCGGGATGTAATGCCTGTTTCACTCAGGAATTTATTGATTCGCATAAAAAAGTCCTTTCGGTTTAAGTATTTCCTCTGTCTCGTACCCATTATACTCCAGATGTCCCGAGGATAAAAAAATTTTGTAGGCTAACAGTTGCAATTTTCCGATTAATTTGACAATATATAGAGGCGAGCTCCAAAAAAAGCATACACATGAAACGTTTGTGTAAGCGCATACAAGTTGGGGCGAAACCAAACGAGGGAGAGATGTAGAATGGTTTATGCAGTTCCGAATACAGAGGGGTCAAAAGTAAATTTCAAAGAGCAGTACGATAATTATATAAACGGTGGATGGCAAGCGCCGAAAAATGGCCAGTATTTTGAAAACTTATCACCGGTCAACGGTAAAGTCTTCACAAAAGTGGCGCGTTCGAGCGCAGAAGACGTGGAGTCGGCGCTCGATGCTGCCCATGCTGCGAAAGAAGCGTGGGGGAAAACTTCAACGACGGAACGCGGCAATATCCTGCTGAAAATCGCTGACCGCATGGAAGCGAACCTAGAGATGCTGGCAGTGGCTGAAACGTGGGATAACGGCAAGGCTGTGCGTGAAACATTGAATGCCGATTTGCCGTTGGCGATCGACCATTTCCGCTATTTTGCGGGCGCAATCCGTGCACAAGAAGGCGGCATCAGCCAAATCGACAACGATACGGTTGCTTATCATTTCCATGAGCCGTTGGGCGTAGTCGGGCAGATCATTCCTTGGAACTTCCCATTGCTTATGGCGGTATGGAAACTCGCTCCGGCACTTGCTGCAGGAAACTGCGTCGTCTTGAAGCCTGCTGAGCAGACTCCGGTAAGCATTCTCGTCTGGGCAGAGCTGGTCGGCGACTTGCTTCCTCCAGGCGTCTTGAATATCGTCAACGGTTTTGGCCTCGAGACGGGCAAACCGCTGGCATCAAGCCCGCGCATCAGCAAAATCGCTTTCACAGGCGAAACGACGACAGGCCGCATGATCATGCAATACGCATCTCAAAACTTGATCCCGGTGACACTTGAGCTCGGAGGTAAATCTCCGAATATCTTCTTCAAAGACGTCATGGACCAGGACGATGCATTTTTGGATAAGGCAGTAGAAGGATTCGTCATGTTCGCCCTGAACCAAGGCGAAGTATGTACATGCCCATCCCGTGCATTGATCCAGGAAGATATTTACGAAGAGTTCATGAAACGCGCCATCAAGCGCGTAGAAGAAATCAAAACCGGCAACCCGCTGGATCCGGCAACGATGATGGGAGCGCAGGCTTCAAACGAGCAGCTGGAGAAAATCCAATCCTACTTGGAAATCGGGAAACAAGAGGGCGCGGAAGTGCTTGCCGGCGGTGACCGCAATATGCTAGAAGGCGATCTTGCAGAAGGCTTCTATATCCAGCCTACCGTCTTTAAAGGCGACAACACGATGCGCATTTTCCAGGAAGAAATTTTCGGGCCTGTACTCGCGGTGGCTACATTCAAAACAAAAGAAGAAGCGATGGAACTTGCCAACGACACGCTTTACGGCCTTGGAGCCGGTATTTGGACGCGTGATACGAATACAGCGTATCGCTTCGGACGCGGCATCCAGGCGGGCCGTGTGTGGACGAACTGCTACCACCAGTATCCGGCGCATGCGGCATTCGGCGGCTACAAAATGTCCGGCTTCGGGCGTGAGAACCACTTAATGATGCTCAGCCATTACCAAAACACGAAGAACATGCTCGTCAGCTACAGCGAAGACAAGCTCGGGTTCTTCTGATCAGAAAGAAGGGCTAGCCATGACAGAACGGGTAATTGCCACAGACGCTGCACTCGAATTGATCGAGTCGTTGAAACAAAAGCACGGGCCAGTGATGTTCCATCAATCGGGCGGCTGCTGTGACGGCAGTTCCCCGATGTGCTACCCGGAAGGTGATTTGATGGTCGGTGATCAAGATGTATTGATGGGTGTCATCGGCGACAGTAAATTTTATATGCATAAAAGCCAGTTTGAGTATTGGCGGCATACCCAATTGATCATTGATGTCGTCCCGGGACGCGGTGGAATGTTTTCGCTTGAAGGGTCGGAAGGAAAGCGTTTTTTGACCCGGTCGCGTGTGTTCACGAAAGAAGAACAACAACAACTGCAAAATCAATAAGAGAAAACTCCGGATGAAATGCATCCGGAGTTTTCTCTGTTCAATGGCTGAAACATTTTAAAAGGCAGGATTGATCGAGGCTGTTTCAGAGGGATTTCGAAAGCTTTTGCAGGAGCATGAAAATACTATAACAAGAGCGGCAATCATGGAAAAATGCGTCCGAAAATGGTATAATAGCAGAATGAAAGGTGGTCATCCATGTGACGAATTTAGCTAACCGGGTATCCCATGAACAAGCCAATCACGCGATTTCCTGCGCCGCACACTCTCTTGTAACGGAAGGGTTTGATGTGACCCATGAAGACCGGAATTTTGTCCGCTCTGTATTGACTGGAGAACGGACAGAAGCTCAATTCCATCAGGCCATCAAAGCACGTTTCGATGTCTAAGTATCAGCACAGTTCCATGTATAGCTACCCCGGAACCGATGTGCTGGTGAACGCATTTGATATCCATGACGAGGATAAACTAAAAGAAATCGAGACGGTCTATGCACTCTACCGGTTGTCCGAATTGCAATTAAAGGAACCGAAAGACCCGACAGATTTGGCTGTATTCCTCGATATCCATCGCTGCCTATTGCAGGACGTATACCCGTTTGCAGGTAAGCTACGTGAGGAGATGACTTCAAAAGGAAGTTCGACATTTGCCCACCCGAAACATCTGGCAGGCCAATTAAAACAGCTTTTTGACGAATTAGCTGAAGAGGGTTACTTGAAAGGCTTAAGCAAGGATGCTTTTATCCGGCGGCTCGCCCATTATTTGGCGGAGCTGAATGCGCTCCATCCTTTCCGGGAAGGCAACGGCAGAGCGGTCCGGGAATTTGCCCGCCAGCTTGCGAGAAATGCCGGCTACCGGTTGGATTGGGAAAAGATCAAAGAGCCTGCCCATATCATTAATGCGTTTGTGGACTCTTTCAATAAAGACAACGAGCGATTGGAAGCGTTATTAGCAGAAATCACACAAGCAGAAAAATAAGCTGAACACCGGAATCTTCCGGCGTTCAGCTTATTTTCTTTCCGCTTTTTCGCTAGTGTCGTGGCTTGTCGGGTCTAATGGTGCAGGGTTAGCCTCTAGCCAGCCGATAGCGAAGTTGACAAGCGGCTGCATGGCGACCAGCTTGATTGCCGCTTGGCCGAGCGATCCTTCAATGACTTGCCCTGGAAAATCTTTCGCGATTTCCGGGAACCGTTCTGAATCCATATCGACGCAATCGTATGCGACCCATTGCCGTTCCCCGTCGACGAACATCGCAGCTCCTTGCGGCGATGTGGTGCGGTTGTCTTGTGCAAACTCGGCATAATGAAGTGCGGTGCAGGAGTCGAACCCTGTGCCAATCAACAGTATGTTAACGTCTTGCGCCATCATTTTCCCGAGCGGGGAAGCGGGTCCAAAAGAATCGTCAAGCGGCTGTTCACGCATCCATTCTGCTGCATAGCGTCCCCATGCGATAAAGGAATGTGCAGGGTGCGGGCTGCGTCTTGTTGCCGGATGGCGGTGAAGGCATTCCGGAATTTTCCCCATGCCGCGCATATTCGTCAAATCGGGATCATAAGCGGGCATGTGGTCGCGCGTCGGCTGATGCCAGTTTTCTGGAATGGGCGGTGCCATCCAATAGACAGGATCGGAGTTATCGGCAGACTGCGAAGGCATGACAAGCGTTCCTTGAGGTGTCAGCACTTCCATGAGCGCTTCAACGACTGCCTGAGCGCCTCCTGCAACCCAGCCGATCGATTTTAGCGAGGAATGGACCATGAGCTGGTCTCCAGCTGCAATGCCAAGTTCCTGCAATTGCCGCTTCAACGACTCTTTCGATTGGAATTCCGGTGTATTGAGTATTTGAAAAAGGTCCGACATGATGTTATTCCTCCTTTTTTCCACTTTACCATAGAGCAGCTGGTTAGATTTTTCTTGATCCCGTTTCGCTGAGCCATGAAATTCCCGTTGATTGAAGTTTATCGATAACGGGAATGGCGGAGGAGAGGAGTGATGCACAATGGAAGCTAGAGCTATGAGTGAATCGCGGACGATCCAGACCAAATTGGTGCTGCCGCCGGATACCAATCACATGGAGTCGATTTTTGGCGGGAAAGTGCTTGCCTATATCGACGAAGTGGCAGGTATTTCAGCGATGAAACATGCGCGGCGCCACGTCGTCGTGACGGCTTCGATCGACTCGGTTGATTTCATGTCTTCGGCAAAAGTTGGGGATGTGCTTGAATTGGAAGCGAATGTCACTTCGACCGGCAGAACGTCGATGGAAGTGTATGTCCGCGTCAAATCGATCAACTTGGAAACCGGGGAAGAGCGCTTGACCACGGAGTCGTTTCTGACGCTCGTCGCAATCGGTGACGACGGCAAGCCGACCCCCGTTCCAGCGGTCTACCCGGAAACAGAAGGCGAGAAGCTGTTTTTCGAATCCGCTCCAGCGCGCCGTGAATACCGGAAAAATCGTGTCAAAACGCCAAGATGAAAAGGATCCTAAAGGGGATCCTTTTTTACTTCCTCTTTAACATTGGCGAGTGCCGTGCCTGCTTTGTTTGAAATGACTGACATGCTCCCGTCCGTTTCCAAAATGACGGCTTGGATGTTTTTCAAATCACCTTCCCCTGAATTGCGGATTGCCTGCATGATTTCAATGTCTTTAATGCGTTCTTTGCGCATCGCTTGTGTCAAAAACTCACCCTCAAGAAATACAAGCCGCGGTTCGGATTTGATCAATTGGTTGAATCCTTTAGAGCGGACGGCGGTAAACGTGATCAAGTATTGCAGGGTGATCAGAACGGCAAAAGCGGTCAAGCCTTCCCAAAGACTGATACTGCTGTCCAATAATATAGTGGCAAGCGTGGAACCGAGAGCTACTGTAACGATCAAGTCAAAGGCATTTAGTTTTGTTAACGTGCGCTTGCCAGAAGTCCGTAAAAATATCAGTAAACCGATATAAGCCAACACGCCTACAGTGACGATGCGGATAAAACTGTCCCAAGTAATCTCAAACATTCGCTTGTGCTCCTTTTTTGGGTTTTATCTAATATAAGTTTATCTTATCAACATGTGGATAAGTCTGTTTTTATTAAAAATCGGCAGTGAATTGCAATATTTACTCACATAACCCACGGAATTTTATTGAATATTGTGCATAACTACCGATTCTCCCCAATTATTGTGCCATTTCCCTCGAAACGTTCTTATCAAACAGTGGCTTGTGGATAGTTTTTATTTTCGAATAAATCTTGTCATTTGCATAGCGTTTGACAGTGAACAGCCAAGAAAGCGCATCATGTGTTCAATCGGCCTGATTTCGGGAATAGTACCAGCAATGATGTGCAAGGAGAGGTGAGATGTGATGGCAGTTCTTCATTTTTTCCGTTTGTTAGGCTTGGCTGTATTTTTCTTGGGCAGTGCGCTATTCCTCATTACTGTACTGAATAGCGGGCTCGGGTTTATTGATACCGCTTGGCTGAAAGCCCCATTTTGGCGTATTTATTTATTTTTTGCGGTTTCGGGAATCCTGTTATATATCCTCATTACGTTCAGGAGGAAAAATGGCACATAAAAAAGCACCAGATAAGCCCGGTGCTTTAAAAGTTTACTTTTTAGCGAGCAGTTCTTCGAAATAAGAACCAAACTCTTTAGAGCGCTTCAAAATCGTGCTGGACGAAACGCCGAACTTTTCACTCAAGTCTTTTGCGGAAAGCATCGGGCCTTGGATCAGTTCATGGTCTTGCAGGAAACGCCAATAGCCGGCGACAAGTGCTTCCGGTTTCTGGACAGTCGGCTGTTGGCTGACCAAATAGCTATTGAGGATGCTCGTCACATTCGAGACGGTTTCATCGTCAAAATCAGCCTCAGCGATATGCTTGTTCAATTCATCCATAACAGACTGGTGTTCAGGAGACAGCTCAATGCTTTCTTCTACGCTGCCAGTGGAGTACTGGACGATATGTTCCACCACTTCAAGATAGTGCTCGCGCAAATAGTCTTCACTTAAAGTTGCGCCTTTTTCATCGATGCGTTTTTGAAGTTGCTCATAGAACGGCTGGAATTTGCCGACAATCGTCAAATAACCGTTCAAGAACAAAATGCCTTGTTCGCCGACGCGTGGATCCGGCAGAAGAATTGCAAGAAGTCCTTGGTCTTCTTCCATGTCAGTCGGCGGCTGGTCCGCCATGACGTATGTTTCGCCTGTGAAAGCATCTTTCAATTCCGCTTTTTCAGTATTGCCCGACACCATTTGGCCGAGGAACACGCGGAAGTTTGGCCATTGCTCCAAGACTTCTTTCGTCGTTGGGCGCGCAGTTTGTTCGATGTGCTTGTCCAGGAAACTTTTCCATAGTTCCGGCTTTTGCATGAACAGGAAATTTTCGATGACAAACGCTTGTGCATCGTTTTCCGCCATTGATTTCATCAAACGGGGCTGCCATTCCTGTTGAAGCTCACGGAAGTCCGTTAATTGATCGCGGTTCGGGTTTTCCGAAAAGAATTGCTGTCTGACTTGGAACAGCTCTTCATTCACCAGATCATTAATGGAAACTGTTTGCTGTTTCCCGTGGCATTTTTTGTATTTCTTTCCGCTGCCGCAAGGGCAAGGATCATTTCTTCCTACCATTCTAATCACCTACATTTTTTCTTGAGTGTAACATAAAATCTTTCGGCGCTCAAAAGTCTGACGATTCTGACGCCATTTCAAGTCATGCTCACTCAGTTTTTAAACAATTGAAAGCCCAGCCCGTCGAGCACATGATTCGGAACAAAGAAGCGGGCGGTGACAAGCGGATCGACCACTTGGCTGATTTGTGTGTCGGCTGCGGCACTCATGAGCATCGTCATTTCACTGACCGTGAACTCGCTTTGAGGCTGCAGCAAGTCGATCATTTCCTCGACTGCGGTAGACACGGCCTCGTCCAAGGTCATCGCCGATACGAGAAACGCTAATCCGTCTTCATTTTTCAGCAAAGGATGTTTCAAACGGCTGCCCTTAATGACCTCGAAACGGACGGTCGCGCTGCCGGGCACTTCAATGCCGGAAACGCTGATTTCTCCGTCGCCCATCGCTGCATGGAAATCGCCGAGCGCAAACAAGGCCCCTTCAGCTGCGACAGGGAAATAGAGGGTCGCGCCTTTGGTAATCAGTTTGGTGTCCATATTGCCGCCGTGCGCGCCCGGTGTGCCGCAGGAAACCGGTTCGCCTTCAGGTGCGACGCCAATAACGCCGATCATCGGATTGAGCGGAAGATGGAGACGGTCATTAAAGAGCGCTTTGCCGTTTTTGATGGGGATGATTTTAGATTCCATCGCTTTCATGCGGTGTCCCATGACGCCAAGTTCGGGGCCTGTCACCATGACACCTTGCTCGCCGATCTCCAATTCTTCGATCGTCACTTTCAAGATGTCCCCTGGAGCTGCACCTTCGATAAAGACTGGGCCGGTGGCTGGATTTACTTGATCCCAGTCAATGGCGGAAACTTCCTGATCTTCCGATTGAATTTGGTTTTTAAAGCAATCGAATGTATCGATTTTCACGGTTTCTCCACTAGCGACGTGTAGACTCGGCTCGTGGGTTTTAGAAAAGGCGTAAATGACATCTTGTGCTGGCAAGGTTTTCAACAGTACCACTCCTTTTTGTCTAATAGCTTTCTCTAACGGGATATGTCTGATAATTCTTTCAACGCATATAGACTTATTATCGAGCAACGAAACTCCGAGTGCAAGCGATTGAAGGCTGTAGTAAAATAAGGGAAAAGAAAACATGGAGCGGGAGGGGAAGCAGTGAACGAAGAACCAGTCAAAGAAATGCTCGCGTGGATGAAAGTCCTGTTATTGACGGCACTGATCCTGCTCGGTACCCGCCAGTTCCTGTTTGAGCCCGTTGTGGTTGAGGGAGGCTCCATGCAGCCTAGTTATAGCGAAAATGATAAACTGCTGCTCGGAAAAATCACGGAAATTGAAAACTTCGATACGATTGTCTTTTTCGCCCCTGACGGCACTCGTTTTATCAAACGTGTTATCGGCATTCCGGGCGACAGCATTCGAATGGCGGGAGGCCGTCTTTATTTGAACGGCCAGCAATTGGATGAACCGTATCTGCACAAAGCCGACAGCGCATTTATTGAGGAGTATCATGGTTACGCGAGTGAATTCACGGTCCCTTCCGCCAGTTATTATGTGCTCGGAGATAACCGCAACAATAGCACAGACTCACGCGTGCTCGGTTTTATTCAAGAACAGCACGTGATCGGGGAAGTGAAATTCCGCTTTGCGCCGCTAGCGCATTTCGGTTTTGTCGATTGATATAATGTGACGCAAGTTCTGATGCGCTTTCTGCAACCACTTGAGGTTGTTGAGGAAAGCGTTTTTTTAGTTTGGAACCGTCTAGAACTAGATGATTACCCAAAAAGATTAGACGAGAAAGTTGCTGTGCAAAAAATTACGAATAAGTTCTGTTTAATTATATTGGTTCTAAATGTTCATATTTTAATTCTTTTTAGTTCTATTGAATTATGTTAAAATTTAAATACTGAATATTAAAAAAAGTTCTCCTAATGACCGGAGGGATTAACATGACCCTGAAAATGTCGGTTAAATATTGCTGCTTGGTGATGCTGCTGCTCGGGATCTCGCTGCTAGACGACTCAGAGCCAGTGGAGGCAGCGCCAGGCAAAATAGATATGGCCTCCAGCCTTATGGAAGGGCAGCGCCAAGTTTACCACTCGCACCTGGCGAACTCCCTGTTATTTATGGATGGAGGATTGAACTCCCGGCAACAAGACGATGTCTATCCGGCAACGCACATTGCTTTTGCACCGGGGAGTGATGAGTCACGAATGAATTTTTCTTGGTATGCACCGAGTACGTGGCGAGCAGGCCAAGTGCAGTATGCGAAAGTGGCAGCCGGAACCGAAATCTTTCCGGAAACTGCTGCAGTTACGGTTGAGGCACAGCTGAAAAATGCGACGTTTGGTTATTCTGCGCATGAAGCGGTAATTACGGGATTGGACAGTGAATCGCATTATCTGTACCGCTTAGGAAATGGCCGGGGCAACTGGACGGACGCCTTCCTTTTCCAAACACAAAACCCGGAGTCCTATGAATTTGTGATGATCGCTGATCCGCAAATTGGCGCATCCGGCAATATAGAAGCGGACAGAAGAGCATGGGAAAAGACTTTGCAGCAAGCCACAGTACGCACGCCGAACAGCAGCTTTATAGTGTCGGCTGGCGATCAGGTAGATGCCCGTGATTCCGAAGCAGAATATGCGGCTTATTTTGCTCCTCGGCCGCTGCGTCATTATCCGACAGCGACGACCATTGGAAATCACGACAATACTTACCATTACTCGTCTCATTTCAATGTGCCGAATGAAAACAAAGAACTTGGCAATTATGACAATTCGGGAGGCAATTATTACTTTTCCTACGGCGATACATTGTTCATGAATTTAAATTCCAACAGCTTGAACCCTGAAGAGCACATCCAGTTCATGGAAGAAACGATGGAAGCTACTGCAGACCGAGAGTGGAAGTGGAAAATCCTCATTTTCCACCATTCGATCTATAGTGCAGCTGCACACTCGCAAAGTGAGTTCGTATTGGAATTGCGTGACCAGTTGGTTCCTGCCATTGATGCAATCGGATTTGATGCAGTATTGATGGGGCATGACCATTCCTACGTCCGGACTTATCAAATGAAAAACTTTCAAGTATTGAAAAATCATATGGTGCAAGACGGGGCATTGATCAATCCGCATGGCACGGTGTATATCACCGGCAGCACGGCGAGTGGCAGCAAGTTCTACAACATGCAGCCGGAACGGGAGCCGTATTCTGCAGTACGCAAACAATGGGAAGCGCCCACTTACATGAGCTTTCGTGTGGAACCAGAGCGCTTAAGTTTCCAAACCTACCGGACGGATACGGAAGAGTTGGTCGACGAGTATGAGATTATCAAGGATTCGTCCATCGAAACGATCGTTCCGGCTTTAGAACAAGTGGAACTGACAGCAAACAGCACCGTTTTGGCGACCACAGACAATACGTTTTATCCCCAAGTGGCATTGACGGTCGAAGGAGAGAATGTCGAAGGCGGGCAATACGATATACTTGCTGAATCGATTACATTCCGGACTGACAGTGACGACGTTCAAATAAAAGGCGGCGTTGTGGAGCTAGCTGAAAATGCCGCGGCTGGAACAGTGGAGGTCTACGCAGAAATCGTCGACGGAGATCGAATTTGGGACAGTAATGTCATCGAGCTTGAGCTGGTCGATCATGACGAAATCGATCTATTGGCCAGGGGCAGTAATTGGCGCTATTTGGATGATGGCAGCGACCAAGGCACAGCGTGGCGATCTGCTGAATTCGATGATGGTGATTGGGAGAGGGGTTCAGCGCCTCTTGGCTTCCCGGAAGATGAAGAGCGTCCGGAGTTCGGTGAAGTCGGAACGCTCATCGGGTACGGATCGGATGAGGACGACAAAATTGCTTTGACTTATTTCAGGGCAGAATTCGATGTTGAACAAGCAGACGATATCGGGAACCGCGGCTACGTGGAGTTCGGGGTGGACGATGGGGTCATCCTGTATTTGAATGGTGAGGAAATCATGCGCTTTAACATGCCGGAGAAGGGCGAGTTTGGTTTTGAAGATTACCAGGGAGCGGTGATGGACGAATATTACGGCAGTGAAAGCAAGATCGAGCGCATCTACCTGGACGAAACCGCCTTATCGCAGCTGAAAAACGGAAGGAATGTACTTTCAGCCCAAGTGCACCAAGACGACCGTTTCAGCTCTGATTTGTATTGGGACATGGAATTGGTAGTCAATACAAAATAAAAAAAGAAGGCGCAATGCCTTCTTTTTTTTTGTTTTATTTTTTAGTGAAAAGCTCTAACTTCTCGATGCGCTGCATGGCTTCTGCGATGCGCTGCTCGGTGACCAGTAAGCCGACGCGCACAAAGCCTTCTCCGCCAGGGCCAAAACCGCTGCCCGGCGCCACGGCGATGTCGACTTTGTCGAGCAGCAGGTCAGAGAACTCGACGCTCGTATAGCCTTCCGGGACAGGCAGCCAGGCAAAAAACGATCCCTTCGGCGCGTCGAATTCCCAGCCGATCCGGCGGCATTCATCCACTAGCGTCTGGCGCCTTTTCTCGTATAATGCATTCAGTTCCTCGACGCATTGCTGGCTGCTGTTTAATGCTTCTACAGCCGCCAGCTGAACGGCCGGAAAGATGCCGGCGAACAAATGGTCTTGGACGATGTTGAGTGCTTCGATCATTTTGGCATTGCCGACCGCAAAGCCGATGCGCCATCCGGCCATATTATACGTTTTGGATAATGTATACATTTCGATGCCGATGTCTTTGGCGCCTTTTGACTGCAGGAAGCTGACCGGTTTTTCGCCGTCAAAGCCGATGCGGCCATAGGCAAAGTCATGCACGACCCCGATGCCGTTTTCTTTGGCAAACTGGATCGTTTCATCGAAAAACGCAATGTCTGCTGTCGCGCCTGTCGGGTTGTTTGGGTAGTTCAAGTACATCAATTTGGCTCGTGCTCTTGCGGCGGCCGTCACATCGTTATAATCGGGAAGATAGCCGGTTTCCTGTTTAAGTTTCATTAAATCGAATTCGATATCCGCCAGCGGTGCGGCTGACAGGTAATCAGGGTAGCCCGGGTCCGGCAACAGCAGCGAATCGCCCGGGTTCAGCAACGCAAGCGGCAATTCGATAAAGCCGATTTTCGTTCCGGACAAAATGGCAACTTCCAAATCCGGATCGATATCGACATCGTACTCTTTTTTGTAGAAATCCGCAGCGGCTTTTCTTAATGAACTAAGCCCGCGAAACGGCGAGTAGCGGTGGGTTTGGGGATCCGCCACCGCTTGTTGCATGGCTTTGACAATATGCGCAGGCGTCGGCTGATCCGGGTTGCCTTGGCCGAAATTGATGACATCGCGTCCTTCATCGACAGCTTTTGCCGTTTTTGCGACAAGCAAGGCGAAAAATTGATCCGGAAGATTTTGTAAGCGATCTGAAAAGTCCATGAAATCCTCCTCATTTTCTAAATAATTGCACTTCTATCTTAAATCTTATAGAGTTTAAGCTAAACTGTCTACAGGGGGAGAGAATATGAAAATCGCTTGTGTGCAGATGGACATTGCGTTCGGAAAACCGGAAACGAATTTTCAGCATGTCAAAGAATATTTGGAAGAAGCTGCCGGAAACGGTGCGGATGTCATCGTGCTGCCCGAAATGTGGAACACCGGCTATGCATTGAAGGAGCTTGAACAATTGGCGGACGGCAACGGCAAGACGGTCGATTTTTTAAAGCAGTTTGCTAAACAGCATAGCGTCCATATCGTCGGCGGCTCAGTGTCGACGAAGAAACAGGACGGTTTTTACAATACGATGTATGTGGTCGACAATACGGGTGCACTCGTTTCGGAGTATGATAAAGCGCACCGCTTCGGGTTGATGGATGAGCATATCCACCTCGAAGAAGGACAATCGCTCGGCACGTTCGAACTAGATGGCGAGACTTTCGGCGGCGTCATTTGCTATGACATCCGCTTTCCGGAATGGCTGCGCGCACAGGCGCTCAACGGGGCGAAAGCGATTTTCGTCCCTGCCGAATGGCCGGCGGCACGCATCGATCATTGGCGCATCCTGCTGCAGGCGCGTGCCATCGAGAACCAATGCTTCATCATCGCCGCCAATCGCATCGGCAGCGACCCGAAAAATGAATTCGGCGGCCATTCGATGGTCATTGCGCCGTGGGGAGAAGTCCGGCTAGATATGGGCGGCATTGAAGGCATCGCTTATGCCGACATCGACCTTTCAGAAGTCGACGAGGTGCGCACGCGCATCCCGGTATTCGATGACCGGCGCGTCCCGTTGTACAAAAAGTTTGAAAAATCGCATTGACAAGCGGCTGCAGTGGCGCGTAAGATTGAAAACAACCAAATACGTATGCTTATCAAGAGAGACCGAGGGTAAAGGCCCGATGACGTCCGGCAACCCCCAATGCGGGAAGGTGCCAAGTCCTGCAGAATGGCAATCATTCTGAAAGATAAGTCGGAATTTAACTTTCGATGTCTCTTTTTGATAAAAGAGGCATTTTTTATTTGCCTGGGGGAGTGGACAACATGATTCAAATCGAACAGCTAAGCAAAACCTATCAAACGAAGCACGGCTCTGTCACGGGCGTAGACAATGTCAGCCTCGAAGTGAAGACCGGTGAAATTTTCGGCATCGTCGGCTATTCGGGTGCAGGGAAGAGTTCCCTTATCCGCTGCATCAATTTGCTCGAACGTCCTACCTCGGGGATTGTTTCGGTCGGCGGGCAGGATTTAACGAAACTGCGCGGCGAAGGATTGCGGAAAGCGCGCTTGAAAATCGGCATGATCTTTCAGCATTTCTATTTGATCAGTCAAAAGACGGTCGCTGAAAACATTGCATTCGCCCTTCGTGCAGCGGGGACGCCGAGCAAAAAAATCGGCCCGCGCGTTGATGAGCTATTGGAAATGGTCGGCTTGACCGATAAGCGCGGCGTCTATCCGGCACAGCTCAGCGGCGGGCAAAAGCAGCGCGTCGGCATTGCCCGTGCGCTCGCGAACGACCCGGCTGTCTTGTTATGCGATGAGGCGACTTCAGCGCTTGACCCGAATACAACCTTGTCGATCCTGCGGTTATTGAAAGACATCAACCGCAAGCTCAATATCACGATCGTCTTGATCACGCACGAAATGAACGTCGTCAAGGAGATCTGCGACCGGATGGCGGTCATGCAGAACGGGCGTGTCATTGAAGAAGGCAGCGTCTACGATATTTTTGCAGAACCGAAAACCGCGTTGACCAAAGAATTCATCTCCAGTGTCGTATCGTTTAACGTGCCGGAGGAAATCCTGGAAAAATGCGACGGGACGATCATCAAAGTATTGTTTAAAGGAGAAGTAGCCGGGCAAGGCATCATTTCCGATATGCTGCAAAGCTATTCGGTGAAAGGCAATTTCTTGCACGGTGCGATTGAATACATCCAAGAACGGCCGCTCGGGATCTTTGTGATGGAACTAAAAGGCGGACAAACGGACATACAACAGGCAATTACGTATTTAGAACAGCGCAAAGCGATAGTGGAGGTGATGGGTCATGGGAATTGAATGGGAAAGAATCATCGATCTATGGCCTGAAATCCAAGTGGCATTTTACCAGACGCTCGTCATGATCGGCATTTCACTCGGCGTCGCGCTGGTCGTTGGCTTGCCGCTGGGCATTCTGCTGTTCATCACGGACCGTGGCTTGTTCTGGGAAAATCGGCCGGTCAATTCGGTCATCGGCTTTATCGTCAACATCGTCCGGTCGATTCCGTTCATCATTTTGCTCGTCGCACTCATCCCGCTGACACAAGCGATTACAGGAACGACAATCGGGCCGGTGGCAGCCAGTGTTTCCTTATCGGTCGCGGCGATTCCATTTTTCGCGCGCATCGTGGAAACCGCATTGCGGGATATTGATAAAGGCGTCATCGAAGCGGCCATCGCGGTCGGCGCCACTCCGTGGATGATCATCAAGGATGTGCTGTTGCCGGAAGCTAAGGCCAGCATCATTCAAGGCATTACACTTACGGTCATCAGCTTGATTGCCTATTCGGCAATGGCTGGCGTTGTCGGTGGCGGCGGCATCGGCGATTTGGCGATCCGTTTCGGCTATTACCGCTACGATAATACGATCATGATCGTCACGGTGGTCATTTTGATTGTGCTCGTTCAATTGATTCAACAGGCAGGCGACTTTACAGCCAAAAAATTGGATAAACGATAAGGGGAGAATGATATGAAAAAATTTGCATGGCTTGTCGCAGCGAGCGCACTTGCATTAGCTGCTTGCGGCACAGACGAAACGGCTACGGATACGGCAGAAAACGGGGAACAGTCAAAAGACATCAAGCTTGGCGCAACGGCAGGCCCCTACAGCGATATGCTGAACGCAGCGATCGTTCCGGCCCTTGAAGAAAAAGGCTATACGGTCGAAACGATTGAATTCAGCGATTATATCCAGCCGAACAATGCATTGAATAACGGGGAAATTGATGCCAACCTATTCCAGCACACGATTTACTTGGAAAACTTCGAAACGGAAAACAATATGGATTTGAGTGCCTTGATTACCGTGCCGACCGCGCCTATGGGCATTTATTCGAACGAATTCGATTCGCTTGATGCGGTATCCGACGGAGCGACTATCGCGATTCCGAACGATCCGGTCAACGGCGCGCGCGCATTGCTCATGCTGCAGGATGAAGGACTCGTCGAACTCGACCCGGAAGCGGAAGTGCTGCAAGCATCCGAGCGCGACGTGACGGAAAATCCGAAGAACTTGGTGTTCCAGCCGATTGAAGCGGGGCAATTGCCGCGCGCTGTTGAAGGCACAGATCTTGCGGCGGTTCCAGGAAACTTTGCACTCGCCGCTGATATGGATTTGCTCGATGCGCTGGCACTGGAAGATATGCCGGATGAATACCGCAATGTAGTGGCCGTCTCAGCCGAAAATGAAGATAGCGAACTGGCGGCCGACTTGATTAAAATCGTTGAATCCGATGAGTTTGAAGCCGTGATTGACGAACAGTTCGAAGGGTTCGGCAAGCCCGCGTGGATGGCTGAATAAAGAGAGAAGCAAGCTGGAGAAAATCATTTTCTCCGGCTATTTTTTTGGGCGGAAACGGTGTTATTGTGTCATTCCCGGGCTTTTTTCTTGCCCTGTCTGTTTTAGGCTGAAATAATAGGGGAAATGAGTTCCACTGAACCGCTCTCCTGTGTCTTATGCAGCGAGAAAGGTTTTTCGGGAAGAGGGGGAAGATTATGGGAACTGCCAAGCACGTCCTGATTTACGGCGACGCGTTTGTCGACTATATCGCCACCACTAAAAACAACGATTTATTTGATCTCTACCTTGGGGGCGCGACTGTCAATGTTTCTGCTGGGGTTAGCCGCCTCGGTGTGCCGTCAGAATTTATCACGGTGACGGGAGAAGACGAGATTTCAGCATTTTTCTGTAGTGCGCTCAAGGCGGAAGGTGTCAATATGACGCATTCCATCCGGCATAAAGAAAAACGCATCAGCGGTGTCTATATCCATTTGACGGAAACGAATGATCGTGTATTTGCTTCTTATGATAACGAGACGCCGGATCTCCAAGTGCAGGCGGAGCAACTGGCGGACCAAGCATTTGCAGCTGCCAGCCTATTTCATTTTTGTTCCGGTACTTTGTTTCACGAGGACGCCCGCGAAACGACAGCGCGTGCCGTCGAGTTGTCAAAAACATACGGCGTCTTATGTTCATACGATGTCAATATCCGGCCGCTGCGTTGGGAAAGTGAAGAATTGTGCCGTCAAACCGTATTGCGCTTCTTGCCGCAAGCGGATATTTTGAAGCTGACGGTTGAGGAGCTATTGTTTTTAATGGAAACCACGACGCTTGCTGAAGGCATCGACAAGTTGAACGATTATAAATTGCCCCTCGTTTTTGTGACGGATGGCGAACACGGCACACACGCGGTCTTTAAAGAACAGACCATCCATGTGCCGGTCGTGCCGGTGAAACCGGTGGACACGACCGGTGCCGGAGACGCGTTTATGGCGGGGATCATCCGCCAGATTCACTTGAAGGGCATGCCGAAGACCGCCGAGGAATTGGTCGAATGTGCAACGTTCGGCAATCGGCTCGGCGCTTTATGCGCGACACGGGCCGGGGCGATCACGGCCATGCCGCGCATGGAAGATGTAGAAGAATGGCAATAGATTAAGAGGGGGAAATGAAATGGCTTTGCATAGTTTTCATTTGAAAGCCGATTGGCCTGGCAACCGCAATGATGTCGGGACAATCGAATCGGGGAATTTAAAGACGCAAATATCGATTCCGTCCGAAATGGATGGGCCGGGTGTCGGGACCAATCCTGACGAAATGCTGCTCGGAGCGGCATCGACGTGCTATATCATTACACTCGCGGCGATGATGGAACGCAGCAGGCTGCCCAAAGAGTCGTTGACGATGGATTCTGAAGGCATCGTCGAAGTGGTGAATGGCGTCATCACATACAAAAAAATCATTCACCGTCCGCAAATTGTGCTTGCGGCGGACGCTGGCGACAAAGAATTCAAACTCGCACAAAAGCTCGCAGAAAAAGCGGAGTCTTCCTGCATGATTACGCGTGCGATCCAAGGCAATATTGAAGTCGAACTTGAAGCGACGATCACTAAAACATGACGGCAATCCTTTTCTTCCGAGTGGAGAAGGGGATTTTTTTAGTGAAGCAATAAATAGGCTATTTTTTAATGATTCTAAGAATTTTTTCTTCCGCGCGTTTCGCGATATGGTAGACTACAGCTAATGAAAATAGACCATAGGAGACGAGTTGGATGAAAAAACTTTCGCTGCAGACAAAAATCATTTTGCTGAGTACATCACTCGTACTTTTGACCACACTATTGTTCGGCGGCATCCTGAGCTATCAGGAAATCGCCGACATTAAAGAAAACATCGGCCAGCGCGCACAGGAAACAGCAATTGGAATCTCGGTGATGCCGACAATTGTCGAGGCGATGGACGACGAGGAGCCGGCACTTCTGATCCAGCCGATTGCCGAGTATTTACGTAGGCAAGTAGGTGCGGAATTCATCGTTATCGGCAATACCGAGAGTGTCCGTTATTCACATCCGGATCCGGATAAAATTGGTGAAAAAATGGTCGGTGGCGACAATGACCAAGCGCTGATCGATGGAAAGGTCTATGTCTCCGAAGCGTTCGGTTCGCTTGGCAGAAGCTTACGCGGCAAAGCTCCGATCTATGACGGGGACGGCCGGATCATCGGCGTCGTATCTGTCGGCTATATGGTCGAAGATATCGACAAGATCATCTTCGGCAATGTATTGGACGTCATGTGGCTCGGCCTGCTGACGCTGGCCATCGGAATTTTAGGCAGCATCCTGCTGGCCAAGAACATCCGAAAAGATACGATGGGGCTGGAGCCGCGGGAAATATCCCGTTTGTACCAGGATAGGGAAGCGTTATTGTCGTCGATCATCGAAGGTGTCATCGCCATCGACAACGAGGGGCGCATCACCGAATTGAACAGTTCTGCGGAGAAAATGCTGGCGATGGACCAAAGCTTTTTGCAGAAGTCAATCGACGATATATTGCCGGAGCTGCGGATGAAGGAAACGCTCTCTACCGGCCATTCATGGCGAAACAAAGAAATTCTGATCGGCGGAACGGTCTTTATCGTCAATCAGAAACCGATCCGCGCGCACGGCGATATGGTCGGAGCTGTCTCGACATTCCGAGAAAAAACGGAAGTGCAGGAAGTGCTCGAGACACTTTCGGAAATCCATCAGTACTCGGAAAGCTTGCGGGCGCAAACCCATGAATACGCCAATAAACTGTATGCCATTTCCGGCCTGCTGCAACTCGAGGAAACAGAGGCGGCGGTGCAGTTGATCCAAGAAGAGACGGTGCAGCATGAAAAGCAGACAAAGTATATGTTGAACCATATCGAAGATAAAAAAGTCCAAGCTATCCTGCTTGGCAAGATGGGCAAAGCGTCCGAAGCAAAAGTCGAGTTGACAGTGGATGAAAATAGCTCCCTTGCTCAATTGCCGCCTCATGTCGATATATCGAAAGTGATTCATATCGTCGGCAATTTGATCGATAATGCGATTGAAGAAGTCGAAAAGAGCGGAACAAAAAAAGTGTCCTTTTTCATCACCGATATCGGCAATGACTTGGTCATTGAAGTACAAGATAGCGGACGGGGCATCCGGGCAGAGCATTTGGATCAAGTTTTTGTCCAGGGCTTTTCCACGAAACTTGAAAAAGCGGACAGAGGCTATGGATTAGCGATCGTCAAACAAGCGGTCGAAGACTTGAACGGCTGGATTGAAGTGGATTCAGTACTGGAGCGCGGCACGGTGTTCAGCGTCTTCTTGCCGAAAAAATCAATGGAGGTGGCATGATGCTGCGTGTAGTTATTGCAGAAGATGATTTTCGGGTAGCGGAAGTACATGAAAAGTTTTTAGCGAAAATCAATGGCGTGGAACTATTGGCGAAGGCGAAAGATTGCAGTGAGACGCTGTCAGCTGTAAGAAAGCATCAACCGGATCTCGTGTTGTTGGATAATTATATGCCGGATGGCCTCGGAATCGAATTGATCGATGAGCTGCGCAAGGACAGTCCTGATACCGACGTTATTTTAGTGTCGGCTGCCAACGAACGTGAGTATATTGAAACGGCGCTGCGCAAAGGGGTCAAGGGCATCATCTTGAAACCTGCACAACTTGCGCAATTTACATCGACCATCGAGAAATACCGAAAAGATAAAGAGCGGCTTTCGCAGCAAGATACAGTCGACCAAACGTATTTGGACGAACTGTTCGGTGTTACTGCTGTTAAAAAGGAAGCGCCTGTCGTCAAAGGCATCGATCCGTTGACAATGCAAAAAGTACAAAAGCTATTGCTGAATTATAAAGAAGGCATCACGGCAGAAAAAATGGGCGAGGAAATGGGCGCCTCCCGCACGACTGCCCGCAGGTATTTGGAATACTTGGTATCGACAGGCGATTGCTACGCAGAGCTCGGCTATGGCATCGTCGGACGTCCTGAGAGACAGTATTTCGTTAAATAACGCGACCTTCATTACCGGCAAACAAAAAAAGCAGCTTCCTGAATAACAGGAAGCTGCTTTTTCAGAGTTGGAACAAGATAGCTAACTTCTATAAATATAATAAAGTAGATACTTTTACTACATCAACAACTAAGAGAGCTATCTAAGTGTTTGGAGAAGCGTCCGCTCGTAAAACCATCTGCTCAATAATGCTGCGCATTACTTCGCAAAGATAAGATCTCACGGTGTTCGACCTTATCTTTCCTACGGGATCAGCGGGTTTGAGAGACCCCGCAGGAAAGGAATGAGCGAAGCTTCGCTCATTCCTTTGCGACACATCTGCTATGCAGATGTGGGAGCACAAGGGTTTGGTTTCGAAGTGACGAGGAGGCTTGATTCCCGCCCCGAGGAAAGCGAGTGGTAAGCTTCGGAAAATACGATTCTTTGGTGTTACTCGACAGCCTGAAAAAGCAGCTTCCTAAATAACAGGAAGCTGCTTTTTTTGCGTGGAACTAATCTATCTTGCATTCGAAATGAGTCATTTGCCAGCCGCTTTTTTCGATGACGGGCAAGCCTCCCGAATCGTAGCAACGATCAGCCGCTTCGGTCACTTCGACATAACTGAAATAAGACTGTGCGGCAAATACGAGAGCAACAGCGAAAACGGCGGCTAGGCCAAGAAGAACGGTCAATTGAACTGCAGAAATGGACCATTTGGGCTTCATCGGTTAAACCTCCTCATTATGATATACAGAATAGCATAATTCCCTATCTCTTCCTATTAAAGGAATAGAAGCAAAATAAACTCTTTGCTTTTCATTATCGTGAACTTTATGAACAAAATGTACACAAAATCCTTTATACAGCTTATTTTGCAAACGGTTACATTCTGAAAATTCCGAGTTATACTTCGGAGCATAAGAAACATAATCAGACTAAGGGGGAAACAAAATGAAAAAAACGGTCTTTGCATCGATGGTAACTATAAGCGCTCTCGCATTCGCAGGGTGTGGCTCTGATGATACGGCAAGCACGAGTGGGGAAGGCGGAAGCTTTGAACCATCAAAAACAATTGAACTTGTGGCACCAGCCGGATCTGGCGGCGGGTGGGATACGACAGCACGTGAAGTCGCGCGTGTGTTCGGTGAAACCGGCCTCATCGAAGAAAACATGACCGTCATCAACCGGGAAGGCGGAGGCGGAGCCATCGGATGGGCTTATGTTCACGGTAAAGAAGGCGACCCGCATAGCATGTTCGTCGCATCTCCACCGCTCATGTTCGTTCCACTCAACGGCCAGTCGGAACATGGCCACGAAGACTTTACACCGCTGGCTAATATGATCGCTGATTACGGCGCGTTCGCTGTACGTGAAGATAGTGAATTCGAAGATTTGAATGATTTGTTCGATCAAATGAAAGACGATCCGCAGAGCGTGACAGTTATCGGCACATCTGCACCGGGAAGCATGGATCATATGCAGTTTGTCCGCATCGCAAAAGCAGCTGGCGTAGACCCAACTCAAATCAAATACGTATCTGATCAAGAAGGTGGCGCGTTGACGGCTGTTCTCAACGGTTCTGTGGATGTTTTCTCGACAGGCGTCGGCGAAACAATTGAACAAGTGCGCGCAGGCAATATCAAAGTGCTTGGCGTTACAGCGGAAGAGCGTATGGAAGGGGAAGTACTTTCTGATTTCCCGACTGCGATCGAACAGGGCATTGATGAAAGCTTCGTCAACTGGCGCGGATTCTTTGGGCCACCGAACATGGACCAGGCAGCTGTCGATTACTACGAAGCAAAATTCCAGGAGCTAAGTGAATCTGATGAATTCGCGGAAGTACGCGAGAAGTATGGCTGGAACGAAATGTACATGGGCAGTGAAGAGTACAGCGAGTTCCTCGACAATGAAAAACAAGAAATCCAAACTTTGCTTGAGGAAATCGGGCTAGGACAATAAGTGGGAAGTGAAACCGGATCTTATGCATTCGGTTTCTCTCTTTTCAGTAAAAAGGAGGCGTTTCGTTTGCTTGCAAGCATAAACCAGAGATTGGGACTGCTGCTTTTCGTAGTCGCGGCCATCTATTTGTATTTAAGTTTTCAATTGCCTAACTATCAATATGCCCCGATAGATGCGGATGTCATTCCGAAAGGACTCGGAATCCTGCTGATGATATTGGCGGTGCTATTATTCTTTTCACGGGCAGTAGAAACAGAAGCGGAAAAGAAAAAACGCGATATCCCGAAAAAAGAATTCGGCGTCCTTGCTGCCGTATTCGCAATGATTTTCTTATACATCTTATTATTTGAACTCGTTGGCTTCGTCATTATGACGATTTTGTTCATATTCTTTTGTTCATGGTTTTTAGGTTATAGAGCATGGAAGACAAACGTATTGGTCTCCCTTCTGTTCCCGGTTGTTATGTACACCATCTTTGTTTTCGCGCTGGGAATCAATTTACCGCGCGGCATCTTGCCAATTTAAGGAGGGAGCTTCCATATGGATGCGTTTCAAGGTCTATTGACCGGTTTTCAAGTTGCTTTAAGTCTTGAAGGAATTTTATTCGTATTAATTGGCGTCATTGTCGGTACCTTAATCGGCATGATGCCAGGGCTCGGCCCGATCAGTGCCATTGCGATCATGATTCCGATTACATATGGAATGGATCCAGCGCCTGCACTCGTCATGATGGCGGGTGTGTATTATGGAGCGGTATTCGGCGGATCGACTTCTTCGATTCTGTTGAATGCACCGGGGATTTCCGGGACAGTTGCTACATCCTTCGATGGCTATCCGATGGCACAGAACGGCCAGGCCGGCAAAGCACTTGCCATTGCGGCGATCGCTTCGTTCGTCGGTGGTACAGTGTCGGTCGTACTGTTGATGCTATTGGCGCCTGCGCTATCGAGTGTCGCCATTTCTTTCGGGCCGCCTGCTTATTTCGCACTCATGTTTATGGGCTTGACCGCCATATCGAGCTTGTCTGAAGGCTCGACGATCAAGGCAATGATTGCCGCTGTCGCGGGATTCATGGTCGTCACGATCGGAATCGATCCGCAAACTGGAACACAACGCTTTACGTTCGGCAATGTCAACTTATTTGACGGTTTCGACTTCCTGATCATCGCGCTCGGCCTATTCGCCGTAGCGGAAGTATGTATTCTCGTGTTGAACCGGAAAAACCGCAGCTTGAGCGACGATCAAAAACTGGGCAGCTTGCGATTGTCCAAACAAGATTTAAAAGAAATGAGCGGACCGGTCAGCCGCCAGTCGTTCGTCGGCTTTATGCTCGGCGTCTTGCCGGGTGCCGGTGCGACGATTGCGTCGTTCATCAGTTATATTTTTGAAAAACGCATTGCGAAAAACCCTGAAGAGTTCGGCAAAGGGTCGATCAAAGGGATCGCGGCACCTGAGAGTTCCAACAACGCAGCGACGAGCGGTGCATTCGTTCCGCTGTTGAGCCTTGGTATTCCAGGGTCCGGTACAACGGCTGTCATGCTAGGGGCGTTTCTCGTACTCGGTGTCCAGCCCGGCCCGCTGCTCATGACGGACCGTCCTGAAATTTTCTGGGGCATCATTGCCTCGATGTATCTCGGCAATATTTTCTTATTGATCTTGAACTTACCGCTTATTCCATATTTAGCGAAAATCTTGAGCATTCCACGCCCATTGCTCATTTCACTCGTCATCATGTTCAGTTTGATTGGCGTCTATTCGATCAGCTTTAATGTCTTTGACTTGTACATGCTTCTGGTATTCGGTGCACTTGGGTTTGCCATGCGAATATTCTCGTTCCCTGCACCGCCATTCATTTTGGCGTTTATCCTGGGAGGCATGATGGAGCAGGCGTTCCGTCAATCGATGACCATTTCCAACGGCAACTTGGGCATATTCGTCAATAGCCCACTGCCGCTTTCATTAATTATCATTTCATTGCTGTCGTTGCTAGTACCTGCATTTTTGAAATGGAGAGGCAATAGACTGGCTGCTAAACAACGTTAAGGGGTGAGAAAGTGAGAAACTCAAAGCTTGTGCCGCGCGTTCTTGCTTTATTGCTCGCTGGCGGGTTTGCCCTATTGTGGGCGTTCGGCTGGATGGATGCTTACACTACTGACCAGAAGTTGACGCTGCTATTGCTCGGCATCGCAATCAGTCTATGGACTGTAAGTGTCATGCCGCTTGCCGCTTCGAGTCTTTTGGTTCTTGGCCTGCTGCTGCTTTTCCGGTTAACGGAAGAGCCGGAGCAGGCTTTTGCCGGTTTTCTATCAGATGCGCTTTATTTTATTTTGGCGCTGACTTTGGTGTCGAAAGTATTGGTGAAAGCGGGCGCCGACCAAGTGTTTGTCGGGATCCTGTTAAAAGTGAGCAAGGGAAAAGTACAGCGATTGCTCATCGGCTTGCCTTTGTTGATCACCTTTTTGCCGATCCTGCTGCCTTCCGCTGTGGCACGCTTTCGGATACTTGAACCGATCATCGAACAAGTGAATGACCGTTTTGAACTCGGTGAACGCAGCGTCTTTCGGCAATTCAGCTTGTACGTTATCGGGATGATGAACCAAAACTCGACAATGATTGTTTTCACCGGCGGCGGCTTTCCGATACTCGCAGCGCAGCTGCTCAGAGATTTCGGCGGCGTGCAAATTTCCTGGCTCGGCTGGTTTTTGAGGATTGCACCACCGCTATGGATTGCACTGGCTATCATCAGCTTCGGCGTCTGGTTCTTTTTCAAGCGAAAAAATGGGGAAGTTCGGCGCATGGAACAGATGGAATTCACTCCTGCCACGCGATTGCCTGAGCGGTTTTGGTGGGTCATTGTCCCGTTTATCGCCATGATCATCAGCTGGATCGTCATCGACCAGGAGCAGATTCCGCTGATTGTCGCGCCTTTCCTATTATTGGCTTATTATGCGTTGCCGGTTAATGGACTCGTTGATGACCAGCTTGTGCGGGAATATGATTGGGAAACCTTCCTGCTGCTCGGGGCGTCATTTTCGCTCGGCTATTTAATAGAAGAAAATGGAACGGCCGGTGTCCTTGCGAGCCAATTGATCCAGCTGTTGCCTGAGGGGATGGGGGATGCCGGGAACATCATCTTTGTCGCCATGATCATTTTCCTGTTGAGATTTTTGTTTGTTGTCCCTTCCACTTCCATGATCGTAATTTTTCCCATCATTATGAGCTTTGCAGGACAGCTCGAGTTATCGGTTCTGGCGATGGCCTTTTTATTGATCATGATTGTCGGGGGAGTGACGATCTTGCCGATCCATTCGCCGACAACTTTTCTGGCATTTCAAAAAGGCGCATTTACGCAAAAAGAACAATTGCTCATCGGCACCTATTCGAGTGTTGTGCTCACTTGCATCGCCAGTGTGTTTGCTATCTTCATTTGGTGACAATGAGTGGATTGATGCCTTTCCTAATAGCAAGCCAGTCCTGATTTTAGGGCTGGCTTTTCGTATCTGGACGCGTCACGTATATGTTTAGTACGAAATATAGGGGGTAGGGTATGGGTAGAGGCATTAATCATAAGAGGAGGCAAAAATATGTTTGATTATACCGTTACAACAAGCAAGTCAGTGGATGAAGCAGTCACATCGCTCGAGGAAAACTTGAAAGAAGAGCAATTCGGCGTCTTATGGAATTTCGATTTGACGGCGAAGCTTCAGGAAAAAGGCCAGGACTTTGATACGCCGTACAAAATTCTCGAAGTGTGCAACCCGAAAGAAGCGAATACGGTGCTTTCTGAAAACTTGATGGTCGGTTATTTCCTGCCATGTAAAATCGTTGTATATAAAGAAGGCGAAGAAACGAAGATCGGCATGCCGAAGCCGACATCGTTGATCGGTATGGCTGAAGAAGGCGGCAAATTGACCAGCGTAGCTGAAGATATCGAAAAGCGTTTAATCGCTTGCATCGACCGGACTGCTTAAGTTCAGAAAAAACCATTAATGGAGGGATCTTTACATGACAGTCCAATTTACATCTGCTGAAGAAATTGCAGAAAAAGTGATGAACAACGAACCTGTTGCCATTCTCGATGTCCGCAGCAAAGAAGATGTGGAGAATTGGCATGTAGAAGGAAGCCAGGTTGAACTGCATAATATTCCGTTCAATGAAATAGAAGAAAGCGGCGATGAAATCAGCAAACTGCCGAAGGAAAAGCCATTGTATACGATGTGTGCAAAAGGCAATACGTCGAAAAAAGCAGCGGAGTATTTAAAAGACCAAGGGTTTGAAAACATCATTTCGATTGAAGGCGGGATGGCTTCATGGAGTGAGCAATTAGAGCCGGTGAAAATTGGGGACTTGAAAACTGGAGGCGCCATCTATCAATTTGTCCGTATAGGAAAAGGCTGCCTATCGTATTTAGTAGAGTCGGATGGCGAAGCAGCGGTTATCGATGCGGCGCGAATGACTGCTCCGTATGAAAGCTTCGCAAAAGAGCATTCGGCAAAAATCACCCATGTGTTGGATACGCATCTGCATGCAGACCACATTTCCGGAGGCCGAAAACTGGCCGAATCATTCGGTGCGCAATATCATTTGCCGCCGGAAGATGCAGATGAAGTTATGTTTGGGTATGAGCCAGTTGAAGATGGAACAACCGTGGAAGTAGGCAAGGTGAAAATCAAAGCGTTCTACTCACCGGGCCACACGATCGGCAGCACCTCATTTATCGTCGACGATGAATATTTGCTGACAGGCGATATTTTGTTCATCGAATCAATCGGTCGGCCAGACCTTGCCGGCAAGGCGACGGATTGGGCAGAGGATCTGCACGAAACCCTTTATGAGCGCTATGGCAATCTGTCGAAAGAACTGATTGTCCTGCCTGCCCATTACGCCGACATACAGGAAATGAACGAAGACGGCAGCGTCCACAAAAAGCTCAGCGATTTGTATGAACGCAACGAAGGACTCAATATTGACGATGAAGAAGGTTTCATCAAACGGGTGACGGAAAACTTGAAAGAACAGCCGAACGCTTATGAAGATATCCGCAAAACGAATATGGGAAAAATCACCCCGTCTGAAGATGAACAAAAAGAAATGGAAACCGGCCCGAACAATTGTGCAGTTTAATAAAGAGTTAGTAAAAGCCCTCATTATATATGGGGGCTTTCCATGTTAAACTAAGAGCTAATCATATATAAAAATAGTGATGAGTTGTTTAGTTGACATTATACCCAACGGGGTATAATATAAAGCCATAACAACTTCAGTTTGAAGAGGAGGCCAGTAGGATGGAATACGATAAAAAGATTGAAAATCGCCTCAAGCGGATTGAAGGCCAATTGCGCGGCGTCATTAAAATGGTGGAAGCGGACGGAGAATGCCGTGATGTGGTCACCCAGCTTTCTGCAGTCAGAAGCGCAGTGGATCGGACAATCGGTGTTATCGTCAGTGAAAACTTGCAAGCTTGCGTACGTGATAGCTTAGAAAAAGGCGAGAGCACAGAAGACGTCGTGAAAGAAGCCGTCGAGCTGCTTGTTAAAAGCCGTTAAAGCAAGCTAAAAAGAAAAAAGATGTTTCTTGTTGACATAGTGTAATGGATGCTTTAATATACCCTATAGGGTATATTAAGAAGTGCGGCGCCACTTTAAAACGTTCTTTTTTTTGGATCAATATAATACCCCTATGGGTAATTACTGGAGGAATTCACACAATGGCAGAACAAAAGAAAACGACAATTGTACTTTTCAGCGGAGACTATGACAAAGCGATGGCAGCATACATCATCGCGAACGGAGCAGCCGCTTATGATCACGAAGTGACCATTTTCCACACATTTTGGGGATTGAACGCACTTCGCAAAGAAAATCCGCCAGCAATCAAAAAAGGGCGTCTTGAAGCGATGTTCTCAAAAATGATGCCGCGTGGCGCTGATAAACTTGGGCTTTCCAATATGCAATTCGGTGGCATGGGCCCGAAACTGATCAAACAAGTCATGAAAAAGCATAACGCAATGCCGCTTCCGGATCTGATTGAAATGGCGCAAGAGCAAGACATCAAATTGGTTGCTTGCACGATGACGATGGATCTTTTAGGCTTACAGAAGGAAGAATTGCTCGATGATATCGTCTATGCAGGAGTCGCGGCTTACCTTGGCGATGCAGAAGACGGCAACGTCAACTTGTTTATCTAACCCCTAAAAGTGGAAAGGATGAAGTAGAGGATGGAATGGTTACTCTGGGTCGCAATCGGGATTATCGCGTATTTTGTCATCTCCCGCTTTACTGCACCGGCAAAAGGAATCAAAACGATGTCTACAGACGAACTAAAAGCAGAACTCGGCAAGAAGGATAAGCAATACGTCGATGTCAGAACGCCAGCGGAATTCAAAGCAAACCACATCAAAGGCTTCAAGAACATTCCCTTGAATGATTTGCCGAAACGCGTTAATGAGTTGTCAAAGGACAAAGAAACACTGGTCATTTGCCAAAGCGGCATGCGCAGCAGCAGAGCGAGCCAATTACTGAAGAAAAATGGGTTTACCAATGTAGTGAATATAAGAGGCGGAATGAGCAGTTACCGCGGATAAATTGAGGAGGAATTTACCATGAAAAGCATGACTACACAAGAAGTACAGGAATTCATCAAAAACAATCCCGAGGCATCACTGATCGATGTGCGCGAAACCGAAGAAGTCGCTGCAGGAAAAATTCCAGGAGCCGTCAATATTCCACTCGGCCTGCTAGAGTTCCGTTTGCAGGATATCGACAAATCGAAAGAGCATATTATGATCTGCCGTTCCGGCAACCGCAGCGGCATGGCCAGCCGGTTATTGGAAGAGCGCGGCTATAATGTCATCAATATGGATGGCGGCATGTTGGATTGGGAAGGCGACACTGAGTAATTTCGGCGATAGGGACAGATGCATAAAAGGAGGAGAATGATGAATGGTTCAAACAGATAAAGTATTGGATGCTAGAGGGCTTGCATGCCCGATGCCAATCGTGAAAACAAAAAAAGTGATGAAAGATATGGGTTCGGGTGAAGTATTGGAAGTCCAGGCGACAGATAAAGGTTCAACAGCCGATTTGCAAGCATGGGCGAAAAGCTCAGGCCATGAATACATCGGCACGGAAACAGAAGGAGACGTTTTGATCCATTATTTGCGCAAAGACGGCGTAAGTGAAGTGGAAGAGACGATCGAAATCCCTGAAGTATCGCTTGCCGATTTCCAAGCTCGCCTTGAAAGCGGAGAAGCCTTGAACATCCTGGATGTCCGTGAACAGGAAGAATACGATGAAGCGCATATTCCTGGCGTTAAGCACATTCCGCTTGGTGAAGTGGAATCCCGCATGGACGAATTGGAGCAAGATAAAGAAATCTATATCATTTGCTACTCAGGCCGCAGAAGCGGAGTCGCTGGGGATATGATGGCGAAAAAAGGCTTTAAAAACTTATACAATGTTGTACCAGGCATGCGTGATTGGACTGGCAAAACCGAGTAATCGGGCCAGTTCTGGCGCCAAGCCGGAAGTTTCTATGGAACAAGCTTGAAAAATAGAAACATTAAATTTTTTTGAAATAAAATATACCCCGGGAGGTAATTTTTATATGTCAGCAAAACCAATGACGGCTGCACAAGTAGCCCGCAAAGTAATCGACAACGAACCATTATTCATCCTCGATGTCCGCAATGGCGATGCATTCGCTGATTGGAAAATCGAAGGCGGCAACATCCAGTATTTGAATATCCCGTATTTTGATTTATTGGACGGCGTTGAAGAAGTCATCGATCAAATGCCAAAAGACCGCGATATTTTGGTCGTCTGTGCCAAAGAAGGATCTTCTATCATGGTGGCAGACATGCTTGCAGAGGAAGGCGTGGAAACGGCTTATCTCTCAGGCGGCATGAAAGCATGGAGCGAGCACTTGGAGCCGGTGAAAGTCGGCGATCTGAAAGACGGCGGAGAGCTTTACCAATTCGTCCGCATCGGCAAAGGCTGCTTGTCTTACATGGCAATTTCCAGCGGGGAAGCGGCAATTATTGACGCGACCCGCATGACGGATGTCTTCTTGAACTTCGCGCAGGAAAAAGGCGCACAAATCAAGCATGTATTCGATTCCCACCTCCATGCGGACCATATTTCCGGAGGTCGCAAAATCGCAGCAGCAACAGGCGCAACGTATTACTTGCCGCCAGCAGATGCAGAAGAAGTCGTTTTCGGTTTCACACCGCTTGAAGGCGGCTTCGAAGCAACATTCGGCAGCTCAAAAGTTGAAGCGCTCTACTCGCCAGGACACACAATCGGTTCGACTTCATTTATTGTGGATGACCAATACTTGATGACAGGCGATATCCTCTTTATCGATTCCATTGGACGCCCAGATCTTGCAGGGCTAGCGGAAGACTGGGTCGGCGATTTGCGCGAATCCCTCTATAGCCGTTACCAGGCGCTTGCAAACCAATTGATCGTCCTTCCGGCGCACTTCATGATCATGGAAGAATTGAACGAAGACGGCAGCGTCGCGAAAAAATTGGGCGATTTGTTCAAGGAAAACCACGGATTGAATATCGAAGATGAGCAGGAGTTCCGCGATATGGTGACGAAAAACTTGCCGCCGCAGCCGAACGCTTACCAGGATATCCGCAAGACCAATATGGGCAAGATTACACCAGAAGAAGAAATGCAGCGTGAAATGGAAATCGGCCCGAACCGCTGCGCCGTCCGTTAATTCGAATCAATAGCAAAAAAACTATAAAAACATTCTAAAGGAGAGATTTTGATGAACGCAGATAAAGTACTAGACGCAAAAGGCTTGGCTTGCCCAATGCCGATCGTAAAAACAAGAAAAGAAATGAAAGCTTTGGAGTCCGGGCAAGTATTGGAAATCCAAGCAACTGATAAAGGCGCTGCAGCAGATTTGACTGCATGGGCAAAATCAGGCGGCCATGAACTCTTGGAACAGCAAGTCGACGGCGACGTGCTGAAGTTCTGGATCCAAAAGGGCTGAAGAGTGAAGGGCATCGAATGATGTCCTTTTCTTTTTACCTTTTTTCACTTGCGAAAGAGCAGCAGGTGTATGATTGCAGCGTTGAGGGGGAGGTAGCGGTTGGTTTTTCTGGGGCTGGCGGCTTGTTTTGCCGGAACCCTGTTATCACATACCCCTTTCAAAAATAGATGCTTTGTTAAAAGGAGGAAGCGATGTGTTGAAAAAATGGATTCCGGCTATCGAGTGGATGGGAAGCTATAAGAAATCCGATTTAAGCGGGGATATCAACGCGGGTTTGATCGTGGCGATCATGCTCATCCCTCAAGGTATGGCGTATGCCATGCTTGCCGGACTGCCGCCGGTCATCGGCCTTTATGCTTCGACTATCCCGCTGATTATCTATGCGCTTTTCGGGACGTCCAGGCAACTTGCGGTCGGACCGGTCGCAATGGTTTCTTTACTGGTGTTATCGGGGGTTTCACTTTTAGCGGAACCCGGAACGGATGAATATATCTCACTGGTCTTATTGCTGATGCTTATGATCGGGGTCATTCAACTCCTATTGGGCGTTTTCAAACTCGGGTTTATTGTCAACTTCCTGTCTCACGCAGTCATCAGCGGCTTTACTTCAGCTGCTGCGATCATCATTGGCCTGAGCCAGCTAAAGCAATTGATCGGAGTCAGTTTGGAAGCGGACAAAAATGTATTTCTCATTCTTGCAGAAACCGTCCGGCGCGCAGCTGAAATAAATCCTGTAACGCTCGCAATCGGTCTCGGCAGTATCGCAATGCTGATTGTCATGAAGAAATACGTCAAGAGAATACCTGGACCGCTATTCGTTGTAGTATTCAGCATTTTGGCTGTTTATTTATTCAACCTGCAGGACGTCGGCGTTAAAATTGTCGGAGAAGTACCTTCCGGCTTGCCGTCGATATCACTTCCTTCGATGCAATTGGATGCCATCGTCGCTTTATTGCCAATTGCTTTAACGATTTCTTTCATCGGTTATATGGAGTCGATTGCGATGGCGAAAGCGATTGCAGCCAAGGAAAAATATAAGATCGATCCCGACCGGGAACTGGTCGGGCTGGGGCTTGCAAACGTCGGCGGTTCTTTTTTTGCAGGCTATCCTGTAACAGGAGGGTTTTCCCGATCCGCCGTCAACTATCAGGCGGGGGCACGAACACCGCTTGCGACCATCATTACAGCTTTCTTGATCATCTTGACTTTGCTGTTCTTCACAGGATTGTTCTATTATTTACCGAATGCGGTACTCGCAGCGATTATTATGGTGGCGGTCTATAGCTTGATCGATATCAAAGAAGCGAAAAACCTCTTCAAGGTGAACAAAGTGGACGGTTGGACGTGGATGCTGACATTTCTTGCAACTTTGTTCATCGGAATCGAGCAAGGCATCATCATCGGCGTGATTTTCTCCTTGATTGTCTTTATCCGCCGCAGTGCGTATCCTCATGTTGCTGAACTCGGCTATCTGCCGGATCAGCAAGTCTATCGGAATACGAAGCGTTATCCGGAAGCGGAAGTCGATCCGGAAGTACTTATTTTCAGGGTGGATGAATCGCTTTATTTCGCCAATATGACGTTCCTTGAAGACAAACTCTGTGCACGTGTTGCTGAAAAGCCCCAAACGAAATGGATCGTCTTTGATTTCTCAAGCGTCAATTCGATCGATGCGGTCGCCGTTCATGCTTTAGAAGAACTGATGGAACAATGCCATTCGGGCAAAGTGGACATCGTCTTCGCCGGAATAAAAAACACGGTGCTCGATGTTTTGAAACGCGCGGAGTGGGATACCAAATATCCAGAAAAAATCTATGCGATGACTATTGAACAATCGCTGGCTTCGATCAAGCGGGAGGAGACACGGAAGTGAAGAATACTGAACTGAAAAAGCTTAATGAAGAGTTTATTCAGAAAACAAAAAAGCAAAATCCCTCTTACTTCGACGAGTTGAAAAAAGGGCAATCTCCCGAATATTTCCTGCTATCCTGCAGTGATTCAAGAGTCAGTCCTTCAATCATCACCCAAATGCCGCTCGGCCAGCTATTCATTCACCGCAATATCGCGAATCAAGTTGTCGAGGAAGATGAAAGCTTTTCGGCAAGCCTTTATTTCGCATTGCAACATTTGAGGGTTAAGCAGCTCATCGTAAAAGGCCATACTGGGTGTGGTGGTGTGAAGGCGGCTTGGGAAGACAACGAGGAACCGGAGCTGCAAAAATGGCTTGCCCATATCCGGAAAGGATTACCCGAAAAAAAAGCGGGAGAAAATCCGGGTTTGGATGAACTTGCGAAAATCAACGTTCTTAAGCAAGTGGAGAAGTTATTGGCACATCCCATTTACAAAAAATACGGACGAGAAACAGAGGTCACTGGTTTTGTCTTTCATGTTGAAAGCGGCGAGTTGGAACAAGTATACCCGGAAAGTTAAATGCGTCTTAAATTCTTGCCAGATATAGAGATCAGTCGCTCATAAAGCGGTTGATCTTTTCGTTTTTAACGATTGTTCCAAAAAGATTGCATGCATGTAAAGTTTCCATTTTTTGAGCAAAATCACTTTATTTTTTTACCCCCATGGGTATAATGAGGAGTGACAGTAAATAGAGGCATCGAAAAGCATTAGGGCTTTTCCAGAAAGGTGAGTTTTCATGAGTATTGATTTTATGATCGTTATTTTCTTGATCGGCTTTATCGGATCGTTCATCTCAGGGATGGTCGGAATCGGCGGATCCATTATCAAGTATCCGATGTTGCTCTACATCCCGGTCATGTTGGGGTATACGGCGTTTTCTGCCCACGAAGTTTCCGGCATCAGTGCCATTCAAGTGTTTTTTGCCACACTCGCTGGCGTATGGGCATACCGGGGCAGCGGTTATTTGAATAAGGCGCTGATCATCTATATGGGCAGTGCCATCTTAGTCGGCAGTTTCATCGGCGGCTATGGGTCCACATTGATATCGGAGACGGCGATTAACATTGTGTACGCGGTATTGGCCACCATCGCCGTCATTATGATGTTTGCACCGAAAAAAGGGCTCGATGACATGAAAGCGGAAGATGTCCGCTTCAATAAATGGCTTGCCGCAGGACTTGCGTTCATCGTCGGGATTGCGGCTGGCATCGTCGGTGCAGCAGGGGCATTCATTCTAGTGCCGATCATGCTGGTTGTTTTGAAAATCCCGACGCGCATGACGATTGCGACTTCGCTAGCCATCACATTCATTTCCTCGATCGGTGCGACAGTCGGTAAAATTGCAACAGATCAAGTATTATATGGCCCCGCTGCGGTCATGATCGTAGCAAGTTTACTGGCCGCTCCGCTTGGCGCGAAAGTCGGCCAAAAAGCCAACACGAAAGTACTGCAATGGATTTTGTCTCTGCTCATTCTAGGGACTGCCATCAAGATTTGGCTCGATATATTGTAAGAAAGAAAAACTTCCGGCCTGTGCCGGGAGTTTTTTTGTGGAAAGAATACTGTGAAAGAGTGCATGGGCATATTGCGATTCATTTCTATCCTCCACTCGCCCCAGCTGAGGAAGAGATTTCCCAAACAGCGGATAAATCTAACGAAACACAGACAGCGTCAACTTGCTCCAAATCCATGACATCAAAAAGCCGACGCGCGCTTACGGGTGAAGCGAAGCCAGAAGACAGCCGTTCTTGCTGGCTTTTGGCGGGAGCTCAACCCCAAGCGAGGAGGTGGATCTATACGTGATGCCTGATCAATCAGCGATGCATTTCCTATCCTCCACTCGCCCTAACTAAGGAAGCGATTCCCCAAAGAGCGGATAAAGACTATTGGAACACAAACACAATAAACTTGCTCCAATCGATGACATCAAAAAGCCGACGCGCGCTCACGGGTGAAGCGAAGCCAGAAGACAGCCGTTCTTGCTGGCTTCTGGCGGGAGCTCAACCCCAAGCGAGGAGGCGGGTCTATACGTGATGCCTGATCAAACAGTGATGCATTTACACACATCAACACCAGACCTCTTAAAACAGTTTTTCATTTGGAATTTGTAATGGAAAGAGTACAATGAAACAAAGAGTACGGGAGAGGAAGAGCTGTATGAAACCAGTAATTGTGGCCGAGAAGCCGAGCCAGGCAAAAGCGTATGGCGATGCGTTTCAGACGGTGAAACGTGAAGGTTATATGGAAGTGGCGCCAAACCCGATTTTTCCGGAAGGTGCGTTCATTACGTGGGGCATCGGCCATCTCGTGGAATTAAAAGAACCGAAAGCCTACGATCCAAAATGGAACAAATGGTCATTGGCGTCATTGCCGATTTTGCCGGTCGAATACCAATTCCAAGTGGCACGCGGCAAATCGAAGCAATTCAATGTCATCAAGAAATTAATCAAAGAAACCGATACCGTTATCAATGCGTGCGATGTGGACCGGGAAGGCTCGAACATTTTTTATAGCATCTACCGACAAACCGGAGTGCGTGGCAAGAATATTTTACGGCTGTGGATCAATTCACTCGAAGTGGATGAAGTGCGGGAAGGCTTCCGGAATCTTCGCGACAACAAGCAAGACTTGCGCTTGTACGAAGAAGCACGTGCGCGACAAATCAGCGACTGGCTTGTCGGCATGAACGGTTCAAGACTTTACTCGCTGCTGCTTCAAGAGCGCGGCATCCAGGAAGTATTCGCCATCGGCCGTGTCCAGACTCCGACTGTGTTTTTGATTTATCAACGCCAAAAGGAAATCGAGGCATTCAAGCCGGAACCATTCTATGAAATCGAAGGCCAGTTCAAAGCACAAAAAGGGAACTATAAAGGCAAAGCGAAGCTGAGAGCGAAAGAGCGCCAAAAAGCGCAAGAGCTTCTCGACAAGCACGGACTTTCGGAAGGCAAAGCGGAAGGTGTTATTAAAGAGCGCAAATCAACAGAAAAACGCATGCCGCCGCAGCCATTGCACTCCTTATCAAGTCTGCAGGCCGCAGCGAACCGGAAATGGAAATACAGTCCACAAAAAGTGTTGTCCGTGATGCAAAAGCTTTATGAGAAAAAGCTGGTCAGTTATCCACGGACCGATTCGCGCCATATTACGACAGCAGAATTCGGTTATTTGGCAGCTCAAGTCGAGAGCTACCAACAACTGATCGACGTTCCATTTCCGATTGCATCGAAAACACCGAAAAAACGCTTTGTCGACAATTCTAAAGTTCAGGAGCATTACGCCATCATCCCGACGAAAAGTGTGCCGACCACTCGCAGAATAGCCGCCTTACCTCAAGATGAACGGAATTTATATGAAGAAGTGATGCGCACTACTTTGTCTATGTTCCACCGCGATTACCGCTACGAAGAGACGAAAGTCGTCACCGACGTCAAAGGGCTTGAGTTCCATACGACCGGTCGCACAGAGCTTGATAAAGGTTGGAAATCGCTGTTTTCAGCAACTAAAGAAGCGAAACAAGAACCGCCGCTTCCAGAACTCGCGTTGCAGGAAAAAGTCGCGGCGGCGATCGCCATCATCGAAGGCATAACCAGCCCTCCTAAACCTTATACCGAGGGGCAACTGATCGCCATGATGAAAACATGCGGAAAATTTGCTGAAGACGAAGCCGACAGTGAAATCTTGAAAGAAGTTGAAGGACTCGGAACAGAAGCAACGCGCAGCAATATCATTGAAACAATCAAACGCCATAATTATATCGAAGTGAAGAAAAACATCGTTTCCGTGACTGAAAAGGGGCGCATGTTGTGCCAGGCAATTGAAGGGAATTTATTATCCAGTCCCTCCATGACGGCAAAATGGGAAAGCTATTTGAAGAAAATCGGGCGCGGCGAAGGGTCTGCCGATGTTTTCCTCGCGACCATCGGCAAGTTCATCGAAAAGCTGCTGGAGGACGTGCCGGAGCAGTTGCGGAGTAACGGCATGCCTGACCAGATGCCGGCCTTGCAAGGATCAGAAATCGCCATATGCCCACGCTGCCGAAAGGGTTCGATTGTTTCCCGCAGAGGAGCTTACGGCTGCACCGAACATGCAAACGGCTGCAAGCAGTCGTTTCCGGCAGTATTCCTGAAAAAGCGATTGACGGCCAAGCATATCGAATATTTGTGTACCAAAGGTAAAACCCCTGTCATCAAAGGATTCGTATCGAAAAACGGCAAAAAGTTCAATGCCAGCTTGGAATTGGAAGAAGGTAAGTTGAAAATGCGGTTTTAGTATTTCCCGGGAAATACGTTGAAAGGTGAGTTTTCTATGCGGAACATGACGCTTTATGTTGCAGAAGCAAAATCGGAACCTTTCATTCATGAGTTAGAAGCGCTCCTTTTAGCAGAGCCTGGTGTTGAACGTGCACTAGTCGTTGTGGAAGACGGAAAAATCAAGCTGGAGTTGGATGAAATCAAAATCAAGGAAAGCCATATCGTCCAGCTGATCGAAGAAGCAGGCTACCATATAGCGTGAATCCTTGTCCTAAGGTAAGGGTTCGTGTACAATGAGGCAGTGAGTAAATAAAAAAACATATATCTTAGGTAAAATGCCGCGGACAATAGCGCCGGAGGCAAAGCCGAAAAGAACCCTTTCGTGGAGGAAGGTTCTTTTCGGCTTTTTTTATAGAGGAGGGGAAACCGAATGGGTTATTTCGTAGATCACCGGACAAAACAAATTCATCATAGCCAGTTTGCAGGGGACCGTTGTGGCTTTTTGCAAACCCCCGTGAAAGAACGCGAGTTCACGGATGATTCAGGTTATATTGAAGGACTGGCCGACCAAAAGGAATACAATGTTTGCCCCCATTGCCAAACTGCCCAATCTTCTGTTGGATAATATGAAAAAGCCGCCCATATGGCGGCTTTTTTTTGCTTTTAGAAATGATTATTTTTCGGTTCGAGCAATACGAGAATGAAACTTCTATCGATCGAAAATTCCCAGTCCAGAAAAATCTCTCGGATATCCCGGTTGAGCAGCTCCGGGAAAGAAGTTTCTTTCAACAACAAACGCTTTTCGAGAGGTCGTTTCACTTGCTTGAGCTCTTCGATCAGGCCGCTGCGGATCAGTTCACGCTCGATTTCAACAAGAAAGCCGGTTCTTTCGATTAACAATGTCCGGTCATTGAGCCAGAATAGTTTGGTGTTTTCCGGTTTTTTCTCGGCTTTCCGGCTGGCTTCCACGACTGATGCATGGAGGTCTTCATATTTGGCTTCTGACAGCCATTCAAAATCAGAGTTCGCTTCAGGGTCAGTCATGACGCCGATGAGCATTGCAGTTTGTTTCTCTAAGTGCCAGTCAGCATAGATTTGCTCCACTTGATGCCCAGACGAGCTGGAGAAAGCTTGGGAAATGGCGGGTTTCAGTTCTTCAATCAACAACTGGCGCAGTTCCATCACGCGCTTGAATTCGTTTTTTTGAAGCAGTATTTTTTCTGTCGGGCTTAGAAAGCCGCGAAGATGGACGATGACAAAAGGGGGTTTGACAATGACAAATACGGAAGTGGGCCCCTTGCCGAAGTGTTCCCGGATGACGGTGGAAATATAGCCACCGATTTCGCTTTGCATTGTTTTGGCATTCTGCAAATAATTCGCCTCCTTAAAATAAGTATAGGTCGTAATGGAAGAAATTCACTTTCTGAATGCTTTTGGCAAAATGATTCGCCGGCTTTAAGGAATTGACTGCGCATTCGCGGCATCAAAGCGGTTTGCCCTTTCAAAGAGGGGGTATAATTTGGAAATAAGTGTTTTGGCGGATGGGAAGGGGGAACTCAAATGGTTTCTGCGGAACGGAAAACTGACCATACTAAAGCAAGAAACCGTCGAGTGCACACTTCCCGAAATTTTTGGGCTGGCCTGTTGTTTGGAGCCGGAACATTTTCAGTTCTAGAACAAAGCATTTTCCATTTCTTTTTACAGTGGCACCATTTCTATGAAGGAAACGGCCTTCAAGCCATGTTGATGGGTGAAGGCATTTACCAGCTGATTGGTTGGGGGCTGACCGTGCTATCGCTATGGGTGGCTGCCGATTTGGCGACTAGAAAAGCCTTTTGGCCATCGCGTTTTTTTGGAAGTTTGCTGATTGGTGGCGGCATCATGCTGTTCTGGGACAGTTTGATTTTCCGGCAATTGCTTCAGCTGCATACAGTCAAGGACGTCAGCAATCTATTGTTCTATGAATCGCTATGGCTCGGCACAGGTGCCTTTTTGATCGTGATTGGTTGGGCGGTGTTACGAGAGTCGTCCAAGTCGCAGGATTGATATCTCACTTTTTCGCTGCATTTTGCAGCAACGGATTTATTCAATTCAATATTCGTATTTTCCTTTTAAAGGAACAAAGCGAACGGCTTCGATTGCGGTTTTTTCCAACTTTCCGCTCGGTGTTTTATCGATTGCGAGAAGCTCTTGGCTGAAACGGCCGCCGACGGGGATGATCATGCGTCCCCCAGGAGCCAATTGATCCAGCAGTTCCTGTGGGACGGCAGCTGCAGCTGCGGTGACCATTATTCGGTCGAATGGTGCGTGCTCTGGCCATCCGAGACTGCCGTCGCCCAAAAGAAAATGAATGTTTTGAAACCCCTTTTGTTCTAGGCGCTCCATCGCACGCTTGTGAAGCTGGGGTATTTTTTCTACGGTAAACACATGTTTTGAGAATGCAGCGAGGAGAGCCGTTTGAAATCCAGAACCCGTGCCGATTTCAAGTACTGTGTGGTGACCTTGCACATTGAGTGCCAACGTCATTTCCAATACGAGCGAAGGCTGTGAGATGGTTTGGCCATGTCCGATAGACAGCGCTTCATCACGCGTGGCGTCATCGGTATGGTTGTCCATAAAAGTGCGGCGGTCGAGTGAGCGGAAATAAGCAATGATGTCTTGTTTTCGTCCAGTCATGCGATACACCTGCCTTTATTCGGTTTGTCTTCAGCATTCCTTGATACTATCATAAGCCAAAAGGGGCGCAAAGCACAGAGAGCCGCACCCGAAAGGAGGAAAACATATGGCAAGGCAGTCGATTGCTTTGTTCGAAAGTGAATTGAGAAAGGCCAGCAAGCTTGAAACCGCAACGTTCGGCATGGGTTGTTTCTGGGGACCAGACGCACGCTTTGGTTCATTGCCTGGTGTCATTCGCACGCGAACCGGCTATAGCGGCGGGTCCACACTGGCACCGGACTACCGCCAGATGGGCGATCATACGGAAACGCTTCAAGTAGAATTTGATCCGCAACAAATTCGCTATGAGGACCTGTTGCGGGAATTTTGGTGGAACCATTATCCGAACCGGGACGCTTATAAAGGCCGCCAATACATTTCACTGCTGTTTTGGCATTCGGAAGAGCAGCGTCTACTGATTGATCAAGTGAAAAAAGAAAGAGAACGACATTTGAATGAGCTCATAGAAACTGAAATCCGTCCGTTCGACGGATTTACCGAAGCAGAAGAGCGTCATCAAAAATATTATCTAAAGCGCTATCCGAAAGCATTGGATCAATTGGCTGAGCTTTACCCGGAAGCGTTTTTGCTGACAGACTCAACTTTTGCGGCCCGTCTGAATGGATTTGTCAAAGGCTTCGGCAGCCGCCAGCGACTGATCGACGAGATTTTCCTTTGGCCGATTGGGCAAGAACAACGGGCATTTCTTCAGCAGCTGCTATTGAAGCTCAAATGGTAGAGCTTGTGCATCAGTTCACAATTCTGTGCAAAGACCGCTTAGGGCGGTCTTTTTTCATGCTGATGCAGGTAGACGGGCAAGCGGGAGCGAAGTAAGAATAGATATGTAACAACAGACAGGCTAGGGGGATGAACATGATAGATCAACAAACATTATTACTTGTACTGCCTATATTGCTCCTGCAATTGGCGTTAATGATCTTTGCCCTTGTAGATTTGATCAAAAATCCGAATCCGAATGGGCCGAAATGGATGTGGGCAGCCATCATCGTATTGCTGAATATTATTGGGCCGATTCTGTACTTTGTCATAGGGAGGCGGAACTATTGAACGTTTTAGAAGTCAGGGCATTATCCAAACGCTATGGAGAAGAGCATGCAGTGGATGGAGTGGATTTTGAACTTGCCGAAGGCAGTGCTACAGCGTTGATTGGGCCGAATGGAGCGGGCAAGACGACCATTTTGTCGATGTTAGCGGGTTTGCTTGAAGCGTCAAGTGGAAACATTCAGCGCAGGAAAGGCTTATCGATCGGCTTTTTACCGCAATATCCAAAGTTCTTTCCATGGCTGACAGCTTTGGAGTTCACGGAAATGGCGGCCAAGCTGAGCGGTGTCGATCCAAAAAAAGCACGCCAGCAAGCGCAAAAGACTTTGGAGTTTGTCGGGCTGCGCGAGGCGGCTGGAAAAAAAGTCGGCGGCTTTTCCGGAGGCATGAAGCAGCGTCTCGGCTTGGCGCAGGCGATGGTGCATCAGCCGGATTTATTGTTGCTGGATGAGCCGATTTCGTCTTTGGATCCGTCAGGACGCCGGGAAGTGATGGAATTGCTGAAATCGCTTCAAGGCCAGACGACCATTTTATATTCTACGCATATATTGAACGATGCCGAAGAAATGACAGACCAACTGTTGTTTTTGCGCAAAGGCAACCTCGTCGAACAGGGCTCGTTGGCTCAAGTGAGAAGCCGCTATGCACAGCCGCAAATCCGAATTCGATTTGAAAATAATGACGCAGCGGAAAGGTTTGCGCACGAAGCGCCGTGGCCCGCTGCACTGGAAGCCAGAGCGGTGGTGCTGCCCGCGACTGCACAAGGCCCTGTTATGCAGGATGTTTTTCGCTATTTGACAGTGAGCGACTTGTCCGTGCTTGGAGTGGAGCAGGAAACAGCCAGTTTGGAAGACATATTTCTCAAGGTGGTGGCGGGGCCATGAAGCAATTTTCCACCTTGTTATTAAAAGAATGGCGCGAAAATGTCCGCAATTATAAAATATTTTGGATTCCTGTCGTCTTTATCCTTCTTGGTGTTACAGAACCTTTGTCCAATTACTATTTGCCGCAGATTTTGAATGCTGCGGGCGGCTTGCCGGACGGAGCGGTCCTAGAGCTGCCTGAACCACAGCCTGGGCAGCTGCTCACAGCGGTCATGGGTCAGTTCCAGACAATCGGCATGCTCGTCTTAGTGCTCGCCTATATGGGCAGCATTGCAGGCGAGCGAAAAAACGGCACTGCAACATTATTATATGTTAGGCCGCTATCGTTCATGTCTTATTTTCTCAGCAAATGGGTGATGGCTTCAACGGTCGCACTCATTAGCGTATGGCTGGGCTTTGTCGCGGGATATTATTATACCGCAGTGCTATTTTCAGCGGTGCCAATTGGAGATTTTCTGCTATTTGCGATGACGTATAGCTTATGGATATTGCTTGTTATCACGCTGATTTTGTTCGCGAGTGCCGCGATGCCGAATGCAGGGCTTGCCGCAGCGTTTTCACTTAGCGTGTTAATCATCGCGCAACTCGTCGATGGACTGCTCGGCAGCCGGTGGATTTGGTCACCGCTGAAACTGCCAAATTATGCTGCTGCCTTTATGGACATCGGGCCGGACGGGGGAGCAATTACGGGCGCAATGTTATTTGCTGCTTTGTTTATTTTTGTGTTCGCGGCATTGGGCATTTGGCTGTCGAAAATAAACCGTTCCAACGCGAAAGTATAAAAGCAATCAGCTAGCATAGCTGATTGCTTTTTTTTTGAGGGAATGCTGGTAGAATAAGAACAGGATTTGGCGGCGGACATTCACCCCCAGCCGAACTTGGGCTTTCACGAACATACACATGGCAGCCATACTAACGAATAGAGGAATTGAGCATGAAGAAACTGATCGGATTACTTGTTGTAGCTGTGTTGATCATTGGCTTTGTTTGGGTCAATAATAACTGGATTGTCACGACACAATATACATTGCAATCAGAAAATATACCGGATGCGTTTGCAGGCAAGCGCGTTGTCCAAGTGTCCGATCTCCACAACGCAGAGTTTGGAGAAGGACAACAATCGCTCCTGTCGAAAGTCGAAGAGGCAGATCCGGATGTGATTTTCATCACGGGAGATTTGATTGACAGCAATCGCTATGATCTGGAGAAAGGCTTAGCTGCGGTAGATGGACTCGTTGAGATGAGCGATGTTTATTTCGTTATCGGCAATCACGAGGTGTCCTCGAACCGCTTGGAAGAAATCATTCCTGCACTCGAAGAACGCGGTGTGGAAGTGCTGCGCAACCGCTCGGTCCTGTGGGAAGAAAATGGCGAGACGCTTCGCATCGCCGGTATAGACGATCCGTTGATGGACGTTTATTCGTATGAAGATGAGTTTACGCGCAACAGCATTGCAGAAGCGGGGCTTGGCAATGAATTTACGTTGCTGCTCGCGCATCGCCCTGAACAATTAGCAGTTTATGCAAGTGAAGGAATTGATGCTGTGTTTGCCGGGCACGCCCATGGCGGCCAGATCCGCATTCCGGGAATTGGCGGACTGATTGCACCCGGGCAAGGTTGGTTCCCCGATATGACAGAGGGGGTCTTTGAATCGGGGGATACGCAATTATTTCTCAGCCGAGGACTTGGCAATAGCGGATTTCCTCTGCGTGTTTTCAATTTACCGGAAATTGTTGTGGTGACCTTGGAGAAGCAATAGCAAGAATCATTTGTTTAGGAGGACTCATTTTGTGATCAGAAAAAGTGAAGTGACGCTGCATTGCCATACAAACAAAACCGCCGTCTCGTACGAATTGCCGGCAGACCAGAAGGAATTTACGATGCTTCCTCAAGATCTCATCAAGCGGGATGAGGGGAATCCCGAGAAGCATTTGGTTGTCATCCGTGCACGCGGGGAAGTGGCAGGTTTTTTTGAACTGGACGAATCAGAGGACCGGCAACGCTATTCCGACAATCCAAAAGCCTTATTGCTGAGAGGATATTCGGTCAACCCGAAATTCCAAGGACGTGGCATAGCCACAGGTTCACTTGATGCACTGCCTGTTTTTTTGAAAGAAGAATTCCCCGGCTTTGACGAAGTTGTGCTTGGGGTCAATGCACGCAATACGGCTGCACAAAATTTATATCGCAAAGCAGGATTTGAAGATACCGGTAGAAGAGTCATGGGCCGGAAAGGCGAGCAGTTCGCTATGTGCCTAAAAGTGAATTAAAGTAAATTGCCCCGGAGCTGTGGAGATATGGCTGCGGGGCAATTATTTTGTGAAGTGAGTTTTGACAAAATATTAATTTTCTATACTTCAAAATATAGATGCTTATGCAGGCTGCAGCCGGGATTGAAAGCTGCCATACAATGTGGGCAGGAAGAAGCGCAGTCGAGGTATTCGCGGATGGAAAGTTCTGTACCACATGCCCCACATAAGATCGCTTTTTCATGAAATTGCTCTTTTGGCCAGACAGAAGCGTTTCCACAGCCAAGTGCCTGGTGGCATTCAAAGCATGGGAAGTATTGTCCGCAGCAATGGAAACGGATAGCAATGCGGTCATTTTCCGAATGGTAATGCCGGCATCGGGTTTCGAAATCGACATCCAATCCGGTCACTAAGGGACGCTCATACATAAAGAACCACTCCTCAAGACTTGTTGTATTGCTTTCATGCTACTATGAAAGGGAGTGTTTGACGAGTCCAGCTGAAGTTGAAAATAGTCGCAAGCGGGCTAAACCTTTATAATGAAGTTAAGTATCTTGAAGGAGGAGACGGGTCAATGGTTAAGGAATTTGAAGATGAAGTCATGCGCGCAATGGACAAAGTGTTTGAAGATGAAATGAAAAAAGTGAACGATACACTTAATCAGGAACTGTTGATTTCGTTGATCGGTGAAGTCAATGCGGGGAAATCATCGACAGTCAATAAAATCATCGGTGAAGATATTGCCAGTACCAACCCGATGCCCGGCGAGACGGTCAGCGTGGACCCTTACAATATCCGCGGATTGGAAAATATCAAATTCATGGATACGCCAGGGCTCAATGACCCGAACGATGAAAACCCAAAAAAGACGCTGGAATTCGTCCAACAATCCGATGTGGTACTGTTTTTCCTTAATGCGGCGGGAACGGTCTTCTCGGAAAGCGAAAAACAGAAGTTTGCTGAAATCGAAAAACATAATAAAGATATCCTGATCGTCCTGAACAAAATCGATGCGGCCGAAGACATCCCGTCGATTGTCAAGTTCGTTAAAGGACATACCAAAAGTAAATACAAAGTGATCCCGGTGTCTTCCAAGACCGGAGAAAACTTGGACCTTTTAAAGAAAGAGATCTTGCTGCTTCTTGAAAAGAAGGGGAAAGACCTGCTCTTCGCCAAGAGCATGAAAGAGAAATCATCCGCCGCTACGCGTTGGATCATCGGGGCGGGTGTGTCAGCAGGAATCATCGGCGCGTCACCGATTCCAGGATCGGACGTTTTGCCTTTGACCACGCTGCAGGTCGGATTGATCGTCAAATTGTCGAACCTATACGATAAGCCCTTGACGAAAAAAGCTGCAAAAGACATGATCGTCATCACCGCGACGCAGACCATTGGCCATACGCTTTACCGCCAGGCGCTGAAATTCATCCCGGGTGCTGGGTCGATCATTGGCGGTACAGTCGCCAGTTCCATGACGCTTGCGCTTGGTTATGGCGTGAAATATGCTTACGAAAATAACATTGCCATCGATTACGAAATGATCGGCAGCTTGTATGAAAAACTGAAAAATCGCGATAAGAACGCGTAATCAACATTGCCGTCCTTGCTTTTTGCAGGACGGTTTTTTAATCTTTGTATATGGAATCATGACAGAAAGACAATACCGGGGGTGTAAGGATGAGGGTTTTGGTAGTAGAGGACAACCCAAGTGTCAGTTCGATGCTCGAGCTGTTTTTTTCCAAAGAAGGACTAGAAGGGGACTTTGCGGGCGATGGGCTGGAAGGTTACCGTAAATTCAAGGAAGGCGACTATGATCTGCTCGTTCTGGATTGGATGCTTCCCGGAATGGACGGCATTTCTTTGTGTCGGAAGATTCGTGAGACGGGAAGTGAAGTGCCGATTATCATGTTGACGGCAAAAGACAGCGAATCCGACCAAGTGATCGGCTTTGAAATGGGCGCTGATGATTATGTCACCAAGCCTTTCAGCCCGCTTACCTTGATGGCGCGCATCAAAGCGGTCGCCAGAAGATCGCGCAAGGCTGGCGATTTTGATGCAGGGATCCGCACAGCGCATTTCGTCGCACACAAAGAAACGCGTGAAGTGTTGAAAGACGGCGAACCGATCGATAATTTGACGCCAAAGGAATTCGATTTGCTGTTGTTTTTCCTCCAGCATCCAAAACAAGTGTTCAGCAGGGAACAATTGCTTGAACAAGTGTGGGGCTATCAGTTTTATGGCGATGAACGGACAGTTGATGTCCACATCAAGAGACTTAGAAAGAAAATTCCGGAAGGGGATCGGCTCTTCCATACCGTATGGGGAGTGGGCTATAAATTTGAAGAACTTGCGGATTAAATATTTCTATCAATTGATTGCAAGCCATATGGGGGTGTTGATGTTTGCGGTGGCGATTTTGAGCACGCTGTTCATTTTCTATGGTGAACGCGTGGCCTACTCCGACAAAGCCGAGGAGCTCGAGCGCTACGGTGAACAAATTCTGCTAGAACTCGAGCAATCACGCCCAGGTACTGACTTGCAATCGTACGTGACGGTGTTGGAAGCGCAAAACATCAATTTCATCGTCTTCGATCAGCAAAGCCGCATTCTGTACCCCGTAAACGGCAATTTCCCGTCTGTGGAACTGACGCCTGAAGAATGGAACGTCATCGAACGCGGCGAAACGTTGATTGTCCACCGGGATACGGACCGTTTTGACCGGTCGATGACCTTTGTTGCGCTGCCGTATGTCCAAGGCAGCACGCTTGCAGGTGGCGTATTGCTCGCCGCACCGGTCAGTGGCATCCGTGAAATGGTGGCTGAGCTAAACCGGACGCTCGTCGCTGTCATTGCGATTTCCTTGCCGTTTGCACTGCTGCTCAGTCTGTTGCTGGCAAAAATCCACGTCACCAGGCTTCAGCGCATGCGACAAGCGACGTCGATGATCAGCGAAGGGCATTATCAAGTAAACTTGCCGGAGTCGAATTTCGATGAGTTCGGCGACTTAGCTCGCGACTTTAATGTCATGGCGGATAAATTGCAGCGCTCCAACGAAGAAATCGAGCAGCTGGAAAACCGCAGGCGGCGATTCATGGCAGACGTGTCACATGAAATGCGCACACCGCTGACGACCATTGCCGGTGTAATCGAGGGCTTGAAGAGCGGCATGATTGAAGACCAACAGCGCGAGAAAGGCATACGCCTAGTCAGTGAAGAAACGAAACGGTTGATGCGCTTAGTCAATGAAAATTTGGATTATGAGAAAATCCGTTCGAATCAAGTCACGCTATTGAAAGAACCTATCGAAGCGGGCGAGCTACTCGAGATTATCCAAGAGCAGCTGCAATTGCAAGCGGCAGAACGAGGAAACCGTTTGCACATTGAAGCGGTGCCTGGTGAAATGGTTTACGGCGATATGGATCGGCTGATCCAAATTTTGGTCAATATCGTAAAAAACAGTATTCAATTTACCGAAAATGGCGATATCACACTGAGGGCTCAGGCTGAGCCGGATGCGATGCGGATCGAAGTGGAAGATACGGGGCAAGGCATTGCCGTCGAAGAACTCGAAATGATCTGGCGGCGCTTTTATAAAGCGGACATGTCCCGGGGCAGCGGGCAATTCGGCCTTGGGCTATCGATTGTCCGGCAGCTGGTCACTTTGCATAATGGTGAAATTATGGTGGAAAGCGAAAAGAACCGCGGAACGAAATTCACCATCCGCCTGCCTCATCAACCTGTAGATAGCTGAATACAATACTAAATGCCTGCCGAATGCTTTCGGCAGGCATTTGCTTATGCAAAATTTCCATTTCTGTTGCATGTTTGGTCATACATTTTTCATATCTGGTTTGTATGATGAAACTATCGAAAGCCCGCGGGCAAACGACAAAAATGCCAAAGGGGATGAAAAAATGGGCTATTATAATTCAACAAAGCAAAAAGATTCAAACAGATCGTGGAAACGCTATATGGCTTCAAGTTTTGGCGGTGTACTAGCCGGTGCGTTGCTGGTTGGAGCGATGACTTCGGGAGTAGATACCGGAAGCAGCGAACCGCTGGCAGTTACTGAGCAAACCAGTGAACTGCAAAGCGCCTCAACAGTTGTCACTACCGATGTGACGGAAACTGTCGACCGGACAGCGGATGCAGTCGTTGGCGTGTCGAATCTTCAAGCAAGCAATAACCCGTTTGCGCAAACTTCTGCGCAAGAAGCAGGAGCTGGATCTGGCGTCATTTATAAAAAACAAGGCGAGGAAGCCTATATCGTTACCAATCACCACGTTGTCGACGGTGCCGAACAAGTAGTGGTGACGCTCGCGAACGGGGAAGAATTGCAAGCGGAAGTGCTCGGTACGGATGTTTGGACCGATTTGGCTGTGTTGAAAGTGGCAGGGGAGACGATTGAAACCGTTGCGGAGTTCGGCGATTCCTCAGTATTGAAATCCGGCGAACCGGTCATCGCAATCGGCAACCCACTCGGCCTTCAGTTTTCCGGTTCCGTGACGACGGGCGTTATTTCCGGGACAGAGCGCGCAGTACCGATAGATATCAATAATGATGGCCAGGAAGACTGGCAATCCGAAGTGCTTCAAACTGACGCTGCGATTAACCCCGGGAATAGCGGAGGGGCGTTATTGAATGCACAAGGCCAAGTGATTGGCATAAATTCAATGAAAATTGCCCAGGATGCAGTAGAAGGCATCGGACTGGCGATTCCGATCAACTCGGCGATTCCGATTATCGCCGAACTCGAAAATAGCGGAGAAGTCGTCCGTCCGTCGATTGGGGTGTCGCTGATTGACCTTGAACAAGTGCCGTCAGACATCAGAGCATCTGAATTGAGTTTGCCAGAGCAAGTGGAAAACGGCGTCGTTGTCCAATCGGTGCAAGAAGGATCGGGAGCGGCACAAGCGGGAATTCAGGCAAAAGATACAATTGTTGAATTGAACGGGCAAGCCGTAGCGTCAGTTTTAGAACTTCGCCAATTTTTATACAGTGAAGCGAGTGTCGGCGATACTTTGTCGGTAAAAGCTTACCGGAATGGCGAATTGAAAACATTTGAGGTGCGTTTAAGCGAACAACTTTAGGCTTATGAAAACCAAAAAGACGGCGCAAAGGAAATCCTTTGCGCCGTCTTTTTATAGTTATAAAAAATCAATTAGTGCCGAAAAGGCCGAACCAATCAAAACCGATCGCGAAACCGACAATTACCAGAACAGCGATGGCGAAAATGATCATGCCCAGCTGAAGTGGTTTATAGCCTGTTGTTCTCGGTTCTTCAAGACCTTCTTTTTCGGCATTTGGCGACCTGTTTTCCAATTCCTTTTCACTCGTTTTCATGTATTCCTGTTCTCTGTCCGGCTGTTTTTCTTTATCTTTGTCCATTTGTTTGCCTCCTCCAATATTGCTTGTTTTATCCAATACCCGTTCTGCCGAATGGTCAATCCCCTTATTTTTCAAGCGGATGCGTTTCAAGCTCAGTGAGCTTTTCAGCGAGTGCACGCCCGAGCGCTTCGGATGACCCAGGGTCGCGCCCAGTCAATATACGGTCGCTGCCCCAAAGGATGAATTCATCTTGACCGTCGCCCTTGTCGTATTGGCCAATTTTTTTCATTTCGTCTTCTAGGCTGAAAGGCAGCAGGCTCTCGACTTCTTCCGGTTCCATATCATTCGGGTAGCCAGTGATTTTCAATCCTTGCAATAACGGCTGGCCTTCTTTTGTTTTCGTGAAGACGAGCGGCGCCGGGCCGTGGCAGACGGCAGAGACGATGCCATTTGTTTCGTGGACAATATTGATGACGGCATGCAAATCACTGTCGTGGGCCAAATCGAACATCGCGCCATGTCCGCCGACAATCATGATCGCGTCGTAATCACTGGCTTTCACATCGACGACCGGTGTCGTTTTATCTGCAAGTCCCGACTCGTATAATTTCTTGTACTTGCCTTCAGGATCGTACGCTTCGCTCAAGCTTAATGGATCGACGACAGCTTTGCCGCCTTTGATGGAAGCGAGTTCGACTGCGTGTCCTGCTTTTTCAAGTTCCTCTAAGGGAGCGAATAGTTCTTCCGCCCACCAGCCGGTAACATAATTATGTTCTTCATTCGTGTAGCCGCTTGACAATATCGCTAATACTTTTGCCATTGGGTGATCCTCTCCATTTCTATGAATGCTCTTGCTCTTTCATTTACCCTTTAGGGGGTTCCTGAAACGTCGCAGCTTCGCATTTTATCGGCAGCCAAAGCTATGCTAATATGGAATAAGTAAAAATTTGAGGTGAACTAATTTATGAAAGAGTTGGAATTAAATACACAGATTCATCTGCTTGAAGCTATGCTGGATGGCAGCAAAGTTGGTACCATTGTCACTGATCCCGAATTACAAGATAACCCGATTATCTATGCAAACAATACATTCGCCAAGATGACGGGTTATGAGAGAGACGAGGTGATCGGGCGCAATTGCCGTTTTCTGCAAGGTTCAGATACTTCGGCTGAAACGATCGATCAAATTCGTAAAGCGATTAAGCAACGGAAAAAACTGATGGTGACCATTCGTAATTATCGAAAAGATGGCACGCCGTTTTGGAACCGCTTGGCCATCGCGCCGGTGACGGTAGAAGAAAAGCTTTATTTCATCGGCACACAAACCGATATCACCGTTGAACGCCAGCAGCAAGAAGCCATACATGCAAATGAAAGCGAGATTGAAAAACTGATGCTGCCGATTTTGTCGATACAGCCGAATGTGGCGACCGTAGCGCTCGTCGGGACGATGAACTTGCAGCGTTTTGAAGCATTAAAAGTCAAATTATGCGAATACGTCAATGAACATCGTATCGAACATGCGTTGATCGACATCACAGGCTTGACATGGACGAAGGAATCTCCGCTTTACTGGTTCACCCAGATTGGCGAAGCATTGCGCATTATGGGAAGCAATATGTATGTGACCGGAGTGACACCGCAAGCAGCGGGGGAACTGGTGCAAAACCTCGACCGTGAAAACATGTTGAGAACCTATTCAACAATCGAGAAAGCTTTAGCGGATATTAATGAATGATGCATTGCATACGAAACGCCATTCTTGATGAATGGCGTTTTTTTTCGTGAAGAGATAACTGAAAGAAAGGTTTTATAGGTATTTTTTTCATTATATATCATCGGCTTAGAGACGAAAGTATGATTCGTTCGAAAATTTTGTTAATTTTGTTTTGTTGGTTCGTTCTCGGGTACATGAACTAGAAAGAATAAATCAAGAGTTTCTAAAGGAGGAAAGACGATGACTAAAGATGAAAACCAGCATGCGGGTCCAGAAAATCTTCAGCATACAGAAGTAGCGAAAAATAAATTTAACTCCGGCGACAATGATTCGGATTACGACGGCGGCCATCCGCAGGACGCATTTTCAACCAGTGAAGATGAGGCTAAGTCAGGGAACTCAAAAAAGAAGAAGGATATGAAAGAAAAATCGTTTAATGAGGGAGGCAATGATTCGGATTACGATGGTGGTCATCCCAAAGATGCTGAGTGACGCAGTGAAGATTGGTTAGATAATGAATAGTATAATTCAAAGAGACTATTCCGTTTTTTCCACATAAAAGATCTTCAGTTTTATGCAAAACCCGACAAACCCGATGCTCTGGCTTGAGCGGGAAGCGACGGAGTACTCACACACGCTTTATAACTTCTCAAAAGGTGAAGGCAGTTCACAACTGCCATGGATGAGCAGCAATGCAAAAGATGGTCATCCATACAAATACGAACAGCCGCAAGCATTTGGACAAGAATCGTTGTTGAAGCCAAGGCTTCTTCAATCGCGTGATTCATTGCGGAAGACAAACAAAAAAACGAGGCGAAGCATAAGTTCTTCGCCTTGTTTTTTCTTGTCGAGAATTGAGAGCTTACGAAAAATGGGAGGGAATATACATGAACAAACCATGGATCATGACTCAGGCATGGCGGGATGTGGTATTTCTCCATTGGCCTATTTCAGTTCAGTCGCTAAAGCCGTTTATTCCGCAAGAACTTCAAATTGATTTATTCGAAGGACAGGCGTGGATTGGGATAGTTCCATTTGTGGCAGATTGGACGCGTCCCCGGTTTTTATTTCCAGTACCATTTACCCGGAAGTATTATGAGTTGAACGTCCGGACTTATGTTCGTCATAAAGGGCGGCCTGGGGTATTCTTTTTTAGTTTGGACGCCAATAGTTTGCTTGCAGTGAAAGCAGCGAGCATCGGTGGGTTTCTGCCGTATCGCCATGCCCAAATGAAATGGATCAAACACAAAGATCGTCGTTTGTTTATAAGCGAGTATGAAAATGGCGATAGCTCTGAAAATTTTCGCCTGGGCTTTACACCAACTGCTGGAACCCTCAAGGCTTCCAATCACGAGCTATGGCTGACCGAACGGTATTATTTGTGGACTAAGCCAAAGGATGTTTTATGGCGTGTCGATATAGAACACACCCCCTGGCAATTGCAAAACGTCCATATAGAAATAATGGAAAACTCACTGGCTAGATATTTAACCGAAGATTTGTCCACACAGCCATTGAAGCATTTTTCGGCATATAAGCGAGTACGTTTTTTTCCTCCTATCGCAGAAAAACAACAAACCGATCGCTTTTAGCAATCGACCTGTTGTTATTTCCGGTTTGGCTCTTGCTTTAACGTGTGCGATGTTTCTTTTTGTTCCCACACGCGCTTCCTCATGTAAAGGTGGAAAAAACATTCGCCTGCTGCCATTAGCAACGCAGTAGAAAAGGCTGCAACAAGCAGCGAGAAATCTGGATTGTCGATTAGCCATTCTCCGAGCAACCACACTACCAGAAACGTAAGAACTAAATCACCACTGGTTGCGATTTTATTGGATGTGCGTGGATACAAGAGCAAATCGCCGACAAAACCGAACACTGTAATCACTGCACTCAAGATGAGATTCGCTTCAATAAACTTCACGATCTCATCTCTCGCAATTGCTTTGTAATCAATTACTCCGTTTGGAAGTTATTATGCATTAAAAACGAGAAAACTAGGAGCTGATAAAGTCACCGCCGTTGATATGGATTGCTTGTCCTGTGACGTAGCTTGAATCTTGCGATGCGAGATAAACATAGGCTGGCGCTACTTCTGAAGGCTGTCCTCGCCGTTCCATCGGCGTGTCGCCGCCTTGTTTGTCGACTTTTTCAGCGCCAAATGAAGCAGGAATCAAGGGCGTCCAAATCGGCCCAGGGGCCACTGAATTTACACGGATGCCCTGCTCGCTAATATTTGCAGATAGGGAACGTGTAAAGCTCGTGATTGCGCCTTTCGTAGACGAGTAATCGATCAGGCCGGCTGAACCTCGGTATGCTGTCACAGACGAAGTGTTGATGATGCTATCACCTTTTGACAAGTGGGGCAATGCCGCTTGCGTCAAATAAAACATGCTGAAGATATTCGTTTCAAAAGTTTCGCGCAGCTGTTCCGGGCTGATGTCCAGGAAATCATCTTGCGGGAATTGTTTGCCGGCGTTATTGACGAGAACATTCAATTGGCCGAATTCGGCGATGACATCAACGATCAGTTGATGGCAGTTTTCCACTTGGCTAATATCGGTAGCAAATTTATATGCTTGTGCTCCATATGCTTTTGCTTCAGCGACCGTTTTTTCTGCATCCTCGTGTTCGTCGAGATAGGCAATGGCGATGTTTGCGCCTTCTTTTGCATAGGCAATGGCTACAGCACGCCCAATGCCGCTGTCGCCGCCAGTAATCAGTGCCACTTTTCCTTCCAATTTGCCGGAGCCTTTATAATTTTCATCATCGTAAATAGGCTCGGGCGCCATTTCGTTTTCAAAACCTGGCTGGCGCTCCTGTACTTGTGGATCGATTTGTTCATGGGTTTTTTCGAATTTATCTTTTGTCATGCCCATATTCCTCCTAATTTACTGATATGTGCTAGTTATTCCCGTTCAATTTCGGGCTAAACGTCTCGATAGGGCAATAGCTAAACCAGTTTGGAAATCCGTTGTCAAAAAAAACAGCCAAAGCATTATGCTCTGGCTGTTTTCAAGAAATATTTATTCAGTTGTCACGACGCCGCAAGCGATGCGATCGCCCGAATCTCCTGAAGGATCGGTCTGTCCGTCATCTTCTGAAGCGTGGATGACGAGCGCTGTGCCGCCTTCTTTAAGTAGGGAATGTTCTTCTCCGATTTGCAAAGTGACGTTTTCGGCCATCAATTCATCCGTCGACGTGCCGTCATCGGCCACTTCGAGATTCTCTAAATCTCCAGCATGAGGGCCATCCGGATTATCATGACCGTGACTTGCGCCGGTCGGGTTGAAATGCCCTCCAGCTGATTCGAAATCAGGCGCTTCGCATAATCCCTCTTCGTGGAAATGGATGCCGTGCATACCTGGTTCCAATCCTTCGACGTTCAATGTCACTAACACGCCTGAATCTTCCTCTGTCAATTCGGCCGTACCGGTTGCCTCACCATCCGCGTCCAAAAATTCGACCGTCAGCATTTGAATTTCACTGGAACCTTCAGGGTCAGCTTCTGAGCCTTCTGGCGGTGTTTCTTCCTCGCCTTCGACTTCCTCTTCTTGTGCATCTCCAGCACCATCCGTTTCTGTCGCCGGCTCATCGGCCTCATTTCCGCACGCTGAAAGCAGCAGAACCAAACCTAATAAAAACATCATTAACCAAGATTTCATTGCGTTGTCTCCCTTCTCCAAAAACTGTCGTTACCATACCTTACACTTGATGGAGTGGATATAAACCCGTCAATTCGGCACGGTGACTTTAGTCATGTGATCGAACGCGCTTTTTTCGCACGAACAGCCAGAAAATCCCGAGCGCAAGCGACACTAGAGTTACCAGCAGGGAAGATAAAAAGAACGGCGGGCGATAACGCAGTTCGACTTGGTTGTCGCCCGCTTCGAGCGGAACAGCAAGAAAAGCGTAATTGGCTTTTAATACATCAACCCGTTCACCGTTCACCTTCGCATGCCAGCCTCTTTCGTAAGGAATCGACAAATTCAAAAAGAGGGCGCCGTCCTGATTATCGTAAGATACATCGACCCGGCTGCCGTCAATCGTCAAATTGCTCGTCCGGTCGGCGAGTGCGTTTTGTTCCTTCAACAATGTATAGGGCTCGTTCAGCACTTCGATGTCATCTATGCGATAGACGCCTTTCGGCAATCGGATTTCAACCGTTTCAGCGGCAGCAATGCGGATGGTCAAATCATCGACAAAGGTTTTGTAAATGGATTGGTTCGATTTGCGTGTCGTCCGGTACTCATTGACTTGGATTGCAAATCCTTGATCCGCCGCTGTATTTTCCAAGTGGAAAGATACATACAAATCGCCTTCTTGGGGGATTTCATCCAGCGTCAAGTTGATGCCCCCGGTTTCACCGGTGATATCGAGAAGGCCGTTTTCATATGTTGCGTCTACACCCTCTACGGCATAACTTGCTTCGTCCGGAAAGCGCTCAGGGAGAGGTTGTGCTTCAACGTCTTCATCAAGAACGATGCCGCTAAGCATGGCATGTTCGCGTAGCAATGGCGGCTCCTCCGCCAATTGCGCCTCTTGGAACACCTGGAAAGCCGGACGTGCAAAAGGCAACGGATAGCGGTTTTGATAAGCGATATAATTTTCGGTTGCCGCAAACTTGCGGAAGCCATACGGCACATTTGGATCATCTTTTTCGCGAATTGCATAATTGCCTTGCAGTATGCTGAAGAGATTGCTGCGGTTGCCAAGTGTAGCGTAGCGGCTGACGCTCTCGCGCTGCATATCGATTTCCAGCTCGATTAAGTAAAAATACAATAAGTTTTTGTTCAAAATACTGGAGTACGCACTAAGTCCTTGGAAGCCTTGGACAATCGGCGTATTGTTGCGGACTCCTTCCATCCAGTCGATGCGATACATTTCGCTTGTTTCCCGTTGTTGGATTTCATCGATCAAGTCCCGGACTTCCGTATCGTCATAGTTTTCCCCGGTAATTAATTCCTCATCCACATCAGCAATATTACCATCGATGAGCAATTTTTCACTTTGATAGACATTGGCTGCCATCAGCGTGAAAATCAATAACCAGCCGGTTAATAACGGCTTTTTCATCCTCTCGGTTGCCACGGTGGCTTGCAAGGCCAGCGCTAAAGTGACTACGAGGCCGATCACTGCAAGGCGCGGATAGAGCGTAGAAAATTCAAGCTGGTCATCGCGCAGAACAAACAACCCATAAACAAGCAAAGTCATAAATGAGGCGGGAAGCAGGTCTTTCAATCGCAGCTTATGGAAATGGTCCAAGCCGCTTGCAATCGCCCCAGCTGCCACCAGTGAAATAAAATACTCCCAGCGGTGTTGAGGCGCTGAAAAGCCGTTGAACACACTGCCGATCATCGGGCTGTAGTACATGACGAGCGTCAGCATGCCAATGGCAGCAAACAAACGGAATGTGCGCAGCCGGTAAAGCGTCGGAATGAACAAGAACAGTACGAAAATCGCCGGCAACAGGATATATCGGCTCATGAACAAGATATTTTCTGTTTGTTCAAACCACGGAATGGCCTGATCGAACGGTGGGCGATGATTGTTCAAGTAAGCATAAACCGATGGCACGAATGAGATAGCCGAAATGCCGGCGCCGATCAATCCGGCAGCCACAAATAACACGATGGCTTTTTTTCGAGTTGTTTCCGCCTCGGCCAATGGCATGAACAGACGGAAGGCGATGTAAATGCACGTCAATAGGAAATTGATATAGGCAAAATAGAAATTATCAATCATCGAGATTGCGACGGCAGCAATAAACCAGCCGGGTTTTTGTTCTCGGAAAATTTTCTCGGCCGCGAAAATCAGCAGCGGCAGCCACAAAAAGGCATCAGCGAAAAATTCCCAAAAAGTGACGTGGCGAAAATACATGCCGGAAATGGCATAGATGCTGGCACCGACAAACGCCGATAAGCGGCTGATGTGCATATAGCGAAACAGCCCGTAAGTGATCAGCAACGCGGCGACCAGTCTTAAAATGCTGATAAATACGGAAGCCTGCGCCCAGAACAGCACAGTGGGCTCTCCAATTATCCGCATCCATTCGAGTACATAAACAATAGCGATCGTAGCGATATAGACGAAGGAGGTAGAGAAATAATAGGACAGCTCACTGAAAATGCCTGCACCGAGTCCGAAATCGAACGAATAGAAAAACTCACCACTCGTATACTGGTCATAGAGCAATTGTTTAAAAGGCATCATCTGTGCAAGACCATCATTCGGGCCTGCCATGAATTGATTTTGTGTCCATTGAAACAGAAAGATGCCATGGCCGATAACGGACATGGCTAAAAACGCAATGGCAATCAGAAGAAAGGGACGAAACGAACGCATAATGTCACCGTCTTTAAGTTATTTTGGCTGCGCCGGCGCCTTGAGGATTTTTCCCGAAACGATGAACGTTACTGGAATAGTAAAAATCACAGCGGCAAACGGAGCAATATTGCTATTGATGTTGAGAAACTCGACAAAAATAAAAATCAAGACTGTAGAAACCGACATATTCACCACTTGCGTCAGTGGGAAATACAAGTATTTTTTTAAGGTCGGCTTAACTCTGTACGTAACGTACGTGTTTAGGAAAAACGAGATGTTCAAACTGATTAGAAAACCGATGATGTGCGATAGCATATAAGCCCAATCAAGCACATTGTGTAAAAACAGGTAAATGGAGTAATAGCTTAATGTGTTGACGACCCCAACAAAAATAAAGCGTGTAAACTCCGTATTCAAGCGATCAAGGCTCATCGTATTCATCCACATTGCTCATATCGACCAAGAAATGAGGCCGTTGCTTCGTTTCGTTATAGATGCGCCCCACATACTCGCCGATAACACCCAGGCTGATCAATTGAATGCCCCCGAGCAGCAAGATAGCGGTAATGGTCGTGAAATAACCGGGAGCGATAATGCCCCGTGCCATGATTTGATAGAAGGTGAAGGCGATATAAAGAAGCGACAAAAACAAAACAAGAAACCCTGTATAAAAACAGATGCGCAATGGCTTCATGTTGAACGAGATAATGCCATCGATGCCATAATTGACCAGGCTACCGAAGGACCATTTGGAGTCACCTTCTGCGCGTACAACATTTTCGTAATTGATGGTCTTTTTGCTCAGGCCGATCCATGAGTAGATGCCTTTTGAAAAGCGGTTGCTTTCGCTGAGTGACAATATGGCGTTGATGGCTTTGCGGCTGAGAAGCCGGAAATCGCCCTCGCCGTCTTGCAGGCTGACATCAGTGACCGAATTGACCATTTTATAATAAAGAGCGGACTGCCAGCTGCGTAGTTTCGATTCGCCGCTGCGAGATCGTTTGGCGACGACTTGGTGGAAGCCTTGTTCATAGCCGTCGACCATCTCGCAAATCAGTGTAGGTGGATGCTGCATATCGCTGTCCATCAAAATGGCCGCGTCCCCGCGAATTCGTTTCAGTCCTGCAAACATGGCGGATTCCTTGCCGAAGTTGCGGGTCAGGGAAATGTATTTAACAGTGTCGTATTCATTGGCGAGTTTGAGTATTTCTTCTAAAGTTCCATCACTGCTGCCGTCATTAATAAACATGATTTCATACAGATAAGGAAGCGGCTCAAGTTCTTGTACCAATGTCGTGTACATCGAAGCGATGTTCGCTTCTTCGTTATAAGCTGGCACAACAATAGAGATCAGCTTCATAATGGTGTCTCCTTTCAATGGGCTTGCAATTCTTCCCTAAAAATCAGTTTACCCATTTTACAGGACATTATTCCTGCAAAATATAACAAATCAATAGGGAAGCCTTCTTCATTATACGCAAAATTAACGTCAGTAGCATGTGCGGGCCTTCAGCGCTGAATGCGCTAAAAGGCGCAATTCTCTGAAAAGAAAAAGAATAGAAAGAAATTTTTTTTCATAAATCATCTAGCAGCAGCGCCATTGGAAACGCTTGCAAAGGATTCTTAATATTTATTATATATTGACAATAGTTTTTATCGTATATATGATGGACTCAATTCAACTATAGCGACTAACTATTTTGACGGAGACAGGCTTTGTGCATAGGAATCTGAAGAGAGCTGATGGATGGTGCAAATCAGCGGTTCCGGCATTTGGCAGCACTCCCGAATAGATGTGCTGAAATTAATGAGTAGGCCCATCCGTTTCATGTCCGTTACGCATGATGTTTAATGAGGCTGTCCGCTTGTCGGTCAGTGAATTAGGGTGGTACCGCGACTAGAGACTCTTCGCCCCTTGCATCTATGATGTGAGGGCGTGGAGTCTTTTTTTGTATACATGTTTTCGCGAAAAGTCTTTTCAAATCGAAAGGGGAAATAATTATGCTAACAGACCAACAGATCTTGCGAATTCCAGGACCGACACCGATTCCACCGAGCGTCGAACGGGCGATGACACAGCCGATGATCGGGCACCGCGGGGAAAGCACGTATTCCTTGATCCGCGATATCCGCCCGAAGCTCAAAAAAGTGTTCGGCACGAAAGAAGAAGTGATGATTATCACGGGCAGCGGGACTTCAGCGCTTGAAAGTGCCGTCGTCAACACGGTAGCGCCAGGGGATGAAGTGTTGGTGCTGGTTACTGGAGCATTCGGTGAACGCTTCGCGAAGATCTGTGAAGCATACAATATTACGACCCATGTATTCGATGTAGAGTGGGGCCAGGCTGTCGATCCGGAAGCCGTCAAAAACTTCCTCCATGAACATCCGGAAATCCGCGTCATTTTCTCAACGTTTTGTGAAACATCGACGGGTGTGTTAAACCCGATCAAGGAACTCGCCGAGACGGTGAAGCAAGTATCGGATGCATTGATCGTCGTAGATGGAGTATCGTGTGTGGCGGGAACGGAGACGGAAATGGATAAGTGGGGCGTCGATGTGGTCGTCACTGGCTCGCAAAAAGCGTTCATGCTACCGGCAGGACTTGCGTTCATCGCTGCGAGCAAACGGGCATGGAAGAAAATTGAAGCCAACCCGCAGCCGCGTTTCTATTTGGATTTGAAAAAACATCGCGACAATATCGAGAAAGATACGACGCCGTTCACACCGGCCATCTCAATCTTGTACGGCCTTCAGCAAGTGCTGAACTTGTTGGAAGAAGAAGGGCTCGAGCAAGTTTACCGCCGCCATCGCTTAATGCGCGACATGACACGTGCCGCTTTTAAAGCCTTGAACGTCCGCTTATTGACGAGCGACGAGGATGCTTCGCCGACAGTTACCGCTGTGTATCCGGAAGATTTTGATGCAGAACAATTCCGTAAAGTGCTGAAAGAAGAGTTTGCCATTGAATTCGCTGGTGGACAACAGCATCTTGCCAAAACGATTTTTCGCATCGGCCACATGGGTTATTGTTCACCGGCCGAAGTACTGCAGGCACTCGCCGCATCGGAAGTCGTCTTGAAAAAGCTTGGACAAGGTATCACACTCGGCGCGGGCATCGCAGCCGCTCAGCAAGTCTTTTTGGAAGGGAAGGATAAGTAATGACATTTCACGTATTGATCAGCGATCCGCTATCTGAAGAAGGCGTTTATCCACTGCGCCACGCCGATGGCATCAACATCGTCATGGAAACGAATTTATCTGAAGCGGAACTTGGCGAGCGCATCGACGGCTTTGACGCGCTGCTTGTCCGCAGCCAAACGCAAGTGACGCGCGAATTGATCGAGAAAGCATCCAATTTGAAAATCATCGGCCGCGCAGGCGTCGGTGTCGATAACATCGATTTGGAAGCAGCGACCGAGCACGGCATTATCGTTGTCAACGCACCCGACGGCAACACCAACTCCGCGGCAGAACATACAATGGCGATGCTTATGGGCATGGCGCGCAAAATCCCGCAAGCCTACAACTCCCTGAAACAAGGCAAATGGGACCGTAAATCCTATGTCGGCGTCGAATTGAAAAACAAAACGCTTGGGGTCGTCGGCTTCGGCCGCATCGGCCAGGAAGTGGCGGCACGTGCTAAAGGCCAGCGCATGAACATCATTGCCTATGATCCATTTTTGACCGCTGAAAAGGCGGAGAAGCTCGGCGTCGATTTCGGATCGGTCGAAGACGTCTTGAAAGTGGCTGACTTTGTCACGGTTCACACACCGCTGTTAAAGGAAACAAAGCATTTGATCAATGCGGAAGCCTTTAAAGTGATGAAAGACGGCGTGCAGATCATCAACTGTGCACGTGGCGGCATCATCGACGAAAGCGCCTTGTATGATGCGGTGAAGTCCGGGAAAGTGGCCGGTGCCGCACTGGATGTTTTTGAACAAGAGCCAATGGTCGATTTCCGCTTGCTCGAATTGCCGGAGATCATCGCGACGCCTCACCTCGGGGCGAGCACATTCGAAGCGCAGGAAAGTGTTGCGGTCGATGTCAGCCAAGATGTCGTCAGCTTCGTTAAATATGGCACCGTCCGCAATTCTGTAAACTTGCCGTCTGTACCGAAAGAAATCATGAAGCGCATCGAGCCGTATTTCGATCTGGCTGAACGCATCGGTACATTCCTCACTGACTTGACAGGGGAAACGGCAGACGAAGTGAACGTCTATTATTCAGGCGAACTAGCCAATCTGGAAGTCGGCCCCTTGACGCGCAATATGCTCAAAGGTATGCTCAAGCGCCATCTCGGCAAACACGTCAATGACGTCAATGCGATGTATATCGCCAACCAAAAGGGCATTCATGTCAACGAACATAAATCGACTGAATCCCGCGGCTTCACCAACCTGATCACCGTTGAAGTGAAAACGCAGAGCGGCACGCGTAAAGCGTCCGGAACACTATTGAACGGCCAAGGCGCACGCATCGTTAAAGTGGATGATTACATCGTCGACTTCTTGCCGAACGGGCATCTGCTGTTCATTCGCCATAATGACCGCCCGGGCGTCATCGGCCGCGTCGGCACATTGCTAGGCGCAGAAGACATCAATATCGCGACGATGCAAGTAGGGCGTTCAAACGTCGGCGGAGACGCGATCATGATGTTGTCGATCGACAAGCATGCCGATCCGGAAGACTTGGAAGAATTGAAGAAGCTTGAAGAAATCGAAAGCGTCACGGCGATCGATCTGTAAAAATAAAGCGCCCGCACCGATCGTCTGGAGACCAATCGGTGCGGGCGCTTTTCTTATGGAGATACAGTTTTCAATTGCTCGAGCAAAGGCAATAGCTCTCGCAGGTCTTTAATTTCATGAGTGGCAACTACCGTTTCGTGAGGTATTTTGTTTTCGCGGTTCAGCCAGACGGACGGAATGCCGGCACGCTCAGCGCCGAGAATGTCGGTCAACGGATTGTCGCCGACCATCAATACCTCTTCCGGGCGATAGCCGAACTTCGATAAAGCATGTTCAAAAATCGAGGCATCAGGCTTGCCGCGCCCGAATGCGCCGGAGATGACGATGTGGTCGAAATAAGGCGAGATTTCCGGTGTGATGTCGAGCTTGATTTGCTGCAGGCTGGGCGAGCCATTGGTCAACAGCAATAAATCGAAACGCCCTTTCAATTGATCGAGCACTTCTAGGCTGTCTTCGTAAAGTATCGGGTTGCGTTTTCTCGCTTCCGGAAAATACTCGGCGAGTTGTTTGCCCAATTCGGGGTCGTCGATGCCCAGGCGTTTCAGCCCAAGCGTCCAAGCTTCCTGCTGATAGCCAGGTGCGACTGAACTTAATTTCTGGAAGTCGTCACCTGGGTCATCAAAACGCCCCCATAAACCTTCGAACGGGTTGATGCCGATCATTTGTGTAAAGGCATGTGTCGGATACCCCGCATACAGTTTGCGGGCTTCTTCCCGCACCGCTTGTTCAAGTCTGCTGCAATCGGTGCCGCTTTGTTCGGCTGCCCATTCGCAGGTCTCACGGAAAGCTTCTTTCACGCTTTGCTGATCCCATAATAAAGTATCGTCCAAATCAAAGAAAATCGCTTTCACCATAACGCGCCACTCCCTTACTTTTTTATCCAAATTAAACTTTAGAATCATGATTAACTACAACTTATAATTGAAGGATGATGATTCAAAGAACAAATGTAAGATATGGAGCAAAACCACGGAGACTCCCAAGGGAGCAGCGCTCTTTTGAGCGACGAGACAGCCGAGCCCCCGCAATGAATGAATGAGTGAAGCTTAGCTGAACGCATTCACTTGCGATGCTCGAGTGTAGCGAGAGTTGAGCAAAGCTCTTAGGAGTGGTTTTGCGGAATATCTAGAGATTAGATTTATCTATTCAACCCATAGTGTACTAAAGCGCGGCTGAAAATCAAAGAGTTGTCACAAATCTGCATTCCGCTGGCGCTTTCTGGTGGTACGATGGACGGAAAGGGGTGGAATGTATGGAAAAGCTAAAAGAAAGCACTCTTCTATTGGAAGAGGCCGCTCATTTCATTGAAATATGCTATTTGGAACTTGGAAAAAACGAACAGGAAATCCGCAGCCGCGTCAACGTAATCGAACGGGAGATTGAGGCGACCGGTAGCTATGAACATACAATAGAGGAATTGCAACACGGGGCGCGTATGGCCTGGCGCAATAACAACCGCTGTATCGGGCGTCTTTTCTGGAAAACTTTAGACGTTTTTGATGAACGTGAAGTGGAAACGGAAGAGCAGGCATTTGATGCCCTCGTTCGCCATTTGCGCTTTGCTTTCAACGCAGGACAAATCCGACCGGCGATTACGATTTTCAAGCAAGCCGACAAAAGCGGCCTGCGCATCTGGAACCATCAATTGCTGCGCTATGCCGGCTACGAGCGTGAAGGCCGCGTAATCGGGGATTCGACTTCCATCGCATTCACGAAACAGTGCGAGGCGCTCGGCTGGCGCGGGGCACAAAGTGATTTCGATTTGTTGCCGGTGGTAATCGGCCGAATTGGACAAGCGCCGAAATGCTTTGAACTGCCGGAAGGCGCCAAGCCGGAAGTGGCAATTACACACCCGGAATGGACGGCACTCGGCGATCTTGGCTTGAAATGGTACGCAGTGCCGCTCATCTCAGACATGAAGCTCGAGATCGGCGGTATCGAATACCAGATGGCCCCGTTTAACGGTTGGTATATGGGAACTGAAATCGGTGCGCGCAATTTAGCGGACGAAGACCGCTATGACCTGCTGCCGAAAATGGCAGAGATCATGGGACTGGATACAAGTTCGCAGCGGACGCTTTGGAAAGACAAGGCGCTCATCGAATTGAACGTCGCCGTGCTGGAATCGTTCGCCGAAGCGGGCGTCACCATTGTCGATCACCACACCGCCGCGAAACAGTTTAAAAGCTTCGAGAAAATCGAAGAACGTGAAGGGCGCAGCGTCACGGGCAATTGGGCGTGGCTCATACCGCCGGTGTCGCCAGCAACAACGCATATTTTCCATAAGCCGTATAAAAACGATGTCGTCAAACCGAATTATTTCTATCAACACGCACCGTACGAAATTGAACGCAACACATAAATCGCTTTGCTCATCTCCTGGAACCATTCCGGTGAAGAGCAAAGCGATTTTTATTGAGCCTTTAAACACTCGAAAAAAACACATGCAAGAATCACAGTTTTTTCGGCTGGCGGTCGATAGAGTGGAAGGTATTGTATTATAATAGAACGAAATGATGTTCTTCATCGTAAGAAACCTTAGAAAGAAGGAATAGCAATGGGACGCAAATGGAATAATATTAAAGAGAAAAAAGCTTCCAAAGACGCCAATACAAGCAGAATCTATGCGAAGTTTGGCCGTGAAATATATGTAGCCGCAAAACAAGGCGAGCCGGATCCGGATTCGAACCAAGCGTTGAAAGTCGTGCTCGAGCGCGCCAAAACTTATAATGTGCCAAGAGTGATCATTGACCGCGCCGTCGAAAAAGCAAAAGGCGGATCGGAAGAAAACTACGACGAGCTGCGTTACGAAGGCTTCGGTCCAAGCGGTTCGATGGTCATCGTCGACACCCTGACAAACAACGTCAACCGCACCGCGTCCGATGTGCGCGCTGCATTCGGAAAAAATGGCGGCAACATGGGCGTCAGCGGCTCGGTCGCCTATATGTTCGACCACACAGCGGTTATCGGCGTAGAAGGCAAGACGGCTGATGAAGTGCTGGAATTATTGATGGAAGCGGACATCGATGTGCGCGATATCCTCGAAGAAGAAGGCACTGTCATCGTCTACGCTGAACCGGATCAATTCCATCTTGTGCAGGAAGCGTTCAAAGCGGACGGTATCACAGACTTCACTGTTGCCGAGCTGACGATGCTTCCGCAAAACGAACTGCCGTTAACGGAAGAAGACCAGGCTCAATTCGAGAAAATGGTCGATGCGCTCGAAGACCTCGAAGATGTCCAGCAGGTCTATCACAACGTCGATTTAGCGTAAGAAAAGATTGGTCATTCCAGGGTCTATTGGTTGAAAAAGCGTTTTTACTGATTAGAAACAGGTAAGGCGCAATGAAGCTGCGATCCATGCAAATGAATAAGTGATTGACTTCTGTCCAAAAGGGGGCAGAAGTTTTTTTATGATAATAAATAAAAAAGAATATTTAAAATAATTTAAAAATTGACTTGTAATTCAAAATAAATAACCTTATACTTTTTTTGAATCATGATTTAATAAATGACCGGAGAGTTGAAATTTTTTTGATGCGATATGTAAGTGCTTACATTCGCCTTGAGAGGAGGACTTTGCTTGGCAGCTATAGAAACGATGGAACTGTTTGGCCGGCCTAACGTGAAAGTGTTTGCAGAGCGGCCGGCATCGATCGGCGAATTGCTCGCCGCAAGCGTCAATCTATACGCCGATAAAGATGCGGTCGTCACAGAACAACGGACATTAAGTTATTCGGAACTCGACAAGGAATCTACCATACTTGCCGCCAATCTGCAGCAGCAAGGCGTCAAAAAAGGCGACCGTGTAGGAGCGGTGATCGGCAATTGCGCGGAATTTCCAGTAGTCGTATTTGCTTGTGCCAAAGCCGGTGCGATCATGGTACCGATCAATGTCAAACTGCAAGTTGAAGAGCTTCAATACATTATCGGGCATTCCAAGCCGGCGCTTTTAATCACAGAAGCGGAATATGCAGAAAAAGTAAGCGAAGCCGTCGAGCAAAACGAATTTCAGCAAAGTGATCGTCCACAACTCTTTATCATCGGTGGCAGCAACTCGTATGAAGAATTGTTGAATGCCGATGCTCCGTTTCAGCAGACGCAAATCGATGAACAGGACGGCGCATTCATTCTGTATACATCAGGAACGACAGGGCGGCCCAAGGGTGCGGTGCTCGCACATATCAACGCTGTCCACAGCGTCATGAACTATAAGAAACGGTTTGAAACGGATGAGACGATGAAAACAATCGTCGCAGTTCCGATGTTCCATGTTACAGGGCTTGTCGGGCAATTGCTTCATATGTTTTATATCGGAGGCACGGTCTACAGCATGAAGCGCTATCAAAACGAAGCGTACATCCAGCTGATCTTAAAACACCAAATCAATTTTCTCTTTAACGTACCGACCATTTTCATCATGATGTCGACAAGCGCGGAATTTCAAAAGCATTCGTTCGGCTTCGTGCGGAAAGTGGCATTCGGTGGTTCGCCGATTTACCAGCAAACATTCCAGATGCTGAAACAAGCGTTTCCAAATGCTCAGCTCCATAACGCATACGGAGCAACGGAAACGACTTCTCCTGCGACTTTGATGCCGACTGGTTATCCGATTTCGAAAGTGACTTCAGTCGGGTTACCGGTCGACGTGGCCGATATTAAAATCGTCGATTCGGAAGGTTACACGGTGCCGCCAGGTGAATCCGGCGAATTGTATATCAAGGGGCCGATGATCATCAAGGAGTATTGGGACAACCCGGCTGCCAACCAGTCGAGCTTTACGGACGGCTATTGGCATTCGGGGGATCTCGGGATTATGGACACAGACGGCTATGTGTATATCCGCGACCGCAAGAAGGATATGATCAATCGCGGCGGCGAAAAGATCTTCTCCATCGAAGTGGAAGATGCGCTGAAAAGCCATCCGGATGTGGTCGAAGCGGCCGTCATCGGCGAGCCGGACCCGGTGTTCGGCGAAAAAGTGAAGGCGTTTGTCGTCGGGCCTAAACTGGACCCGAATGACCTTGATGGACTCAAAGCCCATTGTAAAAAAACATTGGCAAAGTTCAAAGTGCCTGAAGAGTTTGTGCTGATTGACAGCTTGCCGAGAAACGCATCAGGAAAAATACTGAAAAACACATTAAAAGAAACTGGGGGCCGATCAAATGCTTAAAGAATTATCGCCAAAAGCAGAACAACTGCGTGTAGACTTACTGAAATTCATGGATGACTTTGTCTATCCGGCTGAACAGACAGTAAAAGAATACAAAGAAAGCACGAACGATCGCTGGACGATTCCGCCGGTCATTGAAGAGCTGAAAGCAAAAGCCAAAGCGCAAGGCTTATGGAATCTGTTTCTAGACCATCCGGATTATGGCGCTGGACTATCCAATTATGAGTATTCCCATTTATGTGAAATTATGGGACGCTCACTTATTGCGCCCGAAATTTTCAATTGCAATGCACCAGACACCGGGAATATGGAGGTGTTCGTCAAATACGGAACAGATGAGCAGAAAAAACAATGGCTCGAGCCTTTATTGAACGGCGAAATTCGTTCTTGCTTCTCGATGACAGAGCCGGACGTCGCTTCGTCCGATGCCACCAATATCCAGAGCAGCATCGTCCGCGACGGAGATGAATATGTCATCAACGCCAAGAAATGGTGGACGACGGGCGCCATGGATCCACGTTGCAGCATTGCCATCGTCATGGGGAAAACCGACCCGGATGCCGAAAAACATAAGCAGCAATCGATGATCCTCGTGCCGTTTGATACACCAGGCGTCAAAATCGTCCGCCCGCTCACCGTATTCGGCTATGACGATGCGCCGCAAGGCCACGCGGAAGTGCATTATGAAAATGTCCGCGTTCCGGCGAGCAATATGCTGCTCGGTGAAGGACGCGGGTTTGAAATCGCACAAGGTCGTCTAGGGCCAGGGCGCATTCATCATTGTATGCGCGCAATCGGTGCTGCCGAGCGAGCCTTGGAACTCCTGTGCAAACGTGCAGAAAGCCGCGTCGCTTTCGGTTCGACATTAGCCGAAAAAGACGTCATCAAGGAAATCATCGCGGAAAGCCGCATCGAAATCGAACAGGCACGGCTGTTGACTTTAAATGCAGCGCATAAAATCGATGAACACGGTGCGAAAGCTGCGCGCAAAGAAATCGCGATGATTAAAATCGCCGCACCGCGCGTGTCGATCAATGTTATCGACCGTGCGATGCAAGTATTCGGCGGAGCGGGGCTGACGGAAGATTTCCCGCTTGCCGAACATTACGCAAACGCACGTACTTTGCGTCTTGTCGATGGGCCGGACCAAGTGCATTTGCGCGATGTCGGACGGCTTGAACTGCGCGAGCAATTGAAAGCGAATACAGCGAAACAATAAGCCGATCAGATCGGGGGAAAGGGGCGATGATTAGTGAAAGCATGGCAAGTGACGGAACTCGGTGAACCGCAGCAAGCATTGACGGTCGCTGAGTTGCCGAAGCCGACACCAGGCAAAGGCGAAGCGCTCATCAAAGTGGAAGCGGCGGCACTTAATTTCTTCGATATATTGCAATGCCAAGGAAAATACCAGGAACGGCCGGAACTGCCCTTTACGCCGGGAGCGGAAATCGCCGGTACGGTCGAAGCACTCGGAGAACAAACGCAAGGAAAAATCGGGCAGCGTGTGCTGGCGACGCCGCTATTGCCGAACGGCGGGCTGGCAGAATGGGCCATTGTTAAACAGGAAGGCATTTTCCCGATTCCGGATGAGCTTTCCTATGCGGAAGCGGCCGCGCTGTTCATTACGTATCAAACCGCCTATTTCGCGCTTCACCGCACCGCCAACTTGAAAAAAGGCGAAGTGCTTCTCGTGCATGCCGCATCGGGAGGTGTCGGATCGGCAGCGGTGCAGCTTGGAAAAGCGGCAGGCGCAATGGTCATTGCAACAGCCGGAAGCGAGGAAAAATTGGCGATTTGCAGAGAGCTTGGCGCAGACATCGTCATCAATTACAGGGAAGAAGATTTTGTGCCGATTGTCAAAGAAGCCACAGGCGGCAAAGGAGCGGACGTCATTTTCGACCCGGTCGGCGGCGATACCTTCGACCGTTCAAGAAAATGCATCGCCTTTGAAGGCAGGCTACTCGTCATTGGCTTTGCTGGAGGACGGATTGCCGATGCACCGACCAATCATGCTTTGATCAAAAACTATTCGATTGTCGGTGTTCATTTCGGCTTGTTCCGCAATCTTATGCCCGACCAAGTGATGAAAGCGCACGAAGAATTGATGGAGTTATACAAAGCAGGCGCCATCAAACCGCTCCTCTATAAAGAATTCGGATTTGAAGGAGTCGTCGACGCACTGGAACAGCTCGGCAGCCGCAAAACTTACGGCAAACTGGTCGTCACGCCATAAAAGGGGGAAGCTTATGGGGAATCTTGTAAACAAAGAAGTGCAAGGGAATATCGCGATGCTGCGGATGAACCGTCCGGATAAACTCAATGCCTTATCCCGTGAAATGGTCGAACAACTGCTTGCTGCGCTCCAGCAGCTAGAATCCGACCCAGCGGTGAAAGTCATTATCCTAACCGGTGAAGGCAAAGCCTTTTCCGCAGGAGGCGACATTGCCGCCATGAAATCACTCGGTGGCGCGCATGAAGTCGCCGAGTGGATCGATTTTATTTCAAGCTTATCAAAAGCCATTATGGACAGCGATAAATACATTGTCGCCGCGGTGCATGGCTATGCAGCAGGCGCAGGGTTCAGCCTGGCACTTGCCGCTGATTTCATCGTGGCGGATGAGGAAGCCAAATTCGCATTGAGCTTTTCGAATATCGGCCTGATCCCTGATCTCGGCCTTATCAAGGCGCTTAGAAAACGCATCAGCCCGCCGCTGGCCAAAGAATGGATTTCCTCAGCCAAAGTGATCGGCGCATCAGAAGCGGAACATCACGGGTTAGTCAACAAGATATCGTCGGGGAATGTCGCAGAAGCAGCCGCTGAATTTGCTGAATTTCTTGCCACAGGTCCAGCCATCAGCAATAAATACGTCAAATACTTGGTCAATCATTTGGATGAAATGCCACAGGAAGCGGCGTTCATGCAGGAAAACCTCATCCAGACGATGCTGCTGCAAACCGAAGACCATAAAGAAGGCGTCACAGCGTTTTTTGACAAACGCAAGCCAGACTTTCAAGGGAAGTAATGTAAGCGTTATCATATGATGCGGCCACGGCATAAAACCGGACGGAGGGAATTATTATGAAAAAATACGGTTCACGTTATTTAGCAGCAGGTGCGGCAATGACACTGTTACTGGCAGGATGCGGCGGCGGAGATTCAGCGGGCGGCGGAGCGGAAGGCGAAGAAACGATCACGCTGCGCGCAGCGACTGGTCTCAGTGCCCAACATGCGTGGTGGGAAGCTTCGATGGTTCCGTGGATGGAGCGGGTTGAGGAATTGACGGATGGACAAGTGGAATTTGAAACATTTACGGGCGGCGAGCTCGTATCAGTTCCGGACGAGGGTGATGCTTTGCAAACAGGAACGGTCGATGTCGCATTGGTGCTGCCAATCTATCAGCCCGACCAATTCCCGATGGCTGAAGTGACGATGCTGCCATTGAACCATTCCGATACCATCATCGCATCGAACGCTTGGAAAAACCTCCTTGAAAGTGAAGAAGAACTGGCAGATGGCCAAACGTATACGGAAATGCAATTCGGTGACTTTAAGGTATTCCCGGTTTCAACAACTCAGGAATATTCGATCTCTACAACGGGCCATGAGTTCAATACTGTCAGCGATATCGAAGGTACCTCACTCCGAACGCCTTCGCGCATCCATGAGATTTACGCATCTAAAACAGGCATCAACAGTGTAACGATGCCAGCTGTTGAAATTTATGACGCTTTGAGCCGGGGAACCTTCGAAGGGGCATTCTATAGCATTGCCGACTGGACGGGCTATGGTTTCCAAGATTTGTTCACTTACACGTTGACGGGCATCAACTTCGGCCATTTCAATGCATTCATCGGCATGAGCCAAAGCAGATGGGATGAACTTCCTGAAAATGTCCAGGAAGCAATGGAACAAGCCAATGATGAGATTTTCGAAGCGGGTGCACAAGAGTGGATCGACCGTGCCGAAACGATCATTCCTGACAACGAAGAAAATGGCGGTAAGTTTGTCGAATTCAACGAATTGGATCAAGAAGTGCAAGATCACTTTAATACAGGTATCGAAGACACGTGGACCGATTATGCGAACTTGCTTGAGGACAATGGCCTGCCTGGCAATGACCTCGTCAAAATGTGGAGAGATTTGCTGATTGAAGAAGGCGGAGAAGTGCCGGATGCGATCATGGATTTGGAATAACAGGCTAACAAGAGGATAGCGTAAGAAATTGACGCTATCTTCTTTTTTCATCATGGAAGCTGGGAGGTCAGAGAATGGACAATTTACTCGTAATTGGAATCATCTTGGTCATGATGATTGTCTTATTGCTCGCTGGTTTGTATATTCACTCCGTTTTGCTCGCAAGCGGCATCATCGGTTTGATTCTTTTAGAAGGATTCGGCATCTTGCCCGGCCTTCTCGGAAACGAACCGTTCAATCGCGTAGCCAGTTATACCTTGACGACCATTCCGCTGTTTGTGCTGATGGCACAGTTCATCCTACAATCCGGACTCGTCCAGGATATTTTCTATTTGGTCCATAAAGTATCAAAAGGAAAGAATAGTTTGCTTGGTATTTTGACATTGATCATCGGCGGCATGTTAGGGGCTGTTTCCGGATCGGGAACAGCGACCTCTGCCTCGCTTGGCCAAGTTGCCATCCCAGAGCTTCGCAAACATGGCTATAGCGCGCCGCTTGCCGGTGCGGTGGCCGCAACTGGCGGCTCGCTTTCTGGCATCATTCCGCCGAGCATCATTTTGATTCTATACGGGGTCGCAACCGAAACACCGGTCGGCAGTCTGTTTATCGGAGCGTTCATTCCAGGGATTTTGACGATGCTTGTCTTTATCGCCGTCATGCTCGTATATTTCCAGTTGGGCAAGAACAAGCAAGCCGCGTTGCCGAGTGAAGCACTCAAACAGCAGGCACCGGAAGAAAAAGTGCCGGCACTCCGTTTGATCATTGCCAGTGTTATTGCGGTATCGATCGTGTTCATCATCTTCGGGGGCATTTACACCGGTGTCTTCACGCCTACTGAAGCGGGGGCTGTCGGGGCATTCGTAGGATTGATTGCTGCTTTTCTTTTAGGCAAAGTGAATGTCAATTTCTTTAAAGTATCCTTGATCGAAACCGTGAAATTGACGGGAATGGTCATGATCATCATGATTGGTGCACAAATTTTCGGTCGCTTTGTTTCTTTGTCGCTTCTTCCGAGGCGCTTGATCGAATGGCTTGAACCGATTATGGACCAGCCGGCACTTGTGCTGATTGCCATCTCTATCGTGTTGTTCATCATGTTCATGTTTATTGAAGGAGCGGCGGTCATTTTGATGTCGATTCCCGTACTTTTGCCAATTATTGTAGAGCTGCAAGTCGATACATTATGGTTTGGGGTGTTTGTCGCCGTGATCTGTACGATCGGATTGATTACCCCGCCGGTAGGATTAAGCGTTTATGCAGTCGCAGGTGTCAGCGGCATCACACCGGGCTCGATATTCCGGCTGACGACTGTTTTTGCTTTAGTGGCGATGGTTGTGGTCACAGGATTGATGATCGTCTTCCCGGGCCTCGCAACATGGCTGCCGAATTCGATGTAAGAAAAGGAGGGGATATGAATGGAAGCTGTATGGAAAGTTTATCGGCTCTTTCATTATTTAAAACTCATCGGCATTTGGATCAGCGGCGCTGCTGTAATGGTCATGATGCTCTTGATTGTCTATGACGTGGTGATGCGGACGGTATTCTCCAGTTCAATCCGCGGCGGATTTGAGATCATCCAAAATTACATGATGCCGCTCGTCGTATTTCCCGGTCTTGCTTATGTCTACTCTTCAGGGGTATTGCCGAAAATGGATTTATTGCTTGACCGTTTCGGGCCAAAGGTGCAAAAAGCCATTATTTTGTTGATGATTGCGCTTGAATTGTTTGTACTGGCGCTTATTGTCCAGTTCAGCTGGGCTTTTGCGATGGATGGGCTCTCACGTGGAATCGCCTTCCCGGCTGCAGGCACACTGTATCCGCTATATCCATTTTTCTTTCTGATTCCCATTGCGTTCGGCATGATCATTATTGAAAATGTGTTCATCCTGATTCGCAATCTACTGGAGAAGAAACCGAGCTTATTGATGGAAGAGCCAAAACAGCAAGTGGAGGATCTCCTGTAAAAAACAGGAAATGGGGGAGCGGAATGAATCTACGTGAACAGAAAGCAGCAAAGAAACGAGAGGATATCCTGCGATCAGCCAGCCTGGTTATATCACGGCAAGGTTACCATAATGCCACTATGGAGGACATTGCCGCTGAACTGCTCATGACGAAAGGGGCTCTCTACTATTACTTTAAAAACAAAGAAGAGTTGTTGTACCGCTGCCATGAATTGATTTTGACGGAAGCGAAGGAAAAGATGGTGGCGATTGTCGAGGCTGATTTGCCTCCTGTCGAAAAAATGCGCAAGGCAATCCGCCATCATATCGATGTGGCAATCCGTGAAAAAGAAGTATTTAATTTGATCGTCAAACCCGAAACGACGTTTTCCAAGGACAATATTCCTGAAATCATCGAAAAACGTGATGAGTATGCCGAACTGTTCGATCGCATCATCAACGAAGGGGTTGAACGAGGAGATTTCGACGTGCCAGAGAAGAAAATGGCACGCATGATTATTTTGGGCGCTACAAACTGGATCCAAGTGTGGTATTCGCCGGAAGGGAAATACTCGCCAGAAGACGTGGAAGAAATCTACGCGGAGCATTTATTGAAAATGCTGCGAAAAACATTTTGATCTGAAGGAATTGATGGAATGAGAAAAATACATGTTATAACGCAAAAAGAAGCGGTAAGAGAAGAACGCCTCAGCGGCTGTACGGCTGCGGTCATCGATGTGTTCTTGGCGACGTCGACGATTATTTTCCTGCTGGAGCGCAATTATGAACCGGTGCACGCTGTCCTAGGCAGCAAGCAAGCGCTTGAGCTGTCGCAGCTGCAACAGTCGGAGCATTTATTGCTCGGCGAGTCGAAAGGCGAAGGACTTGACGGATTCGCCTATCCCGATCCAGCTGGACTCCAACATAGCCAGAAGCGGCAGGCAGCCATCATTTGCTCGACGAATGGCACCATCGCTATTGAAAAAGCGAAAAGTTCGAAGAAGCTATATATTTCATCATTGGTGAATGGCCATTGTGTAGCCGAGCGTATCCATCAAGAGCAGGGCGGGTCGTCGATCGTCCTTATCTGTTCGGGAAACGATGACCGCTTTTCGATGGAAGATTTTATCGGTGCCGGCCAATTAGTCATGCATTTAACGAAATCCGGAGATTACGAGCTGTCGGATGCCGCCAAACTTGCGCAAAAAGCTTACGAGAGTTCTTTGGCTCAAGGATTCAAAGAGCTGCTGGATAGCGAAACAGCTCATCTGCTCCAGCGTTTCAACTTCCCGGCTGCGGCACAATTTGTAATCAATCAGCACGAACAACTGGATATCGTGCCGGTTTATGAAAACGGCATGATCGTGAAAGAACCCGGTCAAGTAAAAACCATGACGGACTAGAGGAGGCGCGCGATGGACAAGCAGTGGCAATTTATCGGGTTGGACATAGCCGATATGATCGGCGTCATAACACTCGACCATCAGCCGCTCAATGTTTTGAGCGATGCTGTGCTCGAGGAGCTCGACAAAGTGATCGACGAGATCCAAGCTTCAGATGTGCGTGCCGTCGTGCTGCGGTCTGCCAGTGACAAAGCATTTGCCGCCGGCGCTGATATTAGCCAGTTTCCACAACTGACCAAAATGAGCGGCATTGAATTGGTGGAAAAAGGAAAGCGGATTTTCGATAAGCTGACGGAAGGGAAAGCTCCTGTTATTTGTGCCATTCACGGCTTGACGCTCGGTGCAGGATTGGAACTGGCACTTGCCTGTGACATCCGCATCGCTGAAGAACAAGCGAAACTGGGGCTGCCGGAAACCGGACTGGGCATCTTGCCGGGATACGGCGGAACACAGCGGCTTTCCCGTCTCGTCGGACCTGGAAAAGCGAAAGAAATAGTGTTGTCCGGAATTTGGTTGAGCGGGCGCGAAGCTTATGAAGCAAAACTGGTGGAGCGTGTAGTGCCAGTGGGCCAGGCTTTCAAAGAAGCACACGAATTGGCAGAAAAAATTGCCTCTAAAGGGCCGCTGGCTGTCGCTCTGGCAAAAGTGGCAATTGATGAGGGATTGGATTTGCCGTTGCCGGAAGCGCAATCTTTAGAAACGCGCATGTTCGCCAAACTCATCGGCACGTCGGACATGGCAGAAGGCGTTCAGGCATTTAGTGAAAAACGAAAACCGGACTTTACAGGAAATTGACGAGGGGGAATAGGCAATGGAACATTTGGCAGTAATCGGCGCTGGAACAATGGGCAACGGCATCGCACAAGTCGGTGCACAAGGCGGCATGAGCGTAGTTTTATTCGATGTCGATCCACAAGGGCTTGAGCGGGGAATGAAGCGCATCGACAAAACGCTGCGCCGCAATGTGGAAAAAGGCCGCATGACGGATGATCAGCGCATTGCAGTTTGGGAGAGGATTCACCCAACTACGGACATGGATGATTTAAAAGAGATGGACATCGTCATCGAAGCCATCATCGAACAACTTGAACCGAAAAAACAATTGTTCGCCCAACTGAATGACATCTGCAAAGCCGAAACGATTTTCGCGACCAACACGTCCGGCCTGAGCATTACGGAAATGGCCGCAAGTTCGGGCCGCAGCGGGCAAGTGGTCGGCATGCATTTTTTCAATCCGGTGCCGATCATGGAATTGGTGGAAATCATCCGTGCCGAACAGACGAGCGACCAAACCTTTGAGCGGGCGCACCAGATAGCGGAACGCTTTAACAAAACGGCGATTTCCGTAAAAGAAGCTCCGTTGTTTGCGGTCAACCGGATTTTGTCGCCGATGATCAATGAAGCGATATTCGTCTTGATGGAAGGCATCGCATCTGCTGAAGATATCGACAAAGGTATGGAACTCGGCGCAAACCATCCGATCGGCCCGCTCGCTCTCGCCGATTTGATCGGGCTCGATACGATGCTGTTTGTCGCTGAAACGCTATATGAAGAAACGAAAGACTCCAAATACAGGCCGGCGCCATTATTGAAACAATATGTACGCGCAGGCAAACTCGGCAGGAAATCGGGAGAAGGATTCTTTAAGTATGAATAACAGGGAGGTCGCCAACATGAGCGATGCAACACCGGAAACGAAAAAAACACAGCAAATCGACTGGGAAAAAGTCGAGCGCTTTTTGAGAGGTGCACTTCCGGACTTGCCGCAGGGTGAAATGAATGTCCGCCAATTTTCCGAAGGCTATTCGAACCTGACCTATTTACTGCAAATCAGTGACTGGGAAGGCGTTTTAAGGCGTCCGCCTTTTGGGGAAACCCCGCCAAAAGCACATGATATGGAACGGGAATTCAAAATGCTTGAAAAGGTGAATCCCGTGTTTCCTTTGGCGCCGAAACCGTATGTGTATTGCGAGGATCCGCAAGTGATGGACAAGCATTTTTACGTTATGGAGAAAAAGCAAGGGCTTGTCGTCGACGAAGATCTTCCGGAAGTGTACGGGAATTCCGAGACGGCAGGACCTGTTATTTCGAAAAACATCATTTCCACATTGGTCCAATTGCAATCGATTGATTACAAACAAGCCGGGCTCGCTGATATGGGAAAACCCGCCGGATTCATGGAGCGCCAGGTAAAGGGCTGGATCAAGCGCTACCATCATTCGAAAACCGATGAACTTGAAGGGCTTGCCGAACTGGAAGAATGGCTCATAGCCAATATCCCAGTCAATGAAGAAACGACCATCGTCCATAACGATTTCAAATTGAACAATATGGTCCTCGACGGCGAAAATCCGGGAATTGCAACAGGTGTGCTCGATTGGGAATTGTCGACGATTGGTGATCCGTTGAGCGATGTCGGATCGACACTGGCGTATTGGGGGCAAGCGGAAGATGCTGACATCGGCATCAATATCATTTCCAGCCAGCCCGGATTCTATACCCGTAAAGAGTTTGTGGAAGAATATGCAAAGCAAAGCGGACGCGATATGTCGAACATCAACTATTACCTAGCGTTCGGGTTTTACAAGCTGGCCGGCATTTTGCAGCAAATCTATTATCGCTGGAAAAACGGAGAAATCGAGGATGAGCGATTCCGCCATCTAAACAAGGCTGTCGCAAATTTGATTGATATGGCGAATCGGACGCGAAGAGGAGAAGTGCTATAAACCAATGAGGAGGAAATTCGATGGAGCAAGAGTTTCACTACGCGCCGTTTCGCGTAGAGGCCGGAAAAATCCGGGAATTTGCGCTCGCGCTCGGGTTGCAAAATGCGGTTTATTTTGACCGGGAAGCGGCTATCGCTGCGGGATACGAAGGCATCCCGGCGCCGCCTACATATACGACCGTCATCGATTTTTGGAATAACCGGGATTTCTATCAATTGTTCGCCGGCTGGGGATTGAATCCGAATGACATTCTCCACGGTGAACAAAGCTTTGAATACCCAAAAGACATCATTGCCGGAGACGTCATTACCGCAACGGCTGTCTTGACCGATCGTTTTGATAAAAAAGACAAGCGCTTTTATTTAATTGAAACGACTTATCGCAACCAACGCGCTGAAATAGTCCGCATCGGCCGCGCGACATTAATCGAAAGGGGCGTGCCTCATGGCGAAAACCTTGCCGGACATTCATAAAAGAGCACTCGCACCGATCGATCTCGTACGCTATTCGGGAGCATCGGGGGATTTCAATGAAATTCACACCGTTCCGAAAGTCGCACGCAGCAAAGGGCTCAAGGAACCGATCGCTCACGGCATGTTGCTCATGGGCTGGGCGGCCGACGCCATTGAACAATGGTTTCCGGACAAGCGTTTATCTAAATTCACCGTACGTTTTGTCGGAATGGCACATGCGGGTGAAGGATTTGTCATTGAAGGGGCTTTGATCACTGAAGGCGTCGGGGAACTCCAGATTAAGGACTCATCGGGTTCAGGCAAGTTGATCGGAAGTTTTGAAGTGGAATAATTGCATGATTAATTAACCGAATATTCATTTAAATGGAGGGGGAGGGTGTTGTTGAAAGAATTTTCATACCCAAGTTTTGATCTCACAGGAAAAAAAGCACTTGTAACGGGCGGCAGCAAAGGCATCGGCTTGGCGATTGCGGCCGGACTCGCGAATGCAGGCGCGAAAGTGCTGATCACCGGACGCGATGAAACGGTGCTTCAGGAAGTGGCGGATGAACTAAGCGGCCGCAATCTGGACGTCTCCTGGAAAGTGGCGGACGTCACTTCAAAACAGGCAGTAGTGGAGTTGTTTGAATTCATTGATGCTAATTTTGGAGGCATCGATATTCTTGTCAATAATGCCGGCATGAATATCCGCAAGCCGCTCGTAGAAGTTGAAGAACAAGACTGGGACAAAGTAATCGGGACCAACCTAAAAGGAATTTTTCTAGTCGGCCAGCAGGCAGCGAAGCGGATGATCGACCAAAAAAGCGGCTGCATCATCAATATTTCTTCTATCATGGGGCAAGTCGGCAATCCGCTGCAGACGAGCTATGCAGCGAGTAAAGGCGGCATTAACCAATTGACGAAAGTGTGGGCAGCGGAACTTGCTGAACATAATATCCGCGTCAACGCCTTGGCGCCTGCCTATATCAAGACGCCGATGACCGAACCTTTCCTGCAGGATCCGGAGCGCCTTGAGAAGCTCGTTGGCAGAACATTATTGAAACGGATGGGAGAAGCGGAAGAGATGATCGGCCCCGCCTTGTTTTTCGCCTCCGGGGCTTCGAGTTATGTGACCGGCCAAATTCTTTACGTCGATGGCGGCTGGACCGCTAATTAAAAGAAAATAGAGATGAGTCGGACTCGAAATAAAATGGGATTAAGGGGGAAAAATCATGGCCAATGGAAATAACACCGATCGCAACAAAGTTCTCGATAAACCGCAAAACAACCCGCTTGCAAGAGTGGCGAACGTGTTTGCCAAAATCGCTGAAAAATGGCTGCCGGATGCTTTTGTTTTCGCTATTCTTTTAACTTCGGTCGCCTTTATCGCCGGCGTTCTCTTTACAGACTCAGGGCCGATCGACATGATGCGCCATTGGGGAGATGGCATGTGGGGGCTTCTGACCTTTACGGCACAAATCATCACGACCTTTGTATTGAGTTATGCACTGGCATTGACGCCGACTGTTTCACGCGCACTTGAGAAAATTGCCGCCATACCTAAAGGCCCGAACTCGGCAATTCTCATGGTGACGTTCACGGCGCTCTTTGCTTCATTGATCAGCTGGGCATTCGGGCTGGTCGTGGCAGGAATCATTGCAAAACTCGTCGCTAAGAAAGTGCGCGATGTCGATTACCGCGTATTGGTTGCGGCAGGCTATTCCGGATTCCTGATTTGGGAAGGCGGATTGTCTTCGTCCCCGGCGCTCTTTGTCGCAACGGCCGGACACATTTTTGAAGGGGATATCGGCATCATTCCGATTTCTGAAACCTTATTATCTGGCATGAATATCGCCATCGTCACCATTTTGTTCTTCACATTGCCATTCGTCATGCGCTTTATCCATCCACGCAACCCGAGCGACCGCTATATAGTGGATGCGGCTCGTTTGGAAGATCCCGTTACAGAAGAAGCCGTGCAAGACCATGAAGATTATCCAAACGATAAAATCGAGAAATCCCGCCTTATTCCATTGATCGGGGGATTCCTCGGGTTGAGTTATCTAATCAACCATTTCTATATGAATGGCTTCTCGCTCGACTTGAATACCGTTAACTTGATCTTCCTGACGGCTGCCTTGTTGATGTTCGGAAATGTACGCGAGCTGGCACAAGGGCTGTTGAAGTCCGTCAGCAGTGTCGGGCAGTTTGTATTGCAATATCCATTCTATGCCGGAATCATGGGAATGCTGAGCGCGTCCGGACTTGCAGTCATGATGTCGAACTTCTTTATTGATATTTCAACAGATACGACATTGCCGCTCTTCACGTTCTTTTCGGCCGGCATCTTGAACGTCTTTATTCCTTCAGGAGGCGGGCAATGGGCCGTTCAAGCACCGATCATGCTGCCGGCTGCACTCGAAATGGGTGTCGATCCGGCGAAAATCGTCATGGCGGTCGCTTGGGGAGATAGCTGGACGAATATGATCCAACCGTTCTGGGCAATTCCACTGCTGGCGATTGCCGGATTGAAAATCCGCGACATTATGGGATACACGATGATTGCGCTGATCTACGGCGGTTTAGTCATCGGTGCTTGCCTGTTGATCTTCTAAAAAAGGAGTGCTGTCATGAAAGCGATCGTTGTAGAAACAACGGGACCTCCAGAAGTGCTGAAGCTTCAAGAGGTGCCGAAACCAGAGCCGAAAGAAAACGAAGTGTTGATCAAAGTCGAAGCGATCAGCGTTAATTTTGCTGACGTGAAAGCACGCCTTGGCCAATACCATGGCGTCTTGGCCAACGAGCCGTTTACACCCGGGCTCGATTGTGCCGGTGTCATCGAGCAAGTCGGCAGCGCAGTCGTTGATTTTTCTGTCGGCGAACGGGTCAGCGCGTTTCCATCTTCCGGCTCCTATGCGGAATATGTTGTCGCGAGCGACCGGCTCGTCTACAAAATTCCAGAAAAGATCAAGTTTGAAGAAGCTGCTGCGATATTGACGGTCGGCATCACCGCGTTTAACGTACTGCATAAAATTGCACGAATCCAACCCGGCGAATCGGTCTTGATCCATGCTGCAGCCGGCGGCATCGGGACGACCGCCATTCAATTGGCGAAACTGGCCGGTGTCCAGGAAATATACGGCACCGTCGGCAGTGAAGAAAAGATGGAGTTGGTGACACAGCTCGGTGCACGGGCAATCAATTACCGGGAAGAGAATTTTGCAGAGGTGCTGACGGGTTGGACAGGAGGCGCAGGCGTCGATGTCATCCTCGACACGATTGCTGGTGAAAACTTTGAACAAAGTTTGAAAGTGTTGGCGCCGTTCGGCCGCATCGTCTCGTTCGGCCATGCCAATGAAGGATCTGTCCCTGGGAATGTCAAAACGGATGAACTTCATTCGAGCTGCCGGGCAGTGCTCGGGTACAGCACCGGCACTTATCGGAAGCATCGCCCTGAATTCTTGAAAGAAGCGCACGAGGCAATCAGCAAATTGCTGGAACAACAGCAGCTGAACATTTCGATTACTGGGCGCTATCCGCTCCAACAAGCGGCACAAGCCCATGCGCTGATGGAAAGCAGGAAAAGCACAGGAAAATTGGTGTTGATTCCTTAAATAACAAAGAAGGCTCAGTATGGGCCTTCTTTTTTTCTAATGCGGTGACTTTAAAATACATTTTAAACAAAGCGTTAAAATTTAAATCATGGGTAAGAAACCTTTGCAATCCACCATACTGGGCGGTATGATTGAATGGAAAACTAAATTTTCAGATAATCTAAAAACAAATATGTAAGCCCTTTCAAACGGGCGGGAAAAGGAGCAGCGAATATGAAAAATGTATATTTAGTAGATGGTGCAAGAACGGCGTTCGGGGCTTTTGGCGGTTCATTTGCCAATACCGATGCGACACAACTCGGGACGGCGACAGCGGTGGAAGCGCTGAAAAGATCGAATGTAAAGGCGGAAGATGTCGATCATGTCATTTACGGAAATGTCATTCAGTCCAATGTCAATGCGGCTTATCTGGCGCGCCATATCGGTTTGAATGCAGGCGTGCCACAGGAAGTTCCAGCTTTCACTCTGAACCGGCTTTGTGGTTCAGGTGCACAAGCCGTCGTTTCCGCAGCGCAGCATATTTTGCTCGGGGAAGCGGATATTGTGCTTGCTGGCGGCGCGGAAAATATGTCGATGTCGCCTTACTCAAGTTTCACACAGCGCTTCAGCAATGCAAAAATGGGCCCTGTGCAATTTGAGGATATGCTGGTCGCGACACTTACCGATCAATACACCGGCAATGGAATGGGCATGACGGCAGAGAAGCTGGCGGAACAATACAATATTTCACGTGAAGAGCAAGATGCCTTTTCGGTCGAGTCGAACCAGCGTGCGGCCAAAGCTGCACAAGGCGGCCAATTCGCTGAAGAGATTGTCGGCGTCGAAGTGAAAACGCGCAAAGGGAGCGTAACCATCGACAAGGATGAGCATATAAAACCCGATGCCAATACAGAAGGCTTGGCGAAACTGCGCCCTGCGTTCAAAAAAGACGGGTCCGTTACAGCGGGCAACGCTTCTGGAATTAACGACGGCGCAGCTTCACTCGTCGTAGCGGGAGAAGATGCGGTCAAAAAGCACGGCTTGTCTCCGTTAGCGCGCATCGTATCATGGCATGTCGCGGGAGTAGACCCGACCATTATGGGAATCGGCCCGGTTCCAGCGATACGGCGTGCACTGGAAAAAGCGCAGTTGACGCTTAATGATATCGATTTGGTCGAAGTGAACGAAGCATTTGCTGCCCAATACTTGGCAGTGGAAAAAGAGCTAGGGCTCGACCGTTCAAAAGTGAATGTCAATGGGGGGGCGATCGCTCTTGGCCATCCGGTCGGCGCAAGCGGTGCGCGCGTATTGCTGTCGGCAGCTTATGAACTGAAGCGCCGCGGCGGAAAATATGCGGTCGCGAGCCTATGCATCGGCGGCGGGCAAGGGATTGCGGTGGTGATCGAACATGCCTAAGCTACCTGTTATCGTCGCCCCGATGTTTCTCGTCTCGACACCGAAAATGGTCATAGAATCAGGGCGTTCCGGCGTCATCGGTTCGTTCCCTCTATTGAATGCGCGCCCTGCGGAAGAATGTGCGAAGTGGCTGGTCGAAGTGAAAGAAGCACTCGGGGAAATTCCGTGGGCCGTCAATTTCATCAGCCATCGCGGCTCGAACAAACGCTATGATGAAGATGTTGAACTGATCCGTGAGCACCAGCCGCCGATCGTCATCACCTCCCTCGGTTCGCCTGCAGAAGTACTGGAAATCGTCCACGGTTACGGCGGGCTCGTGTATTCCGATGTCGCGAATGTGCGCCATGCGAAAAAAGCGGCGCAAAGCGGCGTCGATGGGCTCATTCTCGTGTGTGCCGGTGCAGGCGGGCATGGCGGTACATTGAATCCTTTTGCCTTTATTGCAGCAGTGAAGAAATTCTATGATGGCACCATTATTTTATCCGGTTCGCTGTCATCAGGAGCAGACGTTGCGGCATCCCGTTTGATGGGTGCGGATTATGCTTATATGGGCACACGTTTTTTGGCGGTCGAAGAAAGCAGTGCCCCGGAAGAGTACAAGCAAATGGTCATCGATTCCTCTATCGAAGACGTGCTCTATACCGATTCATTCAGCGGCGTGCCGGTCAATGTGTTGATTCCCAGCCTTGAAAAGCAAGGCATCGACCCAAAAACCTTGAAGCCAAGAAAAGACATCGATTTGTCGCATCTCGTCAACGCAAAAGCATGGCGCGATATTTGGTCAGCGGGCCACGGTGTAACTACCGTGACGAAACGCGAAACGGTGAAAGAAGTGGTGGATCAACTGGAGCGGGAGTATAAAGAAGGAGTGAATGCGCTTGTACGAAACGATTAAAACAGAGCTTTCGGAAGGAATCTTGACGTTGACACTGAACCGTCCCGATAAAATGAACGCCTATACAGAGCAGATGAATGAAGAGTTGCTCGATTTCTACCGTAGTGTAAACGCTGACGATGCGGTGAGAGTGATTGTCGTAACCGGAGCAGGCCGTGCATTTTGTGCCGGCATGGATTTGTCGGACGGGGGCGCGACTTTTGCGTCTGAACAAAGTTCGGAAGATTACCGGGACCTGGGCGGACAAGTGAGCAATCAAGTGTACGAAGTCAATAAACCGATCATCGCTGCGATCAACGGCCCAGCAGTCGGCATCGGCATGACGATGACTTTGCCGATGGATATCCGCATCGTCAAAAAAGACGTGAAAATCGGGTTTGTTTTCGGCCGCCGTGGAATCGGGCCGGAAGCGTCATCCGGCTGGTTTTTGCCGCGCCTCGTCGGCATCGGTAAAGCGCTGGAATGGACATTGACGGGCCGCTATATTCCGACTTCAGAAGCGGTGGAGGCCGGCCTCATGCAATACGAGTCGGAAGACCCCCTGGCTAAAGCATATGAAATCGCAAGAGAAATTGTAGACAATACAGCTGCGACCTCGAATAGCTTCACAAGGCAATTGCTATGGAAAATGCTCGGTGCTGATCATCCACATGAGTCGCATCTAGTGGAATCGAAATTTCTTCATTGGGCAGGGCAAAACGCCGATGCGGATGAAGGCATACAGGCCTTCGTCGACAAGCGCAAAGCGGAGTTCTCGATGAAAGCGAGTGAGCTGCCCGATTTCTTTAGCAGCGAAAAATAACATACCGAATAGCTCCCGAGACGCGAACATTGCGCTGCGGGGGCTATTTTTATTTTTCTCCACTTTAAAATTAAAAGCTGAGCAAGTATGTTTACTTTTAATACCCTATGGGGTATATTGTATTTAAGCAAAAGAAAACAAACAAAAGGAGATTGATTCCATGTTATTACGATATTTCTATGACGAAAAATTGGCTCACGCATCTTACGTAGTAGGGTGCCAAAAAACAGGCGAAGCAGTAGTTGTTGACCCGATGCGCGACGTGACAGCATATGCGGAACTGGCGAAAAAAGAGAAACTGAATCTTGTCGGCGCTCTCGAAACACACATCCACGCTGATTTTGTGTCCGGCTCACGTGAGCTGAATGACCGTTTCGGCACGAAACTCTATATTTCGGACGAAGGCGATGCCGATTGGAAATATCAAAACTTGGATGAAATCAGCCACCAATTGCTCAAAGACGGCGACACGTTCATGATCGGCAACTTGGTCTTCGAAGTGATGCACACGCCAGGACATACCCCGGAGAGCATTTCGTTCCTATTGACGGATAAAGGTGGATCCGCAGACAAGCCGATGGGCATCTTTACAGGCGACTTCGTCTTTGTCGGCGACGTCGGGCGCCCCGATCTTCTCGAAAAAGCAGCAGGCATCCAAGGGACTTCCGAATCGGGTGCTGTGGCGATGTTTAAATCGATCGAACGCTTCAAGGCGCTGCCGGATTATCTGCAAGTTTGGCCGGCGCATGGTGCAGGATCCGCTTGCGGTAAATCGCTCGGCGCGGTGCCATCCACAACGGTCGGCTACGAAAAAGCCTTTAACTGGGCAATGCAATTCGACGACGAAGCCTCCTTCAAAAAAGCTTTGCTCGAAGGTCAGCCGGAACCGCCATACTATTTCGCAGTGATGAAATCAGTCAATAAAGTCGGCCCTCAATTGATCAAGTATTTACCGGAACTGAAACAAATCGATTCCGCATCTGAGATTGAAGCGTTCCTGGCAGAAGGCAAGCAAGTGCTCGATATGCGCCCGGCAGCTGACTACAGTAAAGGCCATATCGCAGGTACGATCAACATCCCGTTCAACAATTCTTTCACGACCTGGGCAGGCTGGGTCGTCGACTATAAAAAACCGCTGTACTTAATAGTGGATCCGGCAGTTCTCGATGAAGCGATGACCGCTTTGCATTCGATCGGCATCGACGAAGTATACGGCTATGCCAAAGACGAGAACATCATGGCGCAAGCAGATAATTTGGCAAGTTATGAAAACGTCTCGCCGGCTGAAGCGCAAGAGATGGTCGAAAAAGGCGAAGCGTATGTACTGGATGTCCGCAACCAAACCGAGTTTGATGAGGGCCATATCGAAAATGCACAACACATCATGGTCGGGACCTTGAAAAACCGCATCGACGAAGTGAACACCAAAAAAACAGTCATTGTACAATGCCAGGCGGGCGCACGTTCGGCAATCGCAGCAAGCGTCTTAAAAGCGAACGGCATCGACAACTTGGTCAATATGACAGGCGGCTACAGCAAATGGCAGCAGGAAGTCGCAGCCGTTAAGCAATAATAGGAAACAAAACCGCTTAAGCTAATGCTTCGGCGGTTTTCCTTTGAACCCATCATAATCCAGAAGGAGAAGATTAAAGCAATGAGTATAGGTATCCCAATTGCGCTGCTGGCGCTTGCCGGCTCGAACGGTTTCTATAAACGCTATGTCACGGCCAAAGGCGTTAAGCATGATTGTGCCGAAAACCTTTCAGGAAAAGAGGAGGTCACATTGCTGGACGTACGGGCTTATAATATATCTTATAAAGACCCTGTAAATGGCGCGCTCGAACTGCCGGTCGCTTATTTCATCCGCAGCTACGAAGAAATTCCAGGCGGCCCGATCCATGTGATTGCATCCGACGAAATGGAAAAGAATATGGCGGTACGGCTGCTCCGGAAAAAAGGCAAAAACGTCATCTCTTACAGCCTGACCGACGAAACATGCAACGAACAATTGCAGATCAATTAATCATGGTCATCTCGGCAAAAACTGCCGAGGTGTTTTTTTATGCAAAAAATCGCATTGACAAGAATGGGGTAGCGTTTTATAGTATGTGTAACCGGTTACACATGCACGGAGAACGGAGAATTTCGATGACAACGATCAGGGATGTAGCAAAAAAAGCAGGAGTTTCCGTTGCAACGGTTTCACGTTTTCTAAATGGCAGCGGCTATGTCAGTGGAGATGCCGCTAAAGCCGTGACGGAGGCAGTCGAAGAACTAGAGTATGAACTGAACCCGGTTGCGCGCTCTTTGAATACGAAACGCTCGAATTTGATCGGGCTCATTTTACCCGATATCACTAACCCGTTTTTCCCTGAATTGGCACGGGCGGTGGAAGACGTCGCATTGACTTATGGCTACACCGTTATTTTGTGCAATTCGGATGAAGATCCCAAAAAAGAGAAGAATTATATTGAAACCTTAAAGAAAAAATATATCGCCGGTTTCATCGTGACTTCCAATCAGCTCGACGCGCCGCATTACGCCGACACGAAGCTGCCGATCGTCGCGCTCGACCGTGCCATCAACGACAACATACCGGTCGTCTCATCGAACAATAAGGAAGGCGCGGTGCTGGGAACGAATGCGTTATTGGAGCGTGGATGCAAAAACATCCTGTTCCTGCGAGGGCCGGAAGCGCTGAACCCGGCAAACGACCGTTATGACGGATTTATGGAAGCGATTGCACAGGCGAATGTGCGTTACCGGGTTGTCACCAGCCCGTTTCATTACGCAGACTCACAAAAGATTGTGGAGCAGCAGCTGCGGGACCACCCGGAAATCGACGGCATTTTCGCTTCGAGTGATGTCTCCGCAGCAGGGGCTTTAAAAGCGGCCGCTCTGCTCGGCAGAAAAGTGCCGGGCGATTTGCAGATCGTCGGATTTGACGGCATTGCGATGGGGGAAATGTTGACGCCGGGATTGACGACGGTAGCGCAAGATGTCTATAAGATGGGCGCCATCGCAACCCGCGTCTTGATCAAGCGGATCGAAAACAAGCCGGTGGAAGAAAGCTTCTACGAAGTTCCGGTGACACTTATTCTGAGAGGCACAACAAGGAGTGTGGAATGATGATTACAGTAGTAGGCAGCATCAATATGGACTTGGTCGTCGGCACAGACCGTTTTCCGAAGCAAGGCGAGACGGTGCTTGGCAATTTATACACAACGGTGTCAGGTGGAAAAGGTGCGAATCAGGCAGTAGCCGCTGCGAGGCTTGGCAGTACCGTTCACATGGTCGGGGCAGTCGGCAGCGACGCTTTCGGCAAGCAGCTTCTTGACGGGCTTGAAATGGAACAAGTTCAAACGGCTGCAGTGAAAACGACAGATGGCGCAAGCGGCATCGCCAATATTTTATTATCGGAAGGCGACAACCGCATCATTGTCGTTCCAGGTGCCAACCATGAACTGACAACGGCCGATATCGATGCACAGAAAAAGCTGCTCGAAAAGAGCTCCATGATCATCTTGCAATTAGAGCTACCAATTGAGGTCGTGGAATATACGCTCGCACTGGCGCAACAACTCGACGTCCCGACGATATTGAATCCGGCACCAGCCGCAGGATTTACTTCTTCAATGAAACAGGCAAGCTTTTTGACGCCGAACGAAACCGAGGCACAAGAACTATTCGGCGGAAATTGGGAGCTTGAGCTTGAACGCTATCCGAACCGTTTGATTGTAACGCTCGGCAAGCACGGCGCACGCTATTTCGATGGCAGCGAGCATGTGCTAGTCGAAGGATTCGAGACGGCTGCTGTCGACACGACAGGCGCAGGAGATACATTCAACGGCGCGCTTGCTGTTGCGTTGTCGGAAGGCCAATCCTTCCATGAAGCGGTGCGTTTTGCTAATGCAGCAGCGTCTATATCCGTCGAGCAATTCGGCGCACAAGGCGGTATGCCGAAACGTTCGGACGTTACGGCACGACTGGGGGAGGCCACATGAAAAAGCACGGGATGCTCAATCGTGACATCGCAAGCCAATTAGCAAAGTTCGGGCACACCGACTGGCTGGTCATCGCTGATTGCGGACTGCCGATTCCGGAACATGTAACATGTGTGGATTTGTCATACCGTATCGGCGAGCCATCTTTTGAGACCGTGCTCGAAGCGGTGCTCGAAGATTTTGAAGCGGAATCTGCTTTTATTGCCCAGGAAATCAATATGCACAACCCACAGCTCGAAACCACACTCCAGGAGCGGCTCGACTGCCGTTATGTCAGCCATGAAGAGTTAAAAATGATGAGCCACAGCGCCAAGTTGATTATCCGCACGGGGGAAGCAAGCCCTTATGCGAATATTGTCCTTCAGTCCGGCGTTATCTTTTAAATGAGGCAGGTGAATGATATGACTGAAATGATCAAGATGACCGATATATGCAAATCGTTCAGCGGCAACGCCGTTTTGAAAAATGTCCATTTCTCACTCGTAAAAGGAGAAATTCATGCTTTGATGGGTGAAAACGGCGCCGGCAAATCGACATTGATGAAAATCATGTCCGGCATTTATACGCGGGATTCCGGCACGGTAGTAGTGAAAGGCGAAAAAGTCGAATTCACTGTACCAAAGCAAGCTGAAGAACAAGGCATTGCGGTCATCCACCAAGAGTTGAACATTTTGCCGCATTTATCGATTGCGGATAATTTGTTTCTCGGCCGAGAAGAAACCATCGGCCGCACCGGCATTCTGAAGACGAAAGATATGGAACGCAAAACGAAAAAGATTTTAGGGGATTTGGGGCTCAACATCAACCCATCCCTTCCGGCCAGCACATTATCTGTCGGGCAGCAGCAATTGGTGGAAATCGGCAAGGCTTTGTCGATGGATGCCGAAATCATCATCATGGATGAACCAACAGCGGCGCTGACGGACCGGGAGATTGAAACTTTGTTTGTGACCATACGCGAACTGCAAAAACGCGGCGTGTCCTTCGTCTATATTTCACATCGGATGGAAGAGATTTTCTCGTTGTGCGACCGCATCACCATTCTGCGAGACGGTGAATTTGTCGGAGAGCGGAAAATCAGTGAAACGACATTCGAAGAAATTGTCCAGCTGATGGTCGGCCGCGAACTCGGTGACCGATTCCCAGAACGGAGCTCCGCAATCGGGGATGTGAAATTATCCGTTAAAGGCTTGTCGCGCAAAGATTGTTTCGAGGATGTGTCATTCGATATCCACAAAGGCGAGATCGTCTCGATTGCGGGGCTGATGGGCGCCGGCCGGACAGAAGTGGCGCAAACATTGTTCGGCTATAAAAAAGCCGATGCAGGCATCGTCGAACTCGACGGCAAACCGGTGAAGATCGATAATCCGAAAAAAGCGAAAGAGCTGGGCATCGGCTATGTCACGGAAGACCGCAAATCCGAAGGCCTCATTGTCGATTTCACCGTCGAGGAAAACATCAGCATGGCGAACTTCGGCAAGATCTCCAAAAACGGGTGGTTGTCAAAAGACAAAGAGCGCAAACTTTACGACTCAATGGTCAAGCGTCTCGGGATTCGGACATCAGGTCCAATGCAAGCGGCCAAATCGCTCAGCGGCGGCAACCAGCAAAAAGTCGTCATCGCGAAATGGCTTGGCATCGAACCGGATGTGCTTATACTCGATGAACCGACGCGCGGCGTCGATGTCGGAGCGAAAAAAGAAATCTATTCGATTATCAACGAATTGGCAGCGAAAGGCGTTGCCATTTTGATGATTTCATCTGAACTGCCGGAAGTAATCGGCATGGCTGACCGCGTGCTTGTCATGCACGAAGGCCGGTTGACGGCAGATTTGCCGAAACCGAAAATGACGCAGGAAACGATTATGCATTACGCAACAGGAGGTGGAAAACATGCAACTGAAGACCGCTAATACAAGCTTATTCCAAAAGATTGCACCGTTTATCGGTTTGATTTTGATCATCGTCATTATTACCGCAATCAACCCAAGTTTTCTATCGATGAATAATATCTTCAATGTTTTGCGGCAAGTCTCGATTAATGCGTTGATCGCTTTCGGGATGACTTTTGTCATCCTGACAGGAGGCATCGACTTGTCCGTCGGATCGATCCTGGCACTGACAGGCGCGGTCACAGCCGGCATGATGGCATCTGGCGTAGATCCGATTCTGGCGATGCTGCTCGGGCTGTTCCTCGGTGCCGTTCTAGGCGCCATCAACGGCATCATCATCGCCAAAGGGAAAGTGGCACCGTTTATCGCTACACTCGCGACGATGACCATTTATAGGGGGCTCACGCTCGTCTATACCGAAGGCCGCCCGATTTCAGGCCTTGGCGACAGTGTAGCGTTCCAAATGCTAGGGAAAGGCTATTTCCTCGGCATTCCAATTCCAGTCGTGACGATGCTCATCAGTTTCGGGATTTTGTACTTCATTTTGAAGAAGACGACTTTCGGGCGACGCGTTTATGCAGTCGGCGGCAATGAAGAAGCGTCGGTGTTGTCCGGAATCAATGCGGACCGCATTAAAATCTATGTTTACTCATTAGTCGGGATGCTTGCGGCTCTCGCTTCATTGATCTTGACGTCGCGCTTGAATTCGGCGCAACCGACAGCGGGGCAAATGTTCGAACTCGACGCGATTGCAGCCGTCGTGCTAGGGGGTACGAGTTTGACGGGTGGCCGCGGCTGGATCGTCGGCACATTGATCGGTGCTTTAATCATTGGCGTATTGAACAATGGCTTGAACTTAATCGGGGTTTCTTCCTTCTTCCAGCAAGTGGTGAAGGGTGCAGTTATATTGCTCGCAGTATTGCTCGACCGTAAAAAAACAGCATAAGGAGTGGTAAAAATGAAGAAGATGCTATTGATGTTCGTTTTACTTTCGATGATGGTTTTGGCTGCATGTTCCATGGACGCACCAGGTTCAGATTCTGAAGAAACAACTGGCGGCGAGGAAGCGGCCGGCGATTTCACAATCGGTTTTTCTATCTCCACCTTGAACAACCCGTTCTTCGTCACATTGAGCGAAGGAGCGGAAGCAAAAGCTTCAGAACTTGGAGCGAGCCTTTCCGTTGTCGATGCACAAGATGATGCATCGAAACAGGCAAGTGATGTAGAAGATTTGATCCAGCAAGGCGTAGACTTGATCTTGATCAACCCGGTCGATTCAGAAGCGGTGGCTTCTGCAGTCCAATCGGCAAACGGCGCAGATATTCCGGTTATCACAGTTGACCGCAGCGCTGAGAGCGGAGAAGTTGTTTCCCATATTGCATCGGATAACGTAGCAGGCGGGGAAATGGCTGGGGAACATTTGCTGTCGCTCGTCGGTGACGGTGCGCAAGTAGCAGAGCTTGAAGGCGTCCCGGGATCATCCGCAGCACGTGAGCGCGGAGAAGGCTTCAACAATGTAGCAGCGGACAGCTTGGAAGTGGTCGCAAAACAAACAGCGAATTTCAACCGTGCAGAAGGCTTGTCGGTTATGGAAAATATTTTGCAGGCCAACCCTGAAGTAACAGGAGTGTTTGCGCATAACGATGAAATGGCACTCGGTGCACTGGAAGCGATTGAAGCAGCCGGCGCGGATGTTACGGTTGTCGGATTTGACGCTACAGACGATGCCATCGCAGCAGTAGAAGAAGGACGACTTGCAGGAACGATCGCTCAAAAGCCGGAAATGATCGGCGAGATGGCTGTGGATACAGCAGTCCAGCATTTGAACGGTGAAGAAGTCGAAGCTTCGATCCCGGTCGAGTTAGAATTGGTTCAATAATATACAGAAAGCCCGCATGGACGATTTGTCCGTGCGGGCTTTTGTAGTTGATGCCAACTAGGCTGAAAGAACGTGAAGACAAGAAAACGGTTAAGTTCAATGAATTTCATTTGGGTTTTTTTACTAGTAATATAAAATAGTAGTAAGACCATAGTTCTGATTATTCAGGTATCAGAAAATTCCCTCTTTTTATGTGGTACATTTTAGCAAACGCATATTAGGAGGAAATTAAATGGCAAAAATGAAACGATGGAAAGCTGCGAGCCTGCTTGTAATCGCAGGGATATTAGCGGCATCTCCACTAGGAATGGGGAGTGAAGGGCAAGTGGTTGGGGCAGATGATAAGTATGCAGTATTGACTGGTGAAATCAATGAGATTTTACAAGATGAGCGCTTGAATGGAGCGCTTGCCGGAGTGAGTATCCGGAAAGCGGACAGTGGAGAACAGATTTACGATCATTTTGGAGATACAAGACTGAAGCCAGCCTCTAATATGAAGCTGTTTACGATGGCGGCCGCACTTGAGAGTTTGGGTGAAGATCACCGATTCTCGACAGAAATACATACAGACGGTCAGTTAAAAGGAAAAGTTTTGCACGGCAATTTATATTTAAAAGGGAAAGGCGACCCGACTTTACTTGAGGAAGATTTCGAGCGTTTTGCTGAACAACTGAAATCGCAAGGCATTCAAAAAGTGAAAGGCGATCTATTCGGTGATGACAGTTGGTTCGACGATGAGCGTTTGTCTGAGGATATGACTTGGAAAAACGAAGTTTATTATGTCGGGGCACAAGTGTCTGCATTGACAGCTTCTCCAAATATGGATTATGATGCAGGATCGATCATTGTTGAAGCAAATGCAGGAGCTGCAGCAGGTGACGAAGCAAAAGTTACGCTGTCCCCGGAAACCGATTATGTGACCGTTGTGAATAACGCGAAAACTGTTGCTTCGGGGGAGCCGAAAACCCTTAGCATCACGAGAAAACATGGTACGAATGAAATCGTGGTCGAAGGCAATATCCCGGAACAAGGCAGCCGTACGCGCGAATGGATAGCGGTCCATGAGCCATCAGGCTATGCCCTCAGCTTGTTTGATAAAGCACTTAGGAATGCAGGAATCGATAGGATCGGTCAGTCCGCAACAGCAATGAGCGTCACGCCGGACAATAGCCGCCTGCTGGTGGAACATCAGTCGATGACACTGTCGGAGCTGTCTATTCCATTTATGAAACTGAGCAATAATGGGCACGGAGAAGCCTTGGCGAAGCAAATGGGCAAAGTCATAAATGGCGAAGGCAGCTGGACTGCTGGAATTGACGTGATGGAGTCGGTTTCTAGTAGCCTCGGCGTCAATATAGGCACAGTTCAATTGCGCGATGCTTCTGGAATGTCCCATGTCAACTTGATTCCGGCGAACGAGATATCGCAATTATTATTTGCGGCACAAAGCGAGCCGTGGTTTGATACGTTTCTGGCGTCGCTCCCGGTAGCTGGCGCAGCGGAACGTTTGGTTGGCGGCACATTGCGCAACCGGATGAAAGGGTCGGCAGCAGAAGGCAACGTACAGGCGAAAACCGGCAGCCTGTCGTCGGTGTCATCTTTAGCCGGCTATGCCACAACGAAAGATGGCGATCGCTTGATTTTTACAATTGTCCTGAACAATCATTTGTCGTCCGTCACAACGATTGAAAATGCCATAGCCGAAGCAATTGCCGGTTATCAAAAAGAATAAAGTATGAACGATTCTCAACAGCCAAGAAGACCTCGAGTCTTCGGCTGTTGTTTTTTGATGGAAAACATTGGATAGCTCTTTTCATTCAGAAAAAACTTCTGTATGGTAAATATATTCAGTATTCAAACAACTTAGGAGTGATGAGAATGAGACCAATCATAGGGATAACGGCTTCAATGGAATTGGGAAAAGATGAATATACGGTGGAGCTAGCGGATACCGAAGCGATTGTCCGAGCCGGTGGTTTGCCAATCATGCTGCCGCATATTACGTCCGCAAAAGAGCTCGACGAACTAGCGGAGCATATCGATGGCTTGTTCCTTGCGGGGGGCTATGACATCGATCCGACCTTGTTCGGCGAGGAACCGCATCCAGGACTCGGAGTAATCATTCCTTCGCGCGACCGCTTTGAACTCGAGCTGCTGGAAAAGGTGATGGAGAAAAACAAGCCAGTGCTGGCGATTTGCCGAGGTGCCCAAATTTTGAATATCGCAGCGGGCGGGGATATGTACCAAGACACACCATCCCAGCTGTCGGGCAATTTGCTTCAGCATCAGCAGCGGGCACCGAAAGAACACGGGTCGCATTTTGTCGAAGTGCAGGAAGGGTCGCTATTGCACCGGTTGACCGATTCGCTGAAACTGAAAGTCAATAGCCGCCATCACCAGTCGAACCGCCAAGTTCCGGATAGTTATATCATTTCGGGAATCGCAAGCGACGGGGTCATTGAGGCAATCGAAAGCAAAGAGCATCCTTTTGTGCTTGGCGTACAATGGCATCCTGAAAATATGGCGCGAACAGGCGACGCGGCATCCCTGCGCATTTTTGAGGGCTTTGTTCGTGCCTGCACGGAAGAAGGGGATGAGTAGTGCACATTATCGATACGCATTGCGACGCACTCTTAAAGCTTCAAGTGAGCAAGCGCAACGAGCTGTTTCGCGGCAAGCCGTTGGATTACAAAGATGCAGATGAACTCGACAGCAACTATGAGCGCTTGCAGCAAGGGGGTGTGAAAGTACAGTTTTTCGCGATATTTGTCCATCCTGAGCTTCCGGATAACGAAAAATGGCAGCATGCTTTGGAACAGGTTGATTTATTTTACAGTGAAGTGCTCGGGCAGCCGCTGATGAAACACATCCGGAAATGGAGCGACATCGATGATTTAAAGCCTGATGAAATTGGAGCTGTGCTTGCGCTTGAAGGAGCGGATGCTTTCGGCAACGATCTTGCGAAACTGCGTCATCTGTACCGCCTTGGCGTGCTGTCGCTTGGATTGACATGGAACTACGCCAATCTTTGTGCGGATGGCGTCGGGGAACCGAGAGCAGGTGGTTTGACGCTGCTCGGCAAACAAGTCGTTGAACTTAATAATGAGCACGGCATTTTTACCGATGTGTCGCATTTATCACCGGCTGGGTTTTGGGACGTGCTTGAGCTTGCCGATTATCCGTTTGCGAGCCATTCGAACGCCAGGAAATTATGCGATCATCCAAGAAATCTGGACGACCGGCAAATCGAGGCGATGTTTGCGCATGGCGGCTTGATTGATGTTGTGTTTTTTCCGGACTTTATCATCCAAGAAAGAAAATCGGCAGAAATCGATGACTTGCTGCGCCATATCGACCATATGTGCGCACTTGGTGGCGAACGGCATGTCGGGGTGGGCTCAGATTTTGACGGCATTTTCACTCATGTCGAGGGGCTCGATAATGCATCATTTTTCCCGCGTTTGATCGATGCATTGCAAAAGCGCTATACCGAAACGCAAGTGGAAGGCTTTGCATACCGCAATTTCTTGGAACACCGCCCCGGCGTCTTGAAGAATCTATCGGGATAAATAAAAAAAGCCATCCGCTTTTTTTGAGCGGATGCCTTTTTGATTTAATACTTATTCATTGATGACTCGGTATCACCGGATTCTGCAACTTGCAATTTACTTTCTTCGGAGTCTTGTGCGGCATGTTTGTGACGATGAAGAATCGCATTGATTTCAGCACCGACCACAAGAATCAAACCTGTCAGGAAGAACCAAAGCATCAAGATGATCAAACCACCAAGGCTTCCGTAAGTGGCGGAAAAGTTTCCGAAGTTCGAAACATAGAAAGAAAATCCTAGAGAAACAAGCTGCCATAATACTGTGGCAATAAATGCACCGACAAGAACTTCTTTGAACGGAAAGTGCTTATTTGGAGCGAATTTGTAAAGGCAGGCCAGTACAATGCTCATGACTACAATGGAAATCACCCAGCGAAGAACTTGGAAAATGATTTCAGTTTGCTGAGGCAAGTTGAGGAACTCAGTGATCGTATTGATGATGGCACCGCCAAAAATCGGCAAGACAAGTGCCACAATGACAGCAACTAACATGAAAATCGTCAAGATGATCGCCATTCCTTTTTTCTTGATGAATGAGCGGGTCTCTTCTACATCGTACGCTTGGTTCGTTGCGTCGATAAACGCGGTCATGGCGTTGGATGCAGACCACAGCGTACCCAAAATACCGAAAGTCAGCAGGCCGCCAGATGGTGTCGTCACGACACTGATGATGGTTTCTTCGAATGTAGCTGCGACTTCGCCCGGCAGGATGCTGCCGATGAAATCGACTACCCGTTGCGGGTCAAGCTGCAAATACGGCAGGATGGCCAATAGCAAAATTAATAAAGGCACGATTGCTAAAAGATAGTAATAAGCTTGGGCTGCCGCAAGTGTCGTCGCATTGTCTTTTTTGAATTCTTGGCCAAATTCTTTGGCATAAGACGTCACTTTGCTCATATAATTAACCTCCATTTTTCTGATAGTTAATTAATGTATGCCCAATTCTATGGGAGCTTAACCCTAAAAAAGAGAAAAAGACTGCAATCTGCCGGCTGCCGCCATAGGCTAATCCAATAGGCGAACACCGTGGAGGTCCGAAAAAGCGATTCGTGTGGATGAGCTGCCTGTAGTCACTTCGATCACTTGGTGGGCAATGTCAATTGCTGTAACAACGCCTAGGATCAGCGTCCGGCGGTTGTGCCAATAGCGGATTTCGACTGTACATTGGCGTCTGTAGGCGATGGTAATTTCCTCCTGCAATAAATTAAGCTCCTCTTCATCAAGCTGCGGCTTTTCTTTGGACGGGTCTGCTGCTTCCCATTCGCGCAGCATGCGCACGTGTTCGGGAAGCATGAGCGATCCCCATTTCAGTTGCCCCCGGTCCAACACCTTGCCTTTGACGATCAAATTTTGATTTTTTTTCATCTTCATCACTCCTTTCAAGAAATAAGAACACTTGTTCTTATCGTAAAGAAAGAATCGACAGCGGTCAATCACTCTTTTTTTCATGAATCAAAAAAAACAGAAATGCCCGGGGGCATTTCTGTTTATGCATCTGTGGTTGGCGCTTCTAATTTTTCGAAAGCGACCTTTAAAATATGATGGTTTTCCATGGCGATGATCGACCATTGGTATCCGTCTTTTGTAAACGAATCTCCGGTTTCAGCTTCAATAAGCTGGTGTTGCATCCAACCGGCAATAGTATCGATTTCTTCGCTATCGGCAAACCTTAAAGCGAATCGTTCTTCTAAATCCTTCAGCAGGACACGGCCATTTACGACATAACGGTTGTCGTGTTCTTTTGTAATTTCAGCTTCTTCATCTTCATCAAACTCATCGCGGATTTCCCCGACAATTTCCTCGAGAATGTCTTCCATCGTGATCAAGCCGGATGTGCCGCCATATTCGTCGATAACGAGTGCGATGTGGGTGCGGTCTTTCTGCATTTTCACGAGCGCCATTTGAAGCGGCGTCGTTTCGTGGAAATACGGAAGCTCGTGAATCAATTCCATCAGCTGGACATCGTTATAGATGGCGTAATGCGTCAAAACTTCTTTGGCATTGATAAAACCGATCAGGTCGTCTTTGTCGCCGTCACGTGCAATCGGATAGCGCGTAAAGCGATGTTCGCGAAGTTCCGCAAGCAACTCCTCTGTCGATAAATCATCCGCAAAGGCGACCATTTGCGTGCGTGGAATCATCACATCTTTGGCGCTGCGCTCGTCAAATGCAAAGATATTCTGCATATAGGAAAGCTCAGTTTGGTTGATTTCACCGCTTTGGAAACTTTGCGCCATGATGATTTTCAATTCTTCTTCGGAATGGGCTTGTTGTTCTCCAGCAGGTTCGACGCCGAACATGCGAAGCAGCAAACGCGCGGAGCCGTTCAAAACGAAGATGAACGGGTACATAATCTTTCCGAAAATATAGAGAGCAGGAGCAAGTGTCAAAGTCATCCGTTCCGCAAATTGAAGTGCCAGCGATTTTGGTGCCAGTTCACCGATGACGACATGCAAAAATGTCACGAGTGCAAAGGCGAACGCAAATGACACGATTGTTGAGACGGCTGAAGGTACGCCGAGCGATTCGAACAGCGGGTGCATAAGCCGTTCAACGGTCGGTTCCCCGAGCCACCCAAGGCCAAGAGCGGTCACGGTAATGCCGAGCTGGCAGGCGGATAAATAATAATCCAGGTCGCTGACGACTTTCTTCACAAGGACGGCCCGTTTATTGCCTTCATCGATCAATTGCTCGATACGTGACATGCGGACTTTGACCACTGCAAATTCCGTTCCGACAAAAAATGCGGTTAATGCGATGAGTAATACGAGAAGAGCTAAATTCAATAAAAGTATGGGGTCCAATAAATTCCCTTAAATAAGGGATTCACCTCCGGAGTATTTTCTTCTAATCTATCATAAATCGACCAATAGTGCTGAGGAATTACATCAATGCGCTTCCAGAACGCGTTTAGTGATTTTGCGAACATCGATTGCCGTATCTTCTGTCATGATGTCATCGAGTATCACTTCACGGAAATAAGTAACGCTGGCAGTGAGCGGCAGATCAAGAATTTTACTGAGCGCGATCCGGTACATTTTTAAAAATTCCTTGTCGGTGTTGCCGCGTTTCAGTTCGGCGAATGCTTCATAGAACTGGTCGAGTTTGTCCGCGAACTCCAAAAGGCGCCCTTCTAACGATTCGTCCTTGCCTTCTTTCATGCGGTCGAAAAACACTTCCTGGAACTCTTCCGGAATTTCCTTTAAGATGAATTTTTCCATCATGCCTTCTTCGACTTTGGCGAGAATCTCCTTGAGTTCAGGGGAGGCGTATTTCACGGGGGTTTTGATGTCCCCAATAAACACTTCTGCAAAGTCATGGTTGATGGTGCGTTCATAAAGCGATTTCCAATCTACGGGGCGCCCTTCGCGTTCTTCAATGGTAGCGAAGAACATTGCATACTGGCTGACTTTCCAGGAATGGGCGGCTACGTTGTGTTCTTCAAATTTAAACCTTCCGGGGGCACGGATGATTCGCTCTAAATCATTCAATGAGGTAAAAAAGCGGTGAATTCCCATACTAACGACTCCTTTTGCGATTTCCTTGCCTTCAGCATAACTGAAAAACGGTATAATAGAAATGAAAGCGTGTGAATGACGAGGTGACAAAGGCAGCGCTTCGTCGATTGCCTAGCCCAAGCCGTAAGTAAATCATGAGATCAATTTTTTGAGGCTGTTTTGCAACAGATTTGCACGAATTGACACATTTGAAAAAGGAGCGTAAGCAGCTATGACAGGACAAACACACATCACCGGCGGCATCGCAGCAAGTCTGGCATTTGCGCAAATCACTCATTACGAACCTGTACTTTTATTGATCGGCGGCGTGGCAGGGGCATTGATTCCCGACGTGTGCCACGGATCCAGCAAAATCGGCAGAAAGCTGCCCATCTTATCGAAACTGATCAGCACTATATTCGGGCATCGGACTTTTACGCATAGCCTGCTGTTTCTCGTTCTGGCGACTTTATTGTTCCAGGCCATTTTGCCGAATGAGGCGCTGGCTGCCGGTATTTTAGTCGGCATGATCAGCCACATCATCCTGGATATGGCGACCAAGCGCGGCGTGAAGCTGTTATTCCCGTTGACACTGACCGTGCGTCTGCCGATTACTACGTCAACAGGAAGTTTTGCAGAACATCTGGTGTTCGTTGCCTTATCGGTGCTTTCGGTTTATTTCGGCTATGATTTATTCATTTCAGCATAAAGCGTTTTAAGCGAAGTTCTTCGGGAATAGACAGTGTAAACAGTCTAAAGGAGGAAGCGCAATGTCTAGAGATGATTTTTCAAAAGATGCCAATCCGTCCTCAGGCGGTGACCGAAGAAAGCGTGAGGAATTTGAAGGAATTGATCAGGAGTCACGGGAAGATGGCGAAAAGATGAGTAAAGAAGGCGCACATAGCAACACAGGTGTGGGCGATGAACGAAACCCGATCGGTGAATCGGAAGAAAAATAAGAAGAATTATTGAAGAGCTGCCGAATGTGATTCGGCGGTTCTTTTCTTTGCTATACAACATGCGTCGGCAGGGGGACTTTCATGAGTCTCGCCAACAACACATTGTTTCCGTATACAATGTAAAAGTAAAAATCTGTAAAGCATGTCCTTTTCTCACTTGTTATGGAAAATAAAACACGCTACACTGAGAAAGGGAAAATAGTTTAAAAATTCATACTTTATTTAAGAGGAGGCTGTTATGATTTCAGCGACGTGGAACTGGATGTGGGAAAAACATTACCAGGCAAAAGATATGATGCGCTTTTTTGCAAAGCCTGGCTCGGTGCCGAACCCGGACGATCGAGACCGCGCAGAAGACGCGGGTACATATGATGAACGTTTTAAAAAGAAAAGCTACAATACGCCTCAGCTGATCGGCTTAGCGGCTGGTCCTTTACTATTTATTTTGACCATGCTGTTTTTTAACCCAGAAGGCTTGCCGCCGGAAGCTAAAGCAATTCTAGCGAGTACATTGTGGATTGCGACGTGGTGGATCACCGAAGCGATTCCGATTCCGGCAACGTCTCTTTTGCCGATTATTTTGTTTCCGCTTTCAGACGGTTTGGACATTGGGGAAACGACCTCGGCGTATGGCAACGATACAATTTTCCTCTTCATGGGCGGGTTTATGATTGCCCTGACAATGGAAAAATGGAATCTTCATAAACGGATCGCATTGACGATCATTTCTGCGATCGGCACCAATACCGAGCGGATCATTCTCGGCTTTATGGTGGCAACAGGGTTTCTGTCGATGTGGATTTCCAATACCGCGACGGCGATGATGATGGTACCGATCGGTCTTGCAATCATTTACCAAGTGTCGGAAGCACTCAAGGATGACGACTCGATCGATACATCCCAAGGGAATTTCGGGTTCGGCAAGGCGCTCATGCTCGGGATTGCCTATTCTGCCTCTTTAGGCGGTATTGCGACATTGATCGGCACACCTCCGAATACGCTTCTCGCAGGGGCGGTCAACGAAATCTATGGTATTGAAATCAGCTTTGCGGAGTGGATGCTGTTCGGTGTACCACTTGCTTGGATTTTTATCTTTATAGCATGGTTCTATTTGATCAAAATCGCTTATCCGCTGAAATTAAAAGAGTTGCCTGGTGGAAGCGGTGTCATCAAAGAACAAAAGAAGGAGCTTGGCAAAGCGTCTTACGAAGAGAAAGTGGTCTTCACTGTTTTCTTGCTTGCTGCATTTGCTTGGATTACACGCTCGTTCTTGCTCGTCGACTTTTTGCCTGGCTTGAACGATGCGATGGTCGGTTTGATTGCGGCAATGATTTTGTTCGCTATTCCTTCGAAAACCCGCTTAGGCGATAATTTGCTGGACTGGGCGACGGCTGTAAAACTGCCATGGGGAATTTTGCTGCTGTTTGGCGGCGGCTTGGCGATTGCGGCAGGGTTTACCCAGTCAGGCCTGTCCGAGTGGGTCGGCAGCCAATTGATCGGTTTGCAAGGCGTCAATGTCTTGATCATTGTGCTGGTCGTAGCAGCATTTGTGTTGTTCCTGACGGAAATCACGTCGAACACGGCGACGGCTTCGATGATGTTCCCGATCATGGCTTCACTAGCGGTAGCGCTCGGGATTCACCCATATGCTTTGATGGTGACTGCTGCTGTGACGGCATCTTGTGCGTTCATGCTGCCGGTCGCGACACCACCGAATGCGGTCGTGTTCGGCTCGGGCTACTTGAAGATCATCGACATGGCACGAACCGGCTTTATACTGAACGTATTCGGGATTATCTTTGTCGGCCTAGCCGTTTATTACTTCTTGCCGATTGTATGGGATATCGATTTACTAACGACTCCAGAAAGATTCCTGGAATAAAACAAAAAGGCTGTCGAAAAACCTAGACAGCCTTTTTGTGTTTCGCTCCAGCTGGACGCTTTCCGCGGGCACGGCTTCAGCCGCTTCCCTCGCTGCGCTCAGTCCAGGGTCTTCAGCTCGCGCTGTTCCCGCTGGAGTCGCCAGCTTCCGCTCCACTACCCCGGTTAGAGTCGAGCCTGTATATCTCCAAATACCTAAATATTTCCATGTATTTTTTATACAGAGAAGAACCCATTTTTGATAAAATATAAAAGAATTTAGACTTACTCAACACATTTAGAACCGCCTCATGAAAATGAGGCGGCTCTTTTTCTGTACCAAGTAACAATCAATACGTAGACGGCGGGCATCGCTGCACAAAACAGGATGAGCACTTCCCAGCCGAACTGTGTCCAAATCGGGCTGAGCATCGAGCTTCCGGCGGCTACGCCGATATAATATGAGACCAAATAGAGACTAGAAGCGCTGCCTTTATGGTGGGTCGCTTGCATGCCGACCGAAGCGGCGGTCAGCGAGTGGGCGGTAAAAAAGCCGAGGCATGTGATGCATAAGCCGAGCGTGACGATCCACAAAGCCGGAGCCAGTGTCATTAAAATGCCCGCAGACAGGACGAACACGCCGATGATGCGAACGCGCCGCAAACCGAAAGCTTCAGCCGTCCGCCCGGCAAGCGGAGATCCGATGGCGCCGATGCCGTAGGCGAAGAACAAGTAGGAGATGGCTTGCAGCGACATCGAGTAGGGAGGCGCCTGCAAATGGAACGGCAAATAGGTCCAGACGCCGGTAAAAGAAATTTGGAGAATGGCGCCTAGCCCGAACACGACAAGCAATGCGGGGTTTTTTAAATGGAATAAAAATCCCTCGATGTCTTTTGAGAAAGTTAAATGGCTTGCTTCAAAATGGCGGGAGCGCGGCAGCAGGAACAGCACGGCGACAAACAAGGCGATACCTGTTATGCCGAACGCCAAAAACGTGAACTGCCATGAAAACGCGTCGGTCAAAAATCCAGCGAATACGCGGCCCAGCATGCCGCCGAGTGCGTTGCTCGATATGTATAAAGCGGTGGCATAGGCGATATTTTTACGGTCGATTTCCTCGCTGATGTAAGCGAGCGCAGCGGCTGGGACACCAGCTAGCGCAAATCCTTGGATAAAACGCAAGATCAGGAATAAGGTGAACGACTCAACGAACGGAAGAATGAAAAATGGAATAGCCGAACCGAGCAGTGACCAGATGATGTACGAATGCCGGCCGTTACGATCGGACAGAAAACCGAGCATGATCAATCCTGCAATCACTCCGATGATGGTCAGTGACATGGATAGGCTCGAAGTGGCGACGGATACATCGAAATCCGTCACAAAAACCGGCAGCAAAGGCTGGACGACGTAAATATTGGCGAAGATGAACAGCGAAGCCAAGAGCAGGCTTGCGATGATTTTCCAGAATCCCCGGTCACGTACCGTATATTTGCGGTTTTCCATAAGAGCGTATCACTTCCGTTTCGTGGGTGCTTGATTGTTTCCCATTCTACCATTCATCAGTAAAATATTGTAAAGCTTTAACATAAAAAAACCCCCGCATAAATTATGCGGGAAGCTGTTAAAGCTTGTCGAAATACGCAAGAATTTGTTTGCGAGAAGGCTCTTGCAGACGATAGCGCAATTCTTTGTTTTGGGTGTTGACGAGATGATAGGCCGGGTTTTCGACAATTGTAAACTTCCAATGAGGTTTTACATTTTTTTTCTTCAATTGAAGTTCAGGAGGCATCATTTTATCTATAAAACTCTCCAGTTTAGCCATGAGGAATGTATCCATGTATCGGACAATAACAAACCCTTGGTGTTTTTCTGGGTCGTATTTTGACAAATTATACTCGCTGACATCAAAGCCCTTTTCATATCGTTGAACAGACGGTGAAAGGACGAAAAAATCTTCATTGTAAAAAACATTTGAGTTGCCGAATTGTTTGAGGCCCAATTCCTCAATCAAAAGATCCTTATTGACCAAATTCATTTCGCGCGCAGTAGCCATGCAATTCCTCCTCATTTCCTTATAGTCTCTCTATTATACCATTCTTTTGGCGCAAACGCTGTAAGGGCGGTCTAATAGGTAGGAACAGCTAATTCGTAGAAAAGTTTGAAAAATCTGTTATATTGAAAGTGACAATATCGATTGTGCGAGGAGGTAAGTGTAATGTGCGGAAGATTTGCGTTATATGCGGATTATGAAGATTTGCTAGCGAGGTTCGATATAGGGGAATCGGCGTTGGATAAAAGCATATACGAAGCCAATTATAATGTGGCCCCTTCCCAACAGATTGTGGCAATTATCAATGACGGAGAGACAAACCGCCTAGGGTCGCTGCGCTGGGGGTTGATTCCCTCTTGGGCGAAAGACAAGAAAATCGGCTATAAAATGATCAATGCACGAGCAGAGACAGCGGCAGAAAAACCAAGCTTCCGGCATGCCTTCAAGAAAAAGCGCTGCTTGATTCCGGCCAATGCTTTTTACGAATGGAGAAAAGATCCAGCGGGAAAAACGCCGATGCTCATCCATCTGGCGTCCAACGAGCTGTTCGCTTTTGCAGGGTTATGGGAGTCATGGACCGCCCCGGATGGCGAACTGATCCATAGCTGCACAATTTTAACGACTCAGCCCAATGCATTGATGGCGGACATCCATGACCGCATGCCGGTGATTTTGACGAAGCAAGCGGAAAGCGTGTGGCTCGATCCAGCTATTCAGGATCCGCAAGTATTGCAGGAACTTATCAAGCCTTACGAATCGGGAGAGTTGCAAGCTTATCCGGTGTCCGAAGCAGTGAACTCGCCGAAAAACAATGGGGCGGAATTGATCCGGGAAATCAATTGACCTACTAGACGTGAAAGGGGAGGGAAATAATGAAAAGCGGACTGATTTTGGAAGGCGGCGGCATGCGCGGCGTATACACGGCAGGTGTTTTACAGAAATTTTTGGAAGAGGACTTGTTTACGGATTATGTCGTCGGTGTTTCTGCCGGTGCTTGCAATGCGGTTTCGTATCTCTCCCGGCAAAGCGGTAGAAACCGTGAAGTGATGATCGACTACGTGAAGCACCCTGATTATATTTCAGTGAAGAATTTTTTGAAGAAACGTGAATTGTTTGGCATGAATTTAATTTTCGATGAGATTCCGAATCGGCTCGTCCCTTTCGATTACAACGGATTCGGCGCAGCCGGCGAGGAATTCGTCGTCGGTACGACAGACTGCATGACCGGCGAAGCGGTTTATTTCCATAAGCCCTTATCGCCGGAAGAGCTGCTCGCAGTCGTCAGGGCGTCCAGCTCATTGCCGTTCATGTCGAAGCCTGTAGAGTACCAAGGCCGCCTATTGATGGATGGTAGCCTGGCGGATCCGTTGCCGATCAGACGTGCGATGTTAGACGGCGTCACGAAGCCGATTATTGTTTTAACGCGCGAAAGCAGCTACCGCAAACGACAGACGCCGCTGGTTCGGATCGCCCCGACATTTGCGCGTCAGTATCCGGGGCTTGCTCGGGCGCTCGAAGAACGCCAGCGCGTCTATAATGAATCGCTCGCACATATTGAAGCCTTGGAACAACAGGGGCGTGCCATTATCGTACGCCCGCGCAATCTGCACCGCCTGCGCGGCATCGAACGGGACCAGGAGCGGCTGGCAGCCTTGTATGTCCAAGGCTATCGCGATGCAGAACTCATGGTGCCGCATGCCAAGCAATTTATCGCTTCACCTACTACTTTAACTTTAGAAAGGAGTTCATGATGATTACCACAATAGACCACAGGGACGAGTCTACAGCCAAGGCGATTCAATCAATCCAACGGCCGGCATATAGGATTGAAGCAGAATTGATGGGGTTTGACGGCATTCCCCATATCACGGAGACCGTGGAGGAAATCCAGCAAAGCAGTGAAATTTTTCTCGGTTTTATGGATGGTTATTTAAAAGGGTTTATCTCGTACAAAGAACAAGACGGCATCGTAGATATTTACAGGCTTGTCGTCGATCCGATTCAATTTCGGCAGGGCATCGCCCGTCAATTGGTCGATCAATTGCTGCACGAGAAAAAGGCTGCCGAATTCATCGTCAGCACCGGCACCGCCAATACGCCGGCACGCAAGCTTTATGAATCATTCGGATTTAAAGAAGAAGAGACGTTTGAAGTGGCGGACGGGGTAACGTGTACGCAGTTTCGTTTGACGGCATAACAACTCAGCGCCTGTACAGCGGTTTTCCGCAGCAGGCGTTTTTTTGTGTGCAAGCACATTTATTTATTTTTAATTCGAGATAATATAAAATGAAGAAAGTGGATATGTCCCTGTCCGCACAAAAGGAGGGCAATTCAGATGATCAAAAGTTTACCGCGCATCAATGAATTATCAAAAAAAGCGCGTCTTCACGGTTTGACTCATGCCGAAACGCTAGAACAGCAAACACTCCGAAGTGAGTACTTGCAAGCGATCCGCGGCCAAATTGAGATGACGGTAACCCATATGACAGTCATCGATCCGCTTGGCAAAGACGTCACGCCAGCTAAAGTCAAAGCATTAAAATAAACGCAAAACGCCAATTAGCATTTTAGAGAGGAAGAACATAGATGAGTGATTATTTAGTAAAAGCTTTAGCTTACGACGGCCAAATTCGGGCCTTTGCTACACGCACGACGAAAACAGTAGGCGAGGCACAGCGCCGCCATTATACATGGCCGACCGCATCGGCAGCGCTCGGCCGTTCGATGACGGCAAGTGTCATGCTCGGGGCAATGCTCAAAGGCGAAGAGAAATTGACAATCAAAATCAACGGCGGCGGCCCAATTGGCACGATTCTCGTCGATGCCAATGCTAAGGGGGAAGTGCGGGGCTATGTCTCCAATCCGCAAACGCATTTTGACTTGAACGAATCCGGCAAACTCGATGTCCGGCGGGCGGTCGGGACACAAGGGACACTGACCGTCTCCAAAGATATCGGGATGGACCATCCGTATGTCGGACAAGTGCCGATCGTCTCGGGTGAACTCGGCGACGACTTTACCCATTACATCGTCACGTCGGAGCAGACGCCGTCTTCCGTCGGTGTCGGAGTAATCGTCAATCCCGATAATACGATCCTCGCGTCAGGCGGGTTTCTGATTCAGCTAATGCCAGGGACCGATGAAAAAGTAATCAGCCAGCTCGAACAGCGGCTAAAAACAATTCCAACCATTTCGAATATGGTGCGCAATGGTTTGACCCCGGAAAATATTCTAGAAGAAGTGCTGGGCAAAGAAAACGTCAAAGCACTTGATACGATGCCGGTCCATTTTCAATGCCAATGCTCGCGCGAGCGCATCCACAACGCAATCCTTGGCCTCGGTCCGGTAGAAATCGAAGACATGATCGTTACCGACGGGCAAGCAGAAGCGCAATGCCATTTTTGCAATGAAAACTATGTCTTTACGAAAGATCAGCTTCAAGAAATGCTGGTGTGACCGATTTTAAAGCCTGCGGATCATCCCGCAGGCTTTTTGATTTGGAGGAAAGAGAGACATGTGATATGATTATCTTTAATTCAAGATATTTGAAATAGGAGGAATTCTCATGATGAAACACATTTACAATCCGCCACAAGATACATCCAAGCCGACGTTTCTTCTTTTGCACGGAACCGGAGGGACGGAAACCGATTTATTGCCCGCTGCCGGCCATATCGACCCTCAAGCAGGCGTTTTGAGCGTCCGTGGGAATGTCTCTGAAAACGGCATGCCGCGTTTTTTCAAGCGTTTGTCTGAAGGTGTGTTCGACATGGAAGATTTACGTGAACGAACGGAAGAATTGCATGCATTTATTGGACAAGCGGCAGAACAATACGGCTTCGACCGCAACCATGTCATCGCAATCGGATACTCGAATGGCGCCAATATCGCGGCAAACTTGCTGTTTACATACAGCGATTCGTTAAAAGCCGCCATGTTGCACCATCCGATGGTGCCGGACCGCGAGGCGAAATTGCCGCACCTAGCCGGCACCCGCGTCTTTATCGGTGCAGGCACGAACGACCCGATCTGCCCGAAAGAAGAATCGGAAGACTTGGACAAGATGCTGCGTGAAGCGGGTGCTGATGTTGAGTTGCACTGGGAAAATCGCGGCCACCAATTGACGATGGAAGAAATTGCAGCAGCAAAAGCTTGGTATGAAAAAGGCTGAACAAAGCTCCTCCTGATATGGGGGAGCTTTTTCTGTCGGTTTCGTTCCGCATGCTTTGACAAGAATGTTATGCTTCAGTCATGATTAATGAAAATGAACTGAAGGAGGGATGGCAGTGCAAAAAAACTTACGCATTACAGAGCAGCTTGAAGCTTGGGTAAACGATAATAAAGGACATGCCGTACTCGGTACGACCGCCCAGTATATTCCAGCTTTAGGGAAAGTCGACCCGGGCAAACTCGGAATTTGCATGATTGATGAAGACGGCAATTATTATTGTGCTGGCGATACGGATGTGGAATTTACGTTGCAAAGCATCTCCAAAGCACTGACATTCGTAGCGCTTAGCCATCATTACGGATTGGAGTTTGTGCTCGAACGTGTGGACGTGGAACCAACGGGAGAAGCATTCAACTCTATTGTACCTTTTGAGATACACCGGCCGAACAAACCGTTCAACCCTTTTATCAATGCAGGAGCGATCACGATTTCCTCCTTGCTGCCTGGGCAGAATGCACAAAAAAAGTTTGCCTATTTAAAAGGTTTTCTCGAAGAGCTTCTCGGGCATCCGCTTGAAATCGACAAAGAGGTATACGACTCGGAATGGGCGACGTCCCACCGCAACCGTGCTCTTGCCTATTATCTAAAAGAAGCGAAATTCCTTGAACTTGAAGTAGAAGAAGCGCTCGACATTTATATCAGCCAGTGTTCCATTAAAGTATCTGTGAAGGATTTGGCACTGCTCGGGCTGATCCTCGCCTATGATGGCTATAATCCGATTACGAAGGTGAAGCATTTTTCCGAAGAAATCGCGCAAGTGACGAAAGTTTTGATGGTGACATGCGGCATGTACAACTCGTCCGGCAACTTCGCAGCGCACGTCGGCATCCCCGCAAAAAGCGGAGTGTCAGGCGGTATAATGGGAGCCGTTCCGCCAAAGCTGCATTCGCAAACGTATGAATTCCGCGCAGGTGCCGGCATTGGCGTTTACGGTCCGGCAATTGATGTGCAAGGAAATAGTGCGGCAGGCACGATGATGCTGCGCCAAATTTCAAAAGAATGGGATTTAAGTATTTTCTGAGTCCAAATTGAAACTAGCCAAAGGTCTTGCAATGACATCCGCACATTGCAAGGCCTTTTTTCGCGTTTTTTATGATTTTTCTATTAATTTGTTTCTAAGTTGATTGAAGGGGTAGAGAAGGAATAATGTAAGAAACTAGAAAGAGGAGTGAGACGATGTCGAAAGATAACAAGAAAGTCGATGAGAACAGCAAGAACGAACAATTGGAGCAATTCCGCAGCGACGACAACGGCACCGAATTGACGACCAATCAAGGGCTTAAATTGTCGGAGGACGAGTTTTCTTTAAAAGCAGGAGAGCGCGGGCCTACTTTGCTGGAAGACTTCCATTTTCGCGAAAAAATGACCCATTTCGACCATGAACGCATCCCGGAACGCGTTGTCCATGCACGTGGATTTGCAGCTCATGGCGAATTTGAAGCTTATGATTCTTTGGAACATTTGACGAAAGCGAAGTTCTTGTCTAAAAAAGGCAAGAAAACGCCTGTGTTCGTCCGCTTTTCTACTGTAGCGGGTTCCCGCGGCTCAGCAGAAACAGTGCGCGATGCGCGAGGCTTCTCGACCAAGTTCTATACAGAAGAAGGCAATTATGACCTAGTCGGGAACAATATCCCTGTGTTCTTTATCCAAGATGCCATCAAGTTTCCGGATTTGGTCCACGCCATCAAACCGGAACCACATAATGAAATCCCGCAAGCAGCGACCGCCCATGACACATTTTGGGATTTTGTCGTAAACAATCAGGAAGCCGCCCATATGGTGATGTGGACAATGTCCGACCGGGCAATTCCGCGCAGTTTCCGGACGATGGATGGTTTTGGCGTCCATGCATTCCGTTTTGTCAATGCGGAAGGTAAATCGCATTTCGTGAAATTCAATTGGAAATCGACACTTGGCGTGCATTCCCTAGTGTGGGACGAAGCGCAGAAAATAAATGGTAAAAACCCGGACTTCCACCGGGCAGATTTGCACGAGGCAATCGAAAGCGGCGACTATCCAGAATATGAACTGGGCGTCCAAATCGTTGCAGAAGAAGATGAGCATAAGTTCGACTTTGACTTGCTCGACGCGACAAAAATGTGGCCGCAAGAAGAAATCCCGATTCACATCGTGGGCAAGATGACCTTGAACCGCAACGTTGACAATGTCTTTGCGGAAACCGAGCAGGTGGCATTCCACCCGGGACATGTCGTACCAGGCATCGATTTCTCGAATGACCCGCTTCTTCAAGGACGTTTATTCTCTTACACGGATACTCAATTGATCCGCCTCGGGGGGCCGAACTTCCATGAACTCCCGATCAACCGCCCTGTTTGCCCGTTCCACAACAATCAGCGCGATGGCTACGGCCGACAAACGATCAATAAAGGGAAAGTTTCTTACCAGAAGAGTTCGTTTACCAACGGCACTCCAGCACCCGTCAGTGAAGCGGATGGCGGATACGTCCATTACCAGGAAAAAGTGGAAGGCCGGAAAGTGCGCAAGCGCAGCGATAGCTTTAAAGACCATTTCTCTCAAGCGACAATGTTCTGGAACAGCATGAGCGATCCCGAGAAAGAACATATTGTCGAAGCGTTCAGCTTTGAACTAGGCAAATGCGACAGCATTGAGATTCGCCAACAAGTCGTTGACATGTATGCGAACGTCAACCTTACATTGGCTCAGGAAATCGCAGCCAATATCGGCGTGAAGGCACCCGAGACCGGCAATACCGATACGAGCAAGAAATCCCCGGCATTGAGCCAGGAAAATACGGTCAAATCCGCTAAAACACGCAAAGTCGGAGTGATCATTGCGCCTGATTTCAATGGCAAGGAAGTTATGGAAGTGCTGGACCAATTGGAAGCGAAAGGCTTGCAATACGAAACCATCAGCGACAAGCAAGGCAAATTGGATGCCGGCGATGGCAAACAATTAAAAGTCGACCATACGTTCACCACTGCCGATCCTGTTTTGTTTGATGCAATTTATGCAGTCGGAGGACCGGACATCAGCAAGAAATTCGCCAGAAATGCCGCTTATTATGTGACGGAAGCATTCGGGCACTTCAAGCCGATTGGTGCCACGCATGACGGGAAAAAATGGCTGGAGGCAAATGGCTATACCAGTGAACCAGGAGTCGTGACCGGAGATTCGATGAAGAGTTTTGCAGACAGCTTTATCGATGCAATTGCAGCGCATCGCCACTGGTCGCGTGAGGTTTGAAAAATATGGTGAAAAAGTAGTAATTTGGCACATTTTGAACTGGAAATGTTTAATACCATAGATGACTGGGAATTTCAAGACTAGAACGCAAAAATCTTATCCAAAAAAACTGGAGGAATTCGAAATGTCAAACAATAAATTTATGGGAACATTCGACACGGAAACAGAAGTGCTTAGCAAGATTGAAGAAATGAAAGCAACAGGGTCACGTGAAGAGGACATGTACGTTATGGCACGCAACGAAGACCAGATCTCCATGGTTCGCGGACGCACTGATGTAGACTATAAGTCTTCTGAAGGTAGCTGGATGGATAAATTTATGGGCTTCCTTTCCGGAAACGAACCGACGCGCGAAGCTTTCTCTAACATGGGAGTAGACGACGCAGAAGCGGATCGCTATTACAACGATGTACAAAACGGCAAGATTTTGCTATTCGTTGACCGTGAGTTCGGCGCAAACTACGACGGGCAGGCTCCTTATGACAACACGTCTACAGGAAATGTCGACAGCACGACAAGCCAGACGAAAGTCGATAACTCTGCAGTAGCAAGCGACGGTTTGACTGTCGATACAAATGACCAAAATGATGTGGCTTACAATACAGAACGCGATGCACTAGGTTCTGACACTGCAGGCGTCGGAAGAGATTCCGGCACAGGGTTCGGTCTTGGGACAGATGATCGTGCTACTGGCGGAACGCACCCAGACGGAACCGATAGCACGTCGGATTACAATGCAACCGGCACTAATCGCGCAGCAGCAAACGACTTTAACTCTACGGGCACAAACCGCACAGTCGAAGACATCGACCGCGACCTTGGCCGCGCAGAGTCAGAGGAAGAACGCCTGCAACTCCATGAAGAACGCTTGCACGTCGACAAAGAGCGCGTCCAAACGGGCGAAGTTCATGTAGACAAGCACGTGGTCGAAGAAGAGCAATCACTCGAAGTACCGGTTGAGCGCGAAGAAGTATATGTAGAGCGCCGCCCAGTCAACGAAGAAACGACGACGGGCACGCATAACTTCACAGAAGGCGAAGATATCCACGTTCCGGTTTCCGAAGAGCGCGTCAACGTATCGAAAAAAGACGTAGTATCAGAAGAAATTGCCATCGGGAAAAACAAAGTCCAAGACACGGAACATGTGAGTGAAACAGTCCGTAAAGAAGAAGTCGACATTCATAAAGATGGCGACCTTGTCGAAGAAGACGAAACCGATCGCACTGACCGCAACCGTGACAGATTCTAAGATATGAGATGCAAAAGGCGGGGGCAACCCCCGCCTTTTTTGTATGCATGAAATAAATCGATTATAATGAAGGCAGACTCTTAGGAGGGATGTATATGGACGGGAAAAAAAGAAGCGATGTAAAGCCTGGGATCGAAGTGAATGTCATCTTGAAGCAAGACCAGCGCAGCGGCAAAAAGACACACGGCATCGTTAAGGATTTGCTGACGAATTCAGCAACGCATCCGCACGGCATTAAAGTGCGCCTGCAAGATGGCCAAGTCGGGCGTGTGTGTGAAATCTTGAGCAGTAAATAAAGGCGGGGAGTGATTTGCATTGAGTAAGCAGCCAAAAGACGAGGATTTGCAGCAAGCGGATCCACGAAGAATCGGAAAGAACCGCACAAGCAAAGAGCAAGATGAAGCCGAACGGGTACATGAAGATTTAGCTGCACGGAAAGACCAGCGCAAAACAGGAGATCCTGCCAAACCGCAAGAGAAGAATTTCATTTGAGTAAAAAGCAGGCCGCTAACTAGGGCCTGCTTTTATGCTATTATGATAAAGATTGCCAACCCATAAAGGAGTCTATCATGAGTGATTTTTTTGAACGAAAAAAACAACAACTCGGTGTCGAGTTAAATAAAATACAGAAAAAAGCTGTTACGAAAACACAGGGGCCGCTATTATTGCTCGCGTGTCCTGGGTCGGGCAAGACGACGACGATGATCATGCGGATCGGCTACTTGATCGAAGAACTAAACATCTCGCCAAGACGCATCAAAGCGATCACCTTTAGCCGTGCATCCGCCAAGGATATGATTGAGCGTTATGAACGCTTTTTTCCAGAGCTTTCACCGGTCGATTTTTCGACGATCCACAGCCTCGCCTTTCAGATTACACGTGAGCATTTAGCGGAAGACGATTACATCATGATCGAAGGAAACGATGCAAACCGACTGAGCAAAAAGCGTTTGTTGCGGGATTTTTACCTTGCCGAGAACAATGAGCCGATCACAGACGACCTTTTGGAAGAATTGGTGTCATTCATCAGTTTTGTGAAAAACAAGATGCTGCAGAAGAAAAAATGGAAACAGCTCGATGAACCTTTTCCAAATGCCATCGATATTTTCGCAACTTACGAAGCATTCAAGGAAAACCACGAACCGCGCCTTGTCGATTTTGACGATATGCTGACGATTGCATTAGATGCGCTCAGCAAGAACTCAAAGCTGTTATCGAAATATCAGCAGCGTTGGGATTATGTCATGACCGACGAAAGCCAGGATACGTCGATGGTGCAGCATGCCATTGTTGAAATGCTCGTCGAACGCCACCGCAATTTATGCGTCGTCGCAGATGACGACCAATCGATCTATACCTGGCGCGCCGCAGAACCGGGTTATTTACTGAAGTTCCGCGAAGTGTATCCGGATGCCTACATTATGAAAATGGAGCGCAATTACCGCTCATCCGGCACCATTGTTGCCACTGCCAATCAGTTCATCAAAAAAAATAAACTGCGGCATGACAAAAATATGTTCACCCATTTGCCGGATGGTGAACCGCTCGTCATACGCCGTCTCGCATCGCAGGAAGCACAGCTGAAATACATTGTGAAAGAACTTTCAGGCCTGGACGACTATGGAGATACGGCGATTCTATACCGCAACAATTCCTCCTCGACCTTGCTGATGGATGAACTGGACCGGCTCGGCATCCCATTTTATATGAAAGACGCTGACAACCGTTTTTTCAGTCATTGGGTCGTCCAGGATATTTTAAACTTTATGCGCTTTAGCCTGCGCCCGGAGCGGGTGGATTTGTACTCGAAAGTCGCATCCAAAACCAATGCCTATTGGTCTGCAGCGCAACTGCGCCAGCTTGGCCGCATGCAGCCGGCAACTAAGCATGCGTTTGAAGAAATCTCGTTAACGGTCCAGTTGAAGGATTACCAGCTACGCATTATAGGGGAACAGCGAAAAACTTTTGACGCCTTGCAAGAAATGCCGCCGCTGAAAGTGATCCGTTCCATTCGCCGCGATTTGGGCTATGATCAGATGCTTGCGAGCCGCGCAGAAAAATTCGGCATGAAGCTCGATTATTTGCAGGAAATTCTCAGCACGCTTGAACAAATAGCTGAACCGTTGCCGACGATGGCCGATTTCGCGAAACGCCTGAAACAGCTGGAAGCGGTAACCAACCAAGCAAAAGTTGAAAAAACCGATGACATGCTAACTTTATCGACAATGCATAGCTCCAAAGGCTTGGAATTTGAGCGGGTATACTTAATTGATCTCGTAGAAGGGGTTGTCCCGACAGAAGAGGATGCGGAAGACGCAGCTTTGTTGGAAGAAGCACGGCGGCTGTTCTATGTCGGCATGACCAGGGCGAAGCGCCATCTGGAGTTGATCAGCTACGACAACGAATCGCGTTTTGTCGAGGAAGTCCGGCGCATCGCCCTGCCCAATATGAAAAAAGCGCAATCCCAAAAGCCTGCGACTCTTGTTGCACCAAAAGCAAAAATCGCTATACCGGATAATCCGGATGCAGTAAGCTCTATTGAAGAACTGCATGAAGGTGCAGCGATACGGCACCGCGTTTTTGGAAACGGCAAAATTACAGAAATCGACGAAGAAAAAATCGGCATCCAGTTTGCCAAAGAGCATAAAGAATTCCTGCTGGAAATTTGCCTGCAGTACCAATTGCTTGAACTCGTGTGAGACGCGCAGCATGTGGGAAAATGAAAATAGATGGATATGATTTCACGGTTTATTAGACCGATGAAGGAAAAGTGAGGCACCTAAGATGAAGATCAGGGATTGGAACCGCAGCCTGAAAGTCCGGCTTGTGGGCGAGTTTTTCATGAATACAAGCTTTTGGATGGTGTTTCCATTCCTGGCGATTTACTTTGCAGAAGAATTCGGAAAAGGCACGGCCGGTTTGCTGCTCATCGTCTCCCAAATGTTTGCCGTAGCCGCCAATTTACTCGGTGGCTATTGTGCGGACCGCTTTGGCCGCAAGCGCATGCTTGTGTCGGCGGCTACTGCTCAAGGTTTTGCTTTTGGCTTGTTTGCCTTTGCAAACTCACCGTGGCTCAGTTCACCCGAACTCAGCTTTATGGCTTTTACGTTGGCCAGCATGTGCGGATCGTTGTATTGGCCGGCGAGCCAGGCGATGATTGCTGACGTCATACCGGAAAAACACCGCAGCGATGTGTTCGCGATTTTTTACACAACCTTGAATATAGCTGTGGTGATCGGCCCATTATTTGGTGCCATCTTATTCTTCTCTTACCGTTTTGAACTATTGCTTGGCGTTGCCATCATTTCGATGCTGCTCGGCCTAGTGCTGCGTCTGTTCACCGATGAGACCTTGCCTGCTGAAGTGCTCGGCAAATGGCAGGCTGGAACTGTGACCGGCTGGAGAGGCGCGGTGTTCAAACAATTGAAAGAATACGGCATCATTTTTAAAGACCGCGTCTTTTTGTTATTTGTTATTGCGGGGGTATTGGGTGCCCAGACCTTTATGCAGCTGGATCTCGTCATTCCGATTTATTTGAAGGAAACGATCGATAGCCAAGTGATCCTTGATCTGCTAGGGCGGGAATGGTCGGTGACAGGGGAAACTTCATTCGGCATTTTGCTTGCGCAAAACGGCTTGACGGTCGCCTTATTGACCGTCGTCATTACACGCTGGATGACTAAATTTCCAGAGAAATGGGTATTTTTCTTTTCAGCCTTATTGTTTGGGTTATCGATGGCGATTTTCCCGATGAGTTCTTGGTTTTGGATGTTTGTCGTTGCGATGGCGGTGTTCACATTCGCTGAGTTGATGATTGTCGGATTGCAGCAAAGCTTTGTCTCCAAACTGGCACCTGAAAATATGCGTGGGCAATATTTTGCTTCGGCTAGCCTGCGCTATACAATCGGCCGGATGATTGCGCCGATTTCGATCCCGATGACCGCCTGGTTCGGGTTTGGGTGGACGTTCATCATCCTCGGGACATTTGCGGTCCTTAGCGGATTCGTGTATTTGCTGATGTTCCATTTGTATGAAAAAAGAGTGGCTAATTCCATATAAAAAAGCCTGAGCAAAGAGCTCAGGCTTTTTTATGGTTAGTTTTGGTCTTTTGCTAATTTGACGAGCATGTGTGCAAGCATATGCTGTTCTTCTTTGTTGCCGACTTGCCATAGGCGCTGCAGCAAATATTCTTCGCTATTTTTCGGATCTTCTTTTTTCGCCAGATAATCGGCAATTTTCGTTGCGAGTTGTGCGATGCGCTCTTCGCTTAGTCCCATTTTCTCGCCCATTGCGACTTTGTCGCCTAAATAGTCGATGAAAGTCGAGAACTCAGCCAAAATCTGTTCTTTCTTTTTGCTATCCGTATTTTGTAATTTTTCTTCTACTTTTTTATCGATATTTTCCATGTTATTTCACTCCTCATCGTTTATGTTGCTATACACTGTTTACCACTGTATCCATGCTTTAAACGTGCGAATATTTAAAAAGAAAGGAGAGGGATTCGTTTAAGTGGGGTAGGTTGGGGTATTCAGATAACAAGTAAGGATTAAAGGAGGATGATGGCTGAATGACATTATACGACGAAATCCAAGAACTGAAAAAATTTGAGTGTCCAGACCGTTGCGTCTTGAGTGTATACCTCAATACAAACCCAGCGGACCCGGAAGCTCAAAATGGTGCGTGGAAAATTCAACTGAAAAACGGCTTGAAGCGCTTAGAAGAATACTTAACCGCTTCGAATGATGAAAACGAATTGAAAGCGTATAAACAACTGCGCAAGAAAGTAGAAAAGGAAATAGCGGATAATCAAGGCGACCTCCAGAAGGGTGTCGTTATTTTTGCATCAACGCAAGACGATTTGTTTTGGGTAAAGCATCTTCAAATTTCCGTCAAAACCGATTTTCAATGGGAAACAAAACCTGCACTCGACCAATTGCGTTATATTTACAAAGCATATCCTTATGCTGGAGTCATCTTGCCGAGCTTCAAAGGCATTCGGGTCCTTGATACATCCGTTGGCATCGTCAATGAAGAACTGTATTACGGCTTCGATTCAGGACTCGAAGTATGGACTGAGCAAAAAGGGGTCAGAAGTTCTGGACGCATCCAGGGCCGAAGCGGTGCTGGATCTCTTGGCGGGGGAGCTGCCGGAGGCAATAGCCCGGTCATCGGGGGCAGCGGCGGCGGAAGCCCGGTCGATGAACTGGACCATCGTCTAAAAGAAAACTTGGACCGGTTCTACAAAGATATGGGCTCGAAGATTGAGAAACTTAAAAAAGAGCGCCGTTGGGAAGAGATCCATGTCATCGGCGAAGCCGAACATGCACAGTCTTTCTCGAAAGTGCTCAACAAAAAGCCAAATAGCTGCATCCATAAAAACTTCATCAACAATAGTTCAGATAAAATTTTGCACGAAGTATTTGAGAAATGATAAAAAGCTCCGGCCTCGGCCGGAGCTTTTTAATTTGGTTGTGGACAGAACGTGCATGTGCCGAATACTGGTAGTTCCTTGTACAAACAGCAAGTTTTTCGCAATGGCGCTGAAACGGCACGTTCAAGCGGCACGTTGCCGACAAGCTTTTGCCAGTAAGAAATCTGGAGCGGCTGCCAGTTTGTGGGATCCGACAACCATTCCACATCTTCAGCTACAAGGCGTGGGTCGTGTTGTTGCATGGTCGCGTAATACCAAATAAGAGAGCCGAGCACATTTTCCCAGCAAGTGATGGGTGAAATTTTTGCGTGTAACCGCAATTGCTGAAGCAGTGCCTCTGTTTGGCCGATTAAAATATACTGATACGCTTCCTCACGATGTTCCTTTGAAACTTGGACAAAATCTGCCGAGTCGACATGAAAAGAGATGAGCGGCAAGCCGTAATTGTGCATATGGCCAAAGCTTAAGTTTTCAGGTGAGGTTTTGAAATAGCCACCATATTGATGGACCAGGCTGAATTGCGCTGTGGCGAACAACGCGAACTGACGGAAAAAATAGGATACGGCGACGCCATTGGTATCGGTTTGGCACCAATCTTTTAATTGCTCGACCAATTGTTGGGGTTGTGCCGAAAAAGGCCGGGCAGGAGGACGGTCGACGATGACCGAGTTGCTTTGAAGTGTGTGTAGCGCTTGGGTAGGCAAGTTCATTCTCATTCCCCTCTCTTTTTCCTCATGCTACCGGAAGAACGGCGGGCTGCCAAGTATCCCTCCGTATCGTTACTCCACAAGAAAAGCCTCGCTCCCATTTTGGGAGCAAGGCTTTTTTGGATTAGACGTTTTGAAGCGCAACAGCAGGGCCGAAGAATTCAAAGTGGATCTGCTCATCATTCATACCGATTGCGTGCAGTTCGCTGATCATTTTTTCCATGAAAGGAACCGGCCCGCAAACATATACTTCACCGCCCACATCGATCATGTCTTCTAATACCTCACGTGTGATATAGCCTTGTGGCTCATCGGAATACAAAGTCTTGTATTTCGCATTAGCCATTGTGGCGACGTATTTTTGGACGTCTTTGTCGAAAGCGTGCAAAGTTTCATTACGCGCTGCATGCAAGAAGGAAACGTGGCGTTCCGGTGTTTGAGTGGCCACCGTTTCGAACATGCTCATCATCGGTGTGATGCCGACACCACCGCTGACGAATGCGACAGGCGTTTTGCGTTCGGTATCGAGCACGAATTCGCCGGCCGGCGCACTGACTTCGATGGTGTCGCCTTCTTTCAATTGTTCATGCAGGTAGACGGAAACGAGTCCATTCGGGTCGTTGTCTGCTTCGCGTTTGACTGAAATGCGGAATTCGTCCGGATGTGATGCTTGGGATAAACTGTATTGGCGGTTGAAAAGAAATTCTTCCCCAGGAATCGCTAACCGCACGGTGATGTATTGGCCGGCATCGTAGGAAGGAACGTTTTTGCCGTCTGCCGGTTTCAAATAGAAAGAAGTGATATTGTCGCTTTCTTTCACTTTACGGGCAATGGTGAAATCTTTGAAGAAAATCCAGCCGTTTTCTTGAGTAGCTGTTTGTTCATACATGCTATTCTCGACGCTGATGAAGACATCTGCGATAACTCCGTATGCTTCTGCCCATGCATTGATGATGTCGTCTGTGGCCGCGTCTCCGAGCACTTCTTTGATTGCTTTCAGCAAATATTCTCCGACGATTGGATAATGTTCCGCTTTGACGCCAAGGCTCACGTGCTTATGGGCGATTTGTTCAACGACCGGGAGAATCGCTTCCAAATTATCGATATGAACGGCAGCCGCATAAACAGTATTGGCAAGTGCAGCTTGCTGGCGTCCTTGTTTTTGATTTGCTTGGTTGAAGATATTTAAAAGTTCAGGATGTGCTTCGAACATATTGCTGTAAAAGACAGTCGTGATGGTTTTTCCGTGTTCAGCTAATACAGGGGCGGTGGATTTGACGATTGTTCTTGTTTGTTCGGATAACATAGTCAATCTCTCCTTTTGTTTTCTATAGTTTCACTATACTCCTGAGAACGGTTTAAAGATATATTTAAAATACATCTTTAAAATTTGGACACATTTATTTTCACAGAAAAGTCACACATGGAATTTCTCCCTGAAAAGCTTGAAATGTGTAGAGGCGTTTACTTTTCAGAAATTAAGGCGGCGAGTATAATGGATGTTCAGGGAAGGTGAGAACGATGAGATTAACGATGTATACGGATTACTCATTGCGTGTGCTCATTTACTTGGGCACAAAAGATAATGGTAAACTGACAACCATCCAGGAAATATCCGATGCCTATCATATATCCAAAAATCATTTGATGAAAGTGACGTTCGAACTTGGAAAAGCTGGTTTTATCGAAACCGTACGGGGACGCGGAGGCGGCATTCGCTTAGCGGATCGCCCTGAGAATATCAATGTCGGGGCTGTTGTACGCCAAATGGAAGAAGATTTCCATTTGGTGGAATGCTTCAACCCGGAAGGCAATACATGCCCGATTTCTCCGATTTGTGGATTGCGCGGAGTATTGGGCAAAGCATTGAATGCATACTTAGCCGTTTTGGACGAATACACTTTGCAGGATCTTCTATTTAATAAAGAAGGGTTGCGTGACCTTTTGCGCACGTAAAAAAGCCTCCGATACCGGAGGCTTTTCGTTTACAGTTCAATTGTTTGGGGATCTTTTCCTTTGCGGTTCATCAAACGGACGCGTGCTGGCGTAATAGCTAGAATGATTAGGTTTGGATCATCCGGGCCTTCAAACCATCCGCGGAGATGTTCATTCCATACTTTATCGATCATTTCCCGGTCATCGCGCAGTGACATTTGCCCTTCGATTTCTAAGAAACTGTCGCCAACGCCTTCGCCTTCATAGCCAAGCAGGATGTGGGCGTTCGGATTTTTCTCTAGTTCCTCCACTTTTTGTGTTTGTTTGCTTGTAGCTGTATACAAAGTGAATTCATCGTTGAAAAAAGTCATATAACGTGAATGTGGTTTATTGTCTTTGATGGTTGCCAATGTGCCGATCATGCTGTCCTCGAGTATTTGGAGTGCAGCTTTTTTCAGTTCTTGTTGTGCCATTGCAATCTCTCCTTTGCTTTTGGTGGTTACATAATAAATCGCGGAGTTTGATTCCGCGGTGAAATTAATCTGGATATTTTTCGTCGCTTGATGAACTATCTTTCGTATCCCGAGGCTTTTTCTCATCTTGCATATCCTGTTTCAAGTCTTCCAATGGGATAGCGTCGACGTTCATTTCCTCTTCGTGCATTTCATTCAATGTTTTTTTGTCTGTTTTGATACCTTCCGGGTTGTCCATTGCTGCCCCATCGCGGGTTTTTCGGTCTTTTTCGTTAAAATGGTTTTTTTCTGCCATAATTAGCACCTCTCCTTTAACGTTCTTGTCTATCTATTCCTTAATCGCGATGCTTTAAAACATTGAGGTCTGCTCGGAAAAACGAATGAGCATACGAAAAGCGAACGGTTCAATAAGGCAAGCGAGCGAAAAGTATATGGACTTTATTTCTGTAGGTAAGTGCTGTCTTGACTTCTTTGCTATTCAAAAAATTATTTAACTGAGGGCACTTGTGAAAAATGTGATGAAAGTGAAAAAATACTATTTTGTATATTGAGATTTCTTGGAAGGAATGATAAGCTCGTAGAGAATAATACATAGCTGACCACTGGGGGAGCCGGAATTGACTGGCTGAGACGAGCGAATGCTTGGACTCCTTGAACCTGATCTGGACCATGCCAGCGTAGGGAAGTGGTGCGTATGCTTCCTATTGTCTGCATACACCGCTTTCCCCATGGGATTGCGGTGTTTTTTTATGGATTCGGGAGTATGCATAAGCGGAGAGGAGACGAGACGCTTGGAAGAAACATGGAGCTATATCGAATCAGGACCGTGCTCGCCAGCTTACAATATGGCGATGGATGAAGCAATTATGAATTGGCAGCGTAGAACCGGCATGCCGCCCGTCCTGCGATTTTACAGTTGGGCACCGGCAGGGATTTCAGTCGGCTTTTTCCAGAAACTGAACGGCAGCATCGATCTTGAAGCAGCAGCAAAATTAGGCATTCCTTTAGTTAGGAGACAGACTGGTGGAAAAGCCGTCCTGCATGATCACGAGCTGACGTACAGCGTAGTGATTCCGGAACAGCATCCATCCATGCCGAAATCAGTGAAAGAAGCGTATTTGGTTATTTCACGAGGATTGCTTGAAGGCTACAGGAACTTAGGGATTCAAGCAGAACTCGCGGCAGAGACGAAACGCCAAAAAGAATCTTCAGCGGTGTGCTTTGAAGAGCCTTCTTGGCACGAACTGACGGTGGCGGGGAAAAAAGCGGCAGGCAGCGCCCAGACAAGAAAGCAAGGCATCATTTTGCAGCATGGATCAATTCCGCTGTCGCTTGATGAAGCGAATTTGTTCGAACTGTTTGTTTATCCGAATAGCGCGGTAAAGGAAAGGGCGCGCAACGCGTTCCGAAGTCGCGCAGTGGCGATCAACGATTTGATGGAAGAGCCGGCAGACTTCAACAAAGTGCAGGCGGCGTTTAAGAGCGGGTTCGAAACAGGACTGAATATCAGGTTGGAAAAGTTTGAGCCGCCGCCGGAGCTGCTTGAAGAGGTGTGCATGCTTGAAATGAAGTACGCGAGTGAGGAATGGAACTTTAGGCGAGAAGAGAAAGGGGAGCTTATGCGATGACGAAAACAAAGCAGCGTGAACGGAAACCCGAATGGTTGAAAGTGAAATTGAACACGAACGAAACTTATAATGACTTGAAGAAATTGATGCGCGAAAAGAATTTGAATACGGTCTGTGAAGAAGCTAAATGCCCGAACATCCACGAATGTTGGAGCGAGCGGCGTACAGCCACTTTCATGATCCTTGGCGACACATGTACGCGGGCTTGCCGTTTCTGTGCGGTCAAAACCGGCCTGCCGAATGAATTGGACCTCGGCGAACCAGAACGTGTAGCAGAGTCTACGGAAATCATGAACTTGAAGCATGTCGTCGTTACAGCGGTGGCACGTGATGACTTGAAAGATGGAGGGGCAGCGGTATTTGCTGAAACAGTGCGTGCCATCCACCGGAAAATGCCGGAAACAACCGTCGAAATTTTGCCGTCCGATATGAAAGGCGATTACGAGAGCCTGCATATGCTGATGAGCAGTGAACCGGATATTTTCAACCATAATATCGAAACGGTTCGCCGCCTGACGAAGCGAGTCCGTGCAAGAGCCACTTATGACCGTTCGCTGGAATTATTGCTGCGCGTCAAAGAAATTGCGCCTCACGTGCCAACAAAATCGAGCATCATGGTAGGGCTTGGCGAAACGAAAGAAGAGATTATTGAAGCAATGGACGATCTTCTGGCGCACAAAGTCGACATCATGACTATTGGCCAGTATTTGCAGCCGACGCTCAAGCATTTGGATGTCGAACGCTATTACCACCCGGATGAATTTGCCGAATTGAAAGAAATCGCACTCGCGAAAGGCTTCAAGCATTGTGAAGCCGGCCCGATGGTGCGTTCGTCGTATCATGCAGATGAGCAAGTGAACGAAACCTCCGTTCAGCGCCGCATCAAATACATGAAAGGCGTTGAATCAACAGGGGCAAAAATTGACCGGATCGAATTCTAACAAGAAGGTGCATGGAAATTTCTTTTGGGAGAAGGTGGTGAGCATGTTGGAGAAGAAGGCTGTAGCAGCACTGCTATTACCCTTTCTGCTGCTCTTTTTCAGCGCATGCACTCCAGTGTCTGAGGCAGATGAACCGGATCTCTTCCGATATGAAGGGGCATCGGTAGGAAATAACAGCGCTATCGTCAATACCGTTATCCATCTGCCGGGGACAGAACACTTTACAGGAATTAAACTTGAAACGAAACAACAGCCTTATGGAATTATCCTAGCTTATGATTGGTCTGAGTCTTCCTTATCGCACAAAGAAACCGCTGTCTACAATGCTACGTATTTGTTTACGCTTATCGACAATGTGGACTGGATTCAATTTGACTTTGACACTGGGTCAGACATGAAGCAGTACCGATTGACGAGAGAGCAATTAGAAGAATGGTACGGAGTAGAATTAGCCGGAATTAATGAGGAAGACGGACTGAAAGAACTCTTGAAATCGTCTTTTGAGAAAGAAAAAAAGCTTGATGAACTGTTATTGAAATCACCGAATCAGCAATAAAATAGGAAACGCAGCGGCATTTGTGGCCGCTGCGTTTTTTATTGATGTGGAATCAGCCGAAAATTTTTGCAGAAAAAGGGTTACTTTGCTGTTTTTGCTACTTCGACAATCACTTGTGTCGCTTTTTCCATGTTTTGTGCGGAGATGAATTCGAATTTGCCGTGGTAATTTTCACCGCCGGTAAAGATATTCGGTGTCGGTAAGCCCATATACGATAATTGGGAACCGTCCGTCCCGCCGCGCACCGGGATAATATCCGCTTGGATGCCGAGTGACTTCATCGCTTGTTCTACCTGATCGACGATTTCCATGACCGGTTCGATTTTTTCGCGCATATTGTAATATTGATCGGCAATGTCGAGGTCGATTGTCTCTTCACCGAATTCTTCCTGCAATTGGGCAGCTACCTGCTGCATATGGTGCTTTTTCGCTTCGAACTGCTCCTTGTCAAAATCCCGGATAATATATTGCAGCACAGTTTCTTCGACAGAGCCGTTGAAATTATTCAAATGGATAAAGCCTGCGTAGCCTTCCGTTTTTTCCGGTACGGCATCTTGTGGCATTTCAGCTTGGAAGCGGGAGGCGACGGTAATGGCGTTGACCATCTTGTCTTTGGCAGAACCGGGGTGCACGCTCGTTCCGTGGACGGTCAGTTTGGCGCTGGCTGCATTAAAGCTTTCATATTGCAGCTCGCCAATGGGACCGCCGTCCATCGTATAGGCATAATCGGCACCGAAACGCGCAACATCGAATTTATGCGGTCCGCGCCCGATTTCTTCATCGGGTGTAAAGCCAACGCGGATTTTGCCATGTTCGATTTCGGGATGCTCGATTAAATATTCCATCGCTGTCATGATCTCTGCAATGCCAGCTTTGTTATCGGCACCAAGCAAAGTCGTGCCGTCCGTCGTAATCAAAGTGTGGCCGATATAATTTTGCAATGCAGGGAAATCGGCAGTTTTCATCGTCACTTTGTCGTTGAGTGCAATATCCGTTCCGTCGTATTTGTCGATGCGCTGGGGATTAACGCCTTTACCGGTGAAATCAGTAGCGGTGTCAACATGCGCCAAAAATCCGATGACGGGGCGTTGTTCTTCCGTCGTGGCTGGCAAAGTGCCGAACAAATACCCATGTTTGTCCACTTCAACTTCTTCGAGGCCGATTGCCTTCATTTCCTTTTCCAGTTCATGCACTAGATCCCATTGACCAGGTGTAGAAGGGGTTGCTTCATTTTCGAAATCAGACTGTGTGTCGATTTTTGCATAACGGACCAAGCGTTCGATCAAAGTTTCGATCATTTTATTGCCTCCTATAATATGTAATGTTTTCATTTTACCACGAAATTCGGAATATATAGAAAAAACAGCGCCAGAGCGCTGTTTTGGTCAGTCTTGCTGTTTAGCTGATAAAGCTTGCTGGTGGGCTTGTTTGACTGCATCGAGCAGTGAAGCTTCCGTAAGCAAGCGGTAGGCTGTATTTGCCAATGCTTTGGCGCCTTTAATGAGTGCTTCGTTCCCGGCTTTTGATCGGGCGGCTTCACGGAATTCTTCGGTGTGTGCGATCAAGCTCTCAGGACCGATTTTGATATAGCCATGTGCTGTCGGGACTTCGTAGCTGATGTTGCCGGCATCTGTGGATCCGAGTCCGGAAATGCGCGATGCGGCTACTTCTTCGCCTAATGTCTCAAGTTCTGTTTTGACGATTTCATCGAGTGCCGGGGTCACGACCAGATCTTTCACTTCGTTTTGAAAGCGTTCGATTTCGACGCGCGCACCAGTCGCAAGAGCGGCACCTTGTGCAATCGCACGGATTTTAGTGGCGGTATCGGCCGTCTTTTTCCAGGAATTTCCGCGGATATAAAAGCGGGCAGAAGCATATTCCGGAATGATGTTCGGTGCGTCGCCCCCGTGTGTGATGATGCCGTGCACGCGCGCATCATCAGGCAATTGCTGGCGCAGGGCATTGATGCCATTAAAGAGCTGAAGCACGGCATCAAGCGCATTGATGCCTTTTTCTGGAGAACCGGCAGCATGTGCAGGCTTGCCGTAAAAGTGAAAGCTAAGCGGATCGACAGCGAGCGACGGGCCGGTGACAGCCGAATTTCCGGAAGGGTGCAGCATGAGTGCAGCGTCGATTCCCTTGAGCAATCCATGTTTGACGAAGCTCCCTTTAGCGCTGCCGTTCGGTCCACCTTCTTCAGCAGGGGTGCCGAGAACGACGACGCGCCCCCCGGTGGCATCCAAGGTCTTACTCAGCGCAATGGCTGCCGCAACGCTCGTCGTGCCGATAATATTATGGCCACATGCATGCCCAATCCCAGGCAAGGCGTCGTACTCAGCGAGAAACGCGATGGTCGGCCCAGGCTGATTGCTTGTGAAGCTGGCGAAAAAAGCCGTGTGATGGCCAGCGACGCCTTCTTCAACTTGGAATCCCGCTTCTTCTAGCAATCCGGTTAGCAATCCGCTGGCAAACACTTCCTCGTTGCCGATTTCCGGGTTTTCATGGATGGCGTGGCTGATGCGCAAATACTGGGCTCGATTATTATCAACCGACTCGGTAATCGTTTCGCGTGCTTCGGTAATAATGGTCATTTGATTTCCTCCTTAGTGGATCATTGATAATCGACTAGCTCTTCAACAGAAACGAAAGTAGGGATTTGCGCGCCTTTTGAGTACTCGACGACAAATTCAGCAGTATCTTCTTCTTGGTATAGTTCGACGATGCGCTGATAGGCTTCGTTATCTTCTTGCCCTGCTTGTGCGGCGATCAAGTTGATATACGGTTTTGCAGTGTCGCTTTCGCGTGCAATCGGGTCTTCCGATGGATTCAAGCCGGCATCGATCGCGACGCCGTTATTGATGATAGATGCTTCGACATCCGCCATGGCGCGTGGGGTATGGCCGGAAGTCATCGGCATGATTTCAATGTTTTTCGGGTTGTCGATGATGTCTTGAGCCGTTCCTGTTAAACCGGCATCTTCAGATAAGGTGATGAGTCCTGCTTCATCGAGCAAGAGCAACGCGCGGCCCATATTGGTCGCTTCATTCGGCATTGCAATCTGTGCGCCGTCCGGAAGTTCATCGATCGATTCGTACTTTTCGGAGTACAAGCCCATCGGTGCGATGACGGTAGAGCCGATCGGCACGATGTCGACATTATGTTCTTCGACAAATTCATCGAAATAAGAAATCGTTTGGAAGGCGTTCAAGTCAAGTTCGCCTTCAGCAAGTGCCAAGTTCGGTGCCACATAATCCGAGAACGTGATGATGTCGAGTTCGATGCCTTCTTTAGCGGCCTTGTCACCGACATAATCCCAAATGGTTGTATCCGAACCGCTGATGCCGAGTGTGACGGTAGTAGTGCCGTCGGCGGAATCGTCGCCTCCGCATGCGGTGAGTAGAGTAGCTAAGCCGGCTGTTGCAAAAAGAGCTGTAATTTTTTTCATAATGAAATCCTCCAGTGGGTTTTAAGTTTATGGTTAGAAAGGGATTAAAATATATTCAGTAATGATGTTATTGATGTTTTCGGTTCAACTGCGACGCACACGGCGTGACATCAAGTTGCCGAGTGATTGGACACCTTGGACGAGTACGACGAGTATTGCAACCGTCAAGAACATGACCATGGTGTCGAAGCGTTGGTAGCCGTAAGTGATGGCCAAGTCTCCGAGCCCACCGCCGCCGATAGCACCAGCCATAGCGGAGGCACCGATCAAACCGACGATAGCTATGGTCAGAGCCAGGACAAGCGAGCTGAGTGCTTCCGGAATAAGAAAGCGGAAAATGATTTGCCCTGGTGATGCCCCCATTGCCTGGGCCGCTTCGATAACGCCTTTATCGACTTCGAGCAGCGAGTTTTCTATGAGTCGTGCAATGTATGGCCCTGCGTAAAACACTAAAGGTACGATGGCTGCGGCAGTTCCGATCGACGTGCCGACAATGAGCCGTGTCAATGGGATGATTGCGACCATCAAAATAATGAACGGAATCGAGCGGAATATGTTGATGACAATGTTCAATATGTTGAAGACCACTTCATTTTCCAGCAGATGCCCTTTTCTAGTGACGACGAGCAATATGCCCAGCGGCAATCCAATGACGAGTGAGAATACAAACGAAGCACCGGTCATATAAAGTGTTTCCCATAATGCTTCTAAAATTTGCGATTGATTAACCTGCATGCTGCTGAACCTCCTCTACCAGGATATTGTCGTTGCGGATCGAAGCGAGTGCACGGTCGATCTCAGCGCGAGCGCCGTCGAATTCAACGATTAAATTGCCATAAGGAATGCCTTGGAGCTCAGTGATATTACCGAACAAGACATTTAAATCGAGATTGAATTCCCGCGACACGCGCGACATGAATGGCTGGCCGACGGAAGTGCCGGTAAACTGGACGCGGTAAATCGGACGCTTTTGATCGTTTTTATAGATTTGGTCGAGTAAGGACTCGGGCAATTCATCGTTCATGACGGAGCGGACAAAGCGTTTGGTCGTTGCGTGCTGCGGTTTCGTGAAAACATCGAAGACGCTGCCTTGCTCAATCACGCGCCCTTCTTCAAGGACCGCTACTTTGTCGCAAATTTCCCGGATGACGCCCATCTCATGGGTGATGAGCAAAATGGTAATGTTGTAATCTTTATTGATGCGCCGCAGCAAGTCTAAAATCGATTGTGTCGTTTGCGGATCGAGAGCGGAAGTCGCTTCGTCGCACAAAAGAATCGAAGGGTTGGTTGCAAGCGCTCTGGCGATGCCGATTCGCTGCTTCTGGCCGCCGGACAATTGGTCCGGGTATTTTCTTGCCTGGTCAGCCAGTCCGACAAATTCAAGAAGCTCTGTAACTTTGCGGTCGATTTCCGTTTTTGGCATTTTGGCAAGCAACAGCGGCATCGCGATATTGTGATGCACCGTTTTCGAGTCGAGCAAGTTAAAATGCTGGAAAATCATGCCGATATCTTTACGGATGTCTCGGATTTTTTTAGCGGTTAAAGCGGAGATGTCTTCTCCGTGGATAAATACACGCCCGGAAGTAGGGCGTTCGAGCAAATTGACTGTCCGGATCAATGAGCTTTTCCCTGCGCCGCTAAAACCGATGACGCCGTAAATTTCACCGGTTTCAACGGTCAAGTCGATGCCATTAAGCGCATGGACTTCCTGTTTACCGGATACATATGTTTTCTTGACTGCTTCAAATTGAATCATGGTGTCCCTCCTATGGCTGCCTGTAACGATTCGAATAAATGCGAACGAACACTTTCCTGAAATAACGAAAAAGAGCCCTCTTTTTTCTTATGCACAAGAAAAAAGAAGGCTCCAATTATGAAACCATCTCATTCTCATCTTCCAAATGCTAGAGCATTTGCAGGAATTAGCACAGTTTTCGCGAATTTGCGAATCTGCTGCCGAAACGTCAAAGGGCCTGTCCCTCGGTTTCTCTGGATAAGAAAGTGATGTAAGCTATTCAATTCGTGATTCCTACTTTATTTCGAAATAAGGAAAATGTCAACCGCTTTGTGAAAAAACTTTTAGCGGAAATATCGCTTATATAGTAGTTAAAATTTTTCGACAAATACACTTGACTTTAAACGGCTATGTCCTCTATACTTTTCCACAAGCAAAAAAATAGTTTCATACTCTTATCACGAGTGGCGGAGGGAATAGGCCCTGCGATGCCCGGCAACCAACAGACAACCGTCTGGAAAGGTGCTAAATCCTACAGTACTGCATGTGCAGCGCTGAAAGATGAGAGGAGGTAAATCCGTATATGACGGCCCTCTTCTTTCTGAAGAGGGTCTTTTCTATGTCCTCCTCACCTTTTACAAAAATTATAAAAAATCAGGAGGAACTCACAATGACAAATTTTAAACCCGAAACACTCTTATTGCACGGCGGACAGGAACCAGATCAAGTAACAGGTTCGCGTGGAGTTCCAGTCCATAAAACAACTTCCTATGTCTTTAAAGATACAGAGCACGCACAAAACTTATTCGGTTTGAAAGAAACTGGCAATATCTACTCACGTATCATGAACCCTACTGTAGATGTATTCGAACAGCGCGTCGCCTTGCTTGAAGGCGGCACAGCGGCAGTCGCTCTATCATCGGGCATGGCAGCAATCGCATTTTCGGTATTGAACGTTGCGGAAGCCGGAGATGAAATCGTCGCCGATAGCAATCTATATGGAGGCACCTATAATCTATTCGCTAACACATTGCCGCGCTACGGTATTACGACAAAGTTCGTCGATGCGACCGACCCGGAAAATTTCCGTGCTGCAATTACCGACAAGACAAAAGCTTTCTTCGGTGAAATCATCGGAAATCCGAGCCTGAACGTATTTGATGTTGAACGCGTCGCACAAATCGGCCATGAAAACGGTATTCCGCTATTGATCGATAACACATTCGCTTCACCGTTCGTCAGCAACCCGATCGAATTCGGTGCAGATGTGGTCATCCATTCGGCAACAAAATGGATCGGAGGGCACGGCACGACCATCGGCGGTGTCGCTGTAGATGCGGGCCGCTTCAACTGGGACAACCCGCGCTTCCCGAACTACACACAACCGGATGAATCCTACCACGGTATCCGCTTCGGTATCGATGTTCCGGACGCTGCGTTTGCGACGAAACTGCGCGTTCAATTATTGCGCGATTTCGGGCCGACTCTCAGCGCAGACAGCGCACATGCACTGCTGCAGGGGCTTGAAACTTTACACTTGCGCATCCCGCGCCATGCAAGCAATGCACAAAAGGTAGCGGAATATTTGAAAGACCATCCTCAAGTGGAATGGGTCAACTACCTTGGATTCGAAGATCATCCTTCAAGTGAACTTGCGAAGAAATACTTGAAAAACAGCTACGGTTCGATCGTCAACTTTGGCATCAAAGGGGGAAGAGATGCCGGTCGTAAAGTGATTGATGGAGTCAACCTGTGGTCTCATGTGGCGAATGTCGGCGATGCCAAATCGCTGATCATCCACCCGGCTTCGACGACGCACCAGCAATTGACGGCAGAAGAACTGAAAAACAGCGGGGTTACAGAAGAATTGATCCGTTTGTCAGTCGGTTTGGAAAATCACGAAGATTTGATCGCTGATTTGGAACAAGCCATCCAAGTAGCGATACTCACAAACGCGTAAGGAGGGATTCGAATGACGACAGTATCCATCGGCCGGCTGACGCTGGAATCGAACGATAGTTTACCTGAAGTGGAATTGGCATATGAGCATGTCGGCAATAAAACGGCGCCGGCGATTCTGATTTGCCACGCATTGACAGGCGACCAATATGCAGTCGGCACTTCAGTGCAGCCAGGCTGGTGGGCAGGGCTTATCGGTCCCGGCAAAGCGGTGGATACCGACTTGTTCCAAGTCATTACCTTTAATGTGCTTGGCGGATGCAATGGTTCGACGGGCCCGTCATCGATCAATCCCGAAACAGGGCATCCTTACCGTGCAGCGTTTCCTGAGCTGACAATCCGTGATATGGTCAAAGCAGAGCGCAAGGCGCTGGAAGCTTTGGGCATCGATCATCTGGCAGCCGTCATTGGCGGATCACTGGGCGGCATGAAAACTTTGGAATGGGCAAGGCTGTATCCAGAGTTTCTCGATACGGCGATTGCGCTTGCAGTGACGCCTTATTACTGCGATTATGGGGTCGCGTTCAACCACATTGGCATCCAAGCGATTAAAAATGATCCGGAATTCAAAGGGGGCGCGTATAATCCGGAAATCCAGCTCAAAGGATTCGAAATTGCCCGCATGGCCGGCATGGTGACATACCGCAGCGGAAAATTATTCAATGGCCGCTTTGGCCGTGCGCGTCGCGACGAAGGGTTTGAAGTACAGTCTTATTTGGATTATCAAGGCCGCAAGCTGGCAGGCCGCTTCGATCCGAATAGTTACCTTGTGTTGTTAAAAGCGATGAATGCACACGATGTGGAAGAAGCGGAACTGTCGTCTGAAATTTTGTCGATTTCATATAGCCACGATTTATTGTATCCGGCCGAATTGATGATTCCGTGGGTTGAGAAACAGCCCCGTGCAAGATGGGAACAAGTCGAAACGGATTTCGGCCATGATGGATTCTTGGTGGAATTTGACAAATGGGCTCACCACGTACGGAACCAGTTAAAACAAACGGTGAATGCCAAAAGCCACGCATTAGCGTAAATACAAAAAAGATCGAAGCCTCAATGGCTCCGATCTTTTTTGATGTGTCAATCTTCATCTTGGATGTCCACATCATCCGGAATAGGGGTCGCGCGCCATTCCTCAAGCTCTTGCTTAGCGAGTTCGAGCTGTTGGAAATGGCTGTCGAACTGAGAGGTGTTGATCATGTATTGTTCCCCGTCATGGACTGCGCGAATCCGGCCTTCAAGTACATAGCGGTTGACTTGCTCTTCAGGCATCGACAAAAAAGCGGCAGTTTCCTGGACTGTCATATACATGCGATCACCTCCTCTTATTCTTCTATTATAATCCCAAAAGTGCCCTATCTCAAACTATGTGTGCCGTGGTATGTTTAGAGATGGGAATGGAAGATATTTCATCCTTACATAAAAATCAATACGGCTCACTAAAATAAAGCGTTAACAATCGAGTTTTTATATAGAAGGAAAGCGGTGGGAATAGATGCAAACAAAGGCATACATATGGGTATTATTCGCAGCAATGCTGTGGGGAACAACTGGAACAGCACAAACCTTTCTCGTGGGCGATGCCCATCCATTGACAATCGGCGCCGTCCGGCTTGCGATCGGAGGATTCGGGCTGCTGCTATTCGTCTGGCTATCCGGGGCGTTGCGTGGTGCACGGATCCCGTGGCTATGGGTGGCGCTCTCTGCAATGTGCATGGCGCTGTTTCAGCCCTTCTTTTTTTCTGCTGTCCAATTGACGGGCGTCGCCATCGGAACGGTCGTGGCGATCGGCAGTGCTCCCGCATTTTCCGGGGTGTTAGAAGCGCTCATCGTGAAGCGCAGGCCGGAACGGGTATGGGTGTTGTCGACCCTTCTTGCGATTACCGGCTGTATTTTATTATTTGCGAACCGCGATAATTATATCGTCGACCCGATCGGCGTGCTGCTCGCACTTCTTGCCGGATTATCGTTCGCAGGCTATGCGATGTGCAGCAAAAATGTGCTGGGGGTCATGGATGTGGTGCCGGCTGTAGCTATTATCTTTTCTTTGAGCGGCGTTGGGTTGATGCCTTTCTTATTATTCTTGGATACTGGCTATTTAGCGGAACCGCGCAATTTGTTGATAGTCGCCTATTTGGGCCTCGCGGCGACCAGTTTAGCTTATTTATTGTTTTCAAGCGGCTTGAAAACGATTCCTTCATCTTCTGCCGTTACTTTATCGCTTGCCGAACCATTGACCGCATCGATTCTTGGGGTGGCAGTAGTGGGGGAAACACTTAGTGGACAGTCGTGGACGGGCGTTGCTTTATTGCTTGGCGGCATTGCGCTTTTGGCATTTAGGAAAGAAAATGGAAAAGCTTAAGAATATCTTCAGAATTTCCGTAAGCTGCTCTTAAGATTTGTCCTCTACACTAAAGTCAGAAATGAAAAGAGGTGGAACAAGTGGAGCAACTGACAGTCATGGTAGCAGACGACGATAAAGAAATCCGTGATGGCATCAGCATTTATTTGAAAAATGAGGGTTTTCAAGCAATCGGGGCATCAAACGGCCAGGAAGCACTTGAGTTGTTGGATAAGCAGCAAGTTCATTTGGTGATCATGGATGTCATGATGCCGCAGCTCGATGGGATTCATGCGACATTCAAAATTCGGGAACAGCGCAACATCCCGATCATTATGCTAAGTGCACGCAGCGAGGATTCCGATAAAATACATGGCTTATCGATCGGGGCAGACGATTACGTAACCAAACCCTTCCATCCGATGGAATTGATGGCTAGAGTAAAGTCTCAACTCAGACGTTACGTCACGCTTGGGAATTATGGCGAAGCAGCAAAGAGCATGGAAATTGATGGATTGGTTCTCGATTCGCAAGCGAAAACAGTGTTGGTGGATGGAGTGGAAATACGCATGACGCCAACTGAATTCAATATTACGGAATTGCTGATGAAATACGCTGGTCGGGTTTTCTCGATCGGCGAAATTTATGAGCGGGTGTGGCGGGAACCGGCATACAATGCTGAAAACATCGTCGCAGTACATATTCGGAAAATACGTGAGAAAATCGAGCTTGACCCGAAAAACCCTCGCTACGTAAAGGTGGTGTGGGGCATTGGCTACAAAATGGAAAAATGACTTATGGTCGGTTGCTGCCATCGCTGTCGCTTTATTGTGCCTAGTTTATTGTTCTTCATTCATCCTGGATTTTCTGTTCAAATCACCTGAAGACTTGCTTGCTACACTGCGCCACTTAACAAAAGGAGATCTATAACTATGAAAAAATGGATTTGGCTTATTGGCCTTTCGTTATGGTTGCTTAGTTTTTTGACGGTTCTTGATAAAGGTATGGAGTATTTTGGGAAATCCTACACCGATACCGAAGAATTTAGGTATGAATTTTCTCGTATCTCACAAGGACTGCTGTTTTTTGAGCTGGATCCATCGGAATTCAAGGTCGATCAGTCGGTCGCTTCATGGGAAATCGACCAATACCGCGCAGACAGCGCATCCTTGACGGATCAGATACAAATGGTGCGCGATCGGTTTGCAGAGGCCATCACAGCTGCGGAGGAAAATGAAGATACAGATTTAGCGGAGCAGCTTACAGAACAGCGTGACGAAGAATTATTAGCTGTTCGGGAAGAATTTACAGATGATGAAGCCGCGAAACAAGCGGTGGTGGAACAGCGCGAAATAGCACATGAACAAGCACTTCAACAATTGGCAGAGCAACAGGCAGCATTCGAGATGGAGGCTTCCGGCTATACTTATCAGTTAAAGGCATTAGGAAGCGGAGAAACGATTGCAAAAGGCACACTCGTCGATCATCCTCTTTTTGAACATGCATTCTCAGTGCAAGACCCGCTGTCTTTTTCAGGCGGTTATTGGGATTATGATTTTCAGATGGATGGTTTTGCAGGCCCATCGCCGAATGAACGCTATTCGGGCACTATCCAAATACCGAATAAGACTTTAGCAGGAAACGATTTTTTGAACGCTTCGAGCCAATTTCAGTTCATCAAAGTTTTCCTGTATTTATTGCTGATTTCGGCTATAGCTGGAGCCGTTTGGCTATATAGAAAACGGCCAGTCGATCTGGAGTGGTATACCGGAGCGGCCTATGCAAAATGGCGGAAAATAGCCATAGAATGGAAAACGCTAGTGCTTGCTATAACTACCTTGTTTGCTTTGGTAGGTGTGAACCGTTTCCTGTCGCTCTTTACAATGTCCCGGCAACATAGAAGTGCAGCGTATTTTCTGGAAATGCCCGGCGCGGCGGCGATTGCGCTGGTTTTTCTGTCGCTTCTCATTTTACAGTTGATTTGGCTATGGAAGCATTTCGGCAATTGGCAAACCTTTGCGATGGAAACTAAACAAAGCTTCACATGGAACCAGCTCCAGGCGGCAGGCGATACTTTTTTGGACCGCTCAATCGGATTTCAAATGGCTTGGGTGCTTGTGGTGGTGTTTTTCTGGGGAATCGGAACGGCGGTGATGATGATTCAGCCGGTCGTGGTCATTGTCTGGCTGCCGGCCACATTATTCATCGGTTTGCCATCGCTTCTGTTTCTCATGATTCGCCTCGGTTATTTGAACAGATTGATGAAAGGAACCGCGCAGCTTGCACAAGGCAGTATTGGAACAGAACTTGCAGTGAAAGGCAAATCCCCGCTTGCCCGGCATGCCACGCATTTGAATCTGCTTCGTGAAGGGTATGTGCAATCGGTTTCTGCCCGTACGAAAAGTGAGCGTTTGAAAACAGAGCTCATCACCAATGTCAGCCATGACCTGCGGACGCCGCTCACTTCCATCATCACCTATACCGATCTATTGAAAAATGAAAATCTCGGACCGGAAGAACGCCGGAAATATGTCGATATTCTCGATCGTAAATCAGAGCGGCTGAAAGTCCTGATCGAAGATTTGTTCGAAGTCTCGAAAATGGCGACCGGCAATGCGGACATCAATAAGCAGCGCCTGGACATGAATCAGCTATTGGCGCAGGCGCTGGCAGAACACGAGGAAGCAATCAAGGAATCCAGGCTCGATGTGCGGTTGGCCGTGCCAGACCAGCCATTGTATGCATCGGTGGATGGACAGAAATGGTGGCGGCTTCTCGATAACCTGATTTTGAATGCGACCAAATATTCGCTGCCGCACAGCCGTGTGTATATTGCACTTTCGGAACATACTGGAGAAATCGTCACGACCATCAAAAATGTGACGCGTTTTGAACTCGGAGACAACTCGGAAGAATTACTCGAGCGATTCAAACGCGGGGATACTTCGCGCCAGACGGAAGGCTCAGGGCTGGGACTGGCAATTGCACAGTCGATTGTCGACTTGCACGGAGGCCAACTGAAACTTGAGGTGGACGGGGATTTATTCAAAGTGACAGTCATTTTGTCAAAGCCATAATTATGTAGGAAACCGATTTGCAGCGCCAGCCAATAGAGCTGGCGCTTTTATATGCAGTAATCACCAATTATGAGATGGAAATCTTATAAATACCATATTAGAGTCGAATAAACTGGCAGTTTGCGTTTAAGAAAAAATATAAGGGGGATATTAAAATAGAATCATAAAATTGTAAAGGAGATGACACATTTGAATGATGTAACCAACTCGTTCCAGAATGTCGGGAATACAATCATCAACTACATTCCAAACATTCTCGGCGCCCTGTTATTGCTCGTCATCGCATGGATCGTTGCGACGATTGTCAGAGCAATCTTTTCGAAGGGGCTTAAGAAAATAGGTGCTGACAACGCCATGGTGAAAGGGCATATGGCTAAAACGAAGGAAGATGCGGATGACAAACTGGACTCTATCGGCAAAATTCTTTACTATTTAATTTTCATCCTGTTTATTCCAAGTGTTTTGAATGCGCTCGATATGCATAATGTCGCGCAGCCTATCTCTAACATGATGGATAAGTTCCTGGCATTCCTGCCGAATTTATTCCTCGCACTATTGATCCTAGTCATCGGTTACTTTGTTGCGAAGTTTGTGAAGCGCTTAGTGGAAAGCTTGCTTTCAGCTTTGAACATCGACAAATGGTTCAACAAAATGACCAACAAAACAGGCTCGACTGAGCGCATGGCACCAAGCGACCAGAACACCATGGCAAAAGTTTTGTCAAATGTGGTATTCGTCATCGTCTTGATTCCGATTGTCACTGTAGCGCTCGAAACTTTGAATATCCAGTCGATCTCTCAACCGATCGTCTCGATGCTTAACCAAGTGCTTGGCATGATCCCGAATATCTTCGTCGGCATCATCTTGATCTTGGCTGGTGTGTTCATTGCCAAATTTGTGGGCGACTTGCTCATCAGTTTGCTGAACGGCACCGGAATCAATCGCTTCTCTACTTACTTGAGCCCGGACAAAACAACAGAGCCATCATTTGATATTGCTCAAATTATCGGCAAAGTGGTCCAGGCCATCATCATCATCTTCTTCGTAGTGGAAGCTATGAATGTTCTGCAACTCGATGTGTTGAATTCGATCGGCACCGCGATTATCGCTTACTTGCCGCTTCTCATCAGTTCACTCATCATCTTGGGGCTGGGGTTGATAGGGGGCAGCATGCTCGGCAATTACATCAAACGTGCATCCGGCAATAAATTGTTTGGTGGGATCGTTAAATACGCGATCTTCGTCATCGCCATCTTCATGACACTCGACCAATTGAACTTTGCATCAAACATTGTCAATCTCGCCTTCTTATTCATCATTGCAGGACTAGCAGTGGCGTTTGCCATCGCATTCGGACTTGGTGGACGCGATTTTGCGAAGAACCAATTAGCTAAAATGGAAAAGAAAATCGAAGAAGAAGACAATAAACCGAATATGTAACATATTCCCGCTGCGCCTGGAAATTTCAGGCGCAGTTTTTTTGTGTTTATTTAGGATCATAGAAGCGTTTTAATCAGAGAGGCATTCATTTTAACCGATCAATAAATGAACAGGTCCGACAGAAAGTATGAAATAAAAACAACAAAATGCATAAAAAACCATTAATATTCATAATTCTATTGGATAAAATGTTTTTTTGATTTAGACGAAAAGTATATTTGTAAAATTTTTTTATCAAGGTTTTTTCTCAACGATTCTACAAATCCCCTATAACTATGAGGTTATTTACTAGTTGAGAGAAGAATGCCATAAAAAAATTGAAGTTAGATAGGAAAGTGCAAAATATTATCACTATAGTTATTTTAATTTTATAAAAATTCAGTTGACTCCCGTTTATGCAACCGGTTACAATCAAGTAAGCTATTACGACAATAATTTTCTGAAAGGGGAGGACATGCTGTAAATCTGAGCGAACGCTCAGTTAGGGGTGTAAAAAAGAGAACTTACACAAATGGAGGGGAAATCATGAAAGCTTACAAAAAAGAGGTGCAGTTTACGATTTGGATGACCGCTGCTTTTATTCTCGTAGGCAATGTCGGGTTGATTTTTTCAATCTTTCCGGTAGACGCAATGCTATTCGGCTTTCCGGTCATGTATATCGTGCCAATTTTAATGGGCTGGTTCGGCGTGTTCTTGCTGACGCTTGTAGCAGGTAAAATCGGCAACCGGATCGACGACGAAATTGAACGAGAAAACGACGCGCTCGGCCAAGCCGACGAAGTAAAGGAAGTGTAAGCAATGGAGCAAAACTGGCAATTGGATAATCCGATAATGGGCCTCGCGGTCGTAGGGGCGACTTTCGTTTTGTTTTACATCGTTGGCTTCCTTTCGAACCGGAAAAGTAAATCAGCGAAAGAGTTATATGTTGGCGGATCGAACGTAGGAGCGATTACGAACGGTTTAGCTATGGCTTCTACATATATGAGTCTTGCAACATTTCTTGGTATTACTGCATTAATCCTACAATTACAAGTTCCATTCATTATGCTGTGGATTCAGTTGATTCTGGCGATTCCGTTGATCACCATCATTTACGGGACAAGTTTACGGCGGATGGGCGCGTTTTCTCCGACTCATTTCATCCGTGACCGCTACGGTGTAACGGCATCGATCATCGCAGCCTTATTCATGATTTTGGTTTCGATTATGTATGCACTCGGGCAAATGATCGGAATCGCGATCACTTTTGAGACATTGCTCGGCATACCATATATTACAGGGCTATTCATTTTCGGTATTTTGATTGTCGGTTATATTACAATCGGCGGTATGGCAGGCGCTACGAACAATGCCGCTATCCAAATGGTCATCATTGCATTGATGTTCATTGTGCCGCTCGGGGCGATCATGAAAGCGATTGGCGCAACCGGATGGTACTTCCCGCCTTTGTTTTATGCGGATATGGTTCCGGCCATGTTGGATGCCTTGCCATCATTTTTTGACTACCAATTTTCACCGAAATGGTATTTCTCTATCATTCCAGCTTTGACCATCGGGGCGCTTGGATTGCCCCATTTGGCAATGCGCGTTTATACCGCTTCTACTTTAAGAAGCGCGCGTTCAGCAATGGTCTGGTTTGCATTTATTCTTGGTTTGGTCTTTTCCGCAACGTACGCAATGGGCTTTGTTGGCGTCTTTGCAACAACTACACAAGGTGTAACCATTTCGGATACGGATGCAGATAAATTGACGATTATTTTAAATATGGTCTATAACCCGGAATGGGTAACGGCGCTCGTTATTGCCGGAGCGATTTCCGCTGGACTTTCTACATTGAGCGGCAACTTGCTGGCAATCGGGGCATTGATCTCACAAGATATCATCGCCACATTGAAACCGAATATTTCGCAGCGCTTGAACTTGCGCATCGGCTTTATCGCCATTTTCCTAGGCGGTATCGCGAGTATCTTGCTCGCCATCAATCCACCGGCCTTTCTAGTCGTCAGTATTTTATGGGCATTCGGATTGGCGGGTGTCACCAACGCGCCGCTGATCATCGTCGGCGTCTGGTGGAAAGAAGCCAATAAATTCGGAGCTATTGCAGCATCTGTTGTCGGCGGGATCATCTATATCATCGTTTCGCCTTTCGTCTTCCCAAGCATCGTTTTGACCGGTCATGGCGTTACCGATGGCATGGGGCTGTCAGGTGCGATGCTGGCGGTGCCGATCAGCTTTATCTTGCTGATTGTCGTCTCATATATTACGAACCGCATTCCATCGCTTTCGAAAAAGCTGACGAAGCAAGCAGATATCGAATTGATCGAACGTATTCATGGCTGGAAAGATATTAAATCTTATCGTTATAACAGTACGCTCGGTGCAAGTATTACAGTCGTCGTGTCTGCAGCAGTTGCCATCTGGGCATTGATGCCTTGGGGAATGTAAATGAAAGAGGGAGTGGGGAAATTGGTCGGAAAAATGATAAGCCTGGATGATTCATCTTATCGATCATTCCTGCAATTACCGAAAACTAAAACGGTGAGCTGGATTTTATTGCTTATCGTGGGACTTGGCTATGGCGCGATTTCGATCGCGTCACAAGCCTCATACATAAGCAGCTTTGAATCTCCATTGCTGCAAAATTTCATCGTGCCAGGGGTCTTCATCATCTTTGGCTTATTGACGGCTTTTATCACGAAAGTCGGGATGGCGGCTTTGCTATGGGCGGGCTCTAAAGCACTTGGGGGCACCGCGCGCTATGGTACGCTTAGTATGGCAACGCCAATCGCCCTATTGCCTGGCTTGCTCGGGGCACCGCATTTGGCTGGAGTTGGCAACGGCTCGTTGTGGGTGACTGTGCTTCTCGTCATCGGCGTCGTTTGGATGTACTTGGTCAGTGTGAAAATCATTCAAGCCGTCCAAGGATTTACACCGGCGAAAGCTTATCTTTCTGCCTTGCTCGCATTTTTGTTTTTAGCAAGTGTGTATTATTTGATCATTCCTACAAACTAATCAATAGGAGGAAACTAAAATGACTGCTGAACATTTGATCGCACCGGAACAATACAATATCACTTCAGAGTTGGAAGCGTATAAAAATGATGCGGAGCGCCTCGCTGTGCGTTGGTTCGATGCTGAAGGCAACCGCGAGGATGTTACGTATAAGAATTTGTTCGCCCAAATGAATCAATATGCACAGGCACTGCTAGGGCTTGGCCTGCAAAAAGGCGACCGCGTACTGATCATTTTACCGCGAATCCCGCAAGCCTATATTACATACTTGGCATGTTTACGTGCTGGGCTTGTGGCGATCCCGTGTTCGGAAATGCTGCGCAAAAAAGATTTGGGCTACCGGATGGAGCATTCAGGAGCTAAAGCGATCGTTGCACATTATAAAACGACAGCTGAAACAAATTCGATTGAAGAACCGTATGAAGCGCTGAACAATAAGCTGATCATCGGCGGCAAAGAAGAGGGATGGAAATCACTCGAAGAGTTGGCTGCTGTGGAATCTGAGGAATTTGAAGCAGTCGACACGAACCGTGAAGACATGGCTTTTCTTTCGTATACATCGGGCACAACAGGAAACCCTAAAGGCGTTGTCCATGTCCACGGATGGGGCTATGCACATGTCCGCACCGCTGCAACTGAATGGCTCGGCGTCAAAAGCGGCGACGTCGTTTGGGCGACAGCAGCTCCGGGCTGGCAAAAATGGATTTGGAGCCCATTCCTTTCAACCATCACACTAGGGGCAACGGCATTGGTTTATCACGGTGGGTTTGATGCTCTCAAATATTTGGATATTTTAAAAGAAGAAAAAGTCAATGTGCTATGCTGCACACCGACGGAATATCGCATTATGGCAAAAGTCGAAAACTTGAATGACTATAAATTGCCGGATCTGCGCAGTGCCGTTTCAGCAGGAGAACCGCTGAACCGTCAAGTGATCGACGCATTCCAGGAAGCGTTCCATTTGAACGTGCGCGATGGCTACGGCCAGACGGAAAATACATTGCTTGTCTGCATATTGCAGGACATGGAAATGAAGCCGGGGTCCATGGGAAAACCGACACCAGGAAATCCGGTCGATATCATTAATGAAAATGGGGAACCTGCAGCACCAGGTGAAGTCGGGGATATCGCCGTGCATAAGAGCTGTCCTGCGCTATTCCGTGAATATTACCGGGACCCGGAACGGACGCATGCTGCATACCGCGGCGACTGGTATTTGACAGGTGATCAAGCTTCGCGCGATGAAGATGGCTATTTCTGGTTTGAAGGCCGCAGCGACGACATCATCATTTCGTCTGGTTATACGATTGGGCCGTTTGAAGTCGAAGATGCACTCATGAAGCATCCAGCTGTCCAGGAATGTGCAGTAGTTGCGGCACCGGATGAAATTCGAGGCAATATCGTCAAAGCGTTTGTCGTACTGCGCAACGAAATTGACAAAAATGACGGAATGGTAAAAGAACTGCAAGATCATGTTAAAGGAATTACAGCGCCGTATAAGTATCCGCGTGTCATCGAGTTTTTGACGGAACTGCCGAAAACAGCTTCCGGAAAAATCCGCCGCGTGGAATTGCGCAAATTGAATGGATAAGAAATCAAGCTGGCCGCGCTGATAACAGCGCGGCTTTTTTCTGGGCTTTGCTTGAAAAACAATCGAGAGGGTACACCCATGAGCAAGCACTGTTTAAGAAGTCCTGCTTTCGTCAATATATAGGTATACGGATAGATGAACAGAATAAAATCCTGGAGCAAATCGCAATAATTTGGAAGAAGGGCGGAGAAATTCAATGAAACCGATTTTGTTTATCACGCAAAAATTGCCTGAACAAGCAGTTGCAGATCTTCACGAAGTGTATGAGGTTCGCATGTGGCCGGAAGAAGAGCAAAATGCGCCGCGCGAGAAACTATTGGAAGAGGCGACACAAGCACAAGCATTATGGACGATGCTCGGTGACGAGATTGACCGGGAATTGTTGCAAGCGGCACCGAATTTGAAAATTGTGGCGAATTTGGCTGTCGGCTATAATAATATTGACCTGGATGCGGCAAGAGAACATAAAGTGTTTGTCACCAATACGCCTGATGTTTTGACCGAGACGACGGCTGATTTGACCTTTTCATTGATGCTCGCTACAGCACGGCGCCTTGTGGAAGCGGAAAAGACGGTAAGAAATGGAGAGTGGCAAGCATGGACGCCGATGGGCATGACCGGACAAAACGTCTACGGCACCACATTGGGCATCATCGGCATGGGACGCATCGGGGAAGCGGTGTGCCGGCGTGCGCAAGGATTCAATATGGAAGTCATCTACCACAACCGAACACGGCGGAGCTTAGAAGATGCCGTTTATGCGGAGCTGGATGACTTATTGAAACGCTCTGATTTTGTCGTCATCCTCGCGCCGTTGACAGAACAAACAAAAGGAATGATCGGCAAGCGCGAGCTGTCCTTGATGAAAGATTCGGCGATTCTCGTCAACTGCGGACGTGGCGGTATTGTAGATGAACAAGCTCTATATGATTCTTTGAAAAACAAGGAAATCTGGGGAGCGGGGCTCGATGTCTTCGAACAAGAGCCGTTGCCGCTTGATCATCCGTTGCAAACGCTCGACAACTTAACTGTCACCCCGCATATCGGAAGCGCGACCGTGCAGACCCGTTTTGCGATGATGGAGTTGAATAGAGAAGCATTGATAGCGAGTGCTAACCATAAACCGGTAAAAAACAGAGTTTGCTGAAGTTTTCGCCCCCTCTAACAGGGGGCTTTTTTGTATGTAAATGTCAAGCCTTACCGGAAGGGTAGTTGAATTATCGCTTCGCATGGGGTAAAATAGGCTAGGTTTTTCCTGCGTCAACGGGATGGGCCAAATCGAAAATCAGGAGGTATGATTCATGCAAAATCATACACATAATGTCTTATTGTATTACCTATACACACCAATCGAAAACCCAGAAGAATTTGCGGCCGAGCATTTGGCAGCCTGCAAACAACTCGAATTGAAAGGCCGCATCCTCGTCTCCCACGAAGGAATCAACGGCACTTGCTCGGGTACGCTCGAGCAAACAGAACAATACATGGAAATGATGAAGAGCGATCCACGCTTTGCTGATATCGTCTTCAAAATTGATGAAGCGGATGGCCATGCCTTCAAGAAAATGCATGTCCGCGCGAAAAAAGAAATCGTCCATCTTGGGCTTGAAGAAGATATCAACCCGAATGAATTGACCGGCACTTATCTAGAGCCGAAAGAATTTTATAGATTGATGCAAGACCAAGATACTGTTGTCATCGATGCGCGCAACGACTATGAATACGATCTCGGCCATTTCCGCGGTGCAGTGCGCCCGGACGTTGAAACATTCCGTGACTTACCGGAGTGGATCCGCGACAATAAAGAGCAGTTTGAAGGCAAGAAAATCTTGACGTATTGCACAGGCGGAATCCGCTGTGAAAAATTCTCAGGATGGCTCAAGCGTGAAGGCTTTGAAGACGTCAACCAATTGCACGGAGGCATCGTCACATATGGCAAAGACCCGGAAGTGCAAGGGAAACTATGGGATGGCCAATTGTACGTCTTTGACGAGCGGATTGCGGTGCCTGTCAACCAGGTTGAGCATACCATTGTCGGAAAAGACCATTTTACCGGCGAGCCGTGTGAGCGCTACGTCAATTGTGCAAATCCGGAATGCAACGCGAAAATCTTGTGCTCTGAAGAAAACGAACACAAATATATGCGCTCCTGCTCCGCTGAATGCCGTGAGCATCCGCGCAACCGCTATGCCTTTGAACATGGGTTAACCGGAGAACAAGTTCAGCAGCGCTTGGACGCATTGAAAGAAACAACACAATCCTAAATGGAACCGAAAAAGCCTGAACGGGAAACCCCGTTCAGGCTTTTTCATATGATAAATTTAATTGTCGAGTTCTTCTGCGCAGTCGTGGCAGATTAAGTTGCCATCGATATAGACGCCATCCAAGAAACCGTCGCGACAATAAACATCTTTACCGCAATTGCTGCACGGCCCGATAAGTTCAGGCATGCTGCAAACTTTCGGCGTGCACATGCATCGCATCTTTCAAGTAAATCGACAAGCCGTTTCCATGCTGGTCAATCGTTCGGGAGAACCGGCTATCGTTTGCATACAAATTGCCCAAGTTGCGGAACATATTCGGTGAGCATTCATAGAAGCGGTCGAGCAAATGATAATACGCGACCATTTCCTGTTGTACTGCGGGAGCGCTTGGCGGCAAATGCATGAGGGTAGCTACGGCGCGATAGATGCGGTTCGCTTCCCGTTCGATTTCTTCTAGGTTTTCCGCCTCTTTAGCTGGCTTTTCAGGAGACAAGGCGGGCTCGTCTTTGTTGTCTTCGATTTCATTTGTTACGGAAACTTCCACTTTCGGTTTTTGATACAAATCGATACGGTCCGGTGTGTGTCGAATCGAAAATGCGGCAAATCGCTGTTCGTTGCTCAAGCTTTCACCAGTGGACAATTCCTGTTGAGTAGCCCGTGCATTATCGATCAATTGCTCGATGCGGAATTTCTTCTGTTCGAGCAATTCAATATGCCGTGCCATTGCATACTCGGCATCATAGCCGTTTTTAATGATTTCCTGTATTTTTTTTAAGGAAAAATCAAGTTCTTTTAGAAAGAGGATTTGTTGCAAAAGCTTCAAATCTTCGTCGCTGTAATAGCGATAACGGTTCGAGCCTTTCGTGCTCGGTTTCATTAAATCAATACTATCGTAATGGTGCAGTGTCCTTACACTGACGCCTGCGATTTTTGCCACTTCTTGTACTTTGTACAAAATAATCACCTCTACTCTTGATTAGACTATGACGAATGGTCAGTGTCAACCGGTTAGAGGCATTTTTTTATGAAATGAACACGAATTTGCCTGTTTTTCAAAAGCATATCAAGAACTTGGTAATCGGTGTAGGAGTTTTTAGGTTTGTATGGAATAGTACTATATAGTGTAAGCGTTTACATTTATAGATCGAAAGGGGTATGGAAATGAAATTAATGAATTTTGTAAATGGGCAGTTTCAGCAGGAAGCGGGGGCGGAGTTCGTGCCTGTCATCAATCCAGCAACCGGGGAAGATCTGGCGCAAGTTCAGCGCTCGACTGCCGCTGATGTTGATGAAGCGGTGAAAGTGGCTAAAGCCGCGCAGAAAAAATGGGCGCTTGTCCCGGCTCCAAAGCGTGCAGATTACCTTTATGAAATCGGCCGCTTGATGAAAGAGCGGAAAGAACATCTCGCGACCGTGTTGACCAAAGAGATGGGGAAAGTCATTGAGGAAGGCCGCGGCGAAGTGCAGGAAGGCATTGATATGGCGTTTTATATGGCTGGCGAAGGCAGAAGAATGTTCGGCGAAACGACGCCTTCGGAACTTGCCGATAAGTTTGCGATGAGCGTCCGGGCTCCGATTGGTGTCGTTGGGCTGATCACGCCGTGGAACTTCCCTGTAGCGATCGCGACTTGGAAATCGTTTCCGGCCATTGTTGCAGGCAATACGTTCTTGTGGAAACCGGCAACAGAAACGCCGATGATGGCATACGAGATGGCGAAAATTTTTCAGGAGGCAGGCTTGCCGGACGGCGTGGCAAATATCGTCTTCGGTTCCGGATCGGAAGTTGGAACGGCGATGATCGAGCACGAAGGGATCCGTGTCATTTCGTTTACCGGTTCGACCGATACAGGCCGCAAAGTGGCCGAACTCGGCGGCCGTCACTTAAAGAAAGTGTCGCTTGAAATGGGCGGCAAGAATGCCGTCATCGTCATGGATGATGCCGATTTGGATCTTGCTGTCGACGGCATTTTATGGAGCGCATTCGGCACCGCCGGCCAGCGCTGTACAGCTTGCAGCCGGGTCATCGTGCACAAAGATGCAAAAGAACAGCTGCAGCAACGCCTGCTCGATAAGATGGAAAAATTGACAATCGGTGATGGCATGGACGAATCCATCAAAGTCGGGCCGGTCATCAATAAAAAAGCATTGGAGAAAATCCATTCCTATATTGAGATCGGCAAAGAAGAAGGCGCGCAACTGGTCAGGGGAGGCGAAATTTTAACAGGCGGCCATTATGATAAAGGAAACTATTACGCACCGACATTGTTTGTTGGCGTAACGCCAGAAATGCGCATTGCCCAGGAAGAGATTTTCGGCCCTGTCATTTCCTTGATCGAAGTCGCCAGTTTCGAAGAGGCGATCAGAGTGAATAACGGTGTCATTTACGGTTTGTCCAGCTCCATTTTCACCGCTGATGTCAACCGTGCATTCAAAGCGCAGCGCGACTTGGATACGGGCATCGTGTATATCAATGCCGGCACGACAGGTGCTGAGATCCATTTGCCATTTGGCGGCACGAAAGGAACAGGCAATGGCCACCGCGACTCTGGGGTGGCGGCACTCGATGTCTTTACTGAATGGAAGAGTGTCTATGTGGATTTCAGCGGTCGTTTGCAGCGTGCACAAATCGATAATGAAGCATAAAGGGGGCGGCAAAGATGAAGTTTGCGGTACTGGGTGCAGGGTTGATGGGCAAACAAGCGGCACGGGATTTGCTCGGCAATGAACAAGTGGAAAAAGTGATTCTTGCAGATCGGACGACTGAAAAAGCAGAAGATTTTCGTCAGCAGCTGAACGACCCGAGGCTCGAGTTAGTGAAAATGGATGCTAGCAACGACGAAGAGCTGAAAAGGATTATGCAACAAGCGGATGTCGTCATCAATGCGCTTTTCTATACTTTCAATGAAAAAGTAGCGAAGCTCGCAATCGAGTGCGGCGTCCACTCTGTCGACCTTGGTGGGCATATCGGCGGTGCCACCGACAAAGTGCTCGATATGCACGACAAAGCGCTCGAACGTGGGGTGACGGTTATCCCCGATCTTGGCGTTGCACCGGGCATGATCAACATTCTGGCAGGGTATGGAGCGAGCCAATTGGACCGTGTGGAATCGATCCGTATTTTTGTCGGCGGCATCCCCCTTCATCCGGCACCGCCGCTCGAATACAAGCATGTTTTTTCCTTAGAAGGTGTTTTCGATCATTACACCGATCCGTCGCACGTTATTCGGGGTGGCGAGCTGAAGCAGGTCGCATCGCTATCGGAAATCGAGCCGATTGATTTTGAGGGCTTTGCTGAGCTCGAGGCATTCCATACTTCAGGAGGCACCTCGACGATGACGCGGACATTCCGAGATATCGACTCATTGGAATACAAAACAATCCGCTACCGCGGGCATGCGGAGAAATTCGGGCTGCTCGTCGATCTCGGTTTGACGAGCCGCGACGGCAAAGTGACAGTGGACGGAAGCGATGTATCGCCTCGGGAAGTGCTGCTCAAAGTGCTGGAGCCGATCACCGAACTGGGAGAAGACCAAGATGCGGTGCTGTTGCGCGTTATCGTATCGGGAGTGAAAGACGATGAGGAATGCAGCTACCATTATGAGATGGTCGCAATACGCGATACGACAACCGGAGTAACTGCAATGGCGCAAGCAACAGCATACAGCATTTCCGTAGTGGCGCAAATGATTGCGGACGGCCGTATCGATAAGCGGGGAGTTTATCCGCCGGAAGAAATCGTTCCAGGGGCGGACTATATTGCTGAAATGGCAACGCGCGGCGTAACGATTCAAGAAACGGTGCAGAGGGCCACTCATCAAAACTAGCGAGGAGGAAACGGCATGGATTTTGAGCATAGTGAAGAACAAGTAATGCTGCGAAAAACCGTCCGTAAGTTTGTCGATGATGAAATTATGCCGCACGTAAAAGACTGGGATGCACAAGGGGGTTTTCCTCAAGAAATTTGGCAGCGGCTTTCAGGACTCGGGCTGATGGGCGTGTGCATTCCGGAGGCCTATGGAGGCAGCGGAATGGACTATAATTCGCTGGCCGTCGTTTGTGAGGAGTTGGAGCGGGGGGATACGACGTTCCGCACAGCCGTGTCAGTCCACACCGGACTCAATTCGCTATCGCTTTTACAATGGGGCACTGAGCAACAAAAGCAGCAGTTTCTAGTGCCCCAAGCAAAAGGGGAGAAAATCGGCGCATTCGGTTTAACAGAACCTGGGGCAGGATCGGACGTAGCAGCGCTCTCGACTACCGCAGTGAAAGACGGCGATGACTATGTATTGAACGGCCAGAAAACGTGGATTTCCTTGTGCGACCAGGCCGATCATTTTCTGATATTCGCCTATACCGATAAATCGAAAGCGCATAAAGGCATCTCCGCATTTATCGTGGAGCGTGACAGGGAGGGATTTTCCTCCAAAGCGATCAAGGGCAAACACGGCATCCGTGCCGGCAATACCGGTGAGTTGTTTTTAGAGGATGTCCGCATTCCAGGAAGCAATCGGCTCGGGGACGAAGGCGAAGGTTTTAAAATTGCGATGGCCTCACTCGATAATGGACGTTTTACGGTGGCCGCCGGCGCGTGCGGCTTGATTCAAGCCTGTCTGGAGGCCAGCATAGATTATTGCCGGACGCGCACCACGTTCGGCAAACCGATCGGCGAGCATCAGCTTGTCCAGCAAATGCTCGCCAATATGGAAGCCGGCTATCAAATGAGCCGTTTGCTCGTCTACCGTGCAGGGGAGTTAAAAAACAGCGGCAAGCGCAACACGCGCGAAACTTCACTCGCCAAATGGCAAGCATGCGATTTTGCCAGTAAGGCAGCGGACGATGCGGTGCAGATCCACGGCGCTTACGGCTATTCGGATGATTACCCGGTAGCCCGTTATTTGCGAAACTCGAAAGCACCGGTCATTTACGAAGGGACCCGTGAAATCCACACGATTATGCAAGCTGAATACGTACTTGAAAAACGCAAAGATGGATCATTAAACCGGATGCTGCCTGCATGGCCATTCGAAGAAAAATAAAAATCGCCGGGCAAGCTGCCCGGCGATTTTTATTGTGAAGCTTCAAACAAATGCATTGTCCACATTCGGCACAAGCAAATTCAAATTGCCGGGTTGAATATGGATTGATGCAGGCGTTTTCATGTAGATTTCGCCGTCTGTGTCGATATCCATCGGCGACGGTGTACGGATTTCGATTTGCTTGCCCTGTAAATGGATGATGTGTTCGAGCCCTTCGGATGGAAGTTCCGGGTTTGAAAGGGAAAACCATTCCCGGATCGCAGCAAACGACGAGCTCTGGATGATGAAAACATCCAATAAGCCATCTGCTGGATCAATGCTCTGCAATGGAAACAGGTGCGTGCCGATCGATTTGCCGTTCATCACCAGAACGAGGACGGCTTCTTCTTCATAGTCTTGGCCATCGACAGTGAGCGATACATGAAACGGCTCAGCTTGCCTCATCGTTTGCATGGCACTCATAAAGTAGCTGAGTTTGCCATAGCGTTCTTTTAAATCGGGATCGATATTAAAAGATGCATCGGTAATCAGCCCGATGCCTGCAAAATTCAAAAAAGTGCCATCGTTGATGATAGCTGTATCGACTTTTTGTACATTGCCCTGGCTGATGCTGCTTGCTGCTTCGTCGAGGAACAGCGGAATGCCCATCGTTCTGGCAAAGTCGTTGCACGTGCCGCTTGGCAAAATGCCTAAAGGCGGTGGATTGTCGATCGGCGCAAGTGCGCGCGCTGCCAAATGCACCGTTCCGTCTCCGCCAGCGACAAATAAAGCATCCGCACGCTCGCCAGAAGAACGGCAGACCGTTTCGAACTCTTCCGGTGAATCGGTTTTGATGAGCTCCAGCGTTTTCGATATGGCCGCAAGCTTCGGCACCGCTAAACTCATCATCGCATCTACCGTGGACGGTCCAGCCTGTGCATTATACAATAATATGGAATGTGTAAATCCGGACATGTAAAGCCCTCCGTTCGGTTTCGTTACTTATCCATTCCACTGCAAGGAAGCTAGTAAACGCGAACAGCAACTTAGTTGAAAAGGAGTGTACATATGACGAGAAAATTGTATTACGAAGATCCTTTTTTAAAGCAAGCGCAAGTCACTGTGACTGCGTTCGATAAAGATTCACGAGGACAATATGCCGTGCTCGATCAAACATGCTTTTATCCCGAGGGAGGAGGCCAGCCAGCGGACTATGGCACAATTGGGGAGTGTACTGTCATTGATGTGCAAAGCGTGGAAGGGGACATCCGCCATTACATAGACCGTCCGCTCGAGACAGGAAACTTTTTGGCGACGCTCGACTGGCAGCGCAGATGGGATCATATGCAGCAGCATGCCGGGCAGCATTTGCTCAGCGCATTACTAGAAGATGGACACGGCTACGAGACGACCAGCTTCCATCTTGGGGCGGAGCGGGTGTCGATCGACCTTCACCAGGCCGCGATCGATCCATATGCGTTGCAGCAAGTAGAACTAGAAGCCAATCGCCTGATCAGCGCTCACTTGCCGATGCGCACTCGCACGGTGAACGAAAGCGAACTCGATAAATTGGAACTCAGAAAACCACCGGCAGTCAATGGGAACATCCGGCTGGTGGAGATTGAAGGCGTCGATTTAAATGCATGTGGCGGAACGCATCCTGATAACACAGCTGGCATCGGCTTGCTGAAAATCGTTGGTACGGAAAAAGCGAAAGGCGGCACACGGCTATACTTCCTTTGCGGAGAGCGGGCACTCGCCTTTTTCGCCAGTTTGAATGAAACGGCGGATAAGTTGGTTGCCAAACTTCAGTCACCGCTTCCGGATCTCACGCGAGCCGTCGATTATTTGCTGGCTGAAAAACTGGCAGCCGACAAAGAAATTATCGAATTGAAGAAACAGCTCATTCTGGCAGAAGCGAAGAGCTTGTCACCTGAAGGCGGCCTCATCATCCAGCAATTCGGCGACCGCCCAGTAAAAGAATTGCAGCAGCTCGCACGGCTCGCGGCCGAAAAGCATCCGTCCGCCCATATGCTATTTGCTGCGCAACAAAATGGCCGCATACGCTTAGTCTGTGCTCGGGGCACAGAATCCACTGCAGATATGCGCGAAACATTAAAGCGCCTTCTAGAAGAGACGGATGGCAAGGGAGGAGGAACATCAGCCCTTGCACAAGGAGGCGGCCAGAGCGACGTGGAGTTTGAGCGCTTCCGTGAAATTTTCCAGCAGCTTCATGCCGCAAATTGAAGAATGACTGTAACTTTTCTGTGCGTCAAAAGGTCTAATGAGGAAATGGCAAGTGAAAGGTCGTGGTCTTTGTGGGATGGAGCAGAGCATGGTGGATCGGGGCGATTTTATTGGCAGTTTCAGGGGCGGCATTTTTCCTGTTGACGGAAAAAGTGTCGATCAGTGCTGCTTCTACAGCGCTTACCGAATCCGGCTGGCGGGCCAATTTCTCAGCACCACTTGATCCGCAAGCTGTCGAAAAGGGAGATCTCTATATTACCGATCAGGACGGCAAAAAAGTAGAACTGGCAATGCAGATGACCAATGGGGGCAGAACGCTGGAAATTCCTGATATCCAAAGCGGTGATTATACGCTTCATCTTCGGAAATCCGCACTGGCAAACTACTTTCTGAAAACTTTGCCGACAGATCGACTGTCATTTTCCATACAGGATGAAGTAGAGAACTTGGCAGGTGAAGAAGAGCTAAGGGCATATTTTACCCAATTGCTGCAGCTGCAAAAAGACAATCCGTTTTATCACGGTTTTGGAGAAGGGGTAGAGGAAGCGGAAGATAGCGCTTCCGGAGAAGCCGGTGGCATGGGCGGGGGCGAACACTCGACGACCAACAGCCAAGTTGCGGGAATCGACGAAGGCGACATCGTGAAAACGGACGGTGAGTATCTCTATTCCATCAGTGAATCACAGGTTGCCGTCACCGATATCCGCAATCCTGAAAATATGGAAGTAGCGGCGATTGTGGAGCTTGAGGGTGAAACCTATCCAAACGAATTGTTCTTAACGGATGAAACACTTGTCGTCATTGCTAGCCGCTACTCGCAAATGGAAACAGAGGTTGGTGGGGAAATGGATAGCTTCATGCCGTACTTTGGCGTGACGGTGGTGCTGTTATACGACATTACGGCCCCGGGCTCACCTGAACTGATTCGCGAATTCGGAAATGAAGGTTCATTCAATAGTGCACGCTTGTCGGGATCGACCTTGTATTATGTCAGCAATGTATTTCCTGATTACTGGGTGTTGGAAGAAGAGCCGGAAGTGGAGTTGCGTCCGCGTTTGTTCGACTCACAGATGGACAGCAAATTAGCTCCCATGCCTTACGAAGATATAACAATCTTGCCTGGAACAATGGAAGGCAGCTATAGCATCATTACCGCAATGGATTTGGAAGAGCCGCAAACAAACCGAATCTCGACAAAAGGCTTTTTGGGCGGCAGTGAGCGGATGTATATGAATGAAGAACACCTCTATTTGACCGCCTCTGCTTATCAAGCGGCGGAAAACGGCTTTGAAAATACAATGATGTGGGTTCCGCAGCAAGCCGATACGGAGATTTTTAAGTTTGACTTGAGCGGCATTTCCGTTAACTTTTTGGCATCCGCCCGTGTCCCAGGCGCATTGCTGAATCAATTTTCCATGGATGAATTTGAGGGACATTTCCGTTTGGCGACTACAGAAGGGGTCATGTGGGCGCCGACTTCCGTGCCGAAAAACCATCTCTATATTTTAGATGAAGAGCTCGTCCAAGTCGGCTCCGTAGAAGATTTGGCGCCGGATGAACGGATCTATTCCGTCCGCTTTATCGGCAGCACAGCCTATATGGTGACTTTCCGCGAAACGGATCCGCTGTTTGTTATCGATGTCTCGAACCCTGTTTCGCCAAGCGTGCTTGGGGAACTGAAGATTCCGGGCTTCTCCAATTATTTGCATCCACTCGGAGACCACCATTTGATCGGATTCGGCTATGAAACGAAAGTGGAGCCCGTCAAAGACGGTGAACCGCGTATCGTCACGGGCGGAATGAAGATTTCGTTGTTTGATGTCACAGATCTAGCTAATCCGACAGAAGCCGACACGGAAATCATCGGCGGTCCCGGCACGTATTCGGCGTTGCAATACGATCATCGTGCCCTGTTCAGTTACGATCAGCAAAGTTTATTCGGTTTTCCGGTGTCGATTTACAAAGGAGACGGCACAAATTACATCGAATTTGAATCAGAAGGCGCTCTGCTGTACTCGATAACCCCTGATGGCATTGAACGAGTCGCAGATTTAACAAAACCTGCCGAACAGCCATATGAGGACTGGAACAGTTCAGTCCAACGCCTTGCTTATGCCGGAGATGCGCTGTTTACCGTGGCGAACAACGAAGTGTCCAGTTACCGGCTGGGTGATTTTGAAGCGCTTGATAGTGTGCCATTGAATAAATAATGAGAGGCGTGCATCCCGTCAGATGCACGCTTTTTCGTGTTTTCAATCCTATACATTGGCATTGGAACGTTTGCACTTACAAGAAGATGGGAATAAGGGGAATATTCTGTCATTAAACGGGAGGGAAAAAGATGAAGGCAGTAACATTTCAAGGCACGAGAGACATGCAAGTAAAAGAAGTCAAAGCCCCGGAAATCCAAAAGCGTGATGATATTATCGTAAAAATCACTTCCACCGCTATTTGCGGGACAGACTTGCATATCTACCAAGGCGCATTGCCGACTACCAAGGATACAGTCATCGGGCACGAACCGATGGGAATCGTCGAAGAGGTTGGGCCCGACGTGACAAAAGTAAAAAAAGGCGACCGCATCGTACTGCCATTCAATATTAGCTGTGGACATTGCTTTTATTGTTCACATGAAATGGAGAGCCAATGCGATAATTCCAATGGTAATCCCCATTTTGATACCGGCGCATACTTTGGGTTGACGGAACGCTACGGTGATTATTCGGGTGGACAGGCTGAATATTTGCGCGTTCCGTATGGTAATTTTATGCCATTAGTCATCCCGGAATCTTCCGAACTCGAAGATGAGCAAGTACTTTTCTTGTCTGATGTATTGCCGACCGCATGGTGGAGCGTCGAAAATGCAGGTGTCAAAGAAGGCGATACAGTCGTTGTTCTCGGCTGCGGCCCAATCGGCCTCATGACTCAAAAGTTCGCCTGGATGAAAGGGGCGGCACGGGTCATCGCAGTAGACGAATTGCCATACCGCATGGAAAAAGCGAAAAAGATGAACAATGTAGAGATCATCGACTTTAGTCAACATGACAACACGGGTGCATTGATCCACGAAATCACACAAGGCGGAGCACGTGTCGTCATAGATTGCGTGGGGATGGACGGCAAGAAATCCGCAGCAGAAGCAGTGCAGCAAAAACTCATGCTGCAAGGAGGAACATTGAGCGCCATCGACATTGCCAAAGATGCCGTCAGCAAGTTCGGCACTATCCAATTGACAGGCGTATACGGATTAACCTATAATCAATTCCCGCTCGGCAATTTGTTCGAACGTAATATCACGATGAAGATGGGGCAAGCCCCGGTCATTCACTTGATGCCGATGCTTCTCGATAAAATCACCAAAGGCGAATTCGACCCGCGCGAAATCGTATCCCACATCGTGCCGCTTGAGCAAGCGAGTGAAGCATACCGCATCTTCAATGACCATGAGGATGAATGCACGAAGGTCATTCTGAAACCGTAAAAAGCGCTGATGAAACGCTCCGGTAACCGGAGCGTTTTTAATTTTGCCTAGCCTGCGGTATGATGGAACAGAAGAAAAAGGGGGGAAGACCAGATGGCCGAAATATCGGAGGTCAGAAGAGAGCTTGCACTGGATTGTTTTCTATTGGCGGGAAAAGTCATGATGGAAAGCGGCGCAGAAACATATCGTGTGGAAGACACGATGATCCGGATGGCGGTTTCGCAAAATATGATGGATTCCCATTGCTTTGTGACTCCAGCGGGCATCATGTTTTCCCCGAGCAATGATTTGCCGACGCGTTTTGTGCGTATTCACGGACGGCGCACAGACTTGGAACGTGTAGCGCGCGTCAATGCGGTCTCCAGACGGCTGGTTGGTGGCCAATTGACTTTGCAGCAAGCATACGAAGAAATGACTGAAATCGAAAAAAACCATTACTTGTTCCCGCTATGGCTGCAAGTCCTTGCCGCGTCAGTCGCGAGTGCTTGTTTCTTGCTGTTGTTGGGTGGCGGTTGGGCGGATATCCCCTTCGCCTTCTTGATCGGCGGAACAGGATTTTATATCGTGGAAATGGTGCTTCTTAAAACGAGGGTTAAATTTTTCGCGGAGTTTGTCGGGGCGGTAGCCATCGGAACTTTGGCGGTGCTTGCCGTCTATAGCGGGTTCGGCACCGATCCGAATACAATCATCATCGGCTCGGTCATGCCGCTTGTACCAGGGCTCCTCATCACCAATGCGGTGCGTGACTTAATGGCTGGCCATTTTGTCTCGGGCCTATCGATGGGAGCCGAGGCATTCTTGACGGCTTTTGCAATCGGAGCAGGCATTGCCATCGTATTGTCATTTTAAGGAGGGAATCGAATGAACTGGCCTTTGGAGGCATTTCTTAGTTTTTTGGCAGCCGGCGCATTCGGCATCATTTTCAACATTCCGAAAAAAACGCTCATCAGCTGCGGGCTTGTCGGCATGAGCGGCTGGCTTGTCTATCGGAGTTATTTTTTGATGTTCGACGATCCAATCCAAGCGACCTTTGTCGGGGCATTTATCGTCGCAATCGTAGCGCATATCTTGGCGAAGATCTTTAAAATGCCGATGATCATCTTTAGTGTCGCGGGCATTATCCCGCTCGTTCCCGGAAGCAGAGCCTATAACGCGATGCGCAATATCGTAGAAAATGATTATATGGAAGCGGTCGATTTTGCGGCGCAAGCACTGATGATTTCAGGCGCGATTGCAATGGGACTGGTATTCGCAGAAGTGCTGATGCAATTTTATTTCAAGTATCAAGCAAGGCGTACACAGAAGAAAATGGGCTTGACACAGGAATAAAATATGAAAACACAGGCTGCTTGTTTCGCGAGCGGTCTTTTTTACGGATTTTTTTAACTGGCGAAGGATTTGAGATTGCGATCCAAATGAAGTGTTTCGAATTAGGTGGGTATCTTGCCTCTCGCCAAGCAGTAAGTCGAAAAAGCTGACTTAGACTTTTCGACTTATAATAGCTAGCGCTAGTAGACTGCGCTGCAGGGGCACGCTTTCCGGAGGGCTCGCATTGAGCCGCTTCGTCGCTACGCTCCTGTAGGGTCTCAATTGTCTCGTCGCTACGCTGCTCCTCCCGGAGTCGGCCCCTTTCGCTCCGTCTCTCGATTTAGAGTGGTTGGAAGTTTCTTTATTATGCCGAATTAGTGTAGAGAAGGATATCCCGCTGTAGTGATATGTGGTGCTGCACGATTTTCCTGATGGTTAGAGAGGTGCAATATGTTTTAACATCAACTTTTGAGCAATGCCCATTTACTTTTCTGGATGCCCGACTAAGGAAGCGATTCCCCAAACAGCGGACTAAAACTCCAAAGAAAGCTCATCCTTAACAAACTATAGTCAATGAAAAAGAAAAGCCGCCTAGCGCTCACGGGTGAGCCGAAGCAATGAGACAAGTGGTTTTCTTGGCTCATTGCGGGAGGCCAACCCAAAGCCAGGCGGCGACTTCATATATGATACTTAGAGAATGTGTATCGAAAATTCCACACTTAAACTCCAGCACATCAAACCCAATTCCAGGGAAGGGATTCCCCAAACAGTGGATGAAAATTGTAGAAGCACACAGAAACTTCTCACATTCAACGCAATGAAATCTCCAAGCCGCCTAACGCAAACGGGTGAGCCGATGCGGTAAGTGAAAGCTTGCATTCAAGCATCATACGAAACACCTTGCTCCCACATCTGCTTGCTGCAAGAGGCCATTCCAAAGCAGGGCAGTGACACCAATAGCGATGCCAAAATAAAAAGTGTCACACTTCCGCACGCGCATTCTAACTATTAGCTGCAAAAGAAACCCCCAAACCGCGGAACTTCCGCAGTTTGGGGGTTCGGTTATTATTTTAGCCATTTCTCTAGTTCTTGTGCGTTCATCGGGCGGCTGATGATATAGCCTTGAATGCTATTGCACTCCATCGCTCGTAGCAATTCAAGCTGCTCTTTCGTTTCGACGCCTTCTGCGGTAACTTGGAAATCGAGCGATTGGCCGAATTGGATCATCCCTTTGATCATTTTCTGCATTTTTTCCTGCTTGGTGATCGACTGGATAATCGTCCGGTCGATTTTCAACGAAGAAATCGGCAAAAGCAACATATAGCGGAATGAAGCATAACCGGTACCGAAATCATCGAGCGCAAACTGGACACCTTGCTGATGCAGGCGGTTCATTTGTTGCATGATCGGGCGTTCGGCTTCCGCCTCAAGCGCAAACTTCTCCGTAATCTCAATCATCAATGAACGTGGATCGCAATTATTTGCTTTCATTTGTTCGATCAACGTGCTCGCCATATCTTTATCGCGGAACTCGCGGATCGACGAGTTGATGCTGATGCGCAAATTGATGCCTTTCGCTTTCCAGTCTTTCAGCTGCTCGCAGGCTGTTTCCAGCACAAAGCTGCCGATTTCGTGGATCATGCCGTTTTCTTCTGCAATCGGAATGAGCTCATCAGGCGTGACGACGCCGATTTCATCATCGTTCCAGCGGACGAGTGCTTCGACGCTTTCGACATTGCCGTTGGACAAATTGATTTGCGGCTGGTAAAGCAATTGAAGGTTCTTCCGGTCCAAAGCGTGGACGAGGCGCTTTTCAATAAGTGCCTTCCGGTTGAGCCGCTCGTGATCGTCAGCAGTCAATGTAGAAATGGCGCTGCCACCGCGGTCTTTTACTTTCTTGATCGTTGCATAAGATGCTTTAATCAAATGGACAAAGCTTTGCTGGTCTTCCGGATACTTGGTGATGGCACCACTGACAGTCAGCGGGACTGCTGTGCCGCCGATATAGATCGGGTGCTGCTGCAAATACGGCAGGAAGCCTTCGATAAACCAGTTCGGAAGCGGCGTGACAAGAGCGAACTCATGAAGCCCTGCCCGTGTAATCAACGAATCCGAGAAGTACATGCGCAAACGCTTGGTGAATTCGATGAGCAGCTCGTTTTCGGTATCGGTATCTGAAACATCGCGCAATGTGTAGAAACGGTCGATATCGAGGAACAAGAATGAGAAATGACGGCCTTCGCGAATATGTTCATTAACGGCTTGCTCGAGACGATGCCGGTTTTCAAGTCCTGTGATCGGATCGATAAATGCGATTTCTTCAAGATGCTTTTGGGCATGCTTAGTATCGGTGATGTCTTTTTCGAGGAAGATATAATAAGTATCTTCATCCGACAATTGCATTGGAATCGCGGTCAAGTCCACCCAATAGGTTTCACCGTCTTTTGTAGCCTTTTTGGCTTCGCCGTTCCAGATTTGTCCTTCTTTCAAAGTTTCCAAAATCGAATCGACGAATTCTACATCGGCTTCCCCATCGTGGAACATCTGCCAGACGGGTTTGCCGAGTACGCGTTTCGGTGTCCATTTACTCAGTTTCAGAAAATGTGGATTTGCATAGGTGACGAGAAACTCTTTGTCGAAATAAAGCATCATGAACGAGTCGTCGAGTCCACTGCGCAAATGGTTTAATTCGCGTGTTGCCGATTCGGCGTTTGCGCTGTCGTCTGTTTCATAGACAGTCATTAGGAAGCGTTCATTATGCGATGTGAACGCTTTCGTGACGATTGTCGAATGAGTTTGACCGCCGCTGCCGAGGCCGATTTCCATGTTTTCAAACCGGATTGGATCAGTGCTTTCCAGAAGTGACTCCCATGGCTGCTTATGCAAAGCGGCTTGTTCAGGATTCATATATGTAAAGAGTTGGCCTTTATCGGTTTCTGTGTTTAATTGAAAGATGCGTTCTGCATGCCCATTGAACCAAGTGATGAGACCTTCCTGATTAAAAATGATGATAGGGAAGGGAATATGGTTGTAGGCAAGGGTTTGTGCCAAAAAATCCTGCTTTTCACTCATTAACTGACACTCCTTAACCGTTTTATACTCTTATTATAAAGAACAAAAGGTCTTTCGTCACCACTTTACAAAAATATAATACAGGAATTTTATCACAGTAATAGCACTGTCCTTTTTTCGTAACTCATGAGAGAATAGGCATGATTCAATTGAAAATAGAGGGAATCGTCCAAAATGTCCCGATTTCGTGTAGCTTGGGCGATAAATAAAGCCGAAACAGGCCAATTCGTCATGGATTGGTTTTTCATATGGAAAGGAGAGCGGACGGATGGAACGGTTAAAGGGGATTTCCATGATTCTTGTAGGGGCAATGTTATGGGGAGCGACGGGTCCGCTCATGGAGTGGACGCTTGATGTCTACCCTATATCAGTATCATTCTTGCTGACCATTCGGCTCATCGTTGCCGGCATTGTGCTGTTGATGTTTTTAAAAATGAAAAGAGTTCGTGTAACGGGCATATTCCGCCAAAAAATATGGACCAAGCCTTTGCTGATTTTCTCGGTGCTCGGCATGCTCGGCGTGCAATACAGTTTTGTAGCGGCGATTGATGCGAGCAATGCGGTATTCGCCACGTTGATGCAGTTTTTGGCGCCGATTTACGTCATTGTCTTCATTTCGCTGCGGCTGCGCAAATGGCCGCCGGCGTATCAAGTTTTCGGCATGCTCGGGACGCTTGCCGGCCTGTTTTTATTACTGACGAACGGGCAGCTCGATTCGCTGGTCATCAGCGGACAAGCCTTGTTCTGGGGAATTTTGGTCGGGCTGGCATTTACATTCTATACATTGTATCCGGCACGGTTGATGCAGGAATGGGGAGTATTGTTGGTGGTCGGCTGGTCGATGCTGTTTGGGGGGATCTTTTTGGGGCTGGTCAATCCGATTTTTCTGTCGGATGAATGGGGGCTCCTGAAAGACCCGACAGTCATTGGACTCATGCTTGCGATTATTCTTATCGGGACGATGGCATTCGTATTGTTCTTGAGCAGCATGCGTTTTATCTCACCAGTGGAAACGAGCATTCTGTCAGCGATGGAACCGTTGACCGCAATGGTAATCTCACTCTTTTGGTTCGGGCATTTTCTGAGTCCATTGCAATTTGGAGGCGCCTTTTTAATGCTGGTGTTCGTCACATGGCTGTCATTTGCCGGCAACGAAAAAGCGGAAAAACAAGCTTCAGCATAAGGATATATAGAAGAAAAGCATACGGTAAAACCGTATGCTTTTCTTCGTTTAAGCAGCAAAAAATCGGTGATTAGATGCTGACAAAAAAAGGAGAAAATTCTACCTGATATCTGAAAATTATGGCATACTGGATTTACCGAAAGATTCGAGTAACGAAATGTTCAGGAGGCTATCCCCGTGAAAACAGTCTTTTCCTATACAAAACCATATACCTTCCTTATGGTCATCGCCTTGTTTTTAATGCTGGTGGAACTGGTTGTCGAGCTATTGCAGCCGCTTGTGATCGCCAGCATCATTGATGACGGCATCATCGCGGGCGACCAAGATACCATTATTCGTTTGGGCATTATCTTGATGGGCTTATCATTCATCGCCTTTCTGTCCGGCGTGGCGAACTCCTATTTCGCTTCGCATATTTCGCATAGCTTTTCGTTTGATGTCCGCCGCGAAGTGTATGGGCGCGTCCAGTCGTTTTCTCTGTCGATGTTCAATAAATTTCCGGCGTCGGGTCTCATCACACGGCTGACGAGTGATATCCAGCTTATTCAACAAGTGCTGTATATGGGTTTGCGCATTATGCTGCGTGCGCCGCTGCTCGTCATCGGAAGCATGATCATGGCGTTTGTCGTCAACGCGCAACTCGCACTGTATTTGATCATTGTGTTTCCGGTTTTATTGGCGTTTTTGTATTTCATGGTACGAAAAGGCGTGGTTTATTTTAGTTTTGTCCAGCAACGGCTGGACCGCGTTAATCGCATGGTCCAGGAAAACCTGCAGGCCGTGCGGTTGATTAAAGCGTATTTGCGCGGCAAATACGAAGCGAATCGCTTTTCAGAAGTCGCGGGAGCTCTCAAGACCGATACAGTCAAAGCTTTCCGCATCATGGAGATCATTTTGCCGATCTTGTTGTTCGGTATGAACGTATCACTGCTTGCTGTGCTATGGTTCGGCGCGTTCGAGATTCAAAGCGGCGATGCGCAGATCGGTGAATTGGTCGCTATCGTTAACTACGCGATGCGCATGACCGGAGCATTCTCCATGTTTTCCTTCATTATCATGGCGTTTGCGCGAGCCAAAGCATCGTCCGAACGGATCGAAGAAGTATTGCTCGCCGATGACGGCAATGCAGAAGCGCTTCATGGGGAAACTGTGCCAGTCGAAGAAGGAGCTGTAAGGTTTGATGATGTTTCGTTCACATACCCAGAAACTTCACAGCAAGTGCTGGGCCACATCAGCTTCAGCTTGGCGCCACGCGAAAAACTGGCCATTATGGGGGCAACGGGCTCCGGCAAAACATCATTGCTGCAGCTAATTCCGCGTTTTTATGAAGCATCAAGCGGCAACATCTCGGTCCATGGCCGCGATGTGCGCGATTGGGATCTGCAGGAGCTGCGCAAAACAATCGGCCTTGTGCCGCAACAATCGATGCTCTTTACCGGAAGCATTTCCGATAATCTGTCATGGGGCAAAGAACAGGCAGAACTTCCTGAACTGCAGGGAGCGGCCGAAAAAGCCCAAATCGACGAGACGGTTCAACGCTTTCCGAAAGGCTATGACACGCGCGTCGGCCAAAAAGGAGTCAATTTATCAGGCGGCCAGAAGCAGCGTTTGTCGATTGCCCGTGCGTTGGTGCGCAAGCCGTCAATTTTAATTCTCGATGACAGCACCAGTGCACTGGATGTGAAAACAGAAGGGGCATTGTGGGAAGAGCTAGAGAAAGAGCGTGCGACGACGCTTCTCGTGACACAAAAAGTCCGGACAGCGATGCGCGCGGACCGTATTTTGTTATTGGAACACGGAATGATTTCGGCTTATGGCACTCATGAACAGTTGCTCGAGAAATCTTCGTTATACCGCGAAATCGCGCTGTCCCAGCAGGAAGAGGAGGTGGATGAATATGTTTGATTCGATTCGCCGCCCATTCGGCTATGAGCCGGTATTGACGAAAGAGGATTTGAAGAAAAAACCGGATAAGAAAAATGAGCGCGCCAAAAACTGGAAATCTACCTTGCTGCGCATCTGGAAACTGGTCGACGAACAGCGCACTTTGCTCATCATCGTGCTGGCGCTCGTCTTCGTCAGTTCAGCGATGGCGCTACTTGGCCCGTTTCTGATCGGTTATATCATCGATACGTATATCGTTCCCCAATCATTCAACGGTATGGGGCTCATCATCGGTTGGCTGATCATGGTCTATGTGCTTCATTCGGTCTCCTTGTATTTGCAGAACTATTGGATGGTCGGCATTGCCCAGCAAGTCATTTATCAAATGCGCACCGGATTGTTCGGCCACCTTCAGCGCTTGCCGGTATCGTTTTTCGATAAGCGCCAACACGGGGAATTGATGAGCCGTGTGACCAATGATATCGAAAATGTTTCTTCCACATTAAACACTTCATTTATTCAAGTGTTTTCCAGTATCTTGACGCTAGTAGGAACGGCAGTGGTCATGCTGATGCTAAGCCCAATCCTGACCTTGCTGACATTTATCATCATTCCGCTCATGTATTGGTCGGTTCGTTGGATCACCAAGCGCACCGGACGCCTTTATAAAGAACAGCAAAAAGCGGTCGGTGAACTGAATGGCATGATCGAAGAAACCATTTCCGGCCAAAAAATCGTCAAAGCTTTTTCCCAGGAAGAGCGTGTCATGGATGAATTTCTCGTGAAAAGCGAACGCCTGCGCCGGACTGGTTTTTGGGCTTGGACCTACGCCGGATTCATCCCGAAATTGATGAACTTCCTAAACAACGGCAGTTTCGCGCTCGTTGCGGGCGTCGGTGGATTGCTCGCTTTGAACGGCTCAGTGACGATCGGTGTCATCGTCATCTTTACCGAGTATTCCCGACAGTTCACACGTCCCCTTAACGACCTTGCAAACCAATTCAATACGGTGTTATCCGCTATTGCAGGGGCTGAACGTGTCTTCGCCATCATAGATGAGGCCGAGGAAGCGGACGATACGAAGAAGAATGCCGACAAGAGGCTCGACGGCAAAGTGGAGTTCGACCAAGTTTCCTTCAAATACGAAGGTGCTGAGGAAGAATGGACGATCCGTGATTTGAGCTTCACCGTCAAGACGGGCGAGACCGCAGCATTCGTCGGTGCGACCGGTGCCGGCAAAACGACGGTCATGCAGCTTTTAGCGCGCTTCTACGATGTCAATGAAGGCCAGATCCGCATCGACGGTACGCCGATCGGGGACATGCCACGCGAAACTTTGCGCAAACAAATCGCGTTCGTCTTGCAGGATCCGTTCCTGTTCGAGGCATCAGTCAGTGACAATATCCGCTACGGTAAACTCGATGCGACAGACGCGGAAGTGGTGGAAGCGGCGAAAAAAGCGAATGCGCATGACTTTATTGCCAAGCTGCCGGAAGGTTATGATACTGTTCTGTCCGGTGACGGCGCGATGATCAGCCAGGGGCAAAAGCAATTGCTATCGATAGCCCGCGCGTTGATCGCCGATCCGGTTATTCTGTTGCTCGACGAAGCGACGAGTTCGATCGATACCGTGACGGAATTGAAAATCCAGGAAGCGCTCGAGCGCCTTATGGAAGGACGGACGAGCTTTGTTATTGCCCACCGCTTGAATACCGTACGCAAGGCGGATTCGGTGTACGTGATGGAACACGGCAAGCTGGTCGAATCCGGTAGTCAGGAACAACTGCTCCGCAATGGTGGATTGTATGCGAATATGCTGGCAGATGCCAAACTTTAAAGCACAAGGCGAGGGAATCCTCGTCTTCTTTTTTATGGATTTTGAAAGCCCTTGCTTAAATTTCAGGATTCAGGTGGCGGCCCTTGCTTCGGACGGTTATGATAAGAATAAAAAGGAAGGCGGGATGGACATGGAGTTATCCCTGTCGATTGCATCGTTTCCGCTGGATGCGGAAACTGCGGGGGAAATGGAACAATTAATTAATGGAGAGTCTGCGCAATGCCACGGTCTTTTGCATCATGAGCTTTGGCGAAAAGCGTATGCGAATGGTTTTGCGGTGCTCGCTTATACGGAAACCGGGGATCTTGTGGCGTATGCAGCTGCAGCTGATTTGGTCGGCTTGCATCATTACGAATGGTCGGCATTTGTTGCGCCTGAATACAGGCGTCTCGGGCTCGCGACGGCTCTTGCCGATGGAGTCCAACATTCACTATCACAACGGGGAGCAGAGAGCGAGCTGGCGGCATTTACAGAAAATGATGAAGCGGATGCGTGGCTCGCTAGCCTCGGCTATGGCTGTGCATTTCAGGAGCGGCAATTCGAGGCGGAGCCGCTGGCATCTTACGAACTTGATGGTTCGATCGTGGTCATGCCATTTGCAGAGGAGTATGCGGAAGAGTTGTCGCAGCTGATGGAGCAAGCGTTTGATGAATCGGTGCTGCCGGTGCTCGAGCATAATTTAGCAGATCCCGAACGGCATGTTCATTTGATGCACGCCGAAGGAAAACTGGTGGCTGCGGCAACTTTAAGCACAGAAGACCAAGAGCTGTGGCTGACGGCGCTGGCGGTCGAACGACAAGCTCGCCGATCCGGTTATGGCAAAGCATTTTTACTATGGGCGCGGCATCTTGCACATGAAAAAAACTTGGAACGTGTAATGGTCGAAGTGGAAACGGCGAACGAAGCGTGGCCTGTGTACGAAAAAGCCGGATTTAAAAACCAGGCAACGATTTCATATTGGCAGCCGCAAGAACAATAAAAAAGCTGCCCAGTTGAATGGGCAGCGGAGCGTGCTCTATTATTCGTTCGTGTGTTCGTAATCTTTGTCAGTACCGTCCGGATAAGTCACTTCGACTTCGATTTTTTTGTACCCGGCATCAATGCCGAACGCTTCAACGACTTGGCTGATGACTTCATCATCCGGAGTGTCGGCTGTTATATCCAATTGACTAAGGGCATCTTGGATTTCGTTCATGGCATCGTCTCCAGAAAGGTCGACGCCATCAATTTTATTCTCATACTCGGCCTCGACGCTATCGCGGTCTTCTTCGTAGCTGATGTCGATGGCATCGTCTTCATCCGGCATATCGACATCTACGGATAATTCCGTAAAGCCGAATGTCTCACCGCCGACATCATCATCATTGCTGACGCCGCCGCTCGGTGAAGCATCTTCAGTCGATTCTTCTTCTGGCGCTTCGGTTTCAGTCGGTGCGTCGTCGGTAACCGGCTGTGTTACTTCATCGTCGCTGCCGCATGCGGCAAGTGCGAGGGTAGAAGACATTAGGAGTGCAGTAACTATCATTTTTTTATTTCTGATCATAGGTGAAAACTTCCTTTCGCAAATGTTTTGTATTCTCCCTATTCCCCAATTTAGAAAAAATAAGCCTTTTACCACGTAAAACCCCTATGGCACTATAGCAATTAACAGCAGAGTCGAGCACAAGCAGAGCTGAATGGAGCAATTAAAATGGATAAATACCAAAATGGCCAAAACATCGCAGCTGCAGGAGAACAGCATATCCGGACAGATTTTCGTGAAAGTATGACCTATGGGGAGTATTTGCATCTGGATCAATTATTGTCTGCTCAAGAAGGTGTTAGCGGACATCATGATGAATCTCTGTTCATCATCATCCATCAAGTATCCGAGCTATGGATGAAATTGATTTTGCATGAACTATCGGCAGCGATCCAAAATATCGATGCTGATGATTTGCAGCCAGCTTTCAAGCAATTGGCCCGCGTGTCGCGCATTCAAACGCAAATCATCCAAGGCTGGGATGTGTTGTCGACCTTGACACCAGCTGAATATTTAGAATTCCGTGATGACCTTGGCAATGCGAGCGGTTTTCAATCTTATCAATACCGCATGATCGAATTCGCGCTCGGGTATAAAACAAAGCATGTGTTGAGTATTTACGAAAAAGATGAAGTCTTGCATGAGCAGTTGGCCAAGGCTTTTCATGCGCCTGGTTTATACGATGCAGCGATCCAGAAGTTGGCGCGCAGCGGCTTTGATATCGATGCATCGGTGCTTTCACGCGACGTCAGTACGGTCTATGAACCGAATGACAGTGTGCGTGAAGCGTGGAAGGTCATTTACCGCAATGTTGATGAGCATTGGGAGCTGTACCAATTGGCAGAGAAACTGGTCGATATTGAAGACTCGCTTCAACAATGGCGTTTCCGCCACATGAAAACCGTTGAACGCATCATTGGATTTAAGCAAGGTACGGGCGGATCTTCCGGAGTCAATTATTTGAAAAAAGTGCTGGATCAATATTTCTTCCCGGAACTTTGGCAGATCCGCACAGACGTTTAAAAAAGGGGGGGTCTCATGAAGATTTTTGCGCACCGCGGAAGTTCCGGCACGCATCCGGAAAATACTTTAGCTGCTTTTCAAAAAGCAGCTGAACTGCCTGTTGCAGGCGTGGAGCTAGATGTTCATTTATCGAAAGACGGAGAACTTATCGTCATCCATGATGAAAAAGTAAACCGCACTACGAACGGTAAAGGATATGTGAAAGATTTGACGCTCGCTGAGCTGAAAAATTTGGATGCAGGCAACTGGAAAGGCGAAGAGTGGGTGGGTGAAAAAATTCCGACGCTCGCAGAAGTTTTGGATGTATTTGCAGAGACGAGCCATATCATTAATGTAGAGCTGAAGACGGATATTTTCCCGTATGAGGGAGCTGTCGGGAAAGTAATCGAGCTTGCAGCCGACAAGCATTTCAGTGGCCGGATCGTCATTTCTTCGTTCAATCATCTCGATGTCCAGCAAGCGCTTCAAGTGCATCATGCAAGAGCGGCACTTTTAGCTTCCAATATTCTGGTGGACATCACAGATTACGCAAAATCAATCGGAACCAATCGCCTTCACTTATCGCTGCCATATGCGCTTCGTCACGGAGCGCAGTTGGTTGAAAAGGGCTGTAAAGTATACGTCTATACGGTCAACAGCCTGGATTATGCCAAACAATTGCAAGCGATTGGTGTCCATGGGATTTTCACTGATTTCCCCGAAAACATGTGGGAGCAATTAAAATAAAGCAAGGCAGAAAATAGAAAAGCCTCCGTTATGTCAAAACGACATAACGGAGGCTTTCTCGAGTGACTCGGTTGCTTTACCATTTGGCGATATGCTCTTCAACAGAACCGAGCAATTGATGGATCTTTAATTTTTTGCCATCATTGTATCGGACATATCCATTGTAATAGCCGAACAGCTGATGGACTTCGGATTTTACGAGCCGTGCATCCGAGACGGAGACACGCTCATAAAAAGGCGAAAATGTCAGTTTGACATCATCAGTAAATTTGGTGTGAATCAACCATGGCTTTTTGAAATCGTTCGAATCGTAGTGAAACAGGACATCTTCACTGATTTTGGTCATGCGCCCGTTGACGAAAAAGGCATTCTCTGTCATGCCGGTGCCGTCAGTCCACTGGCCGCCTAAATTCAAACCGATTACTTTCCCAAGAGAGCGTTGAGAGGCCATCGCCCAATTCCACGCAGCTTCGCGCGGCCAAACGCCTCTGCCGTAATCGAGAACCGTAAAGCTGTCCGATTCATCCAACTCATAGCGTTTAGAACCGATTTGAACAAAGCCGGCCGTCGGGAGTGTATGATGTTTCGACGTAAACTGGAAAGTCTGGCGGTTCCAGGGGACTACGACGTTCAAGGAGTCCATATTATACGGGTGGCTGATGACGATAGAGGCTTTCAAGCTTTCGCCATCGAACTCCGGCACCTCGACCGTCAGCCGTGTTGTGCCTTCTTCGTATACCGAATGGACCGTCAATGACTCACTGCGGAACAATGACGTATCCAATACGCTTTCGGATAAGCGCAAATAGCGGGAATAAGGCACCATAATCGTTTTTTCGAAAAAGCGCTGCGTTTCATAGTTGAGAAAATAGACAAAACAGACAGCGGCATAATCCAAATGACAGATAGTAGCAGAAAACACGATTTCATCTCCGAAGATGCACCAATAATTCCACTTTTTCTTACGCATGAAATTGCCCTTTAAATTACTTTCGATCAGTGGCTTTTTAGCATAACCGATGGCATTCGGATTCAACTGGCCTTTGGCGTCGCATAATTTAACATGTTCTGTAAGTTCCCGTTCAACATGTTGCATCGAATCCACCTCATTGTCTTTATATGCCCTTATTGTATCAGAAATCCCCTTTTTTTTCCGGAGATATGCCATAAGAAAGGACTAAAGACTTGTTAACTGTTATACGTGTGCAGGCGGTTTTCTCCACATGAACGCCAATGTGCCTTCACCCGCATGGACAGCTAAAGACGAACTAAGGTTACCGATCAGCACCTCAGCTTCAGGAGCGAATTTCAAAATCTCCGCTTTTAATTCTTCTGCCTGTTCAGGGATGTGGCCATGCATGAGCTGGAAATGTTTGATGCCATATTTTTCGTGATCTGCTTTGGCGTGCTCAAGCAAATATGAAATCGCTTTCTTATGGGAACGCACTTTGTCGATCGGCTCAAGTTCGCCTTTGGCTGAAAGTTGGACGATCGGCTTGATCTTCAAGACGCTGCCGATATAATATTGTGCCCCGCTCATGCGGCCGCCTTTATACAATTGGCTTAAATTTCCAATTAGGATGTAATTACGGAAATCGGCTGTTTCCTTCTCGAGGAGCTGCGCGATTTCTTCAGCTGCCAGTCCTTGCTCTTGCAAAGCGAGGCCGCGTTCAACCAGTCCCGAAAGGCCGTATGAGAGTGCTAAGGAATCTACCGTGTACACTTTGAAATCCGTCATCTCAGCCCCAGTCATTGATGAAGCGATCGTTCCGCTCAGTTTCGCGGAAGCATGGACAGCAATCGCGCATTCATATTCTTCTTTCAGCTTTTCGTAAAGCTCCGCAAATTTCCCGGCAGAAGGTTGCGACGTTTTTGGGAAGTCTTTTGAACTTTTCATGCGTGCATACAGTTCATCATTGGTAAGGTCAACGCCATCATCAATAAATTCTTCCGATCCGAAATGGATATTCAAGGGGACGATATAAACATCGGGGTGTGCTTTGAATTCGTCGGTAACAAAACCGGTCGTATCCATAATCCAAGCTATTGGCTTTTTCATATAAAAACTCCTATCTAATAAGTATTTTGAATAATAAAACTATAACACGGATAATATTCGTGTCATAGCCTTATCCAATGCTGATAGAGAATAAAGAGCCTAATCAAGGCTTTTTTGAAGGGAAGCGGCTTTCAAAAGATATTCGGATGTCTTTTTTATGCCGAAACACAATAATAAAAATAGCAATAAATAAAGGCCAGACCACCGATTGTACCTGTAATGCAAACGCCACAGCAAAAAAGGCACTGAATCCAGCCAACATCGACAGCGTTGCGCTTTTCAGCCAAGGATAAAAAGCCAAAGATAAGACGAGCATGGCCAAGAACAAATCCGGTGTCAGCCAAAAAGCCACGCCGGCAAATGTTGAGATGCCTTTTCCGCCGCGTCCTTTTCGCCAGACCGGGAACATATGTCCGAGTACAACGAGAAGACCTGCAATGGCAATTGAAAGCAAGGCGAAGTCAAACCACAGCCCAAGCCAAACGACGAGCGAGCCTTTCAGGAAGTCACCCAGAAAAACCAGCAAAAAAGCGCGCTTTCCAATAACCGAAAAAGCGTTCCGTGCACCTAAATTACCGCTGCCGGAAGAAGCCAGATCAACGCCTGTCCATTTGCCCACCCAAAGAGCTGTCAAAAGGGTGCCGGCCAAATAACAACAAATCCAATATAAAACTACCATCTTATCCCTCCAACAAATCAATTGCCGTTACTGGAAAATCAATGGCCTTCCCGAGATGGGAAGGCCATTGTCCATTTTAGGCGAGCGTTGATGCTTCAAATAGGTAATCGCTGATGACGCGGAGCCCTTTATCGAAGTTCTCCAAGTGGAAATGCTCGTTTGGCGCATGGAAGTTTTCAGAGGCAAGCCCGAAGCCCATCAAAACGACCGGCAAGCCAAGGATTTCATCAAATGCGGCAACGATAGGGATCGATCCGCCCATACGCGTGAACGCGGTTGGTACTTGGTACACTTTTTCATACGAGCGGCCGGCTGCTTGGATGGCCGGATGTTCGAAAGGAGTCAAAAACGGTTTGCCTTTATCGAATTCAGTGATGTCGACCGTCACGCCTGCAGGTTTATGCGCTTCGACGTGGGCTTTTAGTTTGGCAATGATGTCATCCGGGTCCTGATCCGGCACAAGGCGACACGTGATTTTAGAGCTGGCTTCAGCGGGCAACACCGTTTTGATGCCTTCACCGGAAAAGCCGCCGGTAATGCCGTTGATTTCGAGCGTCGGGCGGATCCATGTGCGTTCGACAAATGAATAGCCGGACTCGCCGAAATCTTCTATGATGCCAAGGTCCGCTTTTTCTTGCTCGAGATCAAATTCGAGTGCGGCGAATTCAGCGCGTTCTGCGTCTGAGACAGGACGTACATCGTCGTAAAAACCTTCGACTTGAATGACGCCTTCTTTGTCGCGGAACGACTCTAAGATTTCCACAATGGCGTGTAGCGGATTTTGGACTGCGCCGCCGTAAAGGCCCGAGTGCAAATCGCCTTTTGGCCCTTTGACGTCAATTTGGATGCCGGCCAGGCCGCGCAATCCGTAACAGACAGCCGGACGCCCTGGCCCTTGCATGCCGGTGTCGGAAATGACGATGATGTCAGCAGCAAGCTTATCTTTATTGTCTTCGACGTATTTCGGCAAGCTTGGGCTGCCGATTTCCTCTTCGCCTTCTAAAATGAACTTCATGTTGACCGGCAATTCGCCGTCCATTTTAAGCAAAGCTTCGACCGCTTTAATGTGCATGAATACTTGGCCTTTATCGTCGCTAGCGCCGCGCGCGTATAATTTATTGTCGCGGACATGCGGATCGAACGGCGAAGTCTCCCATAAATGGAGCGGGTCGACTGGCTGGACATCGTAATGTCCGTAGACGAGGATTGTCGGTTTACCTTCAGCGTGGAGCCAGTCAGCGTAAACGAGCGGATGGCCATCGGTTTCATCGATACGCACATTCTCAAGGCCAGCTTTGGTCAAAGACTTCACAAGCCACTCCGCCCCTTTTTGCATATCGGCTTTGTGTTCTGAAAGCGAGCTGACAGAAGGAATGCGCAAAAAGCCTTTCAGTTCTTCGAGATGAGCTTGGCGATGATCTTTGAAGTATTTATCGATTTGAGAAGAGTTCATGAAATCCCTACTTTCCAGAATTTTTAGTATGTGGAAATTATAGCATACGTAAGTTGTCGTTTTCGACAAGAGGAAAAATGCTATGGTATTATGTATGGTACGGAAACAGTTCGAAAAATTTTATGTGTAGTTCACTGGAGGAAACAAATTTGTTTATCGCATTGGCATTATTTCTGGTCATGTCGTTTTTCCTGTCGGGAAGCGAAACGGCTCTAACGGCAGTTAATAGGATGAAGGTCCATCTTCGCGCGGAGCAGGGGGATGTTAAAGCCCAAAAGCTCGAAAAGTTAATCGCGAAGCCGGACCGGATGATTACGACTATCTTGATCGGTAATAATATTTCCAATATCATGCTGCCGACGCTTGTGACGACGATCGCCATCACAAGAGGATGGGAAGTCGGACTGGCGACCGCCATTTTGACCATTATCCTCATTATCTTCGGTGAGGTACTACCGAAGACCATCGCTGCGACCTTCGCTGATAAAATCGCTTATATCGTCGCACCGATCATCGGTGTCTTGGTAGTTTTGTTCAAGCCGCTGACATGGCTGCTTGCGCAGTTCACGAATATCTTTATCCGCATCATTTCAAAAGGCAGCGTCAAAGAAGCGACGATGACCAAAGAAGAGCTTCGGACAATGGTCGACATCGCTTCTACTGAAGGGACTTTCGCAGCGGATGAATCGGAGCGCATCAAAGGCGTGCTCGACTTCCCGCATAAGGACGTTTCGGACGTCATGTCGACGCACCGTACGGATACGGTCGGCATTTCCATCGATTGGACCTATGAGGAAGTCCGCGACTTGATTCTTGATTCTTCTTATACGCGTTATCCGGTGTATGAGGAAAGCATGGACAATGTTGTCGGTTTGTTTTATTCCAAGAAATTGATCGAATGGTCGATGAACCCGAATTTAACACTAGCTGAACTGATGGATGACAATCCATTGTTTGTGGTCCAGTCGGTCAGTGTCGAAAAGGTATTCAAATTAATGATGGCGAAGAAAAAGCATATGGCCGTCATTTTGGATGAATACGGTGGCACACTTGGCATCGTCACGCACGAAGACATCATCGAGGAAATGATTGGCCAGGACATCGAAGACGAAACGGATGTCGAAGACGATGAACTCGTCTTTGAAATGACCGACACGACACTATCTTGCCACGGTCGCCTCGAAATCGAAGATGTCAACCAAATGTTCCAAGTTGAAGTGCCTGAAGACCATGATACAATTGCAGGATTTGTCATGCAGCAGCTCGGGCATGTGCCTGAGGTCGGCGAAGAATTCACATATGAGGGCTTGCATGTTGCTGTCAATGAAATGGACAGAAATCGGATCGAACGCCTGACCATCACAAAAATCGCCGAAGCGGAAGAACAACAAGCAATCCAATAAAGTAACATGACGATAATGAAAACCGGCTCAGCAACAAGGAGCCGGTTTTTTCGTTTCTTACAACATTGTAAGGACGGTGAAAGCGGGAACGATAGAGCGTAAGTTAAATCTCAGGCACAATAAGGGCATAAGATCACCGGACGGAGGAACACCGATGGAAGAGCTGTATGCCGAATACAATCGATATATCTATCATTTATGTTTGAAATTGACCCGCAATAAAGCGGAAGCAGAAGATTTAATGCAGGAAGTATGGCTGAAAGTGGTGCGCTACGAATCATCGATCGCTGAGGTCGATCATGCGAAAGCTTGGCTGACAACCATCTGCATGAACACTTTCCGTGACCGCTATCGTAAAAATGTACGCCGCAGTAAACATATCGCAAATCAGCCGGAAGGGCTGGATATTTCACTGCTGGACTTGATCCCGACCGACGATGCAGGGACAGCCGAGCTTCTAGAAAAACAAGACGTCTCGGTGATGATTCGTCATAAGATTTCCGAACTGGACACGATTTACCGCACCACCATCGTCTATTTCTATGTCCATCAATATTCGCTCGTCGAAATTGCCGAAGCGATGAAAGTATCGATCGGAACGGTTAAATCCCGCCTGCACCGTGGCAAACAGCGCTTGAAGGATATGCTATTGGAAGATGTAAGAACCCGTGAATACGTAGTAGTTGTCTAAATATCACTCTTTAAATCAGCCTAATTAAGGGCTGATTTTTTTCATGGGAAATAATAACTTATATTTTTCCGCCGCTCTTGTGATTATAATGAAGCAAAGGGGCGATCGATAAAATGAAAAAAGTGAAGGATTATAGCAAACGCCGGCGCATTATTATGGGAACTGTCGGGGTTCTTGCCGCTATGTATATAATTGTAATCGTATGGCAAACTTTTAAACCACTGCCAGAGGGCATATCTTATGCTGGAGACATGCATACAGCAGAAGAAGTAGAGCTAATCTACGACCTGAGCTATGCACAGGACCGGGAAGGAACAGATTTGGAACACGAACTGAGGATTTTTGATGAAATCAATAGTTTGATAGACCGGGCAGAAGAATTTCTCGTACTCGACTTTTTCATGTTCGATAATTTTGATGACCAGGAAGAGGATTTTCCGGCAATTGCAGAACGTTTGACCGATCATCTCATAGCGAAAAAACAGGAAAATCCTGATTTTCCTATTTACTTTATTACCGATCCAATAAATATCGGATACGGCTCTTACGATAGTATTTTACTGGATGCACTTGAGGCAGAAGGTGTGAAAGTCATCATTACCGACCTCGACAAGCTGCGTGATTCCATGCCGCTTTATTCTGGATTGTACCGCATCATTTTCCAGTGGTTCGGCAATGAAGGCGAAGGCTGGATACCGAACGGCATGTCAAGCGATGCGCCTGATATGACGCTGTCATCTTATATGACCTTGATGAATGTCAAAGCCAATCACCGGAAAACGATCATTTCCGAAAAAGAAGCAATTGTCAGTTCTGCCAACCCGCACAATATGAGCGGACTGCATGGAAATATGGCATTTCGGGTGAGCGGCCCTGTACTCGACGATATACTGGAAGCCGAAGAAGCGGTATCGAAAATGTCCGGAGGGCCGGATTTTCCGCGTGCGCAAATGCCTGAACAGCAAGGTGAATATGGTGTGCAATATGTGACCGAACGGCAAGTGCAAAAAGCGTTATTGGAACATATCGGCAACACAGAAGCTGGTGACAGCATCCATATGGCGATGTTTTATTTATCCGAGAGTGACGTGAAAGACAGCTTAGTCGAAGCAGTGAACAGAGGTGTAGAAGTTCAACTAGTACTGGACCCGAATGCCAATGCGTTCGGAAACGAAAAGAGCGGTTTGCCGAACCGTCCGGCGGTGCATGAAATGCGTGCAGCGACTGACGATAAAATTCAAGTCCGCTGGTATAACGCAGTAGTCGGGCAGTTCCATACGAAGGCGATAATGATTCGCGGGCAGGAAGACAGCTTCATCGTGAGCGGGGCAACAAATCTAACCGAGCGCGCGTTGCGGGATTATAACCTCGAAGCGAGCATCTTGATCCAAGCTCCGACAGATAGCGAACTTATCGGTGAAATGGATACTTATTTTGATCGAATTTGGAACAATGAAGATGCGCTTTATACATTGGATGTAGAAGAATATCAAGACGATTTCACATTCTGGCAACGCGGCATCTATAATTTCCAGAAACTGTTCAAGTTGACGACTTATTGACAGTAAGTAAAGGATAGGAGAAAAATAGTAAGTATAAATAGTTTGCGCTATTAGACTACGCTTCAATAGCTGCTTGGGGCCTGCAGGATGCAGGTCATGCAGCTGATGCAGCATAAATGAAAAGAAGTGGGTGGAAAAGCTTCTGCTTTTCGACTGCGTTGCAGAGGGCTTGCTTGGGGCTCGCAGGATGCGAGTCATGCAGCTGAAGCGACAGGACGTCGCACCCTCAGCTGCCCGTGAATGGGGCGGGTGTTGAGCCAACGTGCCATAGAACGTGGCACGTTTGTCTCGCCAGCCCGCGCGGTCCCACAGGCGTCAGCCCCCTTCCACTTCGTCTCTAGTTTTAGAAAGGTGAAGAATTTTGCTGTTCACCGGGTAGTATGTGAAACGCATTATGTCTCTAATTCTTAAGAAACGACTCAACTCTAAGGAAGCGATTCCCCCACTAGCCGGAAACTCATCAAAAAGCAGAGCGATTTAAACACCCTACACACAATGAAATCTCTCAGCCGCCCAGCGCCAAGGGTGAGCCGATGCAGCAAGACAGGCGTCCTTCCTGGCTTGCCTGCAAGAGGCCAACCCAAGCCGGGTGGCGCATAGCAAAATGAAGCTAAAATCGAACACAGAAACAGTTCCACAAGAAAACCCTAACTGTCTAATGCTAAACTTCCCCGGGAAGCGATTCCCCAACTAGCCGGAAACTCATCAAAAGCAGAGCGATTTAAACACCCTACACACAATGAAACCTCTCAGCCGCCCAGCGCCAAGGGTGAGCCGATGCAGCAAGACAGGCGTCCTTCCTGGCTTGCCTGCAAGAGGCCAACCCAAGCCGGGCGGCGCATAGCAAAATGAAGCTAAAATCGAACACAGAAACAGTTCCACAAGAAAAACCTAACTGTCTAATGCTAAACTTCCCTCGGGAAGCGATTGCCCTGCTAGCCTGCAAGAGGCCAACCCCAAGCCGGTCAGCGACAATCAGATGAAAACACAACCGAACCATCATAGCGATTGCGGAAGCCAACTCTTGCTATCTTCTTGTTCATCTCACTTTAGAAGAGCGAGACGCATCCAAACAAAAAACCCGCTGTACACGAAGTTTCACGTGTGCAGCGGGTTTTAAATTTATTCTTGGTTTTGCTTGCCAGCTTCGATCCAGTCTTCAACATTCCAGACTTTAGTCGCAAGGCCATCGTAGAAATCCGGCTCGTGGCTGACCAGCACGATCGTGCCTTTATAAGCTTGCATCGCACGCTTAAGTTCAGCTTTCGCGTCGATGTCCAAGTGGTTCGTCGGCTCATCGAAAATGAGCCAATTGCTTTCTTCAAGCATCAATTTGCACAAGCGGACTTTCGCTTGCTCGCCGCCGCTCAATTGGTTCATCGGGCGGCCGATATGCTCGCTCTTGAGGCCTGTGCGGGCAAGGGCACCGCGCACTTGTCCTTGGTCCATCGAAGGATAAGCATCCCAGATTTCATCGATCGGACGGTGAGTCGGAGCTTTGACTTCCTGCTCGAAATAACTTGGCGTCAAGTATTCTCCGCGGATGACATCGCCGTCCAGCGGCTTGATCTTGCCGAGCATCGTCTTGAGCAATGTCGATTTCCCGACACCGTTCATGCCGACTAAAGCGATTTTCTCGCCGCGCTCGATCATGAATGACAATGGCGGTAGCAATGGTTTGTCATAGCCGATGCGCAAGGCTTCGGCTTCAACTACGTAGCGGCTCGGACTGCGCGTTTCTTTAAAGGCGAATTGCGGTTTGGCCGCGATTTCCGGTTTTTCGATGCGGTCCAAGCGGTCCAATTGCTTCTGGCGGGACTTCGCACGGCCGGTAGTAGAGGCGCGCGCTTTGTTTTTCGCAATGAATGTCTCGGTTTTTTTGATCATGTCTTCTTGTTTTTCATAGGCATCGAGATGCTGCTTTTTAGACAATTCCGCAAGCTCGATGAACTTTTCATAACTTGCCGTATAACGGTTCAAGCGTGAAAATTCCATATGGAAAATCACATCTGTAACAGAACTCATGAATTCGGTATCATGCGAGATCAGCAAGAAAGCATGAGGATAGTTTTTTAAATAATTGACGAGCCATTGGATATGTTCTTCATCCAAATAGTTGGTCGGCTCATCGAGCAACAAGACTTTAGGCTTTTCAAGCAAGAGTTTCGCGAGAAGCAGCTTGGTCCGTTGTCCACCCGACAGGGATTCGACGCTGCGGTCAAGACCGATGGCGTTAAGGCCGAGCCCGCGCGCGATATCTTCGATTTTCACGTCAAGCGTGTAAAAGTCGCCGGCATCTAAGGCATCCTGTGCTTCAGCCATTTGTTCAAGCAATTCCTCGAGTTGTTCCGGATCGGCTTCGCTCATTTGCATGGCGATGTCGTTCAATTCCTTTTCCTTTTCATAGAGGGGTAAAAAGGCATCCTGCAAAGTTTGGCGGATACTGCGCCCTGGCGTTAACTGTGTGTGCTGGTCCAAATATCCGTAATGGGTTCTTGGCTGCCATTCCACTCTGCCTGCATCATGGATTTGTTTGCCGGTCAAAATGTTCATCAGCGTCGATTTTCCAACGCCGTTTGCCCCGACTAATCCGACATGTTCCCCTTCGACTAACCGAAACGAAATGTCATTGAATAAAGTACGGTCCCCGAACGTATGGCTCAGGTTTTCTACTGTTAATAAACTCATGTATATGTTCCTCCACTTTCCATAAAAAAAACCGCGGTTAAAGTTCCGCGAGTTTTTGATTTAATTCCGCAAGACGCTGTTCCATTTTCTCAAGCCTTTGTTCGGCTTTGTCGATCATTTTCGTGTGGCCGGTCGCTTCAAGTTTTTCGATATCGCCTTGTTGGCGCATGTAATCGTCCTTCAATTCCGTAATGGCATATTCGACTTCTTGCCTGTTCAATCCAATCACCCTAGTTTTCTTTGTATTGTAACACATTCTGGAGAAATTTAAATGGATACGCTCGGGTTTTCGCTTTCAATGCGCGGGATTGCTCCTATATAATAGCGAAAAAAGAAAGGAAGTGAGATGCCATCGATAGTTTATTATTTGATCTCATGCTTATTATTTTTCTTGGCGTACTATCGCAATGGGTCGCTTGGCGTCTCCAGCTTCCTGCCATCGTATTGATGTCGATTGCGGGTCTGTTGATTGGGCCGTTTCTTGGCATCGTTAACCCGGAGGCGAGTTTCGGTGAGCTGTTCGGCCCGCTCGTATCGCTCGCTGTCGCGATTATTTTATTTGAAGGCAGCTTGAACTTGAACTTTAAAGAAATCCGCGGCTTCAACAAACCGGTTTGGCGCATTGTGACGCTCGGCGCGTTCATCGCGTGGATCGCCGGATCGCTCGCGGCGCATTACATGGCTGGATTATCATGGGCTGTGGCGTTTGTTATCGGCGGCTTGTTCATCGTCACCGGCCCGACCGTGATCTTGCCTTTGCTGCGGCAAGCAAAATTGAAAACGCGTCCCGCTGCTTTACTGAAGTGGGAAGGCATCATCGTGGATCCCTTTGGTGCCTTGCTCGCGTTGTTCGCTTTTCAGTTTGTGTTGTTTGCGGAAGGGGAAGCCACAGCTGCCGCGTTCGGCTTGTTTTTCCTGGCGTCAATTTTTGCGACCGTCATCGGTGCAGGGGCAGGGCTTGGCCTTGGCTGGATGTTCGAAAGGGGGCAAATTCCGGAATTCTTGAAATCGCCGATGGTCTTTGGCGTCGTGCTGTTGACCTTTGTGCTGTCCGATATGGTCATGCACGAGACTGGTTTATTGGCAGTCACTGCGATGGGCTTGGTCATGGCGAATATGAACATCACCTCAATCAACGACATGCGTCATTTCAAAGAAAATATATCGGTTTTGCTTATCTCCAGCGTCTTTTTGATGCTGACGGCTTCACTGAGCATGGATGTGCTATTGGAAATCTTCAATTGGGCCATCATTTCATTCGTGTTGACGATGCTCTTTCTCGTCCGCCCGCTGTCAATTTGGCTATCGACAATCGGCACTGATCTCAGTTGGCAAGAAAAAACCTTGGTCGGCTGGATCGCACCGCGCGGCATCGTTGCGTTGACTGTATCGGGGTATTTTGCCAATGTCTTGTTTGATGCAGGATATGAAGATGCAGAACTACTGACAGCGCTGACCTTTGCGCTTGTTTTCTCGACTGTTGTGGCGCACGGCTTCACCATTACGTGGCTGGGCCGCAAGCTCGGGCTGACTTCCTCGCAAGAGCCGGGTGTCGTCATTATCGGAGCGACCCGCTTTACTACAACACTCGCTAAAGCTTTGAGCGATTTAGGAAAAAATGTCCTACTCGTCGATCCTTCGTGGGGCAGGCTTTCGAAAGCCCGCCAGTTGGGGATTGAGACTTATGTCGGCGATATATTGTCCGAACATACCGAGTATGAAGTCGAACTGACGCCTTATGAGACGATGATTGTCGCTAGCGAGACAGATTCGTACAATGCATTGGTCGTCAATAATTTCGTGCCGGAAATGGGGCGTGTCAATTTGTACCAGACCGCTATCCACCAAGGTGATCCTACCGATTTCCATGCATCTTTGAGCGGGCGTATTTTATTCGGAGACGAGTTCAACATCCATGCACTTGATGAAAAATTCGGTGAAGGCTATGCGGTTCGTGTAACGAAATTGACTAGCCAATTCACCTACGAAGATTACAAAGAAAAATGGCCGAGTGGAACCATTCCATTGTTTATTGTCCGAGTGCAAGGGAAAATTGAGTTTTTCTCAACGGATAAATCATTGGAGCCGAAAGACGGCGATACAATCGTCAGTTTCACAACGCCGGACCGAGACTCCGACCGGATTCAAGAGCGGCTGGAAATCAAGCGGAGCAAACAAGGGCCTCAGACTAAAGAATGAAATCTTTCCATATTAAGCCCTATCGATACGCACGTTAAATCAGTCTTTGCTATGATAAACAATAGCTGCCGCACATCGAGTGCTGCACCACACAAGAGATTAGTTGAAGGCAGACAAGCTGCCTGTCGATACGTATTCGAGGAGGATTCAGGATCATGAAGATTTTATTAGTGGACGGAACGATCATCGGGCGCAAGACTGGCGCGGTACTAGAGCAAGTCAAAGTTTATTTGGAACAATTCAACCCAGAGCTGGAATTGAGCATTTTGAAAATGTCCGATTACGAGCATCAATTCGTCGATGGCCGCCCAACCGCGGAATACAATGACAGCATGCGCGAAATGGTAAGGCGTTTTGAAGAAGCGGATGGCTATATCATCGCTTCGCCGATTTTCCAAGGATCAATTCCGGGTGTTTTGAAAAATGCTTTCGACATGCTGCATCCGCGCGCTATGCGCTATAAGCCGGTGTCGATCGTTGCAAACGGCGGCACGTATCAGCATCACCTGGTCATCGAAAACCAGCTGAAGCCGATTCTTGATTACTTCCGCTGCCTAGTGACGCCGAACTATGTCTATACCCATACAAGCCATTTTGATGATACCAATGCCATCATCAACGAAGATGTGCACGACCGCCTGCGTGAACTGGCCCGTGTATTCGTGCAATACGCAGCCATGAGTACGCATCTCTCGAAAGAATCACTCGATAACCATTAAAAAAACCTCCTCTGGGAGGTTTTTTTAATGTGTTTGATCCTATGGGGATTGCGGAAACAGCTGGGCAGGCAAAGAAGCAGCCACTGCACAAGCGCGGGGATAAGATGCTATACTAGACGCTGTAGAAAAGGGGTTTTAATTTATGAAATCAGTAGTTCTTGCAGAAAAGCCTTCCGTAGCTCGCGATATTGCACGAGTGCTCGGATGCTCGCAAAAAGGAAACGGATATCTAGAAGGAAAACAATATATCGTCACATGGGCGCTCGGCCATTTGGTGACGCACGCACAACCGGAACAATACAATAACGATTTTAAAGAATGGAAGATGGAGAACTTGCCGATCATCCCGAACCCGTTCAAGCTCGTTCCGATCAAGCAGACGATGAAGCAATACAACGCCGTCAAATCCCAGCTAACGCGCGGGGATGTGAAGGAAGTCATCATCGCAACAGATGCGGGGCGTGAAGGGGAATTGGTCGCCCGCTGGATTTTGGAGCAAGCAAAAATCAAAAAGCCGGTCAAGCGGCTATGGATTTCCTCTGTCACAGACAAGGCGATCAAAGACGGCTTCAATAACTTAAAAGATGGCACAGCCTATGAAAACTTGTATCAAGCTGCAGTCGCCCGTGCCGAAGCCGATTGGGTCGTCGGCATCAACGCGACACGCGCACTGACTGTGAAGCATAACGCCCAATTATCGACAGGGCGCGTGCAGACACCGACGCTTGCCATGATCGCGCAGCGCGAACAGGACATCCGCAACTTCCAGCCGAAGCCTTATTACGGCCTTCAGGCAATCAGCGACAAAGCGGCATTCACTTGGACAGACGGCAAGTCTTCCCAGTGTTTCGATAAGGAGAAAATCGACCGCTTATTTGCCAAGCTCGATGCAGCAAACAAAGGCAAGGTCACAGACGTCAAAGTAACACCGAAAAAACAGCCGGCACCGCCTTTGTTCGATTTGACGGAATTGCAAAAAGAAGCATACAAGCGCTATGGCTGGTCAGCCAAAGAAACGCTCAACACTTTGCAGAACCTTTATGAACGCTACAAAATCGTCACGTATCCGCGTACCGATTCCAAGCATTTGACGAGCGATATGAAAGAAACCTTGAAAGAGCACATCAAAGCGGTTCAAGTTGGTGAATACCGTTCGCTCGCGAATTTGGCGCTGAAGAGTGCAGGAGTGCCTCAAAAAGGCGTGATCGATGACGCCAAAGTTTCGGATCACCATGCCATCATCCCGACAGAAGAAACACCGCCCTTGCACGATTTAGGCGATAAGGAATACAAACTGTACGACATGATCGTCCGCCGCTTCCTGGCGGTCTTCCTGCCGATGCATGAATACGACCGGACGACGGTCACGCTCGATGTGTCAGGCGAGACTTTTGAGGCAAAAGGCAACACCATTCGCGTAGATGGCTGGAAGCGCATGTACCAAAATGACGAAGCGGCAAATGATTCGACATTGCCGGCATTTGAGCACGAACAGTCGCTCGATTTGAAAGGCATCACGCTGACAGAAGGCAAAACCAAGCCGCCCGCTTTCTTCAACGAAGGCACATTGCTCGGCGCGATGGAAAACCCGTCCCAGTTCATGGCTGGCGAATCAAAAGAACTTATCCAGACACTAGGTGAAACAGGCGGCCTCGGTACGGTTGCTACGAGAGCGGACGTAATCGATAAATTGTTCAACAGCTTCCTGATCGAGAAAAAAGGTAAAGACTTGACGATTACATCCAAGGGCCGTCAATTGTTGCAGCTCGCCCCGGAAGATTTGAAATCGCCGAAACTGACAGCCGATTGGGAAACGCAATTGACGAAAATTGCCAAGGGCCAAATGAACAAAGAGCAATTCATGAAAGAAATGATTGCTTTCTCGAAAAGATCGGTAGCGGATATCAAATCGAGCGACCAAAAATTCAAGCATGATAATATCACCGGCAAAATGTGCCCGGATTGCGGCAAGCCATTACTCGAAGTGAACGGCAAACGCGGCAAAATGCACGTGTGCCAAGACCGCGAATGCGGATTCAAGAAAAACGTCTCGATGCAGACCAATGCCCGCTGCCCGAACTGCCATAAGCGCATGGATATGGTCGGGGACGGCGATAACAAAATGTTCGTCTGCAAATGCGGACACCGCGAGAAACTGGCGGCATTTGAAAAACGCAAACAGTCCAGCCAGTCTAAAGCGAATAAAAAAGACGTCAACCAGTTTATGAAAAAACAAGACGAGCCGCCGCAAAACACGGCAATGGCTGACGCTTTGAAAAAATTGCTTGAACAAAAAGACTGAGGGGAGTTAGTCCTGTGGCAAAAAAAGCAGCGAAGACCAACGCCGCGCGTATACTCGACCGTGAGAAAATTACTTATGAGCCGCTCCATTACAGCATTGAGGATGGCAGAGTGGACGGCGTCTCGGTGGCTGAAAAGATCGGTTATCCGGCAAGTACCGTGTATAAAACACTGGTGGCCGTCGGGGCTTCCAAAACCCATTATGTATTCCTAGTGCCCGCAGCAGAAGAGTTGGACCTGAAACTTGCCGCTAAAGCGAGCGGTGAAAAGAAAATCGAGATGGTGCCTGTCAAAGAGATCTTACCGCTCACCGGTTATGTGCGCGGCGGCTGTTCGCCGTTCGGCATGAAAAAACCGTTCGCTACTTTTCTTGCGCATGAAGCCGAGGGGCTCGAAGAAATAATCGTCTCAGCCGGAAAAATCGGTTCCCAAATCAAATTATCGCCAAATGATTTACTTCAAGTGACGAAAGGGCAGCTGGCGAAGCTGACAGGACACATGTAAGAACTTCCTGTCCGTCAATATGCGGTCAGTATAGATTAAGAAAGAAGGATACAGGATGAATGTAGCTTTATACTATCGGTGGCTGTTTTTTCTCGCTGGCATGATGTTGTTGGGTCTTGGAATCTCTATGACCATTAAAGGTTACCGACTTGGGATCGGGCCATGGGATGTATTGCATGTCGGCTTGTACCAAAACTTCGGGCTGACCATCGGGACCTGGTCGATCATTGCGGGCTTTACGCTGATCAGTACGACATCTCTCGTACGCAGAAGATGGCCACAGTTCGGAACATGGCTGAATATGCTGCTGATTGGTTTGTTTATCGATTTATTCAACTTCCTTCTCCCGGATATCCATTCGCTGCTCGGCCAGATGCTCATTTTTATAGCGGGTATCTTTGTCATGGGCTACGGTGTCGGCATGTACGTCTCACCGAAAATGGGCGCGGGGCCGCGTGATGACCTGATGCTGATCTTGGTCGAGAAAACACGATACAGTGTCAGCACGATCCGCACATCGATTGAAGGAATTGTCGCACTGATCGGCTGGCTGCTCGGTGGTCCTGTCGGAATCGGCACCGTGGTGAGTGCCTTGCTGATCGGACGGATCGTCCAGAAATCACTCGTGCAATGCGAAACTTTATTAAAATGGCTCATTTTAAAGCGTCAAAAAGACATACCACCAATTTTGAAAATATAAGCTTGCAAGACTCGGCGTTCGCCGGGTCTTTTTTTATGAACGTTGAGCTCCGACAGAAGAAAACCTTCCAGTTGAACTGGGCATGCGCATATGTTATAAATAAAACCAAGTAACATTATTGGTTTAGTTTAAAATAACATCCAAGAGAGCGGGAGTGTAATTATGGGAAGAGAATTTGTTGAGATATTTGATGAATGGGTGCACACTTATGATGAGTCGGTGAGTGGCCATGATCCGGAATATAAAGCAGTTTTCGAAAATTACCAGGAGATTCTGTCGGCTGTCGCGAAGAAAGCTAAAGGGCCAGTCGTGGAATTTGGTGTCGGCACAGGCAATTTAACGGCAGCACTTCTACAAGAAGGGCTCACGGTAACTGGCATTGAGCCAAATGGCGCCATGCGAAGCGTAGCTGCTCAAAAGTTTCCTGAGCTCGACATAATGGATGGCGATTTTTTAGCGTTCGATTTACCGCTAGAGCCGCACAGCTTCGTCAGCAGTTATGCGTTTCATCATTTGAACGATGAAGAAAAAGCGCAGGCCATTCAGCGCTATGCTGAAATCTTGCCGCCTTCCGGAAAAGTGGTATTCGCTGATACCGTCTTCGAATCTGATGAAGCGAAACAGGGACGGATCGTTTACGAAGAAGCGGAAGGCCATGCAAATCTAGTCGAGGACTTGAAGCGCGAACATTATACAACCGTGCCTGTACTGGAAACGATTTTTCAGGAACATGGATTTGATGTCACATTCACACGCTTAAATGAGTACGTATTCTTGATCGATGCGACTAAACGATGAGAGGGAGATTCCAATGAAAAAAATGAATGTAGAAAGCTTTAACCTAGACCACACAAAAGTAGCGGCACCATACGTCCGCTTAGCCGGCGAGAAAACTGGCGCACAAGGCGACACTATCAAAAAGTACGATATCCGTTTCAAACAGCCGAACAAAGAACATATGGACATGCCGGGCCTTCACTCGCTTGAACATATGATGGCGGAGCATAGCCGCAACCATTCGGAACAAATCATCGACATTGGGCCGATGGGCTGCCAGACAGGTTTTTATTTGTCGGTCATCAACCACGATGATTATGAAGACATTCTGCGCATTCTCGAAGCGACTTTGACGGATGTCATAGCCGCCGATGAAGTGCCGGCATGCAACGAGGTGCAATGCGGCTGGGCAGCAAGCCATAGCTTAGAAGGTGCACACGAACTGGCTAAAGAAATGCTGGCGAAAAAAGACGAGTGGCGCCAAGTGTTCAAAGAAGAAACCGCATAAGGGGAATGAACATGAAATATGCAACTGAGATTCAGCAATTGATCGGCCGCACGCCGGTGCTTGAACTGACCCATAGCGCCATTCCGAACGGCTGCCGGATATTTGCCAAGCTGGAGTTTTTCAATCCGGGGGGCAGCGTCAAAGACCGCCTTGGTGTAGCGTTGATTGCGGATGCAGAACGGCGCGGGCTGTTAAAGCCTGGCGGCACGATTGTCGAGCCGACTGCCGGCAATACGGGCATCGGCCTAGCCATTGCGGCGACCGGTAAGGGATATCGCCTAAAGCTCGTGGTCCCGCAAAAATTCAGCATGGAAAAACAAACACTCATGCGCGCACTCGGTGCGGAAGTAATCAACACGCCGACCGCCGATGGCATAAAAGGCGCCATCAAAAAAGCGACTGAAATTGCCGAGCAAGAAGGTGCGTTCATGCCAGCGCAATTTGCAAATGCCGCCAATCCTGATACCTACGTCCAGACACTCGGGCCCGAGCTCTGGGATCAGCTGGACGGAAACATCGACATCTTTGTCGCAGGTGCGGGGTCCGGCGGTACATTCATGGGCACTTCGCGTTTTTTGAAAGCACAAAATCCGAAAATTAAAACAGTCATTGTGGAACCGGAAGGATCGATTTTAAATGGCGGTGAATCCGGCCCGCACAAGACCGAAGGCATCGGCATGGAATTGCTTCCGCCGTTCATGGATACAGAGTATTTCGACGCCATCCACACCATTACTGATAAAGCTGCGTTCGCCGCAGTGTCTGAACTCGCGCAAAAAGAAGGGCTGCTAGTCGGCAGCTCATCGGGTGCTGCGTTTGTCGCAGCGATTAAAGAAGCGGAAAATGCCCCATTTGGCAGCTGCATCGCAACGGTTTTTGCAGATTCGAGCGAGCGTTATTTAAGCCAAGACATTTACGGGGCTCTTTTTGAGGAGGAACAATAATGAAACCGAAAACAAGATTGATCCACGGCGGCATCTTCGGAGACGAAGCGACAGGCGCCGTATCCACACCAATCTATCAAGTAAGCACGTATAAACAAGAAGCAGTCGGCAAATTCAAAGGCTATGAATATTCACGCACCGGCAACCCGACGCGTCATGCACTCGAAGAACTTATTGCAGACGTGGAATACGGACATGCCGGATTTGCGTTCGGCTCGGGGATGGCGGCGATTTCTTCTGTTATGATGCTGTTTTCATCCGGAGACCACGTCATTTTGACGGACGATGTCTACGGCGGCACATACCGCGTCATGAACAAAGTATTGAACCGTTTTGGACTGGAGTTCACTTTCGTCGATACAGGGGATTTGGAGCAGGTAAAAGCCGCTGTACAGGAAAATACGAAAGCGATCTTTATCGAGACACCGACAAATCCGCTATTGAAAGTGACAGATATTGAAGCAGTTGCGTCTTTCGCTAAAGGGAACGGGCTGTTGACAATCGTCGACAATACCTTCATGACCCCTTATTTCCAAAACCCGATATCTCTTGGGGCGGATATCGTCTTGCATAGCGCGACGAAATATATCGGTGGGCATAGCGATGTCGTCGCGGGGCTTGTTGTCGTCAATACTGCACAACTTGCAGAAGAATTACATTTCGTCCAGAATTCCGTTGGAGCCATTCTCGGACCGCAAGATTCGTGGCTGTTGATGCGCGGGCTGAAAACGCTCGGCATCCGCATGGAAGAGACCAATACCAACGCCCAGCAAATCGCTGAATTTCTGGACGGGCATGAGGCGGTCAAAGCCGTCATCTATCCGGGGCTCGATAGCCATTCCGGCAAAACCTTGATGGAAAAACAAGCGCGCGGCTTCGGCGGGATGATTTCATTTGATGTCGGCAGCAAAGAAAAGGCGGATGCCCTTCTTGCCAAGCTGAAATACTTCACCCTTGCAGAAAGTTTGGGCGCAGTAGAAAGTTTAATCTCGGTTCCGGCGCAGATGACGCATGCATCGATTCCTGAAGACCGCCGTGCAGAACTCGGCATCACGGAAGGCTTGGTACGCATCTCTGTCGGTATCGAAGACGTGGAAGATTTGATTGAAGATCTAGGAAATGCATTATAGAAATGAGAAAAAAGCGGACTTTTGTTCGCTTTTTTTTTTAGTTTTTTAAGTGTTGTAGAATTTTTCTAGCTTCGAAAACAACGCTTTCGCCAGTTCTTCATCAATTTAATAACTATCTAAATGTATTTTTGTTAAGCATTACTTGGCAACACGTAACATTGTTATACCATCCAACCTATATTTCGGTTTTCGAAATAAATAATTTTCCCTATTTTTGCTTCTTGTATTAAGTGGTAATATTTAGAAAGAAAAAATATTCTGATATTTACGGAAGGGGCAAAACATTCATGAAAAAGAGCAAATGGTTTCCCATTATATCATCAAGCGCTTTAGCGCTTTCTTTATATTCCCCAGCAGTAGGTGCAGCACCTATAGAAGAACTGCCTGCACTAGGAGAGTGGGATCGAGCGCGCTATGGTGAGCGAATCGATATCGACCAAGAGTTGAATCGCCTGGCTAATGATGAAGCATTTCAAAAAGAGGCGGACCAGCGTATTAAAGAGCAGGCAGGCGCATTAAACGACGAAGCAGAAAAGGCGGCTGCATCGAATAGCGAAGCGCATTTTACGGAGAACCATGGAACAAAGCAATTTTTGAACCGCAATCTGCAATTCAAAGAGTTCACACTCCGCAGCATCGGAGATAACGTGGAAATCTGGGTTGCCAACGACTTGGCATACGGACCAAACAATCCAAAACCGGCTGATATTGTGACTCAGGCACAAGTGGATAAATTGAGTGCAGAGTTTGATAGCAACATCTATCCGGTAGCGACTGATTTTTTTGGAATGCCGGATGAGCTTGACGGTTCGAATTCACCACTTCCAGGAATGGTCGGCTTGCCGGAAGGGTATTACGAGGGATCCAATAAGATTATTATGCTTGTTGACAATGTGCAGGATGAAGGCTGGAACAACCCATCCTACCCATTTTTTGTAGCCGGATTTTTCTGGCAGACACTGGAAAACTACACTGACCGCAATATCATTACCATTGATACAAACTCTTGGGAAACGCGCCTAGAGGACACATTTTTTGGTACGACAATCCATGAACTTCAGCATTTGATCCAAGCGGATAATGATCCGTCGGAAGAAACATGGCTGAATGAAGGAATGTCGACCTTCTCTGAATTCCTCGGAGGTTATGGGCATGGCGAAGGATCGATTAACTTTTACTTGGACCATCCGGAAAACTCGCTCGTCAACTGGGATGAACACGGATCAGCAGCAACCGGCCCTGAAACGATTGCAGATTACGGACAAGTCTACCTGTTTACATTGTATATGTTCGATAAGTTCGGTCAGGAATTTATCCGTGAATTGGCAACTGACGGAACGACACAAGGGATGGCAAGCGTCGATAAAGTATTGAAAGAGTACGGCACCAACAAAACATTTACTGAACTCTACCAGAATTTCATGACTGCGTTGACTTTGGATGACGATTCCATCAGCCCTGACTATCAATTCGACAGCATCGATTTGCGCGAGCTGCCGGTCGGTGACGGCGTCCGCGGCAAGACCGTCGACTTCGAGAAAGCGAAAACCTTTGAGAAAGAAGGCGTGCCGGCATGGGGCGGCGACTTTAAGGAATTCGACCTTGACCGCACCGTCCGCGGCATGAAGTTTGACGGCGTCGACTTCCTGCCATTGCAATGGAAAACAGCCGCCAATCCGTTGGATGCATCCGAGCAGGTGCTTCATGCAAACAACGGCGATGAAGCAGACCAAGCCTTGATTTTTGGCGCCACGGTACCGGCTAATAGCCCAACATTAAGCTTTGAACATTATTACGACATCGAGGAACAATGGGATTTCGCGACAGTCCAAGTGTCCACGGATAACGGGGAAACATGGAAATCACTCGCGAACGATAACACACGTGAGGATGTAGTGGAAGAAGGCCATCCGACGATCAAAGAGAATTTGCCAGGCTTCACAGGACATAAACTTGACTGGTCAATTGAAACATTCGATCTATCGGAATATGCAGGGGAAGACGTCTTAGTATCGTTCCGCAACTTGACGGACTGGGGCTATACCGATGCCGGATGGTTCATTAAAAACATCGAGCTGGGCAGCTTCAGTGCAGATGGAACTTCCACTGAGCCATTCCAATCACTCGGCCAGTTGAAAGGCGAGTATGTCGATTTCACGACAACGTTCATCCAAACGAAGAAAAACGGCAAGCAACGCGTATTCCATGTCGATCCATTCAACGTGACGGAAAAAGAAGCGCTTGATTTACAGCAAGTGCTGCGTGAAGGCAATTTGAAAATGATTACTTCCTATGCAGCAGCGCCAGACCAAAAAGAAGCAAAAGAATTCACGTATGAAGTGTTGTACAAAGATGATAACAGCAAGGGCGAAGGAAAAGGCAATGGCAATAGCAAAAAACAATAATTAGGAATGAGCGGGCCGCAGCCCGCTTTTTCTTTTGGAAAAAATGGCGGTGTGATAAGATGGAGTCAGAATTTGTTTTGAAAGGAAGAGGACTGTGTCAAAAAAATTAGATGCGTTTTTGGAAGAAAACTTAACTGAACTGAAAGATCAAGGCTTATATAATGAAATCGATCCCGTAGAAGGGCCGAATGGCGCGATTATCAAAATCGCCGGCAACGACTTGATCAACTTGTCATCAAATAACTATTTGGGACTTGCAACAGATGAAGATTTGAAAAAAGTGGCCATCGACGCGATCGAAAAATATGGCGTGGGAGCAGGCGCGGTCCGTACCATCAATGGTACGCTCGACCTTCACGTGAAACTGGAAGAAAAATTGGCTGAGTTTAAAGGAACCGAAGCGGCGATTTCATTCCAATCCGGTTTTAACTGCAACATGGCAGCGATTTCCGCAGTGATGGACAAAAACGATGCGATACTTTCCGATCAATTGAATCACGCATCGATCATCGACGGCTGCCGCTTGTCGAAAGCGAAAATCATCGCATTCAAGCATTCCGATATGGAAGACCTCCGTGCCAAAGCAAAAGAAGCGACGGAGTCCGGCCAGTACAATAAAGTGATGGTCATCACGGACGGCGTCTTCTCGATGGACGGCGATATCGCGAAGCTTCCAGAAATCGTGGAAATCGCAAAAGAATTCGACTTGATCACGTATGTCGATGACGCGCACGGTTCAGGCGTTACAGGCAAAGGAAAAGGCACTGTAAAGCATTTCGGATTGGAAAAAGAAGTCGATATGCAGATGGGTACACTCTCCAAAGCAGTCGGCGTTGTGGGCGGTTATGTCGCAGGCAAGAAAAACTTGATCGATTGGCTGCGCGTGCGCTCACGTCCGTTCTTGTTCTCAACAGCGGTTACCCCAGCTGACGTGGCAGCCACGATTGCAGCGGTTCAGAAAATCATTGATTCGACTGAACTGCACGACAAGCTATGGGACAACGGCGATTATTTGAAAAAGGGCTTGAAAGAGCTCGGCTTTGATATCGGCGATTCCGCAACACCGATCACACCTTGCATCATCGGCGACGAAAAGCTGACGCAGCAGTTCTCGAAGCGTTTGTTCGAAGAAGGCGTCTATGCGAAATCGATTGTCTTCCCAACAGTTCCGCGCGGCACAGGCCGCGTGCGCAATATGCCAACAGCGGCACATACAAAAGCAATGCTCGACGAAGCGATCGAAATCTACGCAAAAGTTGGTAAAGAACTGAATGTCATCAAGTAAGACGAAACCCGCACAGCTCATTGAGTTGTGCGGGTTTTTCTTTGCGCTTTTGGATAGGAATAATGAGTGGTGAGGATTGCGCTTCAAGGAGGACGCTTGGGGCCTCCAGGATGCAGGTCATGCAGCTGATGCGACAGGACCTCGCCATTTTGAAGATGGATAGTGGAGCTTTGAGTGTAAGAGATTCCGCTGCAAGGGGCACGCTTGAGGCTCGCAGGATGTGAGTCATGCGGCTGATGCGACAGGACGTCGCGCTTTCAGCTGCCCGGGAAGGGGCGGGTGCCCCGCAAATGTGCCGCAAAGAGCGCGGCACATTTGTCTCGCCAGCCCGCGCGGTCCCTCAGGCGTCGGCCCCTTTCCGCTTCATCTCCAGTTTTAGAGAGGAATAAAAGTTTGGTTCACATTGAAATAAACATCAACAGCTTTAATTTGCTTCGCAAATTCATATTGAATTGCGTACGAAACCTATCTACAGCTTTCAAGTCCGGCTAAGCGTCTCTATCAACAGATGTATCCAATCAGCAGCGATACTGTCTCGCACGCATCCTCCAGTGCAATCAAGAAGCCGAACCGCGCATAAGGGCGAGCCGAAGCCATAAGACGAGCTTTTTTCTCGGCTTATGGCGGGAGGCCAGCCCCAAGCGGGAGGCGGCTATTTTGTAATGAAAAAATAAATGAAACTATCTAGTTCACTCACTTATGACACTAACTAAGTGCCCCCACCAGTGGAGGAGGTCAATCAACAGCGACACTCTCTCGCATGTAATGTCCATAGAAATCGAAAAGCCGAACCGCGCTCACGGGCGAGCCGGCTATTTTGTGATGAAAGAACAAATGAACCATCTGGCTCATTCACTTATCCAACTAGCTTGCAGTTCTAATTAGGCTGCAAGAAAATAATCCCCCTCCAGCTGATCGGCTGAAGGGGGATTTTCTTTATTGTTCTGGAGAATCGGTTTCTGCCTGCTGTGCATTGAAATAGATGGAAGAGAACACTTTGGCAGTCGTGTTCATCGCTTCTTCGTTAAAGTCGAAGTTTTCGTGATGGTGCGGATAAACCAAAGCGTCGTCTGCCATTTTCGCACCGATGAAAAAGAACGCGCCGGGTTTTGCTTGGGTATAGTAAGAAAAATCTTCCACTGGCATGATCGGCTCGATATTGATGACATTTTCTTCGCCGACAACAGGGCGGGATGCACTGCGGACGATTTCCGCCGCTTCCGGATGATTCCAAAGCGAATCGTATCCGGTTTCCACGATGACTTCTGCACGTGCCCCCATTGCCAGCGCCACATTTTCAGCGATTCCGCGCACGCGTTCGCTGGCAAGTTTGCGCAGCTCCGGGTCGAACACACGGATCGTGCCTTCCATGACCGCTTTGCTTGGAATGACGTTATCTGCGTCTCCTGCGTGGAATGTACCGATGGAGACGACCAGTTGTTTTAATGGATCGGCGTCGCGGCTGACGATCGATTGCAGCGCGACCATAATATGGCTTGCCGCTAAAATCGGGTCGGTTCCAGTATGTGGCTCAGCTCCATGGGTTCCGGAACCGTAGACATTAATCTTGATGGCGTCTTCCGAAGCTTGCAAATAGCCATCGCGCAGATACACTTTCCCTGCATCCATTTTGCTTTGAAGGTGAGCGCCGAATACGAGGTCGACGCCGTCCAAGCAGCCGTCTTCTATCATGGCGCGTGCACCCCCCGGCGACAATTCTTCGCCGAATTGGTGGATCAGTACAATTGTGCCGGGCAATTCTTCTTTAATCGCCATCATCGCCTTCGCGAAACCAAGCAACCCGGCAGTGTGGCCATCATGGCCGCAAGCGTGCATGATGCCTGGAATGGTTGATTTGTACGGAACGTCCTTTTGGTCATCAATTGGCAAAGCATCGAAATCAGCACGAAAAGCGATTGTCTTGCCGGGTTTTCCCCCGCGGATCGTTCCGACAACGCCACGCCCACCGACGCCGCGGCGCACTTCAACACCCATTTCTTCCAGGCGGGCGGCGATATAAGCTGGTGTTTCGACTTCCTGGTGCGACAGTTCTGGGTGCATATGCAAATGGCGCCGCATGCTCACCATTTCTTCTTGGAGAGAGTCGATCAAGACATCGGTTTGTTTCAATAAAGTCATAAATAATAAGCTCCTTTTTCATCTGGAAGTTTAAAAAGTCATTGACGCTATTATACGCTGTCTTTCTTGATGCATCAAAATTATTACTCTATTGCAAAAGTTTTTATAGTATAATCATACAATACTATTTATAAACGGAGGCTTCCTTATGAAAATCACTCAAGCACGATTGCACGCAGTGCGCTTTCCATTGCACGAACCATTTATCATTTCGTATGCCACGTACCCGGATATGCCATCGCTGATTCTCGAGCTGGAGACGGACAACGGCCTCGTCGGTTACGGGGAAGCAGTTCCGGATGAACACGTGACAGGGGAATACTTCACAGCAAGTTTTGAAGTACTGAAGGAGTTGTTCCTGCCCGCAGTCATCGGCATGAATCCGTTCGATATTGAAGCAATTCACCACAAACTGGACGGTCTCCTTGCAGGCAATCCGGCTTCGAAAGCGGCAATTGATATCGCTTGCTACGATTTGATGGGAAAAGCAGCAGGGCAGCCAGTTTATAATTTGCTCGGTGGACAGGCCAAAGAACATTTATCGTATCCGCGCGTATTGAGCATCGAAGCGCCTGAAATTATGGCGAAAAAAGCAAAGGAGGCAGTCGACGCAGGCTACGGCTCGTTAAAGCTGAAGGTCGGCGCTGATAATGCACAGCTTGATGTAGAACGGATTTTGGCAGTGCGCGCGGAAGTGGGCGAGGCCGTGCCGATCCGTGTCGATGTCAATCAAGGATGGCATTCTGTCGGCACCGCAGTGACAGCGATACGCCAGCTTGAACAAGCCGGGCTCAGCTGGGTCGAACAGCCGATCCGCATGGGCGATATCCGTGGCTTAGCAGAGGTCCGCCAAAAAACGGCGGTGCCGATCATGGCGGATGAGACAGTGCAATCGATGAAAGACTTGCTTGAAATCATCCGTCTTGATGCGGCGGATGTTATCAATATCAAACTGATGAAATGCGGCGGCATTTTCCATGCTGTTCAAATGGCGAAAGTAGCGGAAGCAGCAGGGATGCTATGCCAAATCGGCTCCATGGTGGAATCCTCTGTCGCATCGAGCGCGGGCTATCATGCGGCGATGTCGCGCCGCAATATCGAAAGCACCGAATTGACCGGGCCGTTGTTATTCAGTGAGGAAATTGGAGATTTGAAATATGATCATCCTTACGTTGTTTTAAGCGGCAAACCAGGACTTGGAATTACAGTCGACCATCACCAGTTGGCTAAACTGACTGTCAAAACTTGCACGATTGGAGGAACTGATGCATGACGACCGGAAAATCATCATCTGATAAAAAGCGTGGAGGCAGAGTTCCTCATACATATGCCATTTTATTTTCCATTATGATTGCGGCGATGGTCGCATCGTATTTAATTCCAGCAGGACAATACGAGCGGGAGGAAGTGGACGGCCGAACCGTAGTCATCGATAATTCCTTTGGTGAAGTGGAGCAAAGCCCCGTCGGATTCTTTGAACTGTTCAAAGCGATTCCTACCGGGATGTCGGAAGCTTCTAGCATCATTTTCTATATTTTCCTAGTCGGCGGCGCGTTCGGTATCATCCGTGCAACGGGCGCCATCGAGTCCGGAATCGCCAAAGTCGTCGATAAACTGGAAAAGCGTGAAAAACTGCTCATTCCGATCATCATGATCTTGTTTTCCGTGTTAGGTGCGACCATCGGGATGGCGGAAGAGGTCATCATCTTTGTGCCGATCGGCATTGCCGTAGCACGTGCACTCGGTTTTGACGCCATGACCGGGACCGCGATGGTTTCCTTAGGTGCAGCATCCGGCTTTATCGGCGGCATGCTCAATCCGTTCACAGTCGGGATTGCGCAAGGCATTGCGGAGCTGCAGATTTTCTCGGGAATCGGCTTCCGCTTCGGTGCTTATATATTCTTCTTAAGTTTTGCAATTTGGTATGTGATGCGCTATGCGGCGAAAGTCAAAAAAGACCCGACGCAAAGTGTTATTTACGAAATCGAGAAACGCGCGTCGAAATCTTCGACAAAAGACCAAGCAGAACTGCTTGGTGCTTTCAACTGGCGCCATGGCATGGTCTTCTTGTTCCTCGCTATCGGGCTTGGCATCAACGTTTACGGTGTATTCGAATGGGACTGGTATTTGACGGAACTGGCAGCTTCATTCGTCATCATCGGCTTCGCTTCAGGGCTCATCGGCAATCTGGGTGTCAATCGCATGTTTGATGCGTTTGTTGATGGCATGAAACTGGTGGTCTTTGGTGCCTTGATCGTCGGTTTTGCCCGCGCGATTTTGGTCATCATGGAACAGGGCGTGATCATGGATACGATGATCCACGCCTTGGCCAGCGTCATTAGCGGCTTGCCGAATGCATTAACTGTCATCGGCATGTTCTTTACACAAGTCGTCATTAATTTCTTCATCCCGTCCGGAAGTGGACAGGCGGCAACGACGATGCCGATTATGACCCCGCTGTCAGATCTGCTGGCGATAGAGCGACAAGTGGCGGTTCTTGCATATCAATACGGGGACGGCATCACCAACTCCATCATTCCGACATCGGCGGCATTGATGGGCTACTTGGCAGTCGCCGGCATCCCTTACGAGAAGTGGGTGAAATTTGTCTGGAAGCTCGTTTTAGGATGGCTCGTCATTGCACTCATCGCATTGGTCGTCGCGGTTTCCATCGGCGTTTCCTAAAAGCACATAGAAAATCCCCAGCGCAGTTTGTATGCGCTGGGGATTTTTTTGGTTAAATCGTATCCGCTTTTTGGATCAAGTTCAAAAAGCGCTGCGTCCGTTCTTCTTTTGGGTGGTTAAAGATATCGGAAGGAGCGCCGCGTTCGACGATCCGCCCGCCATCCATGAACAGCACTTCATCTGCGGCACCTTTGGCAAAGCGCATTTCATGGGTCACAACGACCATCGTCATGCCTTCGAGCGCCAAATCTTTCATGACTTGAAGCACTTCGCCGACGAGTTCGGGATCGAGCGCTGAAGTTGGTTCGTCAAACAGCATCACTTTCGGTTCGAGTGCCAGCGCACGGGCGATGCCGACGCGTTGCTGCTGGCCGCCCGACAGCTGATAGGGATACGAATCTGCTTTATCCGACAGCCCGACTTTCTCGAGCAGCGCCAATGCTTTTTCTTTCGCTTGTGCTTTTTCTTTTTTCTGGACGGTTACAGGACCTTCCATAATATTGTCGAGTACCGTCATGTGTGGAAATAAATTATAATGCTGAAACACCATGGCGGACTGTTTGCGGAATGCCGTGATCTGTTTTTTGGACATCGGCTTTGAGAAATCAGCGACAAGGCCGCCGATTTCTACGGTGCCGGCAGTAGGCTTTTCTAAAATATTGAGGCAGCGCAGAAACGTCGTTTTCCCGGAACCGGATGGGCCGATGATGACAACGGTCTGCCCTTTGTCGATATCGACGTCAATGCCTTTTAGCACTTCCAATTCGCCGAAGCTTTTATGCAAATTTGTAATTGAAATCATAATAAACTCCTATCTGTGGGTCGGTCTCTAGTTTAGCGGGAAACATAGCGGTCAAAACGGTGCTCCAATCGCCCTTGGACGAGCGACAGTGAGAAGCAGATGACCCAATAAATGACCGCGGCCTGGCCGTAAAGCAGCAAAAACTCATAATTGGTCGCTGCGATTTGCTGGGCGACGCGGAACATTTCTGTCACCAAAATCAAAGCGGCAAGCGACGTGTCTTTTACCAAGCTGATGAACGTATTGGATAAAGGCGGCACTGAAACGCGTGAAGCTTGCGGTAAAATTACGCGGCGCAGAGTTTGGGAATAGGACATGCCGATCGTGTCAGCTGCTTCCCATTGCCCTTTTGGAATCGACAGAATAGCAGCGCGGATGACCTCAGACGCATAAGCCCCGACGTTCAAGGAGAATCCGATGACGGCAGCTGGAAACGGGTCGATGGTGATGCCGACGGTTGGCAGGCCATAAAATAAAATAAATAACTGAACGAGCAGCGGTGTGCCTCGAATAATCGAGACATACACGCGTGCGATCCATTGCAGCGGACGTACAGTAGATATGCGCGCGAGCGCTGTCAGCACAGCTAGAATTAGGCCGAGGATAAAAGAAATGACCGAAAGCGGCAAAGTGAATTGCACAGCCGCTTCGATCAAAGGCAGGAAGGAAGTCTGGGCGATGCCGACCAGCCGTTCCATCCGTTCTGGGTCTGAAAAAATACTATTCAAGTACATTTTCGCCGAACCACTTATTGGAGATTTCTTCGTACGTACCGTCTTCAATCATTTCAGCAAGTGCTTCGTTTGCTGCCTCAACGAGTGTTTCATTGCCTTGTCTGAACAATAATCCGCTTTGTGCTGCATCTCCTGATTCGTCGACTACTTTGATGGACGCATCGGGGCGTTGCTGCTGGAAGTCAAGGACCGTCAAATTGTCGTTGATAGTCGCGTCCACACGGCCCGAGTTCAATAGCTCGATCGCTTGGTTGAAGCCTTCAACGCCTTCAAGTTCTGCGCCGTATGAAGTCGCCATTTCCGCATAATTGCTTGTCAGTGATTGTGCAGAAAGTTTTCCTTCCAGATCATCGAAGCTTTGGATCTCGTCATTGTCTTCCGCTACGACCAAGACGGCAGTGGAAGTGATGTATGGATCAGAGAACTCATAGCTTTCTTTCCGTTCGTCGTTGATGCCGACTTGGTTGGCAACCATATCAAAGCGTTCTGCATCCAGTCCAGCAAACATCGCGTCCCATTGAGTTTCCAAAAATTCAGCTTCAACACCGAGACGTTCTGCAATTTCACGTGCAATTTCCACATCAAAACCAGTCAATTCTCCGCTAGCGTCATGGAATGTGAATGGCGGGTAAGTGCCTTCTGTACCAACCACTAAGGTACCTTCTTCTTGAATTTCAGCAAGCAAGTCTGCATCATTATCAGTGCTGCCAGTGTCCGTGTTATCGTTTGATCCGCAAGCTGCCAGCAAAAGTGCAGCGGCGCCAAGTGGTAAAAATGCTAATCTTTTTTTCATTAGAGTGTTCCCCATTTCACAATATTTGGCCGTATCGGCTTTGTTCATCTATTTAATCATATTAATGTATATCTGTATAGTAGGTTTAATCGGCGATTTAAAATAAGTAAAAGCCATTGTATTTTTAAAGAGAACAATTTATAATGACTCTAATGAAAAGCTTGGTATGAAAGTGTTTGTAGTTAAATAATTGTCTTTTTAGAGAGGACAAATGTTTTGTAGAAGAGGAGTGCATGAAGATGAAGCGAATTATGGTAACGGGAGCTCTAGGGCAGATCGGTTCGGAATTGGTCGGGAAATTGCGTGAAACTTACGGTGCAGAAAACGTGCTGGCGACGGATATCCGTCCGTCTGCAGATCAGTCAGGGCCATTCGAGATTTTGGATGTCACGGATGCAGAGCGCATGTTGATGCTGGCAAAAGACTTTAATGCCGATACAATGATCCACATGGCGGCATTATTGTCTGCTACTGCAGAAGAAAAGCCGCTATTGGCATGGAATTTGAACATGGGTGGATTGGTCAATGCACTTGAAGCTTCGCGTGAACTCGGCATGCAATTCTTTACGCCGAGCTCAATCGGTGCGTTCGGTCCTTCGACACCGAAAAACGATACGCCGCAAGACACATTGCAGCGCCCGACAACCATGTACGGCGTCAATAAAGTGGCAGGGGAGCTTTTGTGCGACTACTACTTCACTAAATTCGGCGTCGATACGCGCGGGCTCCGTTTCCCGGGTTTGATTTCGAATGTAGCACCTCCAGGCGGTGGTACGACCGATTATGCTGTTGATATTTATTACCAGGCAATCGAAAAAGGCAGCTACACTTCTTATATTGCACAAGGAACACGCATGGACATGATGTATATGCCGGATGCCTTGCAGGCAATCATCGATTTGATGGAAGCAGATGGCGATAAACTTGTGCATCGCAACGCCTTCAATGTGACGGCGATGAGTTTTGAACCGGAAGAGATTGCTGCATCGATCCGCAAGCACCTGCCGGATTTCAAACTTCAGTACGATGTCGACCCGGTGCGCCAGGCTATCGCTGACAGCTGGCCGGATAGTATCGACGCAAGCGCCGCCAAACAAGAGTGGGGCTTTAAAGCCGACTACGATTTGGATAAGATGACGGACGACATGCTCGAAACTTTAAAGAAAAAACTTCAACAAGCATAAAAAAGACGCTTTCTCGTTAAAGAGAAAGCGTCTTTTCAGAGTGTTGAAAAAGTCTATAATCCGCTGAACATCTAAAAATAGTAGTCGTTATTCTGCATCAAAAATCAATGATCTGTCTAAGTATTTGGAGAAGCGTTCGCTCGACTCCTGTGGGACTAGCGGGTTTGAGAGACCCCCCAGGAACAAAGTGACGAGGAGGCTCGATTCCCGCCCCACGGAAAGCGAGCGGTAAGCTTCGGAAAATACGCTTTTCAAGAGTTTCTCTATGGTCTAAAAAAAACGCTTTCTCATAAAAGAGAAAGCGTTTTTTTTTTGCATGAAATTAGAACAACAAATGTGCGACGCCGACAACGATCGGCAAAGCGATGATTGTGCGCAAAAGGAATACGATGATCAAGTCGAAGATATTGACTGGAATTTTCGACCCGAGCAGCAATCCACCGACTTCAGACATGTAAATCAATTGGGTCACGGACATCGTCGCGACAACAAAACGCGTCATTTCGGATTCGATGCTTGCGCCGAGAATAGCCGGCAAGAACATATCCGCGAAACCGACGACCATCAACTGTGCAGCTTCTGCTGCTTCAGGAACGCCGAGCAAGTTCAAGTAAGGGACAAACGGTGCGCCAAGAAAGACGAAAGTTTGTGTGTATTCCGCTAGGATCAACGCAATTGTACCGAAAGCCATGACGACTGGGGCAACGCCGATCCACATGTCCAAGACATTTTTCAGGCCATCTTTAAAGAAATTTGAAGCAGAACGGTTGCGGTCGGCTTTTTCGAGTGCTTTCTCCAAGCCGTGTGAAGCCAAACCTTGGCCGTCCGGAGCATCTTCAGAAACTGATTCCTGAGGTGAACCGTCCATGAATTCGGTCTTTTTCTGGGCGAGTGGATAAATGCGCGGCATGATAAGTGCGAGAATAACACCTGCCAGAATGACCGTACCGTAATATGGAAGGAAGTAGGCGCCAAGGCTGATTTCTTCAATTACAACAATGGCGAATGTGATCGACACGACAGAGAAAGTCGTCCCGATGATTGCAGCTTCTCGCTGCGTGTATTTATTGTCTTCGTATTGTTTGCTTGTCAACAAGACACCGATTGTTCCGTCGCCGACCCATGATGCGAGCGCGTCAATAGAAGAACGTCCCGGCAAGCGGAATAAAGGTCGCATGATTTTGGCCATCATGGTTCCGAAAAACTCAAGCAAGCCGAAATTCATAAGCAGCGGCAATAGCAAGCCCGCAAATAGGAAAATAGTGAACAAGAAGGACAACAAGCCGTCGCCTGATAATAACAAGCCGCCGGTGTACTCATTCCATATCGGCTCAGGTCCGACTTGGAACAACACCATAATCGCGAAAACAGCAGCTACGACGCGTGTCAATGTCCAGAACAAATTGACGTTAAATAACTTTTCGAAGAACGGCACCGTATCGGAAGTGTTTTCTTTTTTCCCGATAAAGAGCAATGACCCGATTGCGGCAATCAGTAGAACCACCAGCACGACCCATGGGACGAATGAGGCAATGGAATCTGCCAATAAGCCCGCCAGGACGGCGATGGTAACTTTCCAGCCGTCTGCAGTCGGAATCGGAATGAGGAACAATAAAACTCCGAGAAAAGACGGGAGTAAGAACAAAAGCCAGGTAGAAGTTGAAAACTTTTTCACAATAGTATTCCCCTTTTTCTTTTTATTGTATGAATAAACAAGATATATACTAATTATACAACACTTTCCCCTTGAAACCGCTGTCATTAGTAATGTTTATATTATCTGAAAACAGTTGAAAATAATAGTGTTTTATTAAAAGAAATTCTTATTGTTGGATATGGATAATGTTGGAGGTTTGATGGAAAGAAAACGTTTTTAACAACCGACTAGCCCCAAGACATGCTTGATTGAGGTTAGCAGCCCAATAATCGTAGGATATATCATGATGAGAAAAACCCGAGACACTCGCTGTTTAAACGAGCGCCTCGGGTTTAAATTAGAAAGATTGTTCGAAATCCTGTTTCCAGCGGTACGTGTAGAACCGTTCGAGCGTTAACCAGTTTTCGGTTTCGGTGTCGCCGTTTTGCAGTTTGTGTTCCATTTCTTCTAGCATCCAGGCAGTTTGCGAGATGTGGGCTTTCATGGAATTCATTTTTTGTTCACGCACGTCTTTGATGTTGTAGATGATGTCCGGTTGGCCAAGCACGTCGAGCGTGTTGTTGGCGAACGCTACGCAATGGAGTTTCGGGCGGTCGTCCATGCGGCGGATGGCACGGACGACAGCACGGGCCGTTGCTTCGTGGTCCGGGTGCACAGCAAAATCAGGATAGAACGTGATGACTAGAGACGGGTTCGTTTCTTTGATCAAGTCTTCCATCAAGCCAACCATTTTTTCATCGTCTTCGAATTCAAGCGTTTTGTCACGCAGTCCTAACATGCGAAGGTCCGTTAACCCCATCGCTTGGGCTGAAGCCAGCAGTTCTTTCTTGCGGATGGCAGGCAGTGATTCGCGCGTGGCAAAAGGTGGATTGCCGAGGTTGCGCCCCATTTCACCTAGCGTCAGGCAAGCGTATGTAACCGGTGTTCCTTGGTTGATATGTGTCGTGATCGTTCCCGACACTCCGAACGCTTCGTCGTCGGGGTGGGGGAAGATGACCAGGACATGGCGTTCTTTCGGTATGGTCATAAGTATTCCTCCTTAATAACTGAACGGTGTTTCGCTGAGTTGCAGCGCTACCGCTAATTTTCCGGTTCCGTCGTGGCCTGCGAGCAATAAGCGCCCTAGCTCATCGATTTCGTAATGAGTGATGCCTTGTGCATACACCCAGCCGTGCGGAAGTTTCAATCCGACGCGGTGCGGGCTGTCGCCTACCACTTTTCCGAGTTCAAAATTGATGACCACGTTGCGGATGAATGCGCCGGCATTGAAAAAGCTTTCATTGAAATGGCTGGCGTAGCTGCCATTTGTTGTTTCCAAGTGAAGGTAGACATCCTTGCCGGCAAACGAATCGATTGCCGCTTGGAGTTGGTTGACTTCTACTAGTTCCATGATGTTCCTCCTAAATAAATCGGTATTGTTTCAGTATAGGGAATTCCGTTTATGAATGCGATTAGGATGCTTGAGCCGTTTGAATTTCGTTTCTTGCACGAATAAAAAAGCAGGGAAAAGTATTTTCCCTGCTTTCATCGAATCATTAAAGCTCGACAACTTCCACTTGTGCTTTTTGGAATTTATTCGCAGCACCGTGCATGACCGGCCCAACATATTCGTTGAGTTTCCAGCCGTGTGCGATTGCCGTAGAAACGAAGATTTTTGCGTTGTAGACCGCATCTTTTACCGATTGGCCGTTTGCCAGATTAGCTGTGATAGCCGCCGCGAACGTGCACCCTGCGCCGTGGTTGTAATTCGTATCGGTTTTGTCGGCCGTCAGCAAATAATGCTTGTCGCCATCAAATAGAAGGTCAGCTGCTTTTTCGTGCTTTAATTGCTTGCCGCCTTTGATGACGACGAATTTTGCGCCGTGTGCGTGGATCTTTTCAGCCGCTTTTTGTAAATCTTCGACAGTCTGAAGTACTCCGAGACCGGATAATTGTCCCGCTTCGACCAAGTTCGGCGTAACCACTTTCGCGTGCGGGAGCAAATACTTGATCATCGCGTCGACGTTTTCAGGGAACAATACTTCATCTTCGCCTTTGCATGCCATGACGGGATCGATGACGGCATCTTTAATTCCGGATTCCTCGATTGCGCGGCCAGCCATTTCAATGATGTCGACAGTCGGCAGCATACCAGTTTTCAAGGCGTCGATGCCTGTTGAGAAAGCCGTTTTTAATTGAGCGTCAAGCGTATCCAGCGCGATCGGGTGGATTCCGTGGCTCCAGCCATTGTCCGGGTCCATCGTGACGATGACCGTCAGTGCATTCATACCATAAGTGCCGTGTTCTTGAAACGTCTTCAGGTCGGCCTGGATGCCAGCGCCGCCGGAAGTATCGGAACCTGCAATGGTAAGTGTCTTCTTGAGTGTCATAAGTCAGTCTCCTTTGAGCTATTTAGTCATTGAGCTAATTTTATAGAAAAACCGCGCCATTTACAACGGTTTGGGTTTATGGGGCCAAATCATGGCAAGACATGTAACGGCGGATGCTAAAAAAAATACCAGCGTGAAGCCGCCCATGACCCAATGGCCGGCACCGATCAGGCCGATCGCCATCATCAATGTTAAAATGGATACGATTATGATGATTCCGATCAAACAACCCATTCCGGCGCGTTTCGCGTTTTCAGGGGCGCTATCGCCTTTTGTTTTGGATATATCGAACATTTTTTGACGCCAATCTGCCATTCACCATCGCTCCTTTTTTCCATCGTACCATGGCATTACGGCGAAATGAAGCGCTGTCAAACCGGGTGCAGATGATTTGGCGAGTATGAGGCAATATACACGAAAGAGTATAACGAATGAAAACGGGTAGTTTGAAAAAGATAAACATGTAAAAGGGAGTGAATGAGTTGCCGAAACAATTATTCAGCAATGACTGGCAGCAAGTCGTCGGAGGCGAGTTCGACAAACCGTATTATCAGCAACTACGTGAATTCCTCAAGCAGGAATACGCCGAACAAACCGTTTATCCGGCAAAGGAAGACATTTGGAATGCGTTTGAACATACCCCATACGGAACCGTCAAAGCGGTCATTCTTGGGCAAGATCCGTATCACGGCCCACATCAAGCGCACGGCTTGAGTTTTTCTGTCCAGCCAGGCATCGCCCATCCGCCAAGCTTGCGCAATATCTTCAAAGAACTAGAGAACGACCAAGGCTGCCAAAAGCCGGTCGATGGCACATTGACCAAATGGGCAGACCAAGGCGTGCTCATGCTTAACACCGTATTGACGGTTCGCCAGGGCCAAGCGCATTCGCATCAGGGGAAAGGCTGGGAAGAGTTTACGGATGAAGTAATCCGTAAATTATCGGCGCGAGAAGAACCGGTCATCTTCATCTTATGGGGGCGTCCCGCACAAATGAAAAAACGCCTGATCGACACGGCGCGCCATGACATTATCGAAGCGACGCATCCGAGTCCGTTGAGTGCACACCGCGGGTTTTTCGGCAGTGCACCGTTTTCAAAAGTGAACAAGCTGTTACAAAAGCGTGGGCAAGCTCCGATTGATTTCTGCCTGGACTGACGCAAGGCAATCGCACGTGGTAAAATGGACTGTGATAATAGGTGAGAGGGGGCCACAAACATGGGCATCGAAGCGACACGCATTCTAGACGAAATCGATAAGCACACGGCCCGCGCGCGCGAAGGTGAACCTGAAAAAATCCGGGAATCCCTAGCCGCAATACGCGCGTTATGCGATTTGCTGCTTGAAGAGGGCACGCAAGCGCCGAAAAAACCGCGCGACATGCCGCTCCAAGTTGAGCCGGTGAACCGGCCGCAAACAGTTCCTTCGGCGACAAGGTTAAAAGAAGAAGACGCAAACGGCGATTCGCTATTTGAATTTTAAAAGGAATGAGGACGACACAAATGAAGTTTTTCTTGATAGCGGGAGCGCTTAACGGACTGCTGTCCGTCGCACTCGGTGCCTTTGGGGCGCATATGCTCGAAGACCGCGTAGCGGATAAATACTTGGAAACATGGCAAACTGCCGTGCAATACCAAATGTTCCATTCGATCGGTTTGATCGCCGTCGCCATTTTGATGAGCTCGGCATTGCTCGGTCCACTCGGTTCGCTCAGCTGGGCTGGTTATTTGATGCTCGCGGGAATCGTGATTTTCTCCGGAAGCTTGTATGTCCTGAGCCTAACGGGCGTCAGCATTCTCGGGGCGATTACACCGATCGGCGGCGTCGCCTTTATTGCAGGGTGGATCATGATTATTGTCGCTGCGATGAAAGCATTATAAGAACGCAAAAGAAAGTTGCTTGCAGTGCGCTGCGGGCAACTTTTTTATTTGCCGAAAGCGCGTGCCGATTATCCTTAAAATGGATGCAACATATCATTTTGGTTAAGTTTTTGTGAATTTGTTGTCTGTCGATAGACGGCGGACTTACAATGGATGAGGCTAATTTATTGGATGAGGATGAAAATGAATGAACAAGCAAGCTCAGATTTTTGATATACACGTATTAAGAGCCATCGGTTGTTTGATGGTAGTGCTCGTCCATGTGTCTGCGCTGTATTATGTGCAACGTGGAAACTGGGAAGACGTTATCTTGTTTATTAATCAAGCAAGCCGTTTCGGGACGCCCATTTTTGCGATTGTCAGCGGCCTGTTATTGTTTATGCAGGTGAAAAAAAGAGGGTTTTTATTTAAGCAATTCTTCCAATCACGCTTAAATAAAATCGTCATTCCCTTTTTATTCTGGACAGCGTTTTACTTGGTTTATCTTTGGATGGTTTTCGGAGCGAACCCTTTTGATGGCGGGATGAGACGATTTATCTTGGAAGTGGCATTTGGGGAAACTTACTCCCATCTATATTTCATTTCCATCGTGCTGCAATTTTATTTGATTGTCCCATTACTGCAATTCGTCAAAAGTAAAGGCGCTTGGGTAGGCTTGCTCGCTTTGTCCGCTGTCATCCACATTTATGCGATGCGATATATGGACCCCGCGCAATTTGATGGCTTGCTCGCGACAATAGTGGAGCAGCGTGCATTTTTGCCGAAATGGATATTCTTTTTCATATTCGGCGGTTTTCTTGCCTATCATTGGGATGCGGCTAAAGCATGGGCATATAAAATGAGGATTGGATTATCCATCGGCGTCCTGCTGATTTTGTACTTTGCTGCAGTAGAATACGAGTGGGGACGTTACATAGGTTCGAACCGCGTAACAAATATCATCAATCTTCCGATTCTCGTGCTGTTCATTATGGCGGTTTCCGAGAAAATCGCGCGCAATCCGTTTCTGTACTCCGTCACATCCCGGCTTGGTGCGATGTCGATGGGGATCTATTTGATACACCCGTTTGTCCTCAATATGCTGCAGCGCAATTTGCCTGCGGAAGTGTGGACTTTGTCGCTATTTCCGTTCTGGTTTGCGGTGGTGATGGGCATTACGATCGGTATTATTTTATTGATCCAGAAACTGCCGTTTGGCCGACTCGTCTTGACGGTTCCAGCGGTCTCGAGGAAAGCATCCAATGCAGGCGGCAATCATGAAAGCTTGAATAGAAGTACCGTTTCCTGAATTTCTAGCTTTTTACCGCGAAAGCGCAATGGACTTAAGCTGTTGCTTTTTGTACACAAGAGAAAAAGGCCGAATTCCTGTTGAAGGAATTCGGCCTTTACTTATGAACTTACACTTCGAGGAATTTCGTCGTTTTTTCATTGTCGAGAATAGTACCGACATAAAACGAACCGAATTCGCCATAGCGTGCGGATACTTCATCAAAACGCATTTCGTAGACAAGCTTTTTGAACTGGAGAACGTCATCTGCAAACAAAGTAACGCCCCATTCGTAGTCGTCGAAGCCGACAGAACCGGAAATGATCTGTTTCACTTTGCCGGCATAGCTGCGGCCGATTTTGCCGTGAGACAGCATCAAGTCTTTGCGCTGCTGCATCGGCAGCATGTACCAGTTGTCGTCGCCTTCGCGGCGTTTGTCCATCGGGTAGAAACAGATGTACTGGGAACGCTGAAGCTCCGGGTACAAGCGCGAACGGACATGTGGGTTTTGGTAAGGATCTTCGTTGCTTTCGCCTGACAGGTAGTTCGACAATTCGACGACAGAGACGTACGAATAGGTTGGAACCGTGTAAGCGATCAAGGTCAATTTATTGTATTCAGTTTCGAGCTCGCGCAACTCGTCCATCGTTTCGCGCAAAAGCATAAGCATGAGGTCGGCTTTTTGCCCGATAATGGAATACAAAGCATGAGCTCCGGTTTTATTTTCATCGGCTTGATTGACTTTGTCCATGAATGCATTGAATTCGTCGATTGCGAACTTACGCTCTTCAACGTCCAACATTTTCCATGCGACCCAGTCCATCGAACGGAAATCGTGGAGCACGTACCAGCCGTCTAATGTGATTGCTGCTTCATTCATCAGTAGAACACTCCTTTTATATAAATCTCTCCCCATCAGTTTATCATAAGCGGCGATTAAGTTCCTATCCGAATGCGGCCTGTCACCAATTAGACAAGACCGCAACGGCTTTTCACTGTGCTTGGAAACAGGTAAACTAAAGAGAGCAATGAGCAAAAGAGGAGAATGACTGCATGTCTATATTTATGGAAGATAAACAATGGCGTTTTTGGGACCAATCATCGAGCGCACGCAATCGCTCAGCACTCGAGTCGTTTGCAGCGGACGATACATTGTGTGAACTGGTCGGTTCGCAAAAAAGTGCGCCGACCGTCAGAACGTGGGTCCACGATGACACGATTGTCCTCGGGATCCAAGACCACCGCTTGCCGCATATCGGTAAAGCAATGGACGTATTGAAAGACCATGACTACCAGGCCATCGTCCGCAATTCCGGCGGACTCGCTGTCGTGCTCGATTCCGGCGTGCTGAACATCTCGGTAGTGTTGTCGGAAACACAAGGGGCTATCGATATCCCGCAAGGCTACGAGATAATGCTCGAACTCGTCGAAGCCCTGTTCCCGGAAGCCAAGATCGACGCCTATGAAATTGTCGGCTCGTATTGCCCAGGTTCTTATGATTTGAGCATCGGCGGCAAAAAGTTCGCCGGCATTTCCCAGCGCCGCATCCGCCGCGGCATTGCGGTGCAAGTGTATTTATGCGTCGAAGGAAGCGGATCAGAGCGCGCAGAAATCATCCGTGAGTTTTACGAAGCCGGAAAAGGCGGCGAGGAAACGAAATTCAGCTATCCCGACATCCAGCCCGAAGTAATGGCATCGCTTAGCGAGTTGCTCGGACGCGACATCACAGTTCCAGAAGTGGTGCTCGATTTGCACGAACTGCTTGGCTCGCCTGCTCCGATGCCGCTTCAGGAAGAGGAAATCGAATTGTATTCGTTTTATTTGAAACGCGTGCTCGACCGCAATGAAAAAATGCTCGAACGGCCCATTGAATAGCTGTTCGATTAGTGTAGAATTACCACTACCGATTTGAGGAGGAATACCCGTGAGCTACGCGACACAAAAGTTAGTTGAAGAGAAAGTGTTCAAAGATCCTGTTCACCGGTATATCCATGTGCGCGACCAGGTGATTTGGGATCTCATCAATGCGAAAGAATTCCAGCGCTTGCGCCGCATCAAGCAACTCGGCACGTCTTACCTTGTGTTTCACGGAGCGGAGCATAGCCGATTCAGCCATTCACTCGGGGTCTATGAGATCGTCCGGCGCATCTCGGACGATGTGTTCCACGGGCGTCCGGAATGGGATGAAAGCGAGCGCTTGACGGTGTTATGCGCAGCGCTTCTCCACGATCTTGGGCACGGGCCGTTTTCCCATTCGTTCGAAAAAGTATTCAATGTCGACCACGAAGAATTCACTCGGGCGATTTTGACCGGCGATACGGAAGTCAATGAAATCTTGAAAAAAGTGTCTCCTGAGTTCCCGGCACACGTCGCCGAAGTGATCGCCAAAACTTATGCCAACAAGCAAGTGATCTCGCTCATCTCCAGCCAGATCGATGCGGACCGCATGGATTATTTACAGCGGGACGCTTATTATACAGGCGTTTCTTATGGCCATTTCGATATGGAGCGCATATTGCGCGTCATGCGTCCGCTCGCCGATCAAGTCGTCATTAAATCAAGCGGCATGCACGCGGTGGAAGATTACATCATGAGCCGTTATCAAATGTATTGGCAGGTGTATTTCCATCCTGTCGCCAGAAGTGCGGAAGTCATTTTGCGCAAAATTCTGCAGCGCGCCAAAGAGCTGAGTGAGAGTGGATATAAATTCAAGCAACCGCCGACTCATTTCCTCGCCTTTTTCGACCGCAGCTTCACGCTCGCCGATTATTTAGCGCTCGATGAAGGGGTCTTGATGACGTATTTCCAATTGTGGATGGACGAGCGCGATCCGATTCTTGCGGATTTATGCGACCGCTTCGTCAATCGCCGTTTGTTCCAGTATGTCGATTTTGATCCAGGGAAAGACTATAAAAAGCTTGGTGAACTGGCCAGCTTGTTTAAAAAAGCGGGCATTGATCCGGAGTATTATTTGATCGACGATTCGACGTCCGATTTGCCTTATGATTTCTACCGTCCAGGCGAAGAGGAAGAACGTTTGCCGATCCAATTATTGATGCCAAACGGCGATGTCAAGGAATTGTCGCGGCTGTCACAAGTGGTCGATGCCATTTCGGGCAAGCGCCGCACCGATTATAAGTTGTATTTTCCAGCGGAGCTGCTCATCGATGGCCAGAAAAAAGCCATCAAACAGCAGATCCTGGACATGCTCAGAGAAGGAGGGGTTTAGTTGCTTCAAGAACATGCAAGAATCGTTGATTTTATCGCGACGGCCGAAGGGGTGACCGGACGCAAGAAACTGCAGAAAATGATTTATATCATGAAAAAGCTGAACGTGCCGTTTGCGGAGAAATACGCGTTCCATATATACGGACCTTATTCGGAAGAACTGACGGCACGCATCGAAGAGTTGTGCGACATGGGATTTTTATCCGAAGCGCTTGAAGATAAAGGGTCTTATGTGCAATACAAATACACGGTGACGAGTGAAGGTATCGAGTTCCGCAATGCCATCGGGGCTTCCTTTTTAAAGCATCCGCAAGCTGCGGCTTTGCTCAATGCTAAAAGCGGCCGCTTCCTGGAACTCACCGCTACACTGCTTTATTTCGATCATTTGGATCGCGAAGCACAAATTGCTAAGCTTCACAGCGTGAAAGGCAAGCTGAATTTCACCGAAGCCGAAATCGAAGAAGCTTTCCTTTTCCTTGGTGAACTTGAACATTTAAAGCATGCGTGAAAATGACTTATCTTAACTTCAATCTTAATGTGAAGTAGCATGCGCTAATGAATCGCTTCTTTAGACAGGTGTTGGAGTGAGTTAGAATGAGCGTGCGGAGCTGTTTCTGCGTTTGGTGGGGTATCGCCGTGGAATTCGCCGCCCTGCTTAGGATGGCCTCTTGCCGAGAGACGGAAACCCGCCGTCTCAAGGCATCGGCTCACCCATGGCGCTGGGCGGCTAAGAGAATTCTTTCGGTGTGGACTGTTTACATCGCTATACTTTTGGATGAGTTTCCGGCTAGCGAGGGAATCTCTTCCTTGGAAGTGATATGTGAAATTTATGAGAGTGCTACTTTGTAATAAATAGATGGAGGCATATATTTCCTTGGCTTTCTTTTTCTTATTAATATTATTGTCGTGAACAAAGTTATTTGCCACTGTAAACCTAGAGACAGAGCGGAAGGTGGTGACGCCTAAGGGATCAGCGGGTTTGAGAGACCCCGCAGGAGCGCACGGTTTCTGCGCGACGAGGAGGCTCGATTCCCGCCCCTAGGCAAGCATCCACCTGAAGCGCAGTCTCAAACGCTTCACATTTCCTATCGAAAGCTTGCAGTAAACACATATACTTCCAAACAAAATAAAAAACTCCCCGAGGGGAGTTTTTGTTTACTCGTCGTTGAGCAGTTTGCCGTTGACAGCGTATTCGCTTTTCTTCAAGTCTTCAAGAAAGACGAACACTTTTTCCGGCGGTGCGTCGATTGTTTCGGATACAGCGGCTGTGACCTTTTCAACTAGTGCGCGTTTTTGTTCTTCTGTGCGGCCTTCGAGCATTTTGACAGTTACATATGGCATAATGGATACAGCTCCTTTTCATTGGATGTTAGGATAATCATATCAGAATGGAGGAAATGTACAAATGTCAAATGAAGAAAAGTCTAAAAAGAAATTGGGATTCACCATTATAAAAGACGACCCGACGGATGGCCACAAAGGCTACGGCATCGGTTCCTTGTCACTTGAAAACGTTTCGCCGCTCATCATCGACGTCGAAGCACAAGACGCAGTGCTCGATATCGGAGCGATGCATGCGAGAAGCCAGGTAGAAAAAGGCATCAAATTCACGACCAACCGTGAAGACTCAGAAGGCGGAAAAAATTACTGGCTCGTCTGGATCACCATCGATTTCAACCCGGCCGGCCCTTATTATGCTGGTGTCACAGGGTGTGAAATGGTCGTCAACCGTGAAAAGCGCCGCGGCTATAAGATATTGGCAGACCATGTCAACTTGATGGACAAGTCGATGAAACGCAAAATCATCGTCGACCATATGGATGCGCCATCGAAAAAAGTGCTCGCCGATTATTTAAAAACACACAATCCTGAAATGTGGCAGCGCAGCGCGGATCAATTGCATAACGACTTGTTAAAATAAAATTTATTTCTTGAACGAAATGTGAAAGATGAAAATCAGTCCTTTCGGCAGTTGAAGTTGACCCGAAAAGAAAGTAAACTAATAGTACAGCTTGTCATGTAGAAAGCTAGGACACCTGATAGCGGGCAAGTGCTGTGAGCCATTGCGACAAACCCAAGCCCAATGCCTCATGTTACTTCCTCCGCGCCCATCAGGCAAAAAGGTTTTCTGTGCAGGGAATCGATTCCCTTTGCAGAAAGCCTTTTTGTATGCACATAAACAAACCGGAGGAGCGGAATCTTATGCATAGCCTCCTAGAAATCGGGTAAAGAACAGTGGCGGAAAAGAGTATTGCACTTTTGGTGAAAACACTTATACTTTGTAAAGTGATTTCAATATCAATTATTAAAGGAGTTTGATTATACATGGCTGGATTCTGGTATACCGAAAAACAAACTGAAAACTTCGGAATTACAATGAAAATCAATAAAACGCTTCATACAGAACAAACGGATTTCCAATATTTAGAAATGGCTGAAACTGCGGAATGGGGCAATATGCTCTTTTTAGACGGCATGGTTATGACTTCTGAAAAAGATGAGTTCGTCTACCACGAAATGGTCGCACACGTACCATTGTTCACGCACCCGAACCCAGAGAATGTGCTCGTTGTCGGCGGCGGCGACGGCGGTGTCATCCGTGAAATCCTGAAGCACCCTTCTGTCCAAAAAGCGACGCTTGTCGACATTGACGGAAAAGTCATCGAGTATTCGAAGAAATTCTTGCCATCGATTGCATCCGGCTTAGAAGATGCTCGCGTCGAAGTGATTGTCGGAGACGGCTTTATGCACATTGCGGAGTCTGAAAACGAATACGATGTCATCATGGTCGATTCCACTGAACCGGTAGGGCCGGCAGTGAACTTGTTCTCGAAAGGCTTTTACGCAGGGATTGCAAAAGCGTTAAAAGAAGACGGCATTTTTGTGGCACAATCCGATAACCCTTGGTTCACGCCGGATCTGATCAAGCAAGTCCAAAGCGACGTCAAAGAGATCTTCCCGATCACGAAGCTCTACCTTGCGAACATCCCGACTTACCCGAGCGGTTTGTGGTCGTTCACGATCGGTTCGAAAAAGTACAACCCGCTGGAAGTTCCGGCTGAACGTTTCCATGATATCGAAACAAAATATTACACGCCGGAATTGCACAATGCGGCATTCGTTTTGCCGAAATTCGTGAAAGATTTGACGGGTGAATAAGATGCGTTTTGACGAAACTTATTCAGGAAAAGTATTCATCAAAAGCCATCCGAATTACGAAGAATCCAAAGCGGTTCTATACGGCATGCCGATGGATTGGACTGTCAGCTATCGACCGGGATCGCGTTTCGGCCCGAACAAAATCCGCGAAGTATCGATCGGGCTGGAAGAATACAGCCCGTATTTAGACCGTGAACTCGAAGACGTCAAGTTCTTCGATGCAGGCGATATCCCGTTGCCGTTCGGCAATCCGGAAAAATCCCTGATGGAAATCGAGACATATGTGCATACGCTTTTGGCCGACGGAAAAATTCCGATGGGCATGGGCGGCGAGCATTTGGTGTCATTACCGGTCATGAAGGCGGTCGCGAGTAAATACGATGACCTCGCGATTATTCATTTTGATGCACATACCGATCTTCGCGAAAACTACGAAGGCGAAGAATATTCCCATTCCACGCCGATCCGTAAAATCGCCGACCATATCGGCCCGAAGAATGTTTATTCGTTCGGCATCCGTTCGGGCATGAAAGAAGAATTCGAATGGGCGAAAGAACAAGGCATGCATTTGTATAAATTCGAAGTGCTCGAACCGTTGAAACAAGTGCTGCCGACACTCGAAGGACGCCCGGTTTATATCACCATCGATATGGACGTGCTTGACCCGGCGCATGCGCCAGGCACAGGCACAGTCGACGCAGGCGGCATCACGTCGCGCGAATTGCTCGCATCGATCCATGCCATTGCAGCATCCGGCGTCAACGTCGTTGGCTTCGACCTCGTCGAACTCGCGCCCGTTTACGATCATTCCGATCAAACCGCCAACACAGCAAGCAAACTCATCCGCGAAATGATCCTTGGCTGGATAAAATAATGTGAAGAGCTGCCCGAAGCGCTTGATGGCGTTTTACGGCAGCTTTTTTCATTGACTGCAAGAAATCGATGGCTTTGTGCCATTGGAAGCCGCCGCATGAGAAAACCATATACATTCACCGACATAAGATTGAAAAAGCGCCAGCAGTCGGGCTATAATGAGAAGGTTATGAACAAACGGAAAGGCGGATGCAGAAATGAAAAAATCGGTGAAAATCAAATTGACAACGACCATCCGCCAGCCGGGTTCGGATGAGCAAGTGATGGAGCTTCGTGCAGAGGGCGTTTTGACAGAGAAAGGCGGCCGGCGCTATTTGCAATACGAGGAGCGACAAGATGAGCTCGATATCCGGACTACGGTCAAACTCGGTGAACAAGATGCCGTCGTCATGAGGAGCGGCGGCTTGCAGATGCGCTTACCGTTCTTGCTCGACAAAGAACAAACCGGCAATCTGCGGAACGGGGAAGGCTCCTTCATGTTAACGACAAAAGCGCATGAATTGGTCGTCACGGAAAGCCGCTTCCGTGTGCGTTATGATTTGGCGCTTGGAAATGATTATGTGGGCGAATACGAAATGGAAATACAGTTTATGGAGGGAACCAAATGAACGCAGTAGAACAAGTGCAGCATTCGATTAAACAAGCGATCGCCGATGCGGTCCATAAAGCAGGATTGACGGAGGAACCAGTCAATGTCCAATTGGAATCACCGAAAGACAAAGCAAACGGCGACTATGCGACAAATGTCGCCATGCAATTAACGCGCCTTGCGAAAAAGCCGCCTCGCGCCATTGCAGAAGCTATTGTTGAAAACCTCGACACACAATCTGCAAACATCGAAAAAGTCGACATTGCAGGTCCTGGCTTTATCAATATCGTCATCAAAAAAGATTATTTGAACGATGTCGCTAGAACTGTACTCGGACAAGGACCGGAATACGGCCGTTCGAACGCCGGCAAAGGTGAGCGCATCCAGGTTGAGTTCGTCTCCGCAAACCCGACTGGCGATCTTCACTTAGGGCACGCCCGCGGTTCTTCTGTTGGCGACTCGATGTGCAACATTTTGGATTTAGCAGGTTATAAGGTATCCCGTGAATATTACATCAATGATGCAGGCAACCAAATCAATAATTTGGCGCTGTCGATTGAAGGACGCTATTTCGAAGCACTCGGAAAAGGCGAAAGCATGCCTGAAGACGGCTATCGCGGCCAGGACATAATCGATATCGCGGCAGACCTTGTCAAAGATCACGGCGATAAATTCCTCTATATGACGGAAGAAGAACGCTATAAAGCATTCCGTGAACACGGCTTGAAAGTGGAATTGGCGAAATTGCAGAAAGACTTGGCGGATTTCCGCGTCCATTTCGACGTATGGTATTCGGAAACGTCCCTTTACGAAAATGGCAAAATCGATGCAGCTTTGAAAAAACTGCGCGACAACGGCCACATTTACGAAGAAGACGGTGCAACTTGGTTCCGTTCGACAACTTTCGGCGACGACAAAGACCGTGTACTCATCAAAAACGATGGCACCTATACGTATTTGACGCCAGATATTGCTTATCACGACGATAAAATCCAACGCGGTTTCGATAAGCTTATCAATATTTGGGGCGCCGATCACCACGGCTACATCCCGCGCATGAAAGCGGCGATCGAAGCGCTCGGCTATGACCGTGACACGCTTGAAGTAAGCATCATCCAAATGGTGCAATTGTACAAAGACGGCGAAAAAATGAAGATGAGCAAACGTACCGGCAAAGCGGTAACGATGCGTGAATTGGTCGATTTAGTCGGCTTGGATGCGGTCCGTTATTTCTTCGCGATGCGTTCTGGCGATTCGCATATGGACTTTGATTTGGATTTGGCCGTATCCCAGTCCAACGAAAACCCAGTTTATTATTCCCAGTACGCACACGCGCGCATCTGTTCGATCTTGCGCCAAGCCGCGGAACAGAACTTCACCGCTTCGACCGAGCATTTGGAACTTCTGACAGATGAGAAGGAAATCGAAGTATTGAAGAAAATCGGCGATTTCCCGCAAGTAATCGCAGACGCAGCCAAACTTCGTGCGCCTCACCGCGTCACGACTTATATACATGAACTGGCGTCCAACTTCCACAGCTTCTATAATGCCAACAAAGTATTGGATGCATCGAACGAAGACTTAACGCGTGCCCGCCTGGCGCTTATCGAAGCGGTCAAGACGACGCTCGCCAATGCATTGAAAACGGTTGGGGTCCAAGCTCCGGAAAAAATGTAGAAGACAAGCAAGACTTTCGGTGTATAATGAAGTCAATACAGCAACTGAATAGCAATCATGAAGGTGCTTATGTCTAAGAACATGAGTTAAAAGGGAAGCCGGTGCAATTCCGGCGCGGTCCCGCCACTGTATGTGAGAGCGAACTGCAATTGGCCACTGGGAAATTCCCGGGAAGGCGCAGCGAGCTATGATCACGAGCCAGGAGACCTGCCTTCATGAGAAACGAACCGCAAGCTTGCGAGGACAAGCCGGACGCGCCTTTTTTGCGAAACCGTCCTATCCGTCCCCCGCAGTATCACTGCGGGGGACTTTTTGTATCGAAAAGCGTAAGCGGCCGTTCTGGCTCGACAGGCGTAAGACGAATGGCCGAAGCGGCGCTTTATGCCGCACAGGGCAGTCGGCTTACGACTCGAGAGACAGGCCGCTGGAACTAGAAACCAAGAAATGTGCAAGCGGCCAGGTGGAGGCTAAGCTAAATGCGCGACGTCCTGTCGCAACGCTTAGCTGACCCACATCCCACGAAACCCGAGCGAGCGCTTGGTAGGGAAAGCATGAATATACTAGGAGGAAAAAACATGAACAACATATGGAAATTCGGCACAGCTGCTGGAATGGCGGCACTAGTATTGACTGGATGCGGCGACACGGCGACTCCAGTAGAAGAGCAAGATGTAGAAACACCGGCAGAGCCGCCTTCGGAAGTCGCAGAAGCGGAATTTCCAGTGACTTTAGTCGATGCATTGGGCGATGAAGTCGTCATTGAAGAACAGCCGGAATCCTTTGTTTCGATGATTCCTTCCAATACAGAAATCGCTTATGAACTGGGACTCGGCGAAAAACTGGTCGGAGTATCGGATTTCGATAATTATCCAGAAGAAGTGGCAGATATTGAAAAAATCGGTGGACAGGAATTCAATGTAGAGCAAATCATCAGCCTGCAGCCGGATGTCGTCTTGGCTCATGAATCCGGACTCGGCATGGGTACAGAAGGGCTTCAGCAATTGCGTGATGCCGGCCTGAACGTTTTTGTCGTGGACAACGCTGAAACATTTGAAGAAGTATACGAAACGATTACGGTGATCGGCCAGGCATCAGGTGCAGTAGAAGAGGCGGATGCTTTGGTGGAAGAAATGGAAATGCAAGTAGCTGAAATTCAGGAAATGGCAGCGGCCGTCGAAGAAACAAAGTCTGTCTTTGTGGAAATTGGCAGTGAGCCGGAACTTTACACAGCCGGCGAAGGCACGTTCATTCATGAAATGTTGACGATGATCCAAGCGGAGAATGTAGCTGGAGACGAGCAAGGCTGGATCAGCATGGACCCGGAAGCTGTCGTCTCGGCAAATCCTGATGTCATCATCACAACTGAAGGCGCGTATGTCGAAAATGCTATCGAGCAAATCAAAACACGCAGCGGCTATGCGGAAGTGACAGCTGTCCAGGAAGATGCAGTTTATGAGTTGGATGGCGATACGGCGACGCGTCCAGGACCGCGCTTGACGGAAGGCTTGATGACATTGGCACAAGTGATTTACCCGGAGACTTTCGGTGAGTAAGACAGCACTCGCGTACCTGGTCTCGCTGTTTTTGCTTGGCGGAGCTGTGGTGCTCGGCGTAACGGTCGGAACGGTACCGATATCACCTAGAGTAATTTGGGATCCATCATCAGATACGGCGGCAGCGAATATTTTATGGAATATCCGCATGCCGCGCGTAGTCTTGGCGGGATTGGTCGGTGCGGCACTGGCGATTGCGGGAGCAGCTTTTCAAGGCTTGTTGAAAAATCCGCTCGCTGACCCTTACACTTTGGGAGTGTCTTCCGGTGCCGCAGTGGGCGCCGTGATGACGCTCTTTTTCGGTATTTCAATCCCGTTTCTCGGCATGTTTACCTTGCCGGTCATCAGCATGATCGGCGCGTTGATTACGATGCTTGCGGTTATGGGATTTGCACGCCTTGTCGATCGCTCGATGAAAATGGAGACTGTCATTTTGACAGGAATCATTTTCAGTTCGTTTCTAGGGTCGATTATGTCCTTGATGATTGCTTTGACTGGCGAAGAGCTGCGCCAGATTATTGGCTGGCTGCTCGGTAGCGTATCGATGCGCGGCTGGCCATATGTTCAAATGGCGCTGCCGTTTATCCTGGGGGGCTCTTTCGTATTATGGCTGTACCGCAGAGAGTTGAACGCCATGCTGTTCGGCGAAGAGCGTGCGCAGCATCTTGGCGTCGACGTCAAGCGGAGCAAGATGGCGATTTTAATCGGTGGATCGGTGCTTACCGGTTCGGCTGTTGCCGTATCCGGGACAATCGGGTTTGTCGGATTGGTCGTGCCGCATATGACACGCCTCCTATGGGGTTCTGACCATCGCCATTTATTGCCGTTGTCGTTCATTAACGGTGCGGCGCTATTGATTGTATGTGACTTGGTGGCACGCATGATCATTTCACCGACTGAATTGCCAATTGGTGTCATCACCGCGTTTATCGGCGCGCCGGTATTCGCATTTATCTTTTTCCGCCAGCGCAGAGGAGGGCTGTAAATGTTGCAGATTGAAAATATTTCAGGCGGCTACGGCGATAAGAAAATCGTCGATTCCTTGTCTTTTCAAGTTGAAAAAGGCCGCATGCTCGGCATACTGGGACCAAACGGCAGCGGCAAGTCGACGTTGATGAAACTGATCAGCGGCGTCTTGCCGCCGACAGATGGGGAAGTGCGTATTGACGGCAGAGCACTCGCCGATTTTCCGGCAAAAGAATTGGCACGGAAAATGGCGGTGCTGCCGCAGCTTCACGCCCATGCTTTTTCCCACACGGTACGGGAGACCATTTCACTCGGCCGCTATCCGCATCAAAGCGGCTGGTTTTCTTCCTGGTCTGAAGAAGATGAAGCAGCGGTTCAAGAAGCGATGGAACTCATGAACGTCAGCCAATACGAGACGAGCTTGATCGAGCAAATGTCCGGAGGTGAGCAGCAGCGTGTTTTTGTGGCACAAGCCTTGGCGCAAAATGCTTCGATTCTGTTGCTCGATGAACCGACCAACCACCTCGACATCAATCACCAAAAAGAATTATTGGACACCATCAAAAAACAAGCGATTGAAAAAGAATTGACAGTCATCTCCATTTTTCATGACATTAATTTGGCTGCCATGTATTGCGACGAACTGCTGCTGATGGATGGGGGGCGCATCGTCCGCATCGGTGAACCGCATGAAGTCGTCCGGACTCATGATGTTGAGTCTGTTTACAAAACGCGTGTCAGCAACCATCCCCATCCTGAATTGCCGAAGCCGCAAATCACCTTATTGCCCGGTGTGCGCCGGCAATCGATCGGAAAAACGATACGTGCGAGCGATTTTCTCGTGACCCCGGAATTTGTCGTCTATCAAAGCGAGCAGCCGCTGAAAACCGTATCGTCGGCAGTCGTCAACGCAGGATCCGGCTGGTTCCGCAACTTTCTTAACCGTCGTGTCGATGCCGCTTATAACATCGACAATAGCTATGAAGAGATGGTCGACTATATTGAAGACAGCGGCTTAAAGGCAACCGATACCGTGGCGATGATGACCGCTGTCCGCACGGAACATGCGATTGTCCGTGAATACGAGGCTGACTTCGGCACCATTGTCGTATCGGTCACGGCGGGCGTCGGCAACGGCGTCGATGTGTCGCAAGCTGTGGCGCGTGAACAGCGTGTCGGCACGATCAATACATGGATCATGGTCAATGGCATTTTGTCGGACGAAGCGTTCATCCAAGCGATGATCACAGCAACAGAAGCGAAAACGAAAGCCTTGCAGCACGAAGAAGTCGTCGATCCGTTGACCGGCACCATTGCTACGGGAACGTCGACGGATAGCTGTTTGGTCGCCGCGACACAGCAAGGCGAGGCGCTACCGTATGCTGGGCCGATCACAGAAGTCGGCAAACTGATCGGGGCTGGTGTTTTCCAATGCACGGTAGAAGCGATCCAACTTTATCGTGAGGCTAAAAAAGCATGATCTATCATGTTTTGGCGATCGGACTCGGAATGCTGCTCGACCGCTTGATCGGTGATCCTCCCACTTGGCCGCATCCGGTTCGCTGGATCGGTTCATTGATCAACTGGCTGAAGTCGCGCTTGAACACGCCAAGGCATGCGTTTCGCAATGGCTTTATCATGCTGGCAATCGTTTTAGGTATGGTCGTCTCGCTGACTGCAATGCTTGTGTGGAGTGCATATGCCGTCAGTCCAGTAATCGGCATCGTGGTGGAGGCGATATTGATTGCTGTCGGTTTGTCGCAAAAAAGCCTGCAGCAAGCCGCTGAAGATGTATATGAACCGCTTGTCCGAAAAGATTTCACGAATGCACGTGAAAAACTCTCCTGGATTGTCGGAAGAGACACGCAAGGACTTGGCGAAAGTGAGATTACGCGAGGCGTCGTCGAAACCGTATCGGAAAACACGAGCGACGGCGTTACCGCACCGATGTTTTGGGCGTTGCTGTTCGGTGCTCCCGGATTATGGCTGTACAAGGCAGTGAATACTTGCGATTCCATGGTCGGCTATCAGAACGCAGAATTTCAGGCATTCGGATTTGCCTCTGCAAAATCCGACGACCTCTTAAATTATGTCCCAAGCCGCATCACCGGATTTTTTATTGTGGTGTTCACTAAGAATGACAGTGGCATGGCCTTGAAAAAACGTTTGTCGATCTGGCTTCGTGACGCACCAAAGCACCCAAGCCCGAACAGTGGCTGGCTTGAAGCGGCTACAGCGGTACAACTCGGTGTACAACTTGGGGGCATCAACTCATACAGCGGCGTCCGGTCGATTCGCGCAAAAATGGGCGAACCACACGTTGAACTGGGGGCGCAGCATATTATGCGTGCAGTTCAGCAAATGCATATTGCCGCTGCCTGTTTTTTTGTTTTCATTGCGATAGGGGGAATTTTGTTTGAACTTGCCTGAACATGGAGCTAACCCGCATCGTTTGTATAAACAAGCGGGACAAAATAGGCCGGCTGATATCATCGATTTTAGTGAAAATATCCATCCTTTCGGGCCCCCTGTTTTTGTAAAACAGCAATGGCCGGAGTTTTTGGGCTTGCTGACAGCATATCCGGATCCGGAAGCAGAACCGTTCCGATCGGCAGCGGCCCAATATCACGGTGTCGACAAAGCACAACTCGCGGCAGGAAACGGCGCAGCGGAAATCTTTACATGGCTTGCCAGACGCTACCGGAACAAGCGCGTACTGTTGGTGGAACCAGGATTTTCGGAATACCGCAGCACCTTGTCAGCTGAGGGTGCCCAAATAATGGAAATTGATTTACGGGAAAATGAATGGAAATTAAATAGAGAACAAGTGAAGAGTAAAATAGAGGGTTGTGCTGCCTTTTATGTGTGCAATCCCCATAATCCGACGGGCCGATTAATAGGAATTGATGAACTGGCGGACATTGCAGAGTTGTGCAGAGGGGTTTGCGAATTGGTCGTCGATGAAGCGTTTATCGACTTTGTCGGTGAACAGGCCTCTTTTGTAGCATGGATGAAAAACTATCCGCACGTCATTGTCGTCCGTTCGATGACCAAAATGTATGCGCTTGCCGGGTTGCGTCTTGGTTATGTGATCGCCGACCCGGCGGTTATCCTGCAGCTGACTGAAGGTGCGGCTCATTGGAACGTCAACAGTCTAGCCGCTGCAGCCGGAGCCCGCTGCTTTTCCGAAGCCATTTACCGCACACAAGTTATCGAAGGGGCTAGTAATGAGCGCGAAAAAATGGAAGATTTTTTAACGGAAACAGGTTGTGTATTCATTCCGTCCGCAGCGAATTTCCTATGTTTCCAACTGCCGGATCCATCCGATTCCGACCAATTTTTCAGCGCGATGCTCGCAAAGGGAATTGTCTTGCGCCATACGTATTCCTTTAAAGGAATGGACGGAAAATGGTTTCGCATTGGGATGAAAAGTGCAGCGGCCATGGAGAAGCTGCGAAAGGAGATGCGCGAGTGGATGGCAAATTGATTTTTATTTCAGGAGGCGTCCGAAGCGGAAAAAGCGCTTATGCTGAATCATTGGCGAGAAAAGCGCTGGGCGAACGTAAATTGTATATCGCAAGTGGTGTCGCCCGTGATCCGGAAATGGCCGAACGCATCGCGCGTCACCGGGAAGACCGGGCGAGTGATGGTTGGTGGACACTTGAACAGTCCCACCAGTTTTCTGCTGTGCTTCCGCTCATCCAAGCGAATGATGTGGTGCTATGGGATTGTGTGACGACTTGGCTCGCAAATGAATTATACGGAAATTTCGGGCAAGAGCAATTATGCGCGGACCAGCCGGGATGCATGGATCAAAGATGGCAGGAATTGCAGGCAGCCATCGGTGCAATCCAAAGAAAAGCTGCGTGTTTCATCATCGTCTCCAATGAAGTATTGGATGAGCCGCTCGTTGCCCCCGGGTATCAGCAGTGGCTCGGGAATATCCACCAATGGCTCACACACCATGCCGATACAGCGATTGAAATGGAAAATGGCATCGCAATTCAAAGAAAGTGATGGTGGGGCAGTTGGCAAATCGAACAATCGTAGGCTTGATGCTCGCTTTTCAATTTTTCTCGGCCCTCCCCATCCATAAACAATTGCCGATGAAAAAACCGCAAGTGACCGCCATGTATGCCTCCTTGCCTATAGTGGGAGCATCATTCGGTGCGCTGCTCGCAGCAATGTTATGGCTATTGCGTGATGGGGCAGATGCCAGTCCGCTGCTGATGGCGTTTGTTCTTGCCGCCGCATTATGGGCGCTGACGGGCGGTTTGCATATGGACGGTCTCGCGGACACGGCCGATGCGTATTTTTCATACCAGGACCGTATAAAACGGCTCGAGATTATGGGAGATCCGAGAATCGGTGCTTTTGGGACGATGGTTCTCATTTTCGCGATTGCCGGAAAGATCATCGTGCTGGCGGAACTTATCCCGTCTGTTTCATTATTTGCACTCGCAGCTGTGCCGATTATCAGCCGCATTGGGTTAACCGTCTTGTTCAATGAATCAAATCCAGCGAAAACAGACGGGCTGGCTGCCTACTTTAAAACATTGACCGACCAAAAATCACTATACATATCAATGGCTGCCTGGTCCGGCTTGTTGACCATTGCTTTATGGATCTTCTGCGGTTGGCCGATCGCTTTAGCCTTTGTGCTCGTACCGGCGATTGCGACGATACTCTATAAAAAATGGTGTGAAAAAAACTTTGGGGGAGTCACCGGGGATCTGCTCGGTGCTTTCGTAGAAGGAATGGAGCTGTTGTTATGGGGAATGCTTTTGTTCTTCATTTAATCCGTCACGCACCGACTGCCGGCAATAAACGAAAAGCCTATATCGGTTGGACCGATGAACCGGTTTTGCCATTTATTGCAGCGCCAGATAACTCTAAAGAACTCGTCTGGGGCAGTGACTTACTGCGCTGCCGTCAAACGGCGGAAGTTTTATACCCGAACGCCCGATACAACCCAGATCCGAATTTTCGGGAATTGCATTTCGGCGATTGGGAAAAGATGACTTATGACGAGTTGAAGACGGATGCGCATTACCGCAGTTGGATTGATGATCCCCGAAGTGTGGCGCCTCCAAATGGCGAGAGCTTTCAGCAGTTGGCAGAGCGCATCGATGCGGCTACTGACCGGTTTTCGGAGACTGGGGATTTTATCATCATCACCCATGGCGGCCCGATCCGCTATTTATTGTCAAAAGCCACAGGGCAGGCATTTTTTTCGCAACAAGCATTACACGGCAATTGCTATACGGTGATATGGTCGAGCAAGTCGGCTTATAAGGAGGGGCAGCGATGCATATCATTTTCGGCGGAGCCTTTAATGGCAAAAGGCAATACGTAAAAGAACATTTCGTAGATGCTCGCTTCGATTGGCACGAAGCGGAACTGCCAGAACCCGGACAAGCCGCGGTAATTGCCGGAGTGGAGCAATGGATCCGCCAGCAGTTGGAAAAAGGCCGGTCTGAACAAGCTATTTTGGCTGCTGTCGGACAACTTGTAGATAGCCCGGGACAACGGATTTGGATTTTAACGGATATCAGCCGAGGCATCGTCCCGATTGATCCGATCGAACGAAATTGGCGTGACGTCACGGGCAGAATCTATCAATACCTATTCGGGCAAGCCGATCACATTACGCGCATTTGGTACGGCATACCACAAACTATTAAAGGAGATGAATAAAATGAACATTTACACGAAAACAGGAGATAAAGGGCAGACAGGTTTGATCGGCGCACGGACGGACAAAGATGCACCGCGAGTTGAAGCATACGGCACCATCGATGAGGCAAATTCTTTTATTGGAAAAGCGATGACCGAACTCGAGCGCGGCCGTTTTGACGATCTGCTGGCAGATCTCGAGGCGATTCAAAACGAGTTATTCGATTGCGGCGGTGATTTGGCGGATGTCCGCAAAACGCCGCAGTACAAAACAAGTGAAGAATCAGTGGAGCGTCTTGAGCAGCGCATCGATGTGTTGATGGACGAGCCGCCGTTATTGGAGCGCTTTATTTTGCCTGGCGGTACGCCGGCAGCTGCCACTTTGCATATCGCGCGGACCATCGTACGCCGTGCAGAACGCCAGACGGTCAGCTTGGCGAAAGCCGGCGAAGATTTTCCGCCCGTCGTCCAGCGTTATTTGAACCGCTTGTCGGATTACTTGTTTGCAGCAGCACGCGTCGCCAACGCGCGGCTTGATGTGCCGGATAACGAATACGTGCGCAGTGCCAAAGTATTCAAAGACGGCGGCCGTTCGAAAAAACAGGGAGAGTGAAAATGAAGACGCAGCAAATAGCACTGGCCGCAGTGTTCATCAGCTTATCGGCAATCGGCGGCATGGTGAAAATACCGCTCGGCATTGCTTCCATTGCGCTTGATGCGATGCCTGCATTAATCGCCGCGTTGTTTCTCGCAGCACCGCTGGCGGGATTTATTGCAGCAGGTGGACATATATTATCGGCCTTGTTTGGCGGCATGCCGCTCGGCCCATTTCACATCTTGATTGCCGTGGAAATGTTTGCGGTCGTCTGGCTATTCGCGAAATTGCATCAAAATGGCAGGGCTTGGCTGAAATGGGGAGTATTTATCGTCGGCAATGGTGTTCTGGCCGCGCTTCCGTTTTACTTTCTGTTATCGCCGGCTTTTTTCTATGCATCCGTCCCGGCTTTGGTACTGGCCGCTGTCATTAACGCGGCCGTCGCTGCGCTTGTCGCACCGTTTGTTGTTCAAATAGCGGGGAGGTTTGCCTGATGCGCAATGCTATAGTCGTCGAAGGGTTGATCGTCACTTCGGATAATTCAGCGGCGATCGGGGAAAAGGAGCTTGATGCAGTTCATGCGCCGGATGCGCTGGCCGCGAAATTCGTCGCCCGCGTCGCATTGGCAGAGCAATGGGCAGCGGGAGGGGAAGTGTCGGCGATCATACTTCATAACTTCAGCGGACAGCAGCAATGGCATCGCTATATCGAAGGCATCGGCCAGTTGTTCTCCGAACTAGACAGCCCAGTGCCCCCGATTTCCGGAAGCACTGAAAGTAATATGGAAACGCTTCAATCAGGATTTGCGTTAACAATGATTGGCCGGCGTGTCCGCGAGCAGCAGGAAGCAGCTGTACTCCACTGGTTTGCCGTCGGTGAGCCGCTTGTGGGAGAAGCGGTGATACGCCAGCCCGAAAAAATTGCTGACTTAAAGTTGGTCAAAGCGGCGCTCGATAACGAATTGATTGAACGTGTGTGGCCCGTGGGTTCACGCGGCATCGCTTATGAAGCAGAGCAATTGTTTGGAAAAGAAACGGCGCTTGCTGAAGGTTTAGCGGGTGAAGCATCGGCTGGCCCGGCGACATGCTTGCTAGTCGGCGTCGCACAAAAAAAAGTGGCTGAAGCGATGCATTATTTTGGCCAACAGCTCCATGAACTACTCGAGTAACACCGCAGCCGCTTATAGAGCGGCTTTTTTTGTGACCGATTGTTGAGGATTAGAAGAAAGTAAGTTGTCACAGGCTATTTCCGCACTGCTTGAGAGAGTTGAAGCAATCATTGATAAGTCTCTGGCAAAGCGCCTTGATGGAAGATCGACACATGAAATTAATATATCGCCAATTTTATACAAATATCTATTGACTGAATGCTCATTCACTTTTAAACTAGAACATAGTATCGACATTCTGCCGCAGTTCACGTAAACTTTGGTTAAGAATCGGGGATTTACATAATCAACAAGGGGGGACTACACGATGGAGTTTTTGCTCATCGCTAACTGGGTGTTATTTTTACTTGTAACCGCTTACGCTGTCTACTTGTTCATCTATTTGATGAAATCGCGTTATGACTTTATCAAGCTCGGCAAGAAAGTGGAGTTTGAAGAAAACTTCAATGAACGGGTCCGTAAAGTGATGGTCAATGTTTTCGGCCAGAAGAAATTAATGAAAGATAAAAAGAGCGGAATCATCCACGTGATGTTCTTCTACGGCTTCTTGCTGGTACAAGCGAGCGCCATCGATTTCATCATTCGGGGCTTATCGCCGGATGCGCATTTGCCGCTCGGCCCGCTTTACCCGGCGTTTACATTCTTCCAGGAGCTTGTGACTTTAATGATTCTCGTTGCAGTTGTCTGGGCATTCTATAGACGCTATATCGAAAAGCTTGTTCGTTTGAAGCGCGGATGGAAATCCGGCCTGGTGCTCATTTTCATCGGCGGACTGATGGTCACAGTGCTGATCGGAAACGGCATGAGCATGATCTGGCATGGCCATGAAGGCGTCTGGACTGAGCCTGTCGCTTCCGTCGTGGCCGGTGCATTTGCATGGCTACCGACTGTAGCTGCCGCAACCATCTTCTATATTATGTGGTGGGCGCATCTAATGTTCTTATTGGTGTTCCTTGTCTACGTACCGCAATCCAAGCACGCCCATCTTATCTTCGGGCCGGTCAACACTTGGTTCCACCGTTTGGACCATGTCGGTCGCTTGAAGCCGATCAATTTCGAGGAAATGGAAGAAGAAGATGAAGACAACCCGGACGCCATGCCTTCATTCGGCGTAGGGAAAATCACGGATTTCACACAGTCACAGATGATCGACTTCTACGCTTGCGTAGAGTGCGGACGCTGTACGAATATGTGTCCTGCGACTGGAACCGGCAAGATGCTGTCTCCGATGGATCTCATCACGAAACTTCGGGACAACTTGACGAACACAGGCGCTGTCATGACGCAGAAAAAACCATGGGTTCCGGCAATGGCATTCAGTCATACACAAGGAAACCAATTGGCGATGGCTGCAGGCGCTGAAGACGTTTCAATTGACGACCTTTACAGTCCAAGCTTGATCGGCGACGTAATTACAGAAGAAGAAATTTGGGCATGCACAACTTGCCGCAACTGTGAAGACCAATGCCCGGTAATGAACGAGCACGTCGACAAAATCATCGACTTGCGCCGTTACCTTGTCATGACGGAAGGGAAAATGGACAAAGATGCCCAGCGCGCGATGACAAACATCGAGAAGCAAGGCAACCCTTGGGGACTTAACCGCAAAGATAAAGAAAACTGGAGAGATGCACGTCCTGACATCTCCATTCCAACAGTTAAAGAAGTCAGTAAAGCTGGTGAAGAATTCGAGTATCTGTTCTGGGTCGGTTCAATGGGCTCATTCGACAGCCGCTCACAAAAAATCGCCCTGTCCTTTGCGCGCTTGATGAATGAAGCGGGCGTCAAGTTCGCCATTCTCGGCAACAAAGAAAAGAACTCCGGCGATACGCCGCGCCGTCTAGGCAATGAATTCCTATTCCAAGAACTCGCGACCGCCAATATCAAAGAGTTCGAAAAAGCAGGCGTGACCAAAATCGTTACAATCGATCCGCATGCATATAATATCTTCAAAAATGAGTATGGGGATTTCGGCTTTGAAGCGGAAGTCTACCACCATACGGAAATGCTCTTTGACCTGGTTCAACAAGGCAAGCTCAAGCCGCAATTTGCGGTCAATGAGAAAATCACGTTCCATGATTCCTGCTACCTTGGCCGCTACAACGATGTCTACGACGCACCGCGCGAAATACTGAAAGCGATCGAAGGCGTCGAACTCGTTGAAATGGTCCGCAACCGCCAAGACGGCATGTGCTGTGGAGCGGGTGGAGGCCTCATGTGGATGGAAGAAGATGCAGGACATCGCGTCAACGTAGCCCGTACCGAACAGGCGCTTGAAGTAAGTCCAACCATGATCTCTTCCGGATGCCCATACTGCTTGACGATGCTTTCGGACGGTACGAAAGCGAAAGAAGTCGAAGAAGAAGTCGGCACATACGATGTCGCAGAACTTCTCGAAATGGCCGTAATCGGCAACGAAGCACCGCCAGTAGAGGAAATTGTCCAATAGAAAAACGGTAAAAAGCGGAGGTTCATCATCTCCGCTTTTTTTTTGATCTAATCGGCGGTATCGGCTTTCAAAGTCCGATAAATAATTGATTTGCCAACTGACAGAAAATTGAGTAGAATAACAACATAGAGAAAAATGAAAGGGAGTGTAGCACTCCCTTTTCTTATGTACTCAAGTCGAGCGAGCGTTCAGTCAACTAAGAAAAGAAAAACCAGCCGTTCAGGTTCGACCGGCATAAGACGAACCGGCGAAGTGGCGCTCTTTGCCGCACAGCAATGAAAAGTGTAAGTGCCTGTTTAGCTCTGACAGGCATAAGACGAACCTGCGAAGTGGCGTTTTTGCCACATAGCAGGGGCGGCTTATGACCCGAAGAGCTAGGCACTGAACTAGACTCAGGGTTGGCTTATGACCCGAGAACCTGGCTGGAATTTGCTAGACACCAAGAAAAGAAAAACCAGCCGTTTAGGCGGTATAAAATTTTTTAGCTTTTATGAAAACGTTTCCAAAATATGAGGAGGAACACAAAATGGCAAAAACAGTGATCATCGACGGAGCACGTACAGCATTCGGAAAATTCGGAGGTTCGCTCAGCTCATTCTCAGCGAGTGACCTGGGTGCAGCAGCAATTAAAGAAGCGCTTCATCGTGCGCAAGTAAACCCTGAAGATGTACAAGAAGTCATCATGGGCAACGTATTACAGGCAGGCCAAGGGCAAATCCCTTCCCGTCAAGCAGCGAAAAAAGCTGGCATTCCATACCATGTGAAATCTGAAACAATCAATAAAGTATGTGCATCCGGCATGCGTTCTGTGACACTCGCAGATCAAATCATCCGTTTGGGAGACGAAGAATTAATCGTTGCAGGGGGCATGGAGTCAATGTCAAATGCGCCTTATTATTTGCCGAAAGCACGCTTCGGCCTGCGCATGGGCGATTCACAAGTCGTAGACGGCATGATCCACGACGGATTGTCATGCTCATTCCATCCGGACAAAGTCCATATGGGCACATACGGCAACTCCACAGCGCAAGATTTTGACCTGTCACGCGAAAGACAAGACGAATGGTCAGCCCGTTCGCATGAGCGCGCAATCAAAGCCCGCGGCCATTTTGCAGAAGAAATCACGCCGCTTGAAGTATCTCAGCGTAAGGGCGATCCAATTAAAGTCGATCAAGACGAAGCGCCGCGTGAAGGAACAACTGCAGAAGTGTTGGCAAAACTGCGCCCGGCGTTTGGAAAAGACGGCACGATCACAGCAGGAAATGCCCCAGGAATCAACGACGGAGCAGCTGCACTCGTATTGATGAGTGAAGAACGCGCCCAAAAAGAAGGGAAATCTGTTTTAGCGCATGTAGTAGCGCATACGGAAGTCGCGATCGAACCGCATCGATTCCCCGAAACGCCAGGGATCGTCATCAACGAATTACTGAAGAAAACCGGCAAGTCTTTGGAAGAAATCGATCTTTTTGAAATCAACGAAGCATTTGCTGCAGTGGCGCTCGCGAGTTCGGAAATCGCGGGACTTGATGAAGAAAAAGTCAACGTCAACGGCGGATCTGTTGCACTTGGGCATCCGATCGGCGCAAGCGGGGCGCGCATCATCTTGACGCTTGCTTATGAATTGAAACGCCGCGGAGGCGGCATCGGGATTGCCGCTATCTGCTCAGGCGGCGGGCAAGGCGACGCTGTCATGATCGAAGTACCGAAAGGGGAAAAATAAAAATGTCTATCCAAAACGTCATGGTCATCGGGGCCGGCCAAATGGGCTCCGGTATTGCGCAAGTCTGCGCGCAAGCTGGATTTAACGTAAAACTGAACGATATGAAACAAGAAGCATATGAGCGGGGCATCGCGAACATCACGAAAAACTTGTCACGCAATGTCGAAAAAGGCCGCATGACAGAAGATGAAAAGTCACAAGTACTCGGACGCATCCAATCTTCTTTGGATTTGAAAGATGCCCACGATGTCGACATCGTCATCGAAGCGGCAGTCGAGAACATGGAAATCAAATCGACAATCTTCAAAACTTTGGACGAAGTGGCACCGAAGCATGCCATTCTCGCATCAAATACATCCTCACTTCCGATTACGGAAATCGCAGCAGCGACTAATCGTCCAGAAAGAGTGATCGGCATGCATTTCATGAACCCGGTACCGGTCATGAAACTGGTCGAAATCATCCGTGGTCTTGCGACAACAGATGAAGTGTATCAGGCAGTCGAAGACATGACGGTAAAATTATCGAAAACGCCAGTCGAAGTGAATGATTTCCCTGGATTTGTTTCGAACCGCATCTTGATGCCAATGATCAATGAAGCGATCTTCACGCTGCAAGAAGGCGTCGCGACAAAAGAAGCGATCGACGAAGTGATGAAGCTCGGCATGAACCACCCGATGGGCCCTCTCGAACTGGCGGACTTTATTGGACTGGATACATGCCTTTATATCATGGAAGTGCTGCACGACGGATTCGGCGATAGCAAATACCGCCCAAGCCCGCTCCTGCGCCAATATGTCAAAGCCGGCTGGCTCGGTAAGAAAACGGGACGCGGTTTCTACGAATACAACTAAGATTTTAGGGGGAGCCGTAATGGATCTGCATTTTACAGATGAACAATTAATGATGCGCAATATGGTGCGCGATTTCGCAAAAGAAGAAATCATGCCATTTATCGACCGGATGGAAGAAGGAGAATTTCCAACTGACATCATCAAGAAAATGGGTGAGCTCGGATTGATGGGCATCACTGCTCCGGAAAAATACGGTGGAGCTGAAATGGACTTCACGTCTTACATCACGGCGATCCACGAATTATCAAAAGCAAGCGGCGTCATCGGCGTCATTTTATCGGTTCATACGTCTGTCGGCACAAACCCGATCATCAATTTCGGGACACAAGAGCAGATTGCGAAATATGTACCGAAATTGGCGACGGGTGAATATTTGGGCGCGTTCTGTTTGACGGAACCTTCTGCCGGATCGGATGCAGCAGCGTTAAGAACGCGTGCTGTGAAACAGGACGATCACTATGTATTAAACGGTTCGAAAGTGTACATCACAAACGGCGGCGAAGCCGATACGTATATCGTTTTTGCATCGACCAATCCTGAAGCGGGCGCTCGCGGAATTTCCGCGTTTATTGTGGAAAAAGATTTCCCTGGGTTTGTCGTCGGCAAGGACGAGAGAAAAATGGGTCTTCACGGTTCCCGCACTGTGCAATTAACATTCGAAAACATGAAAGTGCCAGCTGAAAACCTGCTTGGACAAGAAGGCAAAGGCTTTTCAATCGCGATGGCCAACTTGAATGCCGGACGCATCGGCATCGCAGCACAAGCGCTCGGTATCGCAGAAGCAGCTTACGAATATGCGGTAGCATATGCAAAAGAGCGTGAGCAGTTCGGCAAATCGATCGCACAACAGCAAGGCGTCGCATTTAAGCTAGCCGACATGGCAACACAAGTCGAAGCGGCCAAACTTTTAGTTTACAACGCAGCTGATATGTACGCCAAAGGCATTGAATGCAATAAAGAATCGTCGATGGCGAAGCTCTTCGCTTCCAAAGCGGCGATGGACATCACAATTGAAGCAATCCAAGTTTACGGCGGCTACGGATATACGAAAGACTATCCAGTCGAGCGCTTGTTCCGCGACGCCAAAGTCACGGAAATTTACGAAGGCACGAGTGAAATCCAACGCATCGTCATCAGCAAACAACTACTAAAATAATTGGGGGAAATTACACAATGAACTTTCAAATTTCTGAAGAACATAAAATGATCCGCAAAATGGTCCGCGACTTCGCGAAAAACGAGGTAGCGCCGACAGCAGAACAGCGCGACGAAGAAGAAAGCTTCGATATGGCCATCTTCCATCAAATGGCTGAACTCGGCCTTACAGGCATTCCTTGGCCGGAAGAATACGGCGGAATCGGTTCGGACTATTTGGCGTATTGCATCGCGGTTGAGGAATTGTCCCGTGTCGATGGTTCGGTCGGGGTTATCTTGTCTGCCCACACATCGCTTGCCGGATGGCCGGTCTATACTTTCGGTACGGAAGAGCAGAAGCAGAAGTATTTGCGCCCGATGGCAGAAGGCACGAAAGTCGGCGCTTATGGACTGACAGAACCTGCGGCTGGGTCGGATGCAGGAAGCATGAAGACGACTGCTAAAGAAGACGGCGACCACTATGTCTTGAACGGCTCTAAAATCTTCATCACAAACGGCGGCATCGCCGACATCTATATCGTCTTCGCGGTCACTGACCCGAACTCGAAACATAAAGGCACGACAGCATTTATCGTTGAAAAAGATTTCCCCGGCTTCTCTGTCGGCAAAAAAGAACGCAAGCTCGGCATCCGTTCAAGCCCGACAACAGAAATCATCTTCGACAACTGCCGTGTACCGAAAGAAAACGTGCTTGGCGAACTTGGCCAAGGCTTCAAGATCGCCATGCAGACGCTTGACGGCGGACGCAACGGCATCGCAGCACAAGCTGTCGGAATCGCACAAGGCGCTATGGATGCAGCAGTAGATTACGCGAAAGAGCGTGAGCAATTCGGCAAACCGATCGCAACAAACCAAGGAATCTCCTTCAAGCTTGCCGACATGGCGACGTCAATCGAAGCTTCACGCTTGTTGACATATCAAGCAGCATGGCTCGAGTCGAACAAACTGTCCTACAGCAAAGAATCCGCCATGGCGAAATTGATGGCCGGCGACACGGCAATGAAAGTGACGACTGAAGCGGTACAAGTATTCGGCGGCTACGGCTATACGAAAGACTACCCAGTTGAACGCTTTATGCGCGATGCGAAAATCACGCAAATCTACGAAGGCACACAGGAAATCCAGCGTCTGGTCATTTCCCGTATGGTCACGAAATAAACGGAGGGTGGGCCTATGACAAAAAAGCGTGAAATTCAGTCCTCCGTAAAAGACGAAAGCCTGATTGAAAAGCGCCGTGAACAGATGATCCGCGGCGCTGTCACGCTCTTTAAGGAAAAAGGCTTTCACCGGACGACGACAAGGGAAATTGCAAAAGCGGCCGGTTTCAGCATCGGTACGCTGTATGAATATATCCGAACGAAAGAAGACGTGCTCTATCTTGTCTGTGATTCGATCTATGACGAGGTGAATACACGTCTCGGCCGTCTGGACCTGGAAAATGGATCGGTCGAATCGCTCATCAAAGCACTCGAACAGTACTATACATTGATCGACGAAATGCAAGATGAGTTTGTCGTGATGTACCAGGAGTCGAAATCCTTGCCGAAAGATGCACTCGGCTACGTCCTGACGAAAGAAATGGAAATGACCAAGCTGTTTGAACGATTGCTGGTGAATTGTGTGGCTTCAGGAGAACTATCGCTCACACCGAAAGAAATCGTCCTGGCTTCACATCACCTATTCGTACAAGGGCAAATGTGGGCATTCCGCCGCTGGGCATTGAACGACTACACCATCCAGGAATTTATCGAAATGCAAACGAAGTTTCTGCTGCAGGGGATGGCAGGAGAAAAAATCACGATACAGGGGGCTTGATCATAAATGGCTACTATTCAAGAAAGCACCACGTACCAGCCGAAACACCACATCCGGTTTGTGACCGCATCTGCTCTTTTCGACGGTCACGATGCATCGATCAATATCATGCGCCGCATCTTACAGGCAAATGGCGTCGAAGTCATTCACCTCGGGCACAACCGCTCGGTAGAAGAAGTCGTCAACGCGGCAATCCAGGAAGATGTCCAAGGGATCGCCATTTCATCGTATCAAGGCGGCCATATGGAGTATTTCAAGTATATGCACGACTTGCTAGAAGAACGCGGTGCTGGACATATCCAGATTTACGGCGGAGGCGGGGGCGTTATTTTGCCGCGCGAAATCCGTGAACTGGAAGACTACGGGATCGCCGGTATTTTCTCCCCGGAAGATGGCCGTAAAAAAGGCCTGCAGGGCATGATTGCGGAAATCGTCGAGAAATGTGATTTTTCGACAGCAAAAGAGGATGTCTCGCTCGATGAGCTGTCTGCTGACAATCCGGTCGCACTGGCAAATGTCATCACGACTGCAGAAGAAGCGCACACCAGAAATCTCGACACAACCGAGTTGATGAAAGCGGTTCGCGAAAAAACGAAAAATACGCCGGTTCTCGGCATTACCGGAACAGGTGGGGCTGGAAAAAGCTCGTTGACGGACGAATTGATCCGCCGCTTCTTGACGGAGTTGCCAGGCAAAAAAATCGCCATCTTGTCGATCGACCCGACGAAACAAAAAACGGGTGGCGCATTACTTGGCGACCGCATCCGCATGAACGCGATATTCAATAACCGCGTCTTTATGAGAAGCCTTGCCACGCGTGGTTCGAGAACCGAACTGTCCGCCGCGATCGGCGATGTGCTCGATGTCGTGAGAGCGGCTGGATTTGATCTGATCGTCGTTGAAACAAGCGGAATCGGCCAAGGGGACGCTGAAATTGCGGGCATTTCCGATGTATCGATGTACGTCATGACGAGTGAATTCGGGGCACCGACGCAGCTTGAAAAAATCGATATGATCGATTACGCAGACCTTATCGTCATCAATAAATTTGAGCGCAAAGGTTCAGAAGATGCACGCCGCCAAGTGCAGAAGCAATATCAGCGCAGCCATCTGTTGTGGGACAAAGACTTGGACGATATGCCGGTATACGGCACAATCGCCAGCCAGTTCAATGATAAAGGGACGAATGCTTTGTTCGCGGCACTGGTCGGCACGCTCAATGAAAAATGCGGCACCGACTGGGAAACGAGTTATGAGGCGTTCGCTAAAACACAAAAAGAAAACTTGATCATTCCAAATGACCGCCGTTATTATTTGCGGGAAATTACGGAAACGGTGCGCGGCTACCACGCGAAAAGCGCAGAGCAAGCATCATTTGCCCGCCGCTTATTCCAGTTAGAAGGCGCTATTGAAGAAGTCAAAAAAAATGCGCCGAATGATGCACTGGTCGACTCGCTGGAATCACTAGCTGCAGGTGTACGCGATGAATTGACAGCAGAGTCGAAACGCATCCTCAATAACTGGGGTTCTTTGCAGTCGGATTATGCCGGTGATGAACTCGTGACCAAAGTGCGCGACAAGGAACTTCGCACATTGCTGCGGACAGAAAGCTTGTCGGGCATCAAAATTCCGAGAGTGGCATTGCCAAAATTCAAGGATTACGGCGAAATTCTGCGTTGGGTCTATGCTGAAAACGTACCGGGTGCGTTCCCATATACAGCAGGCGTCTTCCCGTTCAAACGTGCCGGTGAAGATCCAAAGCGCCAGTTCGCTGGTGAAGGAACACCTGAACGCACAAATAGAAGGTTTCATTATTTGTCAAAAGGGGACGACGCGAAGCGTTTGTCAACTGCCTTTGATTCAGTGACATTGTACGGAGAAGATCCGGACCACCGTCCTGATATTTACGGGAAAGTCGGCGAATCAGGGGTTTCGATCTGTACACTTGAAGATATGAAGAAACTGTATGACGGCTTTGATTTGTGCTTGCCATCGACATCGGTATCGATGACGATCAACGGACCTGCGCCGATTATCCTGGCGATGTTCATGAACACAGCAATCGATCAGCAAGTGCAGAAAAAAGAAGAAGAGCTCGGCCGTACCTTGACCGTTGAAGAATTCACAGAAGTCCGTGAAGCAACATTGCAAGTGGTCCGCGGAACCGTACAGGCGGACATCTTGAAAGAAGACCAAGGGCAGAACACTTGTATCTTCTCGACGGAATTCGCACTGCGCATGATGGGTGATATCCAGCAATACTTCATCGACAAAAAAGTCCGCAACTACTATTCGGTGTCGATTTCCGGCTACCACATTGCAGAAGCGGGCGCGAACCCGATTTCACAGCTTGCGTTCACCTTGTCGAACGGCTTTACTTATGTCGAGTATTATTTGAGCCGCGGCATGAACATCGATGATTTCGCACCGAACTTGTCGTTCTTCTTCTCGAATGGACTCGATCCGGAATATACGGTCATCGGGCGGGTAGCTCGCCGTATTTGGGCGGTCGTTATGCGCGATAAATACGGTGCCAACGAACGCAGCCAGAAGCTGAAATACCACGTTCAGACATCGGGACGCAGCTTGCACGCACAGGAAATTGACTTTAACGATATCCGTACGACTTTGCAGGCGCTCATGGCACTGCAGGACAACTGCAACTCGCTCCACACGAACGCATATGATGAAGCGATCACGACGCCGACAGAAGAATCCGTGCGCCGCGCAATGGCGATCCAGATGATTATCACGAAAGAGCACGGGTTGTCGAAAAACGAAAACCCGCTGCAAGGCGCGTTTGTCGTCGAAGAGCTGACTCAACTGGTCGAAGAGGCCGTCTTGTCTGAATTCGACCGCATCGATGACCGTGGTGGCGTTCTTGGCGCAATGGAAACGCAATACCAGCGCGGCAAGATCCAAGAAGAGTCCATGCATTATGAAATGAAGAAGCATACCGGTGAATTGCCGATCATCGGGGTCAATACGTACTTGAACCCGAATCCGCAATCGGACGATGACATCAATGCGATGGAAATTGCCCGTGCGACGCAAGAGGAAAAAGAGGCGCAAATCAATAACTTGCGTTCGTTCCAGGAACGTAACCCATCAGACGAGGCCTTGGACCGTTTGAAGCAAGTTGCCAAAACCGGCGGAAATATTTTCGAAGAGTTGATGGAGACAGTCAAAGTGGCAAGCCTTGGCCAGATCACCACAGCACTCTACGAAGTCGGCGGACAGTACCGCAGAAATATGTAATAGCTATCCCTTTGTCCAGAAATGGGCAAGGGGATTTTTTGTGATGATTTGGCATAAGCTTGTCTGCCGGTGATTATTGCTTAGCTGGATTGAAGTGTGGAGGAGCGAGTTGGACAAGTGGGTAAGGTGGATGGTTCGTTGGTTATTTCTCCATAAAGCAGCCGCCTCCCGCTTTGGGCTGGCCTCTCGCAATAAGCCAAAAAGAGCACTTGTCTTATTGCGTCGGCTCGCCCTTGTGCGCAGTTCGGCTTTTAGATTTCACTATATAGTGCGTGCGAGACAGTGTCGCTTTCGATTGTGTATATCCGCAAGTAGGATGCTTAGTTAAACTTGATAATTAAGGAGATGCTTCATATCTATTCAATTTAAATTTACGAAGTAGATTAAAGTTGCTGAAGCTTAGTTCATTGAGAGACAAATTTCAATTCGTCTCTCAAACTAGAGATGGAGCGAAAAGGGGCGACTCTGGAGGGATCAGGACGAGCTGAAGACCCTGGACTGAGCGATAGCGAGGGAAGCGGCTGAAGCCGGCCCCCTCAGAAAGCGTCCCCTTGTAGCGGAATCTCTTCTACTTAGTATTTTCTACACTTGGAGGCTGATGTATTTCATTCCATGCTAGCAGCAACAAGTAGAATCATCCGGCACTTCGGTCGATTTGAGGGGGCAAGTCCGCTATAATGGAAGAAGTTGAAACTTTAAGGAAAAGAGATGGATGACACCATGCCCAAAGCTGCCCATTACACCATAATCATCGTAGCGCTTGTGCTGGTAATTGTTTTATACAACCGAGCACTTGGCTCAATTCCATTTTTAATCCTGTCCTTTTACTTGTTCTACTTCGGTTGGGGGCAGCTTGCGCGCAGAAAAAAGAAATCCCGGTAGCGGACAGCAAGGACTTTGTATATAATGGATTAAGTTACGATACAAGAAGGGACGTGCACGAATGAACATCCGCGAATTAACTAAAGAAGAATTGCTAGAAGAGTCGTTCGTCGACTTAACATATGCCATTTTGGAAGAGACAAAAGAAACGAAAACTTTCCTTGAGCTTGTAGCTGAATTGCAAAAGCTGCTCGGCCTTTCCGAAGAGGAAATGAAAACACATCTTGCGCAATACTACACAGACATGAACATCGATGGACGTTTCTTGATTCTTGGCGAAAACCGCTGGGGCCTCCGCGAGTGGTATCCGGTTGAGCAGATCGAAGAAGAGTCTGCACCGACGGTTAAAGCCCGCAAGAAAAAGAAATCAAAATCAACAGATGAAGATTTCGACGATATGGACTTGGAAATCGAAGACGAGCTTGATTTCGAAGACTTCGGTGAAGATGATGTCGATGAAGACGACGATGACGATGACGAGCCGGTCATCAAAGCACCTGTAGCTGATCTTGATTTCGACTCTAAAGACGACGATGACGATGTCGACGAAGTACCAGATGTCGATGTGCTCGTGGAAGACCTTGATGGCAACATCATTGACGATGAAGACGACGAGGAAGAGGATGAAGACGACGATATCCTGAAGTAGTCTGAACTTTTTTTCACCTTGACGGAAACGGCTGTACAGGATAAGATTTTACTGGGCTCCTTAAAATAGGAGAGATGATTCGTATAGCTTACGCGCTCCCCCTGCACGCTTGCAGGAGGAGCGCTTTTTATTTTTTAGGCGCTGCCGGGTAGCGATATCAGACTGTGCCATCCGCATGCTGGGGTGGCCGCCGCTTTTTTATGGAGGATAAGCTAGACCTTGGCTGTCGCTGAAGCTGGCCATTTATTATTTTCATTATTCGAGGAGGAAACAGAGCATGACAAAGTATATATTCGTAACAGGTGGGGTCGTTTCATCATTAGGAAAAGGAATCACTGCCGCATCACTCGGGCGTCTGCTGAAAAACCGTGGCTTGAGTGTCACGATCCAAAAATTCGATCCATATATCAATATTGACCCAGGCACAATGAGCCCATATCAGCACGGAGAAGTTTACGTGACGGATGATGGCGCAGAAACGGATTTGGACCTTGGCCATTACGAGCGTTTTATCGATATCAATTTGAACAAATACTCGAACGTGACGACTGGTAAAGTCTACTCGACGGTCATCCAAAAAGAGCGCCGCGGCGATTATTTGGGCGGTACCGTCCAAGTCATTCCGCACATCACGAACGAAATCAAAGACCGCTTATTGCGTGCAGCGAAAACGGCGCAAGCCGATGTCGTCATCACGGAAATCGGCGGCACGGTCGGTGACATTGAATCCTTGCCGTTCTTAGAGGCGATTCGCCAAATGCGTTCAGACCTTGGCCGCGAGGAAGTCATGTACATCCACTGTACGCTCATCCCTTACCTCGGCGCTGCAAAGGAAATGAAAACAAAGCCGACACAGCATAGCGTAAAAGAATTGCGCAGCCTCGGCATCCAGCCAAACCTCATTGTCGTGCGCACGGAATATCCAGTGCCGCAAGACATGAAAGATAAAATCGCGTTGTTCTGCGATATTAAATCCGAAGAAGTCATCGAATCCCGTGACGTTGACGTCATTTATGAAATGCCGCTGCGCTTGCAGGAGCAGCACATGGACCAAATCGTCCTCGACCATTTCGGCATCGAAGCGCCGGAAGCGGATATGACCGAATGGAACGAACTCGTCGAGAAAGTGAAGTCGCTAAAAAAATCAGTGAAGATCGGCCTTGTCGGTAAATACGTAGAATTGCAGGATGCTTATATTTCCGTAGTGGAATCATTGAAGCATGCCGGATTCGCATTCGATTCGGATATCGAAGTCGAGTGGATTAATGCAGAACACATTAATGCAGAAAACCTAGCGGAAGCGCTCAAGGATTGCGACGGCATTCTTGTGCCAGGCGGTTTCGGCGATCGCGGTGTTGAAGGAAAAGTGTTGGCGACGCAATATGCACGTGAAAACAAGGTACCGTTTTTCGGCATCTGCCTCGGTATGCAATTGGCTTCAGTCGAATATGCACGCAACATCATGAATTTGGACGGAGCGCATTCGTCCGAACTAGACCCGAAAACTTTGTACCCGGTCATCGACTTGTTGCCGGAACAAAAAGACATCGAAGATTTGGGCGGCACGCTTCGTCTTGGACTTTATCCAGCGAAGCTTGCCAAAGATTCGAAAGCATATGAAGCATATGGACAAGAATTGGTCTATGAACGCCATCGTCACCGTTACGAGTTCAACAACGAATTCCGTGAGCAGTTCGAAAAAGCAGGATTCAAATTCACCGGCACAAGCCCGGACGGACGCCTTGTGGAAATCATTGAAGTGGCCGACCACCCTTGGTTTGTCGCTTGCCAGTTCCACCCGGAATTCATTTCACGTCCGAACCGCCCGCAGCCATTGTTCCGCGAGTTCGTTCGCGCTTCCATCGCACACCAGAAATAAACGGGAGAGCATCATGCCCCGGTGCACACTATCCGTATTTTCCGTAAAAGCGGGATAAGTGAGAGCAATAGCCGCTTCGTTTCAGGAAGGCAGGCATCGATCAGATGGCAAAAGCCTTCCCTGTTAACAGGGAAGGCTTTTGTTGTTCGTCACTCTGCGAGCATCTCGTCAATTGTCAGTTTTACAGCGTGATACACGTACAGGGCGCCAAGCGCATGGGGAATGACGATGCGTTCGCCCTCATCTCCCGGCAGTAAGCCTTTATCGATGTCCATCGATAAAAAAGCGGAAGCACAGTCGTTGTCATGGCTTTGTGCGGTCAGCATCGCAAACGGCACATTTGATTCCGCCAATTGCTGTGCCAGTGCGTCGGATTCGTCTTTCTTAGCCAATATCCAAACACGGTCAGCAGAAGTAAGCGTGGTGCCAAGTTCATAACGCACGGCTCCGGTGAGCGATTCGGTGCCGTCGAGAGCTGCCGAGTTAACGGCTTCAAGTTCACCGGACGCGGCCAGATAGATGCGCCCTTCGCCGATCACCGCTTGGGCCAGCAGTCGGGCAGTGTCTTCGATGGCTTGTTCTTTTGCTCCAAGGCGCATGAACAAGCCGGTCAATTGCGTCGTTAAGATTTTCAAATGGGTTCACCTCCAAACGAGTATAGCAGAACAGCTGCACCTCGAAAAAGGCCGGGAAGGAATGGTTGGCATGAAAAGGATTTTGATAGTAGATGATCAACAAGGCATCCGCCTATTATTGAAAGAAGTTTTCGAGCGGGAAGGCTATGAGACAATGGTTGCCGGCAGCGGCAATGAAGCACTCGCGATTACCGAACAAGTCTGCCCGCATCTCGTATTGATGGATATGAAAATGCCTGGTATGGATGGCATCGAATTATTGAAAAGGCTGAAAAACCGCAACAAAGCATGCAAAGTGATCATGATGACGGCATACGGGGAAATGGGTGTCGTGGAAGAATCGATGAGCTGGGGCGTCATGCGATATTTCACGAAACCATTCGACGTTTTTGAATTGCGCGATGCCGTTCGTGAATTACTTGAAGACTAAGTAGGCGCCGAGTGGCGAAGCGACGCCTTTTTTGATATAGTGTAAAAGATATTGGGCTAGTGCCTAAGCTGAGGAGGAAGATTTTAAATGCCATTGGTTTCGATGAAAGATATGATGATAAAAGGTAAACAGGAAGGTTACGCCATCGGGCAGTTTAACCTGAACAATTTAGAATTCACACAAGCAATCCTACAGGCAGCAGAAGAAGAGAAATCTCCGGTCATCTGCGGCGTCTCAGAAGGTGCGGCGCGTTATATGGGCGGTTTTACAACTGTCGTTCATATGGTGAAAGGCCTGATGCATGATTACAACATTACAGTTCCTGTCGCAATCCATTTGGATCACGGCTCTAGTTTTGAAAAATGCAAAGAGGCAATCGATGCCGGTTTTACTTCGGTGATGATCGACGCTTCGCATCATTCATTTGAAGAAAACATTGAAATTACACGACAAGTAGTTGAATACGCTCATGCAAGAGGCGTTTCGGTTGAAGCGGAGCTCGGCATAGTGGGCGGCCAAGAAGACGACGTTATTGCAGAAGGCGTCATCTATGCAGACCCGAAAGAATGCCAGATGCTGGTTGAACAAACAGGCATTGATTGCCTAGCACCAGCGCTCGGTTCTGTCCACGGGCCATACAAGGGCGAACCGAATCTTGGGTTTGTTGAAATGGAAGAAATTTCGCAGCTTTGCGACGTGCCGCTCGTCTTACACGGCGGAACAGGCATTCCAGAGCATGACATCAAACGTGCAGTAGCGCTTGGGACAGCAAAAATCAACGTCAACACAGAAAGCCAGATTGCTGCTTCAATGGCAATCCGCGAAAAACTGGCGAGTGACGCAGAAGTGTACGATCCACGGAAATACTTGACGCCGGCTCGCGATGCAATCAAAGCGACCGTCATCGGCAAGATGCGTATTTTCGGCAGTTCACAACAAGCAACTTCATAAAAAAAACAGGAGAGAGGCGGAGCCGTCTCTTTTTCCACATACAGGAGGAAATTACAAAATGAAATTTTTTATCGACACAGCTAATTTTGACGAAATCAAAGAAGCACATTCATGGGGCATTCTCTCAGGTGTGACGACCAACCCATCACTTGTTGCAAAAGAGAAAAACGTGTCATTCCATGACCGTTTGAAAGAAATCGCCGAGCTTGTCGACGGATCGATCAGCGGTGAAGTCATCGCACTTGATGCAGAAGGCATGATCAAAGAAGGCCGCGAACTTGCGGAACTTGCCCCGAACATCACAGTAAAACTACCGATGACTCCAGACGGCTTGAAGGCATGTGCTGTTCTTGCCGGTGAAGGCAAGAAAGTCAATGTTACCTTGATCTTCAGCGCTAACCAGGCACTTCTTGCTGCACGTGCCGGAGCAGCGTACGTTTCACCATTCGTAGGGCGCCTAGATGATATCGGCCATAACGGCATGGATTTGATTTCTCAGATCGCTGAGATTTTCGCGATCCACGACATCAAGTCTGAAATCATCGCCGCTTCCATCCGCCACCCGCAGCACGTAACAGACGCGGCGCTAAACGGTGCACATATCGGCACAATGCCGATGAAAGTGCTTGAGATGATGTTCAAGCACCCATTGACGGACAAAGGCATTGAAGCATTCCTTGCCGATTGGGAAACCCGCTCTGTGAAATAAGGCTGACAGGGAAAAGGAGAAATACAATGGATGTTTATAAAATAAAAGGCGGTAACCGCCTAACTGGAACGATAAAAGTGAACGGCGCCAAAAACAGCGCCGTGGCATTAATACCGGCATCAATCCTGGCAAACTCACCAGTTTCGATCGAGGGCTTGCCGGAAATTTCCGATGTTTGGACGCTGAAAAGCATCTTGGAAGAAATTGGAGGTTCTGTTACGTTTGAAGATGGCGTGATGCAAATCGATCCAACAGAAATGATCGATATGCCTTTGCCGAACGGCAACGTCAAAAAACTGCGGGCTTCCTATTATATGATGGGTGCCATGCTAGGCCGCTTCAAGCATGCGGCAATCGGGCTTCCAGGCGGCTGTTTCTTAGGGCCGCGCCCGATCGACCAGCACATTAAAGGTTTTGAAGCGCTAGGTGCAAAAGTGACGAACGAGCACGGTGCAATCTACTTGCGCGCTGATGAACTGCGCGGTGCGAAAATCTACTTGGATGTGGTTAGTGTTGGAGCGACTATCAATATCATGCTCGCCGCTGTCCGCGCGAAAGGCCAGACCGTGATCGAAAACGCGGCGAAAGAGCCGGAAATCATCGATGTTGCCACACTCCTCACCAATATGGGCGCGAAAATCAAAGGCGCTGGGACGAATGTCATTCGCATTGAAGGTGTTGATGAGTTGCATGGCACCAACCATACAATCATTCCGGACCGCATCGAAGCGGGTACGTTCATGATTATGGCCGCAGCTGCCGGCGACGGTGTGACAATTGATAACGTTATTCCATTTCATATGGAAGCGTTGACGGCAAAATTACGCGAAATGGGCGTCGAAGTTCAAGAAGGCGAAGAGTCGATTCATATTCCGAAACCGGAAAATTTGCAGGCAATTGATGTAAAAACTCTTGTTTACCCGGGCTTTGCGACGGATCTGCAACAGCCGTTTTCGGTGTTGATGACCCAAGCACAAGGCTCTTCGATGATCACCGATACAATTTATTCCGCCCGTTTCAAGCATATCGACGAATTGCGCCGCATGAATGCGGTAGGACGTGTGGAAGGCCGCGCTGCGGTCATTACCGGCCCGACGCCAATGACGGCGGCAACAGTTGTCGCTTCGGATCTCCGCGCGGGGGCGGCGTTAGTGATTGCCGGTTTGCTTGCTGAAGGCGAAACTGAAGTGCGTGAAATTTATCACATTGAGCGAGGCTATTCGAATATTATCGACAAGCTCCGCGGCCTTGGTGCCGACATCCGCCGCGAGACGATCGATCCGGTCGCGAGCGGGAAGTCCGACCTTAGTTCTGATGTAAATTGACTCTCTAAAGGCGTTTTGTTATATGCTACAATAAGAGAAAGCAGTTACAAAGAGGAACGGAGGAACGGACAATATGGAACGAAGTCTTTCGATGGAATTAGTGCGAATTACAGAAGCGGCAGCAATTGCATCCTCAAAATGGATGGGCCGCGGTTTGAAAAATGAAGCAGATGATGCTGCGACGGAAGCGATGCGGAAAGTATTTGATACGATCCCGATGCAAGGAGTCGTAGTTATCGGTGAAGGCGAAATGGACGAAGCGCCAATGCTTTATATCGGTGAAGAACTGGGCTCAGGAGACGGTCCTGAAGTGGACGTAGCCGTTGATCCGGTAGAAGGCACGAACATCGTCGCTGCTGGCGGCTGGAATGCGATCGCCGTCTTGGCGATTGCAGACCGCGGTAATTTATTGAATGCTCCGGATATGTATATGGATAAAATTGCGGTCGGCCCTGAGTCGGTCGGCAAAATTGATATCGATGCACCGGTTATTGATAATTTGCGGGCGGTAGCCAAAGCGAAAAACAAAGACATTGAAGATGTTGTCGCAACGATTCTTGATCGCCCGCGCCATGCGCAGGTCATCAAAGAAATTCGTGAAGCGGGTGCGCGCATCAAATTGATCAACGACGGCGACATTGCCGGCGCAATCAACACGGCGTTCGACCAAACAGGCGTCGATATTCTATTCGGTACTGGCGGAGCTCCGGAAGGGGTCATCGCGGCAGTCGGATTGAAATGCCTCGGCGGCGAAATCCAAGGGAAATTGAAGCCGCAAGACGATGCAGAAAGACAGCGTTGCATCGATATGGGACTTGAAGTCGACAAGGTTTTGATGATGGACGATCTTGTCAAAGGCGACGACGCGATATTTGCGGCGACGGGAATTACCGACGGGGAACTTCTCCGCGGTGTTCAGCTAAAAGGTTCATTTGCAGAAAGCCATACACTTGTCATGCGCGCGAAATCCGGCACGGTTCGGTTTGTTGAAGGGCGTCACAGCCTCAAGAAAAAGCCGGACCTTGTCATGAAAGATTGATACCATACTCCAAAAATGAGTCCGGCTTTTATGCCGGGCTCCTTCTTTACTGACTCCAGAACCAGAAGCATGTCCCCTTAGGAAACTTTGAAACTAATGATAAGAGTGGTGTCCAACTAGATGGCAACAATGACAATTTCGGCATTGGAAAATATGACGCTCAAAGAGCTCTATAACCTGGCAAAAGAATACAAACTGAACAATTACAGCAAATTGACGAAAAGAGAACTGATTTTCGCCATTTTGAAAACCCGTGCGGAACAGGAAGGTTTCTTCTTTATGGAAGGAGTCTTGGAGATAATCCAGTCAGAAGGCTTCGGCTTCTTGCGTCCAATCAACTATTCCCCGAGTTCACAGGACATTTACATTTCGGCTTCACAAATCCGCCGCTTTGATTTGCGCAATGGCGATAAAGTATCCGGAAAAGTCCGTCCGCCGAAAGAAAACGAGCGTTATTTCGGTTTGCTTCAAGTCGAGGCAGTCAACGGCGAAGACCCGGAAGTGGCGAAAGAACGCGTCCATTTCCCAGGGCTGACGCCGCTTTATCCCGACCGCCATATCCGACTTGAAACCAGTCCGGAACATAAATCCACTCGCATCATGGACCTTATTTCACCGGTCGGTTTCGGCCAGCGTGGATTGATTGTCGCACCGCCAAAAGCAGGGAAAACGATGCTGTTGAAAGAAATAGCCAATGCCATCACCGCAAATCATCCGGAAGCGGAATTGATTGTGCTGCTGATCGACGAGCGTCCGGAAGAAGTAACCGATATTGAACGTTCTGTTGATGCCGATGTCGTTTCTTCCACTTTTGATGAAGTACCAGAAAACCACGTCAAAGTAGCGGAACTTGTTCTTGAGCGCGCGATGCGTTTAGTCGAGCATAAGCGTGACGTCGTGATTTTGATGGATTCGATTACCCGGTTGGCGCGTGCATATAATTTGGTTATTCCGCCAAGCGGACGCACCTTGTCAGGCGGCATCGACCCAGCCGCTTTCCATCGCCCGAAACGCTTTTTCGGTGCAGCCCGCAATATCGAAGAAGGCGGCAGTTTGACGATTCTAGCGACGACACTTGTTGATACAGGATCGCGCATGGATGAAGTCATTTACGAGGAATTCAAGGGAACAGGCAATATGGAGCTGCATCTCGACCGCAACCTAGCCGAACGCCGGATTTTCCCTGCCCTTGATATTCGCCGTTCCGGCACCCGGAAGGAAGAATTGTTGATGGACCCGGCACAACTTGATAAACTATGGGCTATCAGAAAGACATTCTCGGACTCTCCGGACTTTACGGAGCGTTTCATGAAAAAGCTTAACCGATCGAAGAACAACGAAGAGTTTTTCAGCCAATTGGCCAGCGATTCGAAATCAAGTCGTACACCACGAAAAACGATTTAATCACTTGCAAAAATGATTTATTCTTGCTATGATTACAGGAGTGAAATAAAACAGCGCTATTGCATATACGGCCTAAAGAGCCGTGTAAGGCAATAGTCAAAATAGATTAAACTCTGTTCCAGATGGTTCAGGGCGGGAGGAGAAAACATTATGAAAACAGGTATTCACCCAAATTACACAACAGCAACAGTGACTTGCTCATGCGGCAACTCATTCCAAACGGGTTCAGTAAAGGAAAACATCAACGTTGAGCTTTGCAACGAATGTCATCCATTCTATACTGGCCGCCAGAAATTCGCAGCTGCAGATGGCCGCGTAGACCGTTTCAACAAAAAATACGGCCTCAAAGAAGAAATCAACAACTAAGTCACGATTATACCCGTCCGTCGCGAAAACGCCGGATGGGTATTTTTTTTCGTCAAAGAACAGAAAAAATCAATTACATAGCAGAAAAATGATAGGCATACTCACCATTTTTGGTATGATATTAACAGCAAATGTTTGAAAGGGGTCTCCACTATGTACGTCATGAAACAGACCGGATGGGTCGAGTTAATCTGCGGCAGCATGTTCTCGGGAAAATCAGAGGAATTGATTCGCCGCGTCCGCCGCGCGCAATTCGCCAAACAGAAAATTGCGGTCTTTAAACCGAAAATCGACAATCGCTACAGTGAAGAAGCGGTCGTTTCCCATAACGGAACGACGGTCATCGCTTTGCCGATCGGGCATTCCGGCGAGATGAAAGAATATATTACCGATGAGTTTGATATCATTGCAATCGATGAAGCACAATTTTTTGATATGGATATTGTCGATCATGTACAAAAGCTGGCCGATCATGGATTCCGCGTCATTGTCGCAGGGCTTGACCAAGATTTCAGGGGCCAGCCGTTTGGTCCGATGCCATTATTGCTTTCGATCGCAGAACAAGTAACGAAATTGCAGGCAGTTTGCACTGTGTGCGGGTCGCCCGCAAGCCGCACGCAACGCCTGATTGACGGTAAACCCGCCGGTTCTGACGATCCATTCATTTTAGTCGGTGCTTCAGAAGCATACGAGCCGCGCTGCCGTCACCACCATGAAGTGCCAGCCGGCGTTACCGTTACGGAATAAATGAATTTTAGAAAGCATTAATTGGTTTAAAGAAGCATTCCGTATAAATAAATGACAAACCTTGAGAAGTTAATGGACTTAAACGTTTGATGGATTTATTGAGTATAGATATGGAGTGAAATAGCGTAGACTCCTGGGGGAGCAGCCAAGTACTGAAATCCATTCGGGCGCATAGCCCGAATTAGTTCAGTGCAAGCCCCCCGGAAAGCCAGCTATTTCGCGGAATATCGTGAACAATGAAATCTTATGCATAGAATTATCAACTTTATATAGAAGAAACTAGAGGTGAAAGCAATGTTTGACCGTTTACAATCCGTCGAAGACCGGTACGACCGCCTCAACGAAATGTTGAGCGACCCGGATATCGTCAGCGACACAAACAAGCTGCGCGACTATTCGAAAGAACAATCCGATTTGCAGGAAACCGTTGAAGTTTACCGTGAATACAAAGACGTCCAAACCCAGCTTGCAGAAGCTAAAGCGATGTTCGATGAGAAAATGGATGCCGATATGCGTGAGATGGTCAAAGAGGAAGTATCAGAGTTAGAAGGGCGTTCGAAAGTGCTTGAGGAACGTCTTCATATTTTGCTTATTCCGAAAGACCCGAACGATGACAAAAACGTCATCATGGAAATTCGCGGTGCTGCAGGCGGCGACGAAGCAGCGCTTTTTGCAGGCGACTTGTTCAAAATGTATTCGCGCTTTGCAGAAGCGAACGGCTGGAAAGTGCAGATTATGGACTCCAATCCGACAGAAATCGGCGGTTTTAAAGAAATCGTCTTTATGGTGACAGGAAAAGGCGCCTATTCGAAACTGAAATACGAAAACGGCGCACACCGTGTCCAGCGCGTCCCGGAAACTGAATCCGGCGGCCGCATCCATACTTCGACTGCGACAGTCGCTTGCTTACCAGAAGTCGAAGAAGTTGAAGTGAACATCCATGATAACGATATCCGTGTCGATACGTACGCTTCATCCGGTGCTGGTGGACAATCCGTCAACACGACGATGTCGGCTGTCCGTTTGACGCATTTGCCGACCAATACAGTCGTGACATGCCAAGACGAGAAGTCCCAAATCAAAAACAAAGCGAGTGCCATGAAAGTACTGCGCGCACGCGTTTATGAAAAATTCCAGCAAGAAGCACAAGCGGAATATGATTCGGTCCGCAAATCTGCTGTTGGAACAGGCGACCGCTCAGAGCGGATCCGCACGTATAATTTCCCTCAAAACCGAGTGACAGACCATCGTATTGGTCTGACTATCCAAAAGCTTGATCAGATTTTGCAAGGCAAGATGGATGAAATTATTGACGCCCTGGTGATCGACGAACAATCAACGAGGATGGAGAGCTTAAATAATGAACAAAGTTGAAACGGTGGTCCAAGTGGAATATATATATGAAGCGTTGGAAAACGCTGCGACTTATCTGAAACAACATGGGCGCGAAGAAACGCCGGCACGCATCTTGCTTCAGCATCAACTTGGCCTTGATTATTCCGGGCTGATGGCTTCGATGCGCGATAAAATCGATGGCCGCCAATATGAAGCTTTTTGGGAAAACGTTGAAGAATTGATCCAAGGAGTACCAGTCCAGCATTTGACGGGCTCTGAACAGTTTTACGGCCGGACGTTCAGCGTCTCTCCATCCGTATTGATTCCGCGTCCGGAAACAGAGGAATTGATCGAACAAACTTTGAAGCTCAAGCGTGAAATGTTCGGACTGGATGAAGTTCAAGCAGCTGATATCGGGACAGGAAGCGGCATTATCGCAATTACCTTGAAATGTGAGTTGCCGGAAGTGGAAGTAATGGCGACGGATATTTCTGAAGAAGCCCTATTTGTAGCAGAGCGTAATGCAGAAGCATTGGATGCGGATGTCCACTTTACAAAAGGTGATCTCGCAGCGCCGTTATTGGGGAGAAAATGGGACATCATTCTATCGAATCCTCCTTATATTGCCTACCACGAAGCAGCTGGCTTAGCGGATACGGTACGCGATTTTGAACCGCACGAAGCATTGTTTGCAGACAGCGATGGACTTGCAGCTTACGAACAATTAGCACAGCAAGTGCCGGCGTTGATCAACCGTCCTGGCATCATCGGCCTTGAAATCGGCAGCAGCCAAGGTGCAGCAGTGACCGAGATGTTCCAACAGGCATTGCCTGAAGCCCGCGTATATTGCCAAAAAGATATCAACAAACACGACCGTATGGTATTTTGCATTTTAGATTAACTTGTGCACAATTCAGTTGAATTTCCCTTGAGATATCCACAAAATGTGGATATCTCTATCAAACCCTTATTGTACTGGAGATGTTTAGGTGGAAACTAAAACAGTTCTTGTGGATGGAGATGTGAATAACGAAGGAAGTTATTCACAGGCTGTGGATTATATTCGCGAAGGGCAAGTGGTCGCTTTTCCAACAGAAACCGTATATGGCCTAGGGGCTGATGCGATGAATGCAGACGCTGTCGCTAAGATTTTCGAAGCAAAAGGCCGCCCGACCGATAATCCATTGATCGTCCACGTGGATTCCAAAGAAACCGCCTTGGAGTTTGTCGAAGAAGTTTCTGACAAAGCCTTGCAATGCATGGATGCGTTTTGGCCGGGAGCTTTGACCTTGATCATGCACGCCAAACCGGACACTTTTGCGACGAATGTGACTGCAGGGTTGTCAACTGTCGGTATTCGCGTGCCGGATCATCCAGTGGCTCTGAGTTTATTGAAACGATTAAAGCAACCGATTGCTGCGCCTAGCGCCAATAAAAGCGGCAAACCGAGCCCGACCTTGGCGGAGCATGTGCTATTCGATATGAACGGGAAGATTCCATTCATTTTGGATGGCGGTCCGACCAAGGTTGGAATTGAATCGACCGTGCTGGATACAACAAGCTCGCCCCCGGTCATTTTGCGTCCTGGACAAGTGACGAAAGAACAGTTGGAACAAGTGATTGGAACGGTGCGCTTGTCTTCGGAAACGCAAGGCAATACCCCGAAATCACCGGGAATGAAGTATGCCCACTACGCACCGTCAGCACCTCTTTATTTGATTGAGCATAATAGCAAATTGATTGAAAAAGCGATTGACCATATTCATGGTAAATCGAAAAAAATTGCGGTATTGAGCCGCGAGGACTTTGCAGCGGCGGATTATCTTTTCCCGCTATCTGTGGATAAGTTATACGACAGTTTACGAAAATGCGATCAAACCGATGCTGACTTGATTTTGGCGTGTGTGCTACCAGAAGGTGAAAACGCTGCGCTCATGAACCGCTTGGAAAAAGCAGCAGATCATAAATGGTTTAGCTAACCTAATCGAATGAAAAAATGCCGCCGAGAAAATTTCCCGGCGGCATTTTTTTGTGCAGTTTTATGTGCGCGTTGAATAGTTTTTTGAAATTTACTAAGTTAATAATTAAGAAAACAAGGTGCAGACTTTTTACGTATAAATAGCTTGTGCTATGAGACTGCGCTCCAATGGCTGCTTGGGGCGTGCAGGATGGAGATCATGCAGCTGATGCGACAGGACGTCGTGCAACATGCGTAAATGAAAAGCTGAGAAAGATGTCATAGGCTTTTCGTGGTTAGCTAGCTTGTGCTATAAGACTGCGCTCCAATGGCTGCTTTCCGGGGGGGCGGGTGCCCGGCAAATGTGCCGCGCGGTCCCCCAGGAGTCAGCCATTTCCGCTCCGTCTCTAGGTTTCGTGGAGTTGGTAGGTTTCTACAAGCTCTCAAATCAGTACGTACTGGAAGATTTCTCTGTTGGGAAGGTCCGTGCCGCACACTTCTTCTCGATAAATGGATAGGCATAAGAAGTTTTCAACCACCACTGAACGAGAACAGTAGAATTTCTTTCCAAGACAGCCGCCGGGGAAGCGATTCCCTGAACAGTGGAAGCAAACTATAGAAGCGCACAAAAACTTCTCTCATACAAATCAATGAAATCTAAAAGCCGCCTAGCGCTCACGGGTGAGCCGAAGCAGTAAGACAGTTGATCTTCCTGGCTTACTGCAAGAGGCCAACCCAAAGCAAGGCGGCGAAACCGAACGTGATGCTCAAACTGAGACGAAATATTACCTCATTCTATTTCTAACTCGTTGCATCTCCATTCAAATCTAGGGAAGCGATTCCCCAAACAGCGAATGCCATCGACAAAGAAAGCTCCATATAAACAAACTAGCATCAAAGAAAATGACAAGCCGCCTAGCGTCAAGGGTGAGCCGTAGCAATGAGACAAGTGGTTTTCTTGGCTCATTGTGAAAGGCCATCCCAAAGCAAGGCGGCGGAACCGAACGTGATGCCCAAATAGAAAGTGTCACACTGTCGCATACACACTCTAACTCATTTTTTTCCATTCGGTTCAAAGGAAGTGATTCCCCAAGCAAGGCGGCGGAAACATATGCCATGCTCGCAGAAAAACCACACACTTCCGAACGCCAATTCCAGCGCGGAATCTCCAACAGGGTCGATGCATGACCGCATAATCCCTATCACTGCATCAACTGTCCCAGATGCGTTATAATAAGAGTCAGAAGCGCATCAGTCTGCATAGCAAGAAAGCGGAAAAGATGCGGATAGCGAATAGTTGAAAAGGGGGGGATTGGATGAAGATTTTATTTGTCTGCACGGGCAATACGTGCCGCAGTCCGATGGCAGAAGCGATTGTACACGCACGCAAAATCGAGGGGATAGAAGCGCGCTCGGCAGGAATTTTCGCTGGGGAATCCCCGCTCTCTGTGAATGCGCGGAAAGTTCTTGACGAACAGGCCATTGGATTCGAACATACTTCAAAGCCGCTGAATCCGCTTGATCTGGAATGGGCCGAGCTCATTTTGACGATGACCCACTCCCATAAAATGATGCTCATGCAATATTACCCGGAAATGGCGACCAAATTGCATACGGTCAAAGAATTTGCGGACGGCTCTGCTGGTGATATTAGCGACCCATTCGGAGGTTCTTTGAATGACTACCGGAGAACATTCGATGAGCTCGAGCAGTTGATCGATAAGTTATTCCAGCAAATGGGCACGACCTAGTAAAGATTGGTCGGCCCTTGCACAAACAGATAAGCTACAGGCCGGCTTTTTATCTGAAATGATGCGGATAAATCTGGTTTTGGAAAAGAGCAAATTCCAGTTGCGGAATATACGCAAGAGGAAGTAACATGTAACTGTCCGAAAATGTTAGAATTAAATAAAAGCGGTGGATTTGATTTATGAAGCGTTTAGCCGCAATAAGACAATGAAAAGAGGGTTATTCATGAAGATAGCAATTTCATCAGACCACGGCGGCAATAATTTACGTAAAGAAATCGTCAATTTATTGAATGAATTGGGCATAGAGTACAAAGATTTCGGGCCACAGACGGACGATTCTGTCGACTACCCCGATTATGCAAAGCCTGTAGCAGAAGGCGTGGCGAACGGTGAATTCGATAAAGGCATCTTGATTTGCGGAACGGGAATCGGCATGTCGATTTCGGCGAACAAAGTAAAAGGCATCCGTTGTGCATTGGTTCACGACGTATTCAGCGCACGCGCGACCCGCGAACATAACGATTCGAATATTTTAGCAATGGGTGAGCGCGTCATTGGACCTGGACTAGCGAGGGAAATCGCCCAAACATGGCTGACGACCGAGTTTGAAGGCGGGCGCCACGAAAATCGTGTGAATAAAATTACCGAACTCGAAAAATAAGGAGGGGTAAGCATGCAAACCTTATGGCAGCTGCAGCTTGAAGAAATTCTGAACGAATTGGAGCAGCAGATTGCATTCAAAGCAGGGCAATTGTTTGTGGTGGGCTGCTCGACTTCTGAAATAGCGGGACAGCGAATCGGGACGGGCGGCGGCTTGGATATTGCCGAAAGTTTGTACGAGCCGCTAAGGGTTTTTGCGGAGCGCCACGGAATGTTTTTGGCGTTTCAAGGCTGCGAACACATTAACCGTGCTCTGACGATTGAGCGCGCTGCTGCAGAGAAATACGGCCTTGAGCCAGTATCAGTCGTTCCGGTTGCAAAAGCAGGGGGTTCAATGAGTGCTTACGCCTTTATGAATATGAGTGACCCGGTTGTTGTTGAAGAAATTGCTGCCCACGCCGGAGTGGATATTGGGCAGACGATGATCGGCATGCATTTAAAAAGAGTCGCCGTTCCGGTGCGAACTTCTGTTAAACTAGTAGGGGAAGCGATCGTCTCATGTGCCACGACAAGGCCAAAATTGATTGGCGGAGTACGGGCCAGCTATGATCGTAAGGTACTTCAATCACGGGAGGGAAAGACAGATGGAATTGATTAAGGCGCAGGATCAGGCAGTATATGAAGCAATGAACGCGGAGAAAGAACGTCAAGAAGCGAATATTGAGTTGATCGCATCGGAAAACTTCGTATCCCAAGCAGTTATGGATGCACAAGGTTCGGTGTTGACCAATAAATATGCAGAAGGCTACCCGGGCAAACGCTATTACGGCGGATGTGAATTTGTGGATGTCGTGGAAAATATTGCGCGCGACCGTTTGAAAGAAATTTTCGGCGCAGAGCATGCAAATGTTCAGCCTCACTCCGGTTCGCAGGCAAACATGGCTGTCTATACAGCGATGCTCGAACAAGGTGATACAGTTCTTGGTATGAACCTTAACCACGGGGGCCACTTGACTCATGGCAGCAAAGTCAATTTCAGCGGCATGCAGTATAACTTCGTTGAGTACGGTGTCGACAAAGACACGCAACTGCTTGACTACGAAGCGGTGCGGCAAGCAGCTCTTGAGCACAAGCCAAAAATGATCGTTGCCGGTGCGAGTGCATACTCACGCACATTGGATTTTGCGAAATTCCGTGAAATTGCAGATGAAGTCGGCGCGTTGTTAATGGTCGACATGGCACATATTGCAGGACTTGTCGCCACGGGCGCGCACCCGAATCCGGTGCCTCATGCCCATTTTGTCACTTCCACTACCCATAAAACATTGCGCGGCCCACGCGGCGGCTTGATTCTTTGCAAAGAAGAATTTGCCAAGAAAATCGACAAAATCATCTTCCCGGGAATTCAAGGCGGCCCACTGATGCACGTAATCGCTGCAAAAGCAGTTGCATTCGGCGAAGCGCAACAGCCGGAATTCAAGGAATACATCGACCAAGTCGTGAAAAATGCAAACGTCTTGGCAGACAGCTTGACGGCAGAAGGAGTCGACATCGTTTCTGGCGGTACCGATAACCACCTACTGTTGCTCGATCTTCGCTCGCTCAACTTGACGGGCAAAGTGGCAGAGCATGTATTAGACGAAGTCGGTATCACCACAAACAAAAACACGATTCCATTCGATCCGGAAAGCCCGTTTGTCACTTCAGGCATCCGTCTAGGAACGGCAGCGGTCACATCACGCGGCTTTAAAGAACAGGAAATGAAAGAAATCGCTTCGATCATGGCGCTTCTCTTGAAAAATCCAGAAGATGAGGCAGTGAAGAAGGAAGCGGCAGAGCGTACGGCGAAGTTAACAGCCAGTTTACCTTTGTATAAATAAGCTTTGCTTCATAAGAATACAGAAGTGAATAAAGCCGCCCTTGTTTGGCGGCTTTTTTTCCCTATACATAACAGGAAAATCGGGAGGGTCGCGTATGCAATATGAAATCCAAGAAGACCGAAAAGTGATTATAGATTGGCTGCGCCGTTTGGGAATCGAATTTCATACGAGTTTTGTCGTAGTGAATCCAGAAGTTCCCGACCACCCGATTGCCTATGCGAACGATGCATTTTTTGAAATGACCGGCTATATCGAAGAAGATGTTATAGGAAAAAACGGCAAATTTCTCCATGGGTCCAAGACAGATCAGGACACCGGCAAACAAATCCGTGAATCGACCGCCACCAATCAGGCGGGTGTCTTTGAAATTGTCAATTACCGAAAAGACGGTACGCCGTTCTGGAATGAAATCACCGTTCAGCCGCTGCTGTTTCCTGAGAAATCTTTGCGCTATACCTTGATGCTCCAACGGGACATAAGCGATAGGAAACGGGCTGAAATCTTAATCGAGCTCCAAAAAGAAACGTATAGAGGCATTGAAAAAGGCAATATGCTGGGAGAGCTGCTGCAAAATATTTGCGGAACAGCAGAATCGTTTTTCCTCGATGGCGCAAGCTGTACAGTGTTGTTGGTAGATGAAGCTCAGCGGTTCCAGGTAGCTGCGGCCAAGTCGATGCCGGAAGAATTTATTAAAGTCATGCGCAGCATGCCAGTAGACACGGACTATAGCCCATGCGGATCCGCTTTTCTCGAAAAGAGGCCGGCCATTATCGAAGATGTTCCCAAAAATCACTTTGGAATCGAGCAGCAAGAAGTGCTAAGCCGCTTTAATATAAAAGCGATTTGGTCAATACCGATATTTAATGGAAAAGACGAAGCAATCGGAACGTTTGGCATTTATTTTCCAACTGCGTATACGCCAAGGGACAATGATTTATCATTTATGGAAGAAATCGCATCAATTGCTGCCTTAGCAATCAAGTTTTCCCATCAGCAAGAAGAGATTTTACGGCTAGCCTATATTGATGAAGAATCAGGCTTGCCGAACCGCCATTATTTCCGTACAGAACTCAATGAGTTGTTGAAAGAAGGCAAGGAAGGGTTTGTCGCTTTTCTATCGGCAGATGAATTTCTGAAAATCAGCGATCAATACGGCCATCGGGCAGGAAACGAGTTGAGCCGTGAGCTTGGGCGCCGTCTCGTGCTGGCAGGAGGCACTGGTGAAAAACTAGTCGCCCGTTACTCTGATTCCAGACTGGCCATATTCAGTGCGATTCCCTTAACGGATGCACCTGAATACTTGGAACATATTTTGAGTAGTCTGCGCGAGCCGGTGACGATCAACGAGATGGATTTGTTTTTGGCGATTAAAGTCGGTGTCGCCATCGTCACTCCGGCTCAGCAAAACGCAGAAGAATTGATCCGTTGTGCCGATAGTGCTTTATCGAAAGCGAAAGAGCGCGTCGGGGAAGCGATCTGCTATTTCGAGAATGAGCAAGATGAAGTCATGATGCGCGATCTTCGCGTTGCCAACGCGCTCACCATAGCGCTCAAGCGCAAGGAAATCAGTGTCTACTTGCAGCCGAAAGTGGCGCTTGAAAGCCGTGAAATACTTGGCTTTGAAGCGCTTGCCCGTTGGAAATCACCGGACCTTGGCGATATATCACCCGCCATTTTCATCCCGGCTGCCGAGAAGAACGGCAAGATCCGCCAGCTCGAACAACATGTTATCGAACAAGTTCTGTCTTGGCTGAAAAAACGGCAAGATCAGGGAATGACATTGCGCCAAGTGGCGATCAATATTTCAGCAGACCATTTTTTCCACCATTCGTTCGTGCCATATCTTGTCGATGAAACAACCAGTTGCGGTATCGACCCGAAATGGATTCAGCTAGAAATCACCGAACGCATCGGCGTTGTGGATATCGATACAGCCGGGACGGTTTTTGCGCAGTTGAAAAAGTATGGATTTGCAACTTCCATTGATGATTTTGGCACCGGCTATTCGTCGCTAAGCTACTTGCAGAAGCTGCCTGTCGAAGAAATCAAGATTGACCGTTCGTTCATTTCCAATATCGATGAGCGGGGGACGCGTGCAGTCATCCAGACCATTATTCAACTGGCGGATAATTTAGGGCTGCGTGCCGTAGCCGAAGGCGTTGAAACTGAATTGGATCGTACCCAATTGCTTGAAATGGGCTGTACCGTCGCCCAAGGCTTTTTGTTCCACCGTCCGATGCCGATCGATGAAGCACATTTACTTTAACCGGAGCCTCGAGCTTCGGTTTTTTATTTTGCCCGAAAAAGATGACTGAATAATGCCAATGCACGAGGTGGGCTCTCGCTGCATTGATTTTCTGTTATACTGTTTAGGAAAATGTATGAATAAAGGAGAGATATACTGTGGGAAAAGTATTCGTTTTTGATCATCCGCTGATTCAGCATAAACTGACGTACATCCGCGACAAATCAACTGGGACAAAAGAATTCCGTGAATTGGTCGACGAGATTTCAACCTTGATGGCATTCGAAATTACACGTGAACTGCCGCTTCAGGAAATCGAAGTGGAAACGCCGGTCCAACTCGCCAAATCAAATGTCCTTGCAGGGAAAAAGCTCGGCATCGTGCCGATCTTGCGTGCAGGCATCGGAATGGTCGATGGCGTCTTGAAATTGATTCCAGCAGCAAAAGTGGGACATATCGGTTTGTATCGCGATCCGGAAACTTTGCAGCCAGTGGAGTATTACTTTAAAATGCCTTCCGATGTATCCGAACGCGAATTGATCGTCGTCGACCCGATGCTTGCGACAGGCGGCTCGGCAATCGAAGCTGTCAACTCGCTGAAAAAGCGTGGAGCGACTAAAATCAAATTCATGTGCATCATCGCAGCACCTGAAGGCGTCGAAGCTTTGCAAAAAGCACATCCGGATGTGGATATCTATATCGCAGCGCTCGATGAGAAGTTGAACGAAAAAGGATATATCGTGCCAGGCCTTGGCGATGCTGGAGATCGCTTGTTCGGAACAAAATAAGAAAGCGGGTTGATCAGTAGTGACGAAAAAATGGAAAGTGATGACGATTTTCGGTACACGCCCAGAAGCGATTAAAATGGCGCCTCTTGTTTTGGAATTACAAAAGCATCCTGAGACGATCGAACCGCTCGTTACAGTAACGGCCCAGCATCGCCAAATGCTCGACCAAGTGCTGGAAACATTCGGCATCACGCCTGATTTTGACTTGAACATCATGAAAGAACGCCAAACTTTAAGTGATGTGACCGTCCGGGCTATGCAAGGGCTAGACGAAGTGATGAAAGAAGCGAAACCGGATATCGTATTGGTTCATGGAGACACGACCACGACATTCGCCGCAAGCTTAGCTGCTTTGTATAACCAAATTGCCATTGGCCATGTTGAAGCCGGCCTACGTACCCACAATAAATATTCTCCATTCCCGGAAGAGATGAACCGCCAATTGACAGGAGTCATGGCAGATATCCATTTTGCGCCGACTGAAAAGTCTGCACAAAACTTGCGCAATGAGAATAAAAAAGAAGAAACGATTTATATTACAGGAAACACGGCAATCGATGCCTTGCAAACGACGGTGCGAGAAAACTACCATCATCCAGTGCTCGATCATATCGGCAGCGACCGGATGATATTGTTGACGGCACACCGCCGTGAAAACTTGGGAGAGCCGATGCGCAATATGTTCCGGGCAATCAAGCGCTTGATCGAAGAACATGACGATATTCAAGTGGTCTACCCAGTCCACATGAACCCGGCTGTTCGGGAAGTGGCGGATGAAGTTCTTGGCCGCGACCCACGCATTCATTTAATCGAACCACTCGAAGTGCTGGATTTCCATAACTTTGCGGCGCAATCCTATTTCATTCTGACCGATTCAGGAGGCGTGCAAGAAGAAGCTCCGTCTCTTGGAAAACCGGTCTTGGTGCTGCGGGATACGACAGAGCGTCCGGAAGGCATCGACGCCGGCACATTAAAACTTGCCGGAACTGACGAGGAAACGATTTATCGTCTCGGAAAAGAACTGCTGACGGATCCTGAGGCATATGAAGCGATGTCCAAAGCGTCGAACCCATACGGCGACGGCAAAGCTTCACAGCGCATTGTTAAAGCTTTGCATAAATATTTCGGCGAGTTGTAGGGGGGATGAGGGAGCGGGGGAGTGTTTTTGTACAGCCGCTTCCGCTTTTCTTGATGTCTAGCGTCAGCAGCCAGACCCTCGAGGTTACAAGCCACTTTGCTTATGCGGCAAAAGGCGCCGCGCCAGCAAATCGTCTTGTGCTTGTCGAGTCTAAACGGCTGCCTTCGCTTTTCTTTGTCTAGCTCGAGCGCCTAGCTCCTCGGGTCATAAGTCGTCCCAGCATTGCGGCAAAGGGCGCCGCATTGCCGGTTCGTCTTACGCCTGTCGGAGCTGAACAGGCGCTCTCGCTTTTATTGTTATAAATTTGTCAATCGTATGTCGGTGTAAAATGGCTTGTGAAGTTTTTCACTACATGCAATTGACATGATTTTACCCCTATTGTATGCTTACAAAGGGTCTGCATGAGAAGGTTTTCATACATAATGGATGTGCTTTTGAAAGCCTGATGCGACTGCTCTGTTTAAGAGTTTAATGTCAAATCATTATGAATTTCGAGGGGTTTATCATGCACCCGAAAAAAAGTCCCTTACAAGCGATGGCGATTTATTCTGCCATCCTCTCACAACTTGTCGGATCCGTGCTTATCGGAGTCTTTGCAGGAATGTGGCTTGATGAGCAATTCGGAACCGCCCCGCTTTTTTTGATCATTTGCTTGCTGGTCGGCCTTAGTGCCGGTGTGTGGGCGATGCTTCAGACCGTGCGAAAATTCGATTCAGGAGACATGTAGAAAATGGATGGACTTAGAGAGATCTATAATAGACTGAAGAGGCTGATGTATTTCATCCTCGCAGCGTTCGTGATCGGGTGGGGGTTTACTCCGTATCCGGAAGTGTTCGCTGGCCTTATCATCGGGTCTCTGTTCGGCATTTACAATATGTGGATCTTGGTTCGACGGATGGAAAAATTTGACCGGGCGGTAACAGAAGGCTCGAGGGTTCGTTCTCTTGGAACGGCATTACGGTTTGCATCAGGTGTTGCGGCTGTGGCGATGGCCATTTTGTTCGCTGAGCACATTCACTTGATCAGTACGGTAATCGGGTTGATGATCCCCTATGGTCTCCTTTTGGTGGAGCGGATCGTTCATCACATGAAACACCATTAAAGAAAGCTGAAAGAGAGGTGAAATTATCGTGGATCATGGCGCTCCTATGTATCAACTGTTCGGGATATGGTTCAACTTGTCGAACGTTATGATGCTGCTTGTAGCCGCTCTTATCGTTTTCCTTATCGCGTTCGTCTCTACCCGAAACATGAAGCTGAAGCCGACTGGCATGCAGAACTTCATGGAGTGGATTATGGACTTCGTAAAAGGAATCATTAAAAGCAACATGGATTGGAAAGATGGCGGACGGTTCCATGTGCTTGGAATTACGCTGATCATGTTCATTTTCGTTTCGAACATGCTTGGACTACCATTTTCTGTAATTGTCAATGGCGACGTATGGTGGAAATCTCCAACAGCCGATCCGACTGTTACAATGTCCTTGGCTGCAATGATCATCATTTTAAGCCATTACTACGGGCTTAAACTGAAGGGCTTGAAAGGATATAGTGCGGATTTCTTGAAACCGATGCCATTCCTTTTCCCGCTCAAAATCATTGAAGAATTCGCAAATACGCTGACACTCGGTCTGCGTCTTTACGGTAATGTTTACGCTGGGGAGATTTTGTTGAGTTTATTGGCAGGTCTCGCCGGAGCAAGTATCTTAGGATTTGCGAGTGCAATCTTGCCGATGATGGCATGGCAAGGCTTCTCGATCTTTATCGGGACTATCCAAGCGTTCATTTTCGTTATGTTAACGATGGTTTATCTATCGCATAAAGTCAGCGAAGACCATTGAGTATAAACTGCTCTTTGAGCAAACAAAAAAACAACTATCCTGAGGAGGACACATTACAATGACAGGTTCATTAGGTTTATTAGCAGCAGCAATCGCAGTAGGTTTGGCAGCACTAGGTGCAGGTATTGGTAACGGACTTATCGTTTCAAAAACAGTTGAAGGTATCGCTCGCCAGCCAGAAGCTCGCGGCGTTCTTCAAACAACAATGTTCATCGGTGTAGCACTAGTTGAGGCCGTGCCGATCATCGCTGTAGTTATCGCGTTCATCGTTATGAACCAGTAGTCTTCAGCACTTTATACAAAAAGCTAAATGGCGGGAATGCTTCGGCATGTTTTTCGCCATTTATGCTTGTATGATGCATTTTGGAATTCGACAGCACATCTAACATGATTTTAAGAAATATATATTAATAGTAGAAAAAGTATTTTAGGCTCTTGAAGGGAGTGAAACAATCGTGTTTTTTGATCACCTCGTACTCGGTGCAACCGGGGAGTTTTTAAATATTGGAGACATCATCGCAACTTTGGTCATCTTCTTGCTGTTGATGGCTTTGTTGAAAAAATTTGCTTGGGGTCCATTGATGGGCATTATGCAGCAGCGTGAAGATTTGATCGCAAGTGAAATCGAAACTGCTGAAAAAAGCCGTCAGGAATCACAGCAAATGCTTGATGAGCAACGCGCCCTTTTGAAGGATGCCCGTAACCAAGCGCAGGAAATCGTTGAAAATGCCAAGAAACAAGGCGAAGTTTCTCGTGAGGAAATCGTTACTACAGCTCGTGCTGAGTCGGCACGCATGAAAGAACAAACAGTGGCAGAGATTGCCAATGAGCGTGAAAAAGCGATCGCAGCAGTGCGTGAAGAAGTTGTCGCATTGTCCTTGCTAGCAGCTACGAAAGTGTTGGAGAAAGAAATTTCTGAGGAAGACAACCGTCAGTTGATTAACGAAACGATTGCGAAGGCAGGCGAAGTGCAATGAGCCAAGTCGCTGAGCGCTACGCATCGGCCTTATTCCAAGTCGCGAAAGAACATAACTTAAGCTTGGAAGTTGAGCAGGATCTTCGCGAAGTCCGCAAGGTTTTCGAAATGACTCCTGAACTTTACCAATTGATTGTTTCCCCGAAACTTTCATCTGAAAAACGCACCAACCTGATCAATGAAGTGTTCCAAGGGGCAAACCCTTACGTAATCAACACACTTCAATTGATGGCAGAGCGCAGACGCATGAACGAAGTCAGCGAACTGACACAGGCATATATACAGCTTTCTAACGTAGAGCAGGGAATTGAAGATGCGAAAGTCTACTCGACTCGTCCATTGACAGAAGAAGAGGCAGCCTCTATTTCCACTGTATTCGCGAAAAGCATCGGCAAGAATTCTTTACGGATTGAAAACGTAATCGACCCATCGTTGATCGGTGGATTGCGCCTTCAAATCGGCAACCGCATCTATGACAGCAGCGTCAGCACGAAACTTGCTCGCCTGCAGCGTCAATTGATCGGCTAATTTATGAAATTATGAGAGGGTGACATACATGAGCATCAAAGCTGAAGAAATCAGCAATCTGATTAAGCAACAGATTGAAAACTATCAATCAGAGATGAAAGTTGACGAAGTCGGTACAGTCATCACGATTGGTGACGGTATCGCTCGCGCTCATGGCCTCGACAACATCATGGCTGGAGAACTCGTAGAATTCTCCACTGGTGCAATGGGTATGGCACAAAACTTGGAAGCCAACAACGTTGGTATCATCATCCTTGGGCCATTCGCAGACATCAAAGAAGGCGATGAAGTACGTCGAACTGGCCGTATTATGGAAGTACCGGTAGGAGAAGAACTTATCGGGCGCGTAGTAAATCCACTGGGACAGCCTGTTGATGGTCTTGGACCGATTAACACGACTAAATCCCGTCCAATTGAAAGCCCAGCACAAGGCGTAATGGCTCGTAAATCGGTCCATGAACCGCTTCAAACTGGTATCAAAGCGATCGATGCACTTGTGCCGATCGGCCGCGGACAGCGCGAATTGATCATCGGTGACCGTCAGACTGGTAAAACATCTGTCGCAATCGATACGATCTTGAACCAAGGTGACCAAGACATGATCTGTATTTACGTAGCAATCGGCCAAAAAGAGTCGACTGTACGTAACGTAGTTGAGACGTTCCGCAAAAACGGCGCGCTTGATTACACAATTGTCGTAACGGCATCTGCTTCACAGCCAGCTCCACTTCTATACTTGGCTCCGTATGCAGGTATCACAATGGCTGAAGACTTTATGTTCGATGGCAAGCACGTCTTGATCGTCTATGATGATCTCACAAAACAAGCATCTGCTTACCGTGAACTTTCACTCTTGCTTCGTCGTCCTCCGGGCCGTGAAGCTTACCCAGGTGACGTTTTCTATCTTCACTCACGCCTTCTTGAGCGCGCAGCGAAGTTGAACGAAACACTTGGTGCAGGATCGATCACTGCTTTGCCGTTCGTTGAAACGCAAGCAGGCGATATCTCTGCATATATCCCGACAAACGTGATCTCGATTACGGATGGCCAGATCTTCCTGCAATCAGATCTATTCTTCGCCGGTGTACGTCCGGCAATCAACGCTGGTCTATCTGTATCCCGTGTAGGTGGTTCAGCTCAGATCAAAGCGATGAAGAAAGTTGCGGGTACGCTGCGTCTTGACCTAGCGGCTTACCGCGAATTGGAGTCCTTCTCCCAGTTCGGTTCTGACCTCGACCCAGCAACAGCTGCGAAACTCGAGCGCGGAAAACGCACAGTTGAAGTTCTCAAGCAGGACTTGAACAACCCAATCAAAGTTGAAAAACAAGTAGTTATCTTCTATGCATTGACTCGTGGATTCCTTGATGATATTCCTGTTCAAGACATCACACGTTTCGAAGCTGAATTGACTAGCTGGCTGGATACGAACCACACGAATGTTTTGGAGACCATCCGCACAACTCAAGGATTGCCATCTGATGATGAATTCGGTACTGCAATCAACGAATTCAAGCATACGTTCGCAAAATCAGAATAAGCTCCTGGAAGGATCGGAAGAAAAAATAACAAGGTGGTGAAATACCAGTGGCATCTTTACGCGATATAAAAACACGTATTACGTCAACTAAGAAAACTAGCCAGATTACCAAAGCGATGCAGATGGTTTCGGCTTCTAAACTGAACAAAGCGGAAGTGAATGCGAAAGCTTTTGTTCCTTATATGGAGAAGATTCAGGATGTTGTCGCTTCAATCGCAGCGGGTTCTAACGACGTGAGCAATCCTATGATGGTGGCACGTCCTGTTAAGAAAACGGCATATTTGGTTATTACATCTGACCGTGGTCTCGTTGGTGGCTATAACAGTAATATTTTGCGTACTGTCATGAGCAGAATCAACGCGCGCCATACGTCAAATGACGAGTTTGTCATCCTTAGCGTCGGACGGAAAGGCCGTGACTTCTTTGCGAAGAAAGGCTTTAACATCATCGAAAGCTCGATCGGGCTTCCGGATCATCCGACGTTTGCGGATATCAAGGAAATAACGCGCAAAGCTGTTGGTATGTTCGCAGAAGGTACGTATGACGAAGTTTATATGTACTATAACCATTATGTTTCTGCCATCGCCCAGGAAGTAACCGAAAAGAAAGTGCTGCCGTTGACTGATATTCAGGCAACAGGATCGACTGCTTCGTACGAGTTCGACCCATCAGCAGAAGCGATTCTGGAAGTTCTTCTTCCACAATACGCGGAAAGCTTGATTTTTGGTGCACTGCTGGACGGCAAAGCAAGTGAGCATGCTGCTTCCATGACAGCAATGAAGAGCGCAACAGACAACGCATCAGAATTGATCGGCGATCTGACGCTTGTCTACAACCGTGCACGCCAAGCTGCGATCACTCAGGAAATCACAGAAATCGTCGGCGGAGCCGCGGCTTTAGAGTAAGAAAAGCGAAGACGGCCGTTTAGGCCCGACAAGCAAAATGGCTTGTGACCTCGAGGGCCTGGCCGTCGGAGACTAGACACAAAGAAAAGCGAAAGCGAAAGCGGCCGATAAAGCCGCTCGAGCTTTTAATAAGTTCAATAAATGTAAGACAGGAGGGAACAGCATGAACACAGGACACGTTCTTCAGGTTATGGGTCCGGTTGTAGACGTAAAGTTTTCCAATGGACAACTTCCAGCGATCTACAACGCCCTAACTGTTAATATTAATCGTCCCAACCAAGCGCAAACGACTTTGACTCTTGAAGTTGCTTTGCACCTCGGCGACGATACAGTTCGTACCATCGCAATGGAATCCACTGACGGATTGCAGCGCGGTTCAGAAGTAACCGATTTGGGCAGAGCAATTTCTGTTCCTGTCGGAGAAGCTACACTAGGACGCGTATTTAACGTACTTGGTGAAGTAATCGACTTGGGCGAGGAAATTCCGGAATCAGGTCGTCGCGACCCGATTCACCGTTCTGCTCCTACATTCGAGCACCTTTCCACAGAAGTTGAAATCCTTGAAACTGGTATCAAAGTTGTTGACTTGCTTGCCCCTTACATCAAAGGTGGTAAAATCGGCCTCTTCGGTGGTGCCGGTGTAGGTAAAACTGTTTTGATCCAGGAATTGATCAACAACATCGCGCAAGAACACGGTGGTCTATCCGTATTCGCAGGTGTTGGTGAACGTACTCGCGAAGGGAACGACTTGTTCCACGAAATGAGCGAGTCCGGCGTTATCAAGAAAACTGCAATGGTCTTCGGACAAATGAACGAGCCACCAGGCGCACGTATGCGTGTTGCTTTGACTGGTTTGACGATGGCAGAATACTTCCGTGATGACCAAGGCGCAGACGTTCTTTTGTTCATCGATAACATTTTCCGCTTCACGCAAGCAGGTTCTGAAGTATCCGCCCTTCTTGGCCGTATGCCATCAGCGGTAGGTTACCAGCCGACACTTGCAACGGAAATGGGTCAATTGCAAGAGCGTATCACGACAACTAGCGCAGGTTCTGTAACGTCTATCCAAGCGATTTACGTTCCAGCCGATGACTATACGGATCCGGCTCCTGCAACAACGTTTGCCCACCTTGATGCAACGACTAACCTTGAGCGTAAACTTTCTGAGATGGGTATCTATCCAGCGGTAGATCCACTTGCTTCTACATCTCGCGCATTGTCTCCTGAAATCGTTGGCGAAGAGCATTACGGTGTTTCCCGCCAGGTTCAAGAAACTTTGCAGCGCTACAGAGAGCTTCAGGATATCATTGCGATCCTTGGTATGGATGAATTGAGTGATGAGGATAAGTTGACCGTTAACCGCGCTCGCCGTATCCAAAACTTCTTGTCTCAAAACTTCCACGTTGCTGAACAGTTCACAGGCCAAAAAGGTTCTTATGTGCCAGTTCAGGAAACGATCAAAGGCTTCCAGGCAATCCTTGCAGGCAAATACGATCATCTTCCGGAAGATGCATTCCGTTTAGTCGGCCGCATCGAAGAAGTTATCGAAAAAGCTAAAAGCATGGGCGTAGAAGTCTAAAATCAGGGACCAGGAGGGAAAAAAATGAAGACCATTTCAGTCAATATTGTCACTCCCGACGGCCCAGTATACGATTCAGATGTTTCTATGGTGATTGCAGTTACAGCAACCGGTGAGATGGGTGTTTTGCCCGGTCACATTCCTACAGTAGCTCCTCTTGGAATCGGCGCAGTCCGGTTAAAGAAAGAAAACTCGACGGAATTGGTCGCTGTAAGCGGTGGGTTCCTTGAAATCCGCCCTGAAAAAGTGACGATTCTTGCTCAATCAGCAGAACGTTCGACTGAAATCGACTTGTCGCGTGCGCAGGAATCTGCAAAGCGTGCTGAAGCACTTCTTCAGGCAAGAAAAGATGAGATCGACTATAAGCGTGCAGAATTGGCGCTAAAACGTGCGATGAATCGTATCAACGTTTATGAGGGTAACATTTAATAAAATGGACGGACAAAAGCGATTTGCTTTCGTCCGTCTTTTCTATTTCATAGGTTTTGGAAAACTTGCGTGAGCTATACAAAGCAGCATAATTAACAGTTATACTAACAACAGGAGTATTTCATATTATTAGAGAAAACTTGAATCGCAAGTTGAAAGGAGAGCAACAAATGGAGATGTACATTGGACAGCAGGCGTTAATTTCGATTTTTAGCCATATCTTTTTTACAGGCGTTTCATTCTATGCGCTCCGTGCCGTCATGTTCGACAAATGGATTCGCAAACATCATGTCTTGCAAGCGCAGATTTTATACATCTTTCTAAGCATCGCTATTGGCACAACGGTCTCGTCATTTTTCTTGGAAATCTCAGCCTGGTCACGGCAATTGCCTTATTTGTTCTAGCATGGCCGGTTTGCCATAATAATGCAGGCCGTTGCTATGGCAAACCGGCAATGATTTACTATTTCCCGGGAAATAATCACCGGAAACGGGTTTAATCCTACTATAGTAGGGAAAGGAATTACTGTAATCATTTTGTAATATTTACTCTTCAGCAACGGACATAAAGAAAAAATTGTGAACGAACAACTGAAGGTATATCGAGTTTTTGATAAGAAAGCCCAGTAATGGTTGTTTCTTATTAAAAAACAGGGTATTATAGATAAGGTTTTCAAATTTAATCTATAACCAACCAACAAATGACAGATGAACAGTAAAAACTAACTGATGGGCTGTATATAAAGGATTATTAAACACATGGAGGGCTTTGCATTGGATCATATCATCGTTAAAGGCGGAAAAAGGCTACAAGGGAAAGTAAGGGTTGAAGGAGCGAAAAATGCGGTTTTGCCTGTATTGGCAGGAGCATTGCTTGCAAGTGAAGGCAAAAGCCTTATCACAGAAGTTCCAAACCTGGCAGATGTCTATACTATTCAAGAGGTGTTAAGAAGCTTGAATGTCGACATCGAATATTTCCCAGAAAAAAATGAGATGCACATCGATGCATCTGCGACATTATCGAGTGAAGCGCAATTCGAGTATGTCCGTAAAATGCGTGCATCAATTTTAGTCATGGGACCTGTCCTAGCGCGCAATGGATTTGCGCGCGTAGCATTGCCAGGCGGCTGTGCAATCGGCTCCCGTCCGATCGACCAGCACTTGAAAGGTTTCGAAGCGATGGGCGCGAACATTACGTTCGGCAATGGCTTTGTCGAAGCGAAAACAGAAGGCCGTTTACGCGGTGCTAAAATCTACCTCGATTTCCCGAGTGTTGGCGCAACGGAGAACATCATGTCTGCTGCTGCACTTGCAGAGGGCGTGACAATCCTCGAAAATGCGGCGAAAGAGCCGGAAATCGTTGACCTTGCGAACTACATCAATGAAATGGGCGGAAACATCAAAGGTGCCGGTACGGACACGATGCGCATCGAAGGCGTCGAATCATTGCACGGCGCAGACCATTCCATCATTCCTGATCGTGTAGAAGCGGGAACTTTCATGGTAGCTGCAGCCATCACTGAAGGCGATGTCATCATCGAAAATGCTGTTCCGGAACATATGGCAGCCCTTATCTCGAAAATGGGTGAAATGGGCGTCAACATCGAAGAAACAGATGAAGGCTTGCGCATCCGTGCAACTCGTCCGCTTCGTTCTATCGATATCAAGACAATGCCTCATCCAGGATTCCCGACAGACATGCAATCCCAGATGATGTCATTGATGCTGACTGCTCAAGGCAATGGCATTTTGACAGAAACAGTTTTCGAAAATCGTTTCATGCACGTTGAAGAATTCCGCCGCATGAACGCATCGGTGAAGATCGAAGGACGTTCTGTCATCATGGAAGGCCCTTCTAAGTTGCAAGGAGCACAAGTATCAGCGACAGACCTTCGTGCAGCTGCTGCACTGATCCTGGCTGGACTCGCTGCTGAGGGCATCACACGCGTCCACGAATTGTATCATTTGGATCGTGGATACGTTGATTTCCATTTAAAGCTTGCGGCTTTAGGTGCTGACATCGAGCGCGTTTCTACTGAAACAAGCGAAGTAAAAGAAAAGCAATTGGTCTAATTCATCAAGAATTATACTTCATACTTTAAAAGCCTGCCGCACATCATTTGAGTGGCAGGCTTTTTCATGGGAATAAATGTTGGAAGTAATTCCGGGGAATTTTGTCAACGGTTGCAAGAATATGATAAAATTTTAACTAGCGCAGTTTGATATAGTCGCGTAATCATGAAACCGCAATCTTGTGGCATGGAAATGTGTCTTATGATGGACTATTGGATAGACAGAAATAGAAATGGGGCGGCAAAATGTTTTCGAAAGATATCGGCATCGATCTTGGAACAGCCAATGTGCTGATCTATGTAAAAGGAAAAGGCATTATTTTAAATGAGCCGTCTGTCGTTGCCATTGATAAGAAAAGCAATGAACTGATTGCGGTCGGTGTGGAAGCGCAGAAAATGATGGGGCGGACACCTCAGCATATCGCTGTCATACGACCGCTCAAAGACGGCGTTATCCACGATTTTGATATTACCGAATTAATGCTGAAGCATTTTATGCATATTTTGAAGCTGAAAGGCTTTATGGTCAAGCCACGGATTTTAATCTGTTGCCCAGCGAACATTACGAGCATCGAACAAAAAGCCATTCGTGAAGTCGCAGAAAAAGCAGGCGCACGGAAAGTATATGTGGAAGTCGAGCCGAAAGTGGCAGCGATTGGTGCAGGGCTCGATATTTATGGAGCGGATGCAAGCTTGGTGATTGATATCGGCGGGGGAACTTCCGATATTGCGGTGTTGACGATGGGGGAGATTGTCACGAGTGAAACCTTGAAAGTGGCAGGCGACCATTTTGACCAAGATATCCTTCATTACATAAAGAAACAATACAAATTATTGATCGGTGAACGGACTGCCGAAAAATTGAAAGTGGAATTGGGCACGCTAGCTGAAAGCGAAGAAGCGACGATGGATATTCGCGGACGAGATATGCTGACGGGCTATCCAAGAACCGTCACATTGAAGCGGTCTGAGATTACTGAAGCTTTGCGCGAATCAGCAGAATTAGTGGCAGAAGGTGTGCGTCTTGTGCTCGAGAAAACACCGCCTGAAATGGCATCGGATATCATCGACCGCGGTGGGGTGATGACAGGGGGCGGTGCGCTTCTCAGCGGAATGGACCGACTATTGGCGGAAAAGCTTGGCATATCGATCGTTGTTGCAGGAAATCCAAAAGAATGTGTAGTTCTTGGCACAGGCAAGATGCTGGAGGCAAAAAAAGATATTTTCCGTTCAAAACGATAAAATTCAAATTCCTGCCCTCATCTCTTGCGCTTTTTAGTATAATGGCAGGTAGTGAATCCTCATGCCAGCAGCACGCATATAGGGCATTTTGAGAAGAAAGGTTGACATAGCAATGGCACAATCACGAAAAAATGATTCTCCCCAGTCAGAACAACCGAATATGCAAGCGGAGCGTCCGCAGAAAAAGACTCGCTGGGTACAAATCCGATTGATTCCGATATGGCTGCGGATTCTCCTCGTCCTTGCCTTAATAGTGACCATGGCGGCTTTAGGCGCGATGGTAGGCTATGGCGTGCTTGGGGATGGCAATGCGGGTGATGCCCTTAAATGGGAGACATGGCAGCATATTTTAGATATTATGCGTGGCGAAACGTAATAGCCACAAAGTGTAGAAGGGAATGGAGTTTATGTTGACAACTGAACAATTACAAGCAATTCTGCCCCACCGTTACCCATTTTTAATGGTCGACCGGATTCTTGAAATCGAGGCAGGTAAAAAAGCGGTCGGACTGAAAAACGTCACCGCCAACGAAGATTATTTTAATGGCCATTTTCCCGGCTATCCAGTTATGCCGGGTGTCTTGATCGTTGAAGCATTGGCTCAAGTCGGTGCAGCTGCAGTTCTCCAGATGGAAGAAAATAAAGGGCGTTTGGCATTCTTCACAGGCATCGATAATTGCCGCTTCAAGCGCCAAGTTACCCCTGGAGACCAGTTGCGCCTGGAAGTTGAATTGACACGCCTGCGTGGTTCAATGGGCAAAGGGCATGCGATTGCGACTGTTGACGGAGAAATCGCTTGCGAATGCGATATTCTGTTTGCGCTTGGACCGGTAGCTGAAAAGAAATAATAGAAAAACGCCTGCTCATTCAAGGACCGTCTACGGACGGCCGCGAATAAGCAGGCGCTTTTTAGTTTTGGGATGATTTGGTCTCATCTTTTCGCAGCACGGGGCGCTCCCGCATATCGGATTCGAAACGTTCAAGCAGTTCTTGCCCCGCCAGTCCATCTTCAAGCAACTCCGACAACAAGGTTTCCGCATATTTTCTGCGTGCCCGTTTCAACGTGCCTTTCATGAGGATGGATACGTGATCGCCGATCTGCCTGACTGCATGAATGATCACTTCAAAAGTAGCCGGCTCATTTCCAGGGTAGGAAATCACGACTTTGACATCGTAGACATTACCGGTTTGTTTCATTTCGAGAAATGTCTCTTCGTGTTTTTTATCAACGAGCATCTCGAGCACCCAGGATCGGTGAGCGTTCTCCTGGTTGATGATGAGGCCGTCATGCAAAGGGTATTCAGTCAGCTCGTCCCCTTGGGCAACAGCTAACGACAGCATTTTAAAAGTCTTCATGCAATAATTCCTCCCAAACAACGCTTTGTTTTTAGTATAGCATAGCTCGGAAATAGCCGGCGAATGCGAAAAAAAGAAAAAACACGCTGTAACAAAATCGAGAATTCCGTTTCAACTCAAACCATTTAATGGTACGGGATTTTGGAATGTAAGGCTGATGAAATTCTTTTTCGCCGTTTGCGAATTCGGCAAATGACAGTGGGATTTCTTCCAAATCCCTAATTTCGGACATTGCCAAGGGAATGAGTGTATTAGTATGCTGTCAATACCGGCAGGACAGCGGCTTTGCAAGAGGCAGCAGCGGCTGAGACAGCCTTTCGGCAAGGAGGTGAATCGATGAACCAAGTCGGGATTGTTGGTCGATTGACGAAAGATCCAGCGATGCGGGTGGTCGGCGAAGGCCGCGTACATACCACTTTCGTCGTTGCGGTTTCACGCAACTATAGAAATCAGCGTGGTGAAATCGAAAGCGATTATATTCTATGTTCCACCTGGGGGCGCTCGGCGCACAATGTAGCCAAGTATTGCGGTAAAGGCTCGCAGGTTGCCATCACCGGAAGAATCCAGTCGCGCCATTACGATAAGGAAGACGGTACGCGAGTATACGTTACGGAAGTGATTGGCGACCAAGTACGTTTCCTCGATAAACGAAAACCTTCAGACGATAACATCCCCAAGCAGACGGAAGCGGATCCCGTTGCAGATTTTGATTTCCCGTCACCCGAAACGGAGCAGGTGAATGGCTAAGGCCATACAAGGAGGCAAGTGGAATGCCGAAAGAACTTCAGCTCCAATTGGAAGTCCATATGGAGCAATTGATCAAATTGACTGCTTCGCTCCATCAGCGCATGATTGAAGCGGAGCGGGAGCTGTCTGAATTGAAACGGGTCTTTGCTGCGAACGAAAAAAACTGACATTCGCTGTCCAAAAGGAAAATCCGGCCAGGTGGGGTTCTGGCCGGATCTTTTAAAAGCTATAGGTGAACAAATCCTTCAGTTCCTCATCGGACAGTTCCGTCATCCATTGGCTGGATTGGATAAACTGATCCGACATAGATTGTTTCTGCGTCAGCAGGGCATCGATTTTTTCTTCGATTGTACCGATCGTCACAAATTTATGGACGTGGACAAATTGCGTCTGGCCGATGCGGTATGCCCGGTCGGTCGCCTGGTTTTCCACAGCCGGGTTCCACCAGCGATCTGCATGGAGGACATGTGTCGCGGCTGTCAAGTTGAGCCCGGTTCCGCCTGCCTTTAACGACAGGATGAAAATCGGAAACTCCCCATTTTGGAAAGCCGCGACAAGCGCATCGCGTTGATGTTTCGGCATATTACCTGTCAAAAACGGCACTTCATGACCGTATAATTCATTCAGCGCCTGCTGCAGCAAATGGCCCATTCCGATATACTGCGTAAAAATCAAGCATTGCTCCCCACGTTCCGCGATTTCCCCCGCCAGTGTCACAATACGCTCGAGTTTTTGGGAGCGAGGCAATAATTCGTCCGCAGTCGTATACGGCTCTTTTAAATAAAGCGACGGGTGATTGCATAGTTGCTTTAGTTTGCTGAGCATTTTCAGGACGAGGCCCTTTTTCTCGAAACCGGTGAGCGTCCCCATCTTTTGAACCGTATCTTGGACAAGCCCCTCATAAAGCGCAGCTTGCTCCGGCGTTAATGGGCAATACTCCAATTGCTCGAGTTTTTCCGGTAAATTGAGCTGAAGTTCGGGATCTTTTTTCGTCCGGCGCAGCAGGAAAGGCTGGATCCGCTGCCGCAGCTTTTCTTTTGCCGCTTCGGAATCATCCCGTTCAATCGGCACCATAAAGGCTTCCTGGAACTGCTTAATGCGGTACAGGTAGCCTTTATTGATGAAATCGAAAATCGACCATAGTTCGGACAAGCGGTTTTCAATCGGCGTCCCAGTGAGGGCGATATGGTGCTGCCCTTTGAACTTCCGGATTGTGCGCGATTGCTTTGTATACATATTCTTGATATTTTGTGCTTCATCAAGCGTGATGCTCGTCCACGTGATCGATTGAATCTCTTCGCTGTCAGAGGAGGCGATGCCGTATGTCGATAGCACCACGTCTGGCCGTTCAGTTGCAAGCGAGTCCAGGAAGGCCTGGCCTTTCGGGCGATTTCCGCCGTAATGGGTCGCAACTTTCAAGTCGGGCGCAAAACGCTCCAACTCTTTTTGCCAATTGCCAAGAACTGAGGTCGGGCAAATGATGAGCGATGGCTGTTCCGGCTGCTGTCGCTGTACGTGAAGCAAATAGGCGATCAATTGAACCGTCTTGCCAAGTCCCATATCATCGGCGAGGCATAGACCGAAGCCTTCTTCGCGCATAAAGACCAAATAATCAAAGCCGGTCTTCTGGTATGGCCGCAATTCGGTCTTCAAATTATCAGGGAGCGGCGTTTCCGGCAAGTCCCGTTTGTCGAGCAATTTATCGAGCAGCACTTTTAATGATTTATTCAAATGAAACTCTACGAGTGGATCATCTTCATCGGCCGGTTCTTCGAGCATGATATCCGGTACGTTGTGAAACAGCATATCCTTCAGCGTCCAATCGGCATCTTCCGCTTCATCGATCATCTGGCGAAGCTGCATCAACAAATTCGAATCAACGCGCACCCATTCGTTGCCGACACGGATAAACTCCCGGTTTTCCGTTACCAGCTGCTCAAAATCCTGCATGCTCAAGTCGTGGCCATTGAGTGAGAACTTCCAATCGAAATTGATGATCTGGTCGAGTCCGACGACTGAAGCTTTTTTCGCAGGAGAGGTGACGTTCGCTTTGACGCGAACTTTTGATTCCTGTACGGCCTGCAGCCAAGAAGGGATCGATACCTCAATGCCGAACGCCTGCAACAAGTCGGCATCGTTGCGGAGAAAATTCAATACTTCCGCATCGGTCCAGTGAGCGATATAAAAGTGGTCGTCTTCATAGCGGTCAACAGAAGGGCATAAGCTCAATATCAAACTTTGGCGCGTTTGAATTTGTGCTGAATGCATACGCCATTTTTCCGGCAGCACTTTTTCGATCACTTCGTTTTCACGGCGCTTGGATGGTGTCCAATAAGCACTGCCGCGTTTCGTTCTCAATGCAGTCCGGAATATCCATAAGCCGCTGTCGTCCGGTTCGATTAATTGCATCGCCAGCACATAATCATCAGCCGGCTCCAATCCGTCCCACCCGGCATGCTCCACGAAATGAAGAATGTAAGGCAACTGAGTCGAAGTCAGCCCTTTTTGGCGCAATTGATGATGGATGGTATCAGTCAAAAACGAGCGGATTTCCGCGTCTCCGTATGCTTCATCAATGAGGATTTGGCCATCCATTATGCTAACGTTCTGCCAAAGCGCCGAATCGTTCAAAGAATCGGCGACACGGGCGGCCAGCTTGAGCCAGGCATCATCCTCTAGACGGCGCCCGGAAAACTGGACATAATGATGCGGCTCTTGCTGGAACAGGCGCACAAAATCAGCAGGAGTCAATAATAAATCCAAGCCGTCTGTTTGCACGTTCATACCGAAAAAGCTGTCTTTGTCGGCAAAGAACAGGAACGGCGACCACACTTCCGGGGGAATCCGGTTGCCGCTGTCATTATATGCTTGCAGCCGGAATACGTCCGACTGGTCGATTTTTAGATAATACGTCCGGCTTCCTTCGGTTTGGAATTGATTCATATAAGCTTTCCTTTCTCGATCTCTTCCTGGAGTGCCCGCAACCTTTTATAGCGGGTTTGGATTTCCGCCATATAAGCGTTCCAAAACGCCAGTTGCCCGCTTTTCTTACAAGCGGATTTCATTTTTTTCCATACACGGACGGCTTGTTTGTAGCTCGTCCGGCTGCGCTCTTCAAGATGCTGTAAGGCATAGCGGTGATAAAGCGGCAGCGCAAAATCAGGAGCGGCATTATGGACTTCTTTTAAACCGCATTCCTCAGCAAAATACAGCGGTGAATTGTGCAGCTGATGAAGCTCTGCCCATTGTTTGTACATGCCTTTTTCAACTAAATATGCGGAGTAAGCAGGCAAGCCGTAATGGCCGAACTGCGTAAACAAATCTTCCCAGTCGTTTTCGGTCAAGTCGATCTGGGAATAGAGCCGGCTTAAGATACGTACGTAATGGTGGCGGTATTGTGTATACAAGCCTTCGAACAGGAATGTGCGGACATGCGGTTTGATAGCCATCAAAATGGCAGACATGCCCTGTTGATGTCCTTCTTCCTCTGCCAATACCGCTAATTTGACCCAATCGGCTGCCGTCTCTGCGCTAATCGTTCCAGGGGTGACGTCGAGCCCAAGCAATAAAGCGAAAAAGGCTTTGACACGCTCATCTGAACGGCGGAAATCTTCCAAGCCTTCCATCCGTTCGCGGCGGCTGACAAATAATTCCGTCCAGAACAGCTGATAAATTTCAAAGCGTTCTGAAAACGATCCATCGCTCGTTTCGGCAAATTCCCGCACCAGTTCGCGTAAATGAGTGAAAAAGGCATCCGATTCAAATGTTCGGTGCAGCCCCCGCAATTGGCCAAGCATATCGCGCAGCGCATGCAGTTCATCGGCAAACCAAGTTTTAAAGAACGAATGGTGAACTTCTTTAGTGCCGGCACTGAACGTATCCCATACTTCCATCAATGAAATCAAATGGGCGTATGTTTTATAGAGTGTTTTCCATTCGCGTTCAATGGGCATGAACGACAATGCATTCTTTAAGCGTCCTTCATACAATTGTTCGAAATAGAAGTAATTGCGTGTAACATAATCGTTGATTGGTTCCCGCCACGTACTGCGGATCAGCGTCTCCCATTGTTCTGGGGAGCGCTTTTTGGTTATTGGTGCAAGCTCTTGTTGTTCTTTCGCACGCCATTTTCCGACCCACTCAGACAGCGAGTCGACTTTTTGGTAGAGCGAAAAAATCACGGCTAAACGGTGCCTGCACATAACTTCCTGCGGACAAGCGCAAACGGCTGTCAGCTTATTGAAATTGAGAACCACTTTTACCGAGTGGGCATCCTTTACGCTGGCCTCGAGCAATAAGCGCTCTTCGTTAAAAGAATGAATCTGCACGCCATCATGGCGCACTAAAAAGACTGCTTTTCGAACCATTTCTTCGTCCAACGCGCGCGATGGATGAAGTGATTTGTCGATAGCAGCCATATAATTGTGGATTGTGTCTTCATATTGTTTCGCTAAGGATAGAACCGTAGCCATCTGCATCGCCCCAAATAAAACATTTCCTTCTATTATACGACTTCCAAGCTAGACAGTAAACGAAGAAGAAAAAAGAGACGGAAAACGTCACCGCTTTTACACACTTATTTCTATCCGTTTCGACCAATTTATGGTATGATTTATGTAAGCAGAATATTCTGAAATCAAAGGAGGGGAGTCAGATGTTGCATGTAAAACTGATGAAGCCGTTTTATACAAAGAGAGAAGGGCATCGCATCAAGTTTGTGTTCGCTTATCAATATTTTTCGATTGTGAAAGACGATGAAGTTTTTCATTTCATCCCAGTAGAAGGCAAGGAAATCATCGTCAATTTAAATACATTCCAAGTTGAAAACCTTTCCGAGGTCTTTGTATTCCAAAAAGGAAACCGCTTTATCCGTTTGCCGCTCTACCAATTGCTGCTGGTCTCGGATATCCACACACACCTTCAAACGATACTGAAGGAAGAAAGGGCGGAATTGATCGAAGTGAACGAACAAACAAAGAAAGAAGCGACCGAAGCAATCCAGTTCCTTGAGCAGGAAAACTTCAACCGCATGATCGACCAGGCGCTTGCCGCGGGGGACAAGGAACTTTTTGAGAAGCTGCTGTCTCAGCAAAAACAACTACTTGATGATGGAGGTATATGATGAAGCCTAATACAGCCTATGGATAAGCAACGCCTGCTAGAGATACGGGGAGCAGGCGTTTTTATATGGAAAAAAACAAGCAAAAAGCCCTTTTCCGTCTATCGGAAAAGGGCTTTTACGTATATTCGGAAATCATATAGTGCTCCTTTCTACATGAGCATGAAATAGTTGAGTGCTAACATAACTACGGCAGAACCCGTCACGCCCAGTGCAAGATCTCCCCATTGCATCTCCAGTACTTTGTCGAAATTATTCATGATGATCCGCTCCTTCTCTGATTGTCGGGAAATCTTGTTTGTCAGTTATAGTGTTCCGGTGAACTATTTATAACTTGTTACCAGTGTATAAGGGACTGTAAATAATTGCATGAGACTAAATTACTAAATATTCTAAAAATTAAAATAAATAAATAAATTCTTACTATCAGTGCTCCAAATTCACACCTGATTTATGTGAAAAAACATCCGTGTGCATGAAATAGCCGTCAATAAAGATCCAAATAAGTATATTGTGAACTTTGCCGAAATGGAATATACAAAGGACATGCAGAAAAATAGTAAAGAAATGCGGAATTCCTCATTTTTTTTATTAATTACAAGATGTCGCTGTATAACAAGTGAATAGTAAACAATTAAAAATTATATTGAAATATTCTAACTATATTGATACATTAGTTTAAACAGATTTTCAAAAATATTCCGAAAAAGACAAACAAAGGGGCTTTCTGCATCATGAAATTTTATTTATCAATGGACATGGAAGGTGTTACGGCATTACCGGATTATACATACGTCAATTCGTCCGAAGCAAACTATGAACGCGGCAGGAGCCTGATGACTGGGGACGCCAATGCCATCATTCACGGCGCATTCGATGCCGGGGCGGAATCGTTTCTCGTCAACGATTCGCATTCTAAAATGAATAATTTGATTGCCGAAGATCTTCACGAGGAAGCGGAGCTTATCACGGGCGGCGTCAAAGCGTATTCGATGGTCGAAGGGCTCGACGATAGTTTTACGGGCGCACTCTTTGCCGGCTATCATGCACGCGCCGGCCAAAAAGGCGTCATGTCGCATGCCATGATTTTTGGCGTCCGCTCGATGTGGATCGACGATGTCGAAGTCGGCGAACTTGGGCTGAATGCCTATGTTGCCGGATTTTACGGAGTGCCGGTGCTACTTGTTGCAGGTGATGATTGTGCATGCCGTGAAGCACAAGCGCTCATCCCGAATGTCACGACCGTTGCGGTCAAGGAAACATTATCTCGCTCAGCGGTCAAAACCATGCACCCCAAAAAAGCACAGCGCTTGCTGAGGGAAAAAACGCAACAAGCGATTCAGCGAAAGCAGCTCGTACAACCGCTTGTGCCGCCTGAGCGTCCGGCGCTGCGCATCGAGTTCACTAATTACGGCCAAGCGGAACTTGCCGCGATGATGCCAGGAACTGAACTTGAACAAGGTACAACGATTGTCCGCTATGAGGCAAAAAACATACTCGAAGCTTATCGCGCCATGCTGGTCATGACAGAACTAGCGATGCAAGCGAAGTTCTGTTAGGGGGAAAAACTGTGGCTACATACATATTGAAACGTTTTGTGATGATGCTCGTAACGATTTTCATCATCGCGACATTAACCTTTTTCCTCATGCACGCCGTGCCGGGCTCGCCGCTTGAAAGCGACCGCAACACGAATGAAACGGTGCAAGCAAACCTCGAGCGCTTTTACAAGCTCGATCAGCCGATGCACATCCAATACTTGAGCTATATGAAATCGGTCGCAACTTTCGACTTCGGGCCATCGATCAAGGACCCGAACCGAACCGTCAATGAATTGTTGGCAAGGGGATTCCCGATTTCCTTCGAACTCGGGATCATCACCATTATCGTCGCGGTCATCTCCGGGATCTTACTCGGAACTTTTGCTGCGCTGCGGCATAATAAAATGATTGATTACATCGCCATGACGATCGCCGTCATCGGAATCTCGATACCAAACTTTGTTCTTGCGACCGTCTTGATTCAGCAGTTGGCGGTCAACGTCAATTTGTTCCCGCCAGCAACATGGAAAAGCCCGATGCACATGGTGCTGCCGGTATTTGCACTGGCGACCGGGCCGATGGCGATCATCGCCAGGCTGACGCGTTCGAGCATGCTTGAAGTGCTGACGCAGGATTATATTAAAATGGCGCGTGCCAAAGGCATCAACCCGATGCGCATCGTTTTGCGGCACGCACTGCGCAATGCGCTCATGCCCGTCGTGACGATCATGGGGACTTTGCTTGCCGGCATCTTGACCGGCACATTCGTCATCGAGAAAATCTTTGCGATTCCCGGTATGGGCAAATACTTTGTCGATTCGATCAACAACCGGGATTACCCGGTCATTATGGGAACGACGGTGTTCTATAGTGCCTTCTTGATATTCATGTTGTTTCTGGTCGATATCGTCTACGGCATTTTGGATCCGCGCATCAAGCTCCATAAGAAAGAAGGTGATGTGTGATGACCCAAGTCCGTGATGAATGGTTCCGCCCGTTAGAAAAAAGTGAAGACGACAAGGAAGCGGTCGTCCGCCCGTCGCTCTCTTATTGGAAAGACGCTTGGCGCAGGCTCAAGCAAAATAAATTGGCGATGTTCGGACTGATCTTTTTGGCACTGCTCGCCGCCATGGCGATTTTCGGGCCCATCTTCTCGCCGCATTCGGTCACCACGCAAGACTTGCCGAACCAAAACCAGCCGCCGAGTGCGACGCATTGGTTCGGTACCGATGAAGCGGGGCGAGACGTCTTTACCCGCACATGGTACGGTGCACGGATTTCCTTGTTTGTCGGCTTGATGGCGGCACTCATCGATTTCGTCATCGGCATTATTTACGGGGGCATCGCCGGCTATAAAGGCGGTAAAACAGATGCGCTCATGATGCGCATTATTGAAATTCTTTACGGTTTGCCGTACTTGCTCGTCGTCATCTTACTGCTCGTTGTGATGGGTCCGTCTCTTTGGACCATCATCCTTGCGCTGACCATCACCGGTTGGGTCGGCATGGCGCGCATTGTCAGGGGACAAGTGCTGCAAGTGAAAAACTATGAATTCGTCACCGCTTCGAAATCGTTCGGGGCGAAAACATCGCGCATCATCCGCAAAAACTTGATTCCGAACTCGATGGGCCCGATCATCGTGCAAATGACTTTGACGGTACCGAGCGCCATTTTCGCAGAAGCGTTCCTAAGCTTCCTCGGCCTTGGCATCCAAGCTCCGTTCGCGAGTTGGGGCGTCATGGCGAACGACGCCTTGCCGGTCATCATTTCAGGAGATTGGTGGCGCTTGTTTTTCCCGGCGCTATTCATTTCATTGACGATGTTCGCATTTAATGTACTTGGAGACGGGCTGCAAGATGCGCTCGATCCGAAGATGAGGAAGTGAAGACATGACAGGAAAGCAGCTAGCCGAGGAATTGGCACGCACACGACTAGAAGACGGGGCGGATATCGACCCCGTCGATCATTCCGGCAAACGCGGCAAAATCGTTCAAAACAAAAAACGCAAGACAGTGACCGATGAACGGATCCTTTCTGTAGAAGATCTACACGTGACGTTCAGCACATACGGAGGCACGGTCCAGGCGGTGCGAGGCGTCAATTTTGAATTGTATAAAGGCGAAACCTTGGCGATCGTCGGGGAATCAGGCTGCGGAAAATCGGTGACATCCAATGCCATTATGGGCTTGATCCAGCAGCCTCCCGGCAAAATCAGCTCCAAAGGCGTCCACTTCAAATACCAGGATTTGACCAAGCTGTCGAAAAAGGAAATGCGCAAAATCCAAGGCGTTGACATCTCAATGATTTTCCAAGATCCGATGACCGCGCTCAACCCGACTTTGACAATCGGCGAGCAATTGACTGAAGGCGTTAAGCAGCACAAGAATTTAAGCAAAAGCGAAGCGAAGCAGCGTGCAATCGATATGCTTCATCTGGTTGGCATCCCGAACCCGGACGAGCGCTTGAAGCAGTACCCGCATCAATTTTCCGGCGGCATGCGCCAGCGCATCGTCATTGCGATCGCCTTGATCTGCGAGCCGGAACTGCTGATTGCCGATGAACCGACGACCGCACTCGATGTTACGATCCAAGCGCAAATTTTGGAGTTGTTTGATGAAATTCAAGCGAAAACCGGCGTCTCGATCATTTTGATCACCCACGACCTCGGCGTCGTTGCAAAAATCGCCGACCGCATCGCCGTCATGTATGCCGGTAAAGTAATCGAAACCGGCGACAAGCGGGAAATTTTCTATAATCCACAGCACCCGTATACGCAAGGTTTGCTGAATTCCGTTCCGCGCCTCGATTTGGCGGGCGGGGAACTCAAGCCGATCGACGGTACGCCGCCGGATTTATTCGCACCGCCCGAAGGCTGTCCGTTTGCTGCCCGCTGTCCATTCGCGATGGATGTCTGTACGAATGTCTATCCGGAGAAAACAGCTTTATCCGACACACATAATGTGGATTGCTGGCTTCAAGATCCGCGGGCACAGAAGCTCATCGAAGAACGTGCATTTGCACAGTAAAGTTAGCTGGAAGCGCAGCTGCGCATTCACATATAGTAAAACTATTCTAGGGGGAAATTACATGAAGAAATGGCTCGTATTGTTTCTGATGGCGATGTTCGTGTTCGTGCTCGCAGCTTGTACAGCAAGCGAAGACGCGGGAGAAGACACGACTAATGCATCAGGCGAAGAAGGCACCGCTGATTCCGGCGGCGAAAAAATCTTATATATGAACAATGCAGAAGAACCGACATCATTCGACCCATCGATCGGCTTTAACGCTGTATCATGGAGTGCACTCAATAATTTGATGGAAGGCTTGACGCGCCTTGATGACTCGTCTCAGCCAGTTGAAGCCACAGCTGAGTCAATCGAAGTGTCGGAAGATGAATTGACGTATACATTCAAGATCCGTGAAGATGCCAACTGGTCGAACGGAGAACCGGTCACTGCGGGTGATTTCGTTTTCGCATGGCAGCACATGCTGGATCCTGAAACAGCATCTCCAGCAGCATTCCTCGCTTATTTTATTGAAGGAGCGGAAGCTTATAATAACGGAGAAGGCTCGGCAGAAGACATCGCGATTTCTGCAGAAGACGACAAAACATTCGTCGTGACGTTGACAGAACCAACCGAAGCATTCCTGAACATCCTGACGAACCCAAGCTTTTTCCCGATCCACGAAGCGACAGCTACTGAAAACCCAGATTGGCATACAGAAGCCGATAGCTTTGTCGGAAACGGCCCTTTCAACTTGGCTTCTTGGAGCCATGACGAAGAATTCGTTTTCGAGAAAAACACTGAATACTGGGACGCTGACAATGTCAATCTAGACGAAGTCCACTGGGCAATGGTCAACGACCCGAACACCGAATACCAAATGTACGAAGCAGGAGAACTTGACGTATCAAGCGTTCCATCCGAGATGTCCGAGCAGTTGCAGGATTCTCCGGAATTGATGGTCATGGACCAAGCCGGCACGTATTTCTACCGTTATAACGTAGAAGAAGAGCCATTCACAAACAAAAAAGTCCGCCAAGCATTCGCTTATGCGGTCAATCAGGATGACATCGTCCAATACGTAACGAAAAACGGCGAAAAACCGGCCTATGGTTTTGTATCGTACGGCTTTGAAGGCCCGAATGGCCAAGAATTCCGCGATGAAGCGGGCGAATTGGTAAAATTCGACGCTGAACAAGCAAAGCAATTGCTTGAAGAAGGCATGCAAGAAGAAGGCTGGGATGAATTGCCGCCAGTCACAATCACTTACTCGACAAGCGAGTCTCACCAGAACATCGCTGAAACATTGCAAGACCAGTTCAAGACGGCATTGGACGTAGACGTGGAACTTCAGAACGTAGAAGCGAGCGTATTCCTATCCGAGCAAAAAGAGTTCAAATACCAATTGTCACGCAGCTCATTCATCCATGACTACGCTGACCCAGTCAACGCAATTGAAAGCTTCATCACGGATTCTTCCATGAACCGCACACAATGGTCCAATGAAGAATTCGATCAATTGATTGCTGAAGCAAAAGCAGAAACAGATTCTGCCGCACGTTGGGAAACACTCATCGAAGCTGAAAAAGTCTTGATGGACGAAATGCCGATTTTCCCGATCCATTTCTATAACCAAGTCCAGCTTCAAAAAGAAGGCGTAGAAGGAATCCTCCGCCACCCGGTCGGGTATATCGATTTAAAAAATGCGGATAAAAACTAAAAGCGACTGCCCCCGTTCAGCTCTGACAGGCGTAAGGCGCAATGCCCAAGTGGCGCACTTTGCCGCATGGGTAGGGTGACTTACGACCCGAAGAGTTGGGGGCAAGGAGCTGGATAAAACTAAAAGCTTAAGCGGCCGAGTCGAGGCTAAGCTAAGTGCGCGACGTCCTGTCGCAACGCTTAGCTGACCCGCTTCCGGCGAGCCTCCGTTCAGCGGAAAAGCTCGCATGAAAACAACAGAAGCGCGGCCATGCGCCGCGCTTTTCTGTTTTTCATTGAGGAAAACTGGTAGTTTTAATGAATGAAGAACAGAAAACTAGAGGAGTGAGCAATATGCGCACAATGCCAAAACGATTGCAAAAAGGGGATACGGTCGGCGTTATTTCACCATCGAGCCCACCGAACTTGGAAAACTTGAAAAAAGCGTTGCCGTTTTTGGAAGAACTGGGACTGAAAGTGAAGATGGGCAAATCGGTCGAAGCGAAAAATGGCTATTTGGCCGGTACGGACGACGAACGCTTGGCGGACCTTCACGCAATGTTCGAAGACCCTGAAGTGAAAGGCATCATCTGCGCTGGCGGAGGCTACGGAGCGGCACGTTTTGCGGACCGCATCGATTACGGATTGATCAAAGAAAACCCGAAAGTATTCTGGGGCTATTCCGATATTACATTTTTGCATAATGCAATCGGCATGTATGCAGAGCTCGTCACATTCCACGGGCCGATGCTTGCGTCTGATGTCGGCAAGCCGGAATTCCAGGAACGCAGCGGCCGCATGTTCGGGCAGCTGTTCGAGCCGTTCGAACTGCATTACGATGAGACGATCTCACATTTGGAGACGTTATCAGGCGGAGTAGCCGATGGGGAACTGGTCGGCGGTAATCTGTCGCTGCTGCGCGGCACACTCGGCACGAAATTTGAATTTGATACAGTAGGAAAAATCTTGTTGATTGAAGACACAGGGGAACAACCATACCAAGTGGATGAAATGCTCAACCAATTAAAACAAGCCCGCAAATTCGAACAAGTCGCCGGAATCGTCATCGGGGACTTCAAGAACTCGGTAGCGAAAAAGCCGGAAGAGTCGTGGACATTGGCACAAGTATTCGACGATTACTTTAAGGATATAGGCGTGCCGGTCGTCAAAGGCTTTAAAATCGGCCATTGCGAACCGAATTTTTCGTTGCCGCTCGGCGTGAAAGCGCGCCTCGACGCAGACCACAAAACGCTGACCATTCTTCCGGGGGTCGAGTAAGATGACCGTCCTGGCTTCCTGTGAGACGTACCGGATTTCCGTGCCGCTTAAAAAGCCGTTTAAAACAGCGCTGCGGACGGTAGTCGCGGCAGAAGCGATTATCGTTCACCTCACGACTTCAGATGGCCATTCCGGTTTCGGCGAAGCTCCGCCGACCCATGTCATCACGGGCGATACGCTTGAAGGAATCGAACGAGCGGTCGAGTTAATATTCACACAGCTGACAGGCCTCGACATTCGGCATCCAGAGCGGATTTTCGAGAAGCTCCACAAAACGCTCATCGGTAATACGAGTGCTAAAGCGGCCATCGATATGGCGCTTTATGACTTGATCGCACAGAACGCCAAGCTGCCACTGACCCTCTATCTCGGCGGCTACCGTGAATCGGTCGAGACCGATTACACGGTCTCGGTCAATGCTCCCGAAGAGATGGCGAACGATGCAGCGAAGTATGAAAAGCAAGGATTTAAAGTTTTAAAAGTGAAAGTCGGCATCGATACGCCTGAAAACGATCTCGAACGGATTCGTGCGATCCGTGCGTGCATAGGCGGCAAGATTACGCTTCGATTGGACGCCAATCAAGGCTGGAACCCGAAGTCAGCCGTGCGCATCATCAATGAAATGGAGCAAGAAGGGCTCGACATTGAATTGATCGAGCAGCCGGTGCATGCAGCGGACATCGAAGGATTGAAATTCGTCACGGAGCACACGATGACACCGATTATGGCAGATGAAAGCGTCTTTTCGCCGGTCGATGCCAGACGTGTTCTGGAAATGCGGGCGGCGGATCTGATCAATATCAAATTGATGAAAGCAGGCGGCATCCACCAGGCACTGAAAATCAATGCGCTCGCGGAAAGTTACGGCGTTCGCTGCATGACCGGCAGCATGATTGAAACCAAGCTCGGTTTGTCGGCAGCAGCTCATTTTGCGGCGAGCCAGCCGAACGTTACGCGCTTTGATTTTGATGCACCGCTCATGTTGAAAGAAGACATTGTGCCAGGCGGCATCACTTACAGTGAGCGGACCATCCATTTTTCACAGCAGCCCGGCCTCGGCATTGATGCCGAGCGTTTCCTGACAACCTTACGTGAACGGAGAGGATAACATGGCACAGCCAGAATCGACGATATGGGTCTGCCGCGTCCCGGTGACGAGCGTGTGGACTGGTCCCGAAAAAGTGCGCCCCGTAGATGAACATGGCGTCAGCGATCGTCCGGATCTGAACAAATGGCGCGAAGCCATGGACAAACAGCAAAACAAAGACTTGACCGAAAGCAATCGCCTGCAGACGCAATTGCTTTACGGTGAGCCGGTCGTCATCGAAGAAATCAACGGAGACTGGGCGAGCATCATCGCCATTTGGCAGCCGTCGAAAAAAGACGGACGCGGCTATCCGGGCTGGGTGCCGCTTGGCCATCTGCAAGAAATCGCTGTGCTCGACGAGAAAAGCTATGCACGGGTAGCTGTCGACAAAACCCAATTATGGAAGCGAGGCAATAAACCCGTCGCCATCTTGCCGTTCAACACCTTGCTGCCGGTCAAAGATGCTGCAGAGTCCACGGTATGCGTCCATACACCGGACGGCGACGCCTACATAAAATCGAGCCACGTCCAGCTCGTCTCATCGCCTGAACACATTCCTAGAGGAAGCGGGCAAGCCATTTGCGAATTGGCTGAACGTTTTTTAGGACTGCAATATTTCTGGGGCGGCATGTCCAGTTTCGGCTACGATTGTTCCGGCTTTGCGCATCATATACTCAAAGCGAACGGCATATACATATCCCGTGATGCGGGCGACCAGTCAGTCGAGGGAACCGCAGTCGATCCACTCGATGAAGCATCCTGGCAAGCAGGCGACCTATTGTTCTTCGCCTACGAAGAAGGGCTCGGGAGACTCCATCACGTCGGCATCTATTACGGTAGTGGGTTGATGATTCACTCGCCGACATCGGGAAAATCCATTGAAATCACGCGTCTCGAAGGCACGGTCTACGAAAAAGAATTATGCGCCGTCCGAAGATTTGTACAGGAGGAACCAACATGACGAACGAAACTTTATTATCGGTACAAAATCTCAAACGCCATTTCGACCTCGGCAAAGAAACGACCTTAAAGGCGGTCGACGGCATTTCTTTCGACATCAAGCGGGGAGAAACTTTCGGGCTGGTCGGCGAATCCGGCTGCGGCAAATCGACAGCCGGCCGGACAATCATGGGGCTCTACAGCTCGACAGACGGAAAAGTCGAATACGCTGGTGTCGATGTCCATCAAATGTCCGACAAAGACCGTTTCGATTACTTGCGCAATATGCAGATGATTTTCCAAGACCCTTACGCATCGCTCAACCCGCGTTCAACAGTATTTGAAATCATCGCCGAGCCGATGCAAGTGCACGGGCTGTATAAAAACAAAAAAGAACTGCAGGCGCGCGTCCATCAATTGCTTGAGGATGTCGGGCTGAACCGCGACCATGCCAACCGCTATCCGCATGAATTCTCTGGCGGACAGCGGCAGCGCATCGGAATTGCCCGCGCTTTGTCGCTCGATCCGGACTTCATTATCGCTGATGAGCCGATTTCTGCACTCGATGTGTCCGTCCAGGCTCAAGTCGTTATGCTGCTGCAGAAATTGCAAAAAGAAAAAGGGCTGACTTATTTATTCATCGCGCATGACTTGAGCATGGTTAAATATATTTCCGACCGCATCGGCGTCATGTACCTCGGCCATATGGTTGAACTGACGACCGCCGACCAGCTTTACGAAAAACCGCTTCATCCGTATACAGAAGCCCTTCTGTCGGCCATCCCGATTCCGGACCCGGATATCGAAGAAGCCCGCGAACGGGTTATTTTGGAAGGCGAATTGCCAAGCCCGATCAATCCGCCGAGCGGCTGCGTTTTCCGCACCCGCTGTCCGCATGCGATGGCGGTGTGTGCCGAGAAAAAACCGCTGTGGCAGGAAAAAGAAAGTGGCCATTACGTCGCTTGCCATTTATACGAGTGAAGTATTACAGGTGAAATAACCACAAATTTATGCTATAATAAAAAGATAAGGTTTTCATTATAGAGAGGCGTGGATAACTATGGCATTTCAACCCCATGAAAAAGAAGTATCTGAATTTGTAGCGGCCCGCAGAATCGGCGAATGGATTTCATTCACCCGCAATGGCGTGGACGTCAACGGTACCATCTTCAAAATTATGGACAACTCGGTGATCGTTGAGATTTCACCAGAAGACGCCAAGGAAATCGGCGCAGCTTCCAACATGACCGTAATTTCACATAAGAAATACAAGATCGTTGCAGATCAATAAAGAGCAAGATAAAAACCTCCGCCGCGGCGGAGGTTTTTATGTGGTTAAAGTTAGGGTTGAATGATGCTTCGTTTATTACCCGGGAAATTTATTCTCCAGAGTAAGTGAGGGGAGTTGGAAATGGTGTGCGTTAATATTTCGGGTTTATTCGAGCGTCACCATCAGATTCGCCGCCTTGCTTGGGGATGGCCTCTTGCAGCAAGCCGGAAAGTACACCCGTCTTACTGCGTCGGCTCACCCCTGAGCGCTAGGCGGCTTTTTGTTTTCTATAATACTAGTCAGCTAAAGTAGAGCATTCTTTGTGGGTTGCGTCCGTTGTTTGGGGAATCGCTTCCTGGGAATAGAAGGTGATGAGCTAGAATGGGCGTGCGGCGATGTGTGCTTGTTTGTTCGAGTCATCACTCAAATACCCGCCGCCATGCTTAGGGATGGCCTCTTGCAGTGAGCCAGGAAGAACGCCTGACTCACTGCATCGGCTCACCCGTGAGCGCTAGGCGGCTTTTCGTTTTCTATAATACTAGTCAGTTAAAGCGGAGCTTTCTTTGTAGGTTTTGTCCGTTGTTTGGGGAATCGCTTCCTGGGAATAGAAGGTGATGAGCTAGAATGGGCGTGCGGCGATGTGTGCTTGTTTGTTCGAGTCATCACTCAGATACCCGCCGCCATGCTTAGGGATGGCCTCTTGCAGTGAGCCAGGAAGAACGCCTGTCTCACTGCATCGGCTCACCCGTGAGCGCTAGGCGGCTGGGAGATTTCATTATTTATAAAACGTTTAATTAGATCTGCTTTTGTAATTTGTTGCCGGCTAGTTGGGGAATCGCTTCTTTGGTGGCGGCATCTGGGAAAACTTGTCTGACTCGAAAAGCTCTTGCATGGATTGGCAATAGACCGCAATTGCCTCTCTTTAGCTCAGGGCAAGCTAAACTATAATACATCACACATTTACACATTTTCTATAGAGTGAATAGAAGAAACGGTCATCCACTTTAAAACTAGAGACGGAGTGGAAGGGGGCTGACGCCTGTGGGACCGCGCGGGCTGGCGAGACAAAGGCGGCGTTCTTCCGCCTTGGCTCAACACCCGCCCCACGGCAAGCAGCCCCCTGCAACGCAGTCGAAAAGCGGAAGCTTTTCGACTCACTTCTTTTCATTTCTCTCGCATCAGCTGCATGACCCGCATCCTGCTGGCCCCAAGCAGCCCCCTCCAGCGCAGTCAAAAAGCGAAAACTTTTCAACTCACTTCTTTTCATTTCTACCGCATCAACTGCACGACCTGCATCCTACTTCCACTCTACTTGCAGAATAAACCACTTTAAACTGTGGCATATCCATATGCCATTCGGCTCAAAGGCGCCAAAAATTGAAAATTGTGGCAGATAATTCGTTTCAAAGCGTTTGTTTTTTTGGTAAAGTAAAGCTAAGCAGAACGCCACTTGCCTGAAAGGACTTAAACGCATGATATCTGACTTCAAATTTTGGCATTTCTTTATGAATCAAGATCAACTCATACATAATTTAAGGCAAACAGAAATGAGACAAATCAATAAACGGCTCGCCGTCATTCTGGTGCTCGGCTTGCTGGTATTTGCTTTGCCCGAAATCTGGGGGATGAACACCGGATCCTTGACCCCGCTGCTCGCTGCCGGCATGTTCGACGCCTACACATTGGCGCGCTGGACATCGCTCGTCGGCACATTGTTATGGGGCGGGCTGTATTTAAGCTTCCATCTTTACGTCGCAGCCTTTCTTTATAGCCGCATCATCGGTATTCCGTGGAAAGCGATGCTCGTCATGCAAGCTTACGTAACGGCATTGTTGGTGCTGGAAAAAGGCTTGATCTTCGGGATTTTTGCCTGGAACGGGTTCAGCATGGCCTTCTCGCCATTTTCATTCGGGCCGATTGCTGCTACATTCTTAGACAACACGTATCTTGTTTACTTTTTCAATCAATTGACTCTTTTTACGTCATTGATCATCGCCATCCAATACCGCTTCATTAAAAACTTTTCGCGTGTATCACCCAAACTCATTTTGCTGGCGCTGATTGTCATCCACATCGCTTCTGCATTATTTGTCGCGTTGTTCAGCATTATTCCAGTCGATGAAATGATCCGTGACTTTATGCAAGGGGGGCCGATCTTATGAACCGCTTTTTCTTTGTTGGCTTATCCATTGCCGTCGTCGCGTTTATAACATCAAACTTCCTGCTATTGTTCGGGGAGAAAAGCATTATTTCCAAAGAGCTTTATGTCAGCGAATATGAACAAGCCTTTACACATACGTATACCGAAGCCTTGCCGAAAGAAGCTTTGACGGCACCTCAAGACACAATCGAAATATATGTCCAGGAAGATGAAGCCCTAGAGCAATGGCTCGTCAAAGAAGGCGATGCTGTCGTAGCAGGCGCAGAACTTGCCCGGTTGAATGAAAGTGAAACCGAGGACCAACGTGCAGTTTGGGAATCCGAACAGACAGCTTTGCAAGCAGAGCGTGGTGAAGTGCAGTCAACTTTGCAGGAACTGCTCCAGGCACAGTCGTCACAGACCGGGAATGTTACGGACAATTCGAACGATAGCACCACGTTTCCAGGAATCGGCGACATTGAAGAGGAGCTTCGTCTCGATGTGAACGTATCAGTTGGTGTTGATGTGCCGGAAAACGGCGCTTATGCTTCAGCGATCGCACAAGCGCAGCAGCGGCTCGCTTCTATCGATTCGGAGCTGGCAGTCGTCGAAGCGCAGCTTGCACAAAGCAGCGAAAATCCAGCACTCATCAGCCCGGTTGAAGGAGTAGTCGCAAACATCAACCGCGAAAATGCGCCGCTCAGTATTGAAATTTACAATAATGAACGGGAATTCGTCACTTACCTATTAGAAGATGAATGGCACGATGTCGAACAAGCGGATCGCGTGATGATTCAAGCTCCAGGCATAGAAGGCGCCATTCCGGGAACCGTCACGAGCGTATCCGAAATCCCTGCGGAAGAATCGAAATGGTTCCAAGCTTACCGGGAACTTGGCCGCATCGACCAAAACAATCCAATCGCCTTTTATGAAGTACGGATCACACCTGAAACACCGCTCCAAGACGAGATGCCATTCGGCAGCAATGTCAACGCCAACATCACATTGAATGAAGCGCAAGACGCCGTCGCGCTTCGGGATAGATGGATCTATGACAACGATGACACACAAGGTACAGCGTACGTCTTGAACATCGACGGACGTCCGGACGCAGTGCCGGTCGAGATCGCATTCGCCCAACATGGCCGCATCATCCTAGAGGGCGGGATGGAAGCAGGCGAACTCGTCATAAATGAAGAAAAGCTTCATGACTACCCGGGCAGGCCGAGGCTGTTCATGCCGTTCCCAAGCCGCCAGCCCGACTACAATTACGCCAAGAACACAGAATGGCGCGCTTATGTCGAATACCTGCTAGCACGCTAATCAAAACCTCCGGCTATCCGGAGGTTTTTTCTGTGGAAAAAATAGCAAATCGAAAACAGTTATTCAAATGGATAGCCAGTATGGAACAAGAAATAAGAAAGTAGTATTCAACACTTCATTTTAATCAAATTATGAAAAATTAACGGGTTTGGCTTTAGTATGCATGAGTGAAAAAGTGACTGACTGATTCCCACTTTAAAATGAGAGATGGAGCGTAAGGTGGTGACGCCCGCCCCCGGCAAGCATCCACCTGAAGCGCAATCTTAAGCCTAGACATTTACTCAAGAAAAGTATTTCTATATGTCAATGTCTGTCCTTCTCCTAAATTGGACTTAATTTCCAACCGCCTTTGGTGTACGATAGACACAGCACATTACAGCACGTGAGGAGTGGAAGGGATGAAAGAAACAGATTGGCGTTTCCGTGTGGCGCACCGGGAAGCTTGGATCGGCCTTGGCCTTGCGCTCTTCAACTTCGTCTGGTGGTTCGCATTCGCTTACGGACTCGGCTCCCGCCCGGTCGAAGAATATACATACATATTCGGCTTACCCGATTGGTTTTTCTATAGCTGCATCGTCGGCTTTCTCGTTATGGCGGTGCTTGTCACCGTTGTCGTCAAGTTCTTTTTCGTCGACGTGCCATTTGATGAAGAACAGGAGGAGAGCCGATGAATTACGCCGTACTCCTTCCGATGATCGCCTTTTTGCTCATCATTTTCTTTATCGGCTATTGGTCCAGCAGAAAACTGGCGGGCTCTTCGAACTTCATCAGTGATTATTTCCTTGGTGGCCGTGAACTCGGCGGATTTGTCCTGGCAATGACCATGGTCGCCACATACGGCAGTGCTTCGAGCTTCCTTGGGGGACCGGGCACCGCCTATACGCTGGGCTTCGGCTGGGTGCTGCTGGCGATGACGCAAGTTGTCACCGGATATTTCGTCTTGATGATCCTTGGAAAAAAATACGCCATCATGGCAAGGCGCTACCGCGCGGTCACGATGATCGATTTTCTAAAAGCCCGCTACAATAGCACGGCGGTCGTTTTGTTATCGGCGTTCAGCATCATCGTCTTCCTGTTTTCCGCCATGGCGGCGCAGTGGATTGGTGGTGCGCGGCTCATCGAATCTTTGACGGGTCTCAGCTATCAATCAGCGCTATTTTTGTTTGCCATCAGCGTCCTCGTCTATGTGACGATCGGCGGATTCCGTGCCGTCGCCTTGACCGACGCAGTGCAAGGGGCGGTGATGCTCGTCGGTACCTTAGTGCTGCTCATAGCCGTGATCATTTCCGGCGGCGGGATTTCAAACATCATGCAAGACCTCATCAATGAAAACCCGAACTTGGTCACGCCGTATGGGGCAGAAGGCAATCTCAGCGCCGCTTACGTATCGTCGTTTTGGATTTTGGTCGGCGTTGGCGTCGTGGGCTTGCCGCAAATTGCGGTGCGCGCGATGTCGTATAAAAATGCGCGCTCGATGCACCGTGCACTCATCATCGGCACGATCGTCACTGGCTTCATTATGCTCAATATGCATTTGATCGGCGTGTTCGCGCGTCCGATACTGCCAGGCATCGATGTCGGGGACAAAGTCATCCCGCTCATCGCGTTGGAAACTTTGCCGCCGTGGGTGGCGGGCATTGTCTTGGCGGCTCCGATGGCGGCAATCATGTCGACGGTTGACTCGCTGCTTTTGCTGGTCAGTTCGTCGATCGTCAAAGATGTTTATTTGAATTATATTAAACCGGACGCCTGTTTAAAGACGGTCAAACGCATGTCGTTCGGCGTCACCGGCGTTCTCGGTGTCATCGTCTTCTTATTGGCACTCGATCCGCCTGAGTTATTGATTTTCCTGAATTTATTCGCATTCGGCGGACTTGAAGCGGCATTTATCTGGCCGATTGTGCTCGGGCTTTATTGGAAATGGGGCAATAAGTACGGAGCCATTGCCAGCATGGCGACTGGCATCATCAGCTATATCGCACTTCATTTCTATAATATCGCCAATGGCAATCTGTTCGGCGTCCATACGGTTACCATTCCGGTCATACTGTCGCTGCTCGCTTTTGTTGCTTTTAGCTTGCTGATTGAACGGCGCGCCTATGATTATCATGCGGTTCTATACAAGAACGAAAAACAAGCGTAAAATAAATGGCTATATCCGAAAAAGGGAAGAAGGGCTGCACTTTTGACTCCATGGAAAGTTTATGGAATTTTAACATCGGTCATGATCGTTTGGGGATTTAACCTTGCTTCGGTCAAGTATTTATTGGATTTTGTCGATCCGGTCACGCTTACGGCGTTTCGGATTTTACTCGCCGGCGTCACTGTATTGATTCTTTTGGCCTCGCTCGGCATGTTGCGTTTGCCTAAGCGCAGCGATTGGAAATACATATTGCTCGGCGCGCTGCTCAATGTCGTGGCGCATCATTACTTCCTATCGAAAGGGCTCGCTGTCACATCGGGAACAAATGCCGGTTTGATACTCGGAACGGGCCCGATGCTGACGGCGGTGCTCGTGTCGCTCATCATGCGCAATGTACCTTCGCGCCTACAATGGCTCGGTGTTTTTATCGGCTTTGGCGGCGTCGCCACCACCGTTATGGTCGGAAGCGATGCAGCGACAGGATTGAGCCGTGGGGACATCTTGGTGTTCATTTCCATTTTGGCGCAAGTGTTCAGCTATATCGTCATCGCCAAAGCCGCACGGTCACTCGACCCGCGCTTGTTGACCGGCTATATGCTGGTAACGGGAGCGATTGTTTTGCTAGTAATCTCACTTATTGAAGAGCCGGGAGAAATCGCTGCGTTCGCCAGCGTCCCGACTTCATTTTGGGTGGCGTTCTTTTTCTCCGCGATGATCGGGACTGCGGTCGGGCATATGCTATACAATTATTCAATCGGCCAAGCGGGACCGACCAAAGCGGCTATTTTCATGAACCTCAATACTTTGTTTTCACTGATCGCCGCAAGCTTGATCCTCGGCGAAACGATTACTTCCGGCCATTTGATTGGCCTCGTGCTCATCGTCATCGGCGTATTGTTCGGCTCAGGGGCGGCAGAAGATTTACTGAGAAAACGCAGAAAACGGCTCCCAATATGAGCCGTTTTTTCTGTAACTAGACCTGTGGAAGGAGAATGGCGTATGGAAACTTTATGGGGAACACCGGAGCGTCTGCGTGAATTGACGGAACTATTAGTTGGCTGGGATTCACAAGGGCTGACAGAGGGCGAAGTGACGTTTCCGGATAAACTGAAAAACAAATTGTTGGAACTTGGATATTTCCAACAAAACCCGGAGTATTTAGCGCTTGGGGAAGTCAATTGGGAACGGCGCTATTTGACGGCTCTCTATAAACATGAAAAAGCCTCCCGTACCGTCGTGCTGCTCAGCCATTTTGATACGGTTGCCGTTCACGAATACGGTGATTTGGCACCGCTCGCCTATCAGCCAGCGCAGCTCGAACAAGCATTCCAAAAAATTAAGGACGAGTTCAAACCGGATGTGCAAAAGGATTTGGCATCAGGTGAATACATATTTGGGCGCGGCATAATGGACATGAAATCAGGGCTTGCCATTCATATGGCACTAATAGAGCGTGCAAGTTTGGAACAATGGCCGGTCAATTTGCTGCTCATGTCGGTGCCGGATGAAGAAGTCAACTCGGCGGGCATGCGCTACGGCGTGTCCAAACTGCTCGATCTGGAGCGCCAGCACGGCTTGAACTATACTTTATTTTTAAACGGAGAACCGGTATTTGCCAAATCGCCAGGAGATCTATCTCATTATATTTACACCGGTTCTATCGGAAAAATCATGCCGAGCGCCTTGTTTTTCGGCAAGGAAACACATGCAGGCGAGCCGCTTGCTGGCATGACCTCGAGTTATATTTCTACTTATTTAACACGCAAAATGGAGTGGAATCCAGCGTTTTCCGAGACGGTTTTCGGGGAGGAGTCACCGTTTCCGGTAACTCTGACGCAAGGGGATATGAAGGCCGAATACTCTGTGCAGACGCCGTATCGCACAAAGGCGATGTACAATGTCTTTACGATGGAAAGAAGCGCACAGCAGGTGATGGATATTTTTGAGTCGCTCGCAAACGAGTCAGCTATGGAATGCATTAATGATTACCACGCATTTTGCAAACGCATCGGCATGGAGCCGCATTTTGATGAAATCCGCGTACTACGCTTTGAACAATTGATGGATTACGCCAAAGAAAAATTCGGCATCGACTATATCAACGAATTGATCCATGACACGATGATGAGTCCGGAGCGAGATGTTCGCGACAAATCGTTCCACATCGCCGATCTATTGTTGCTCAATTGCCAAGAGTTGTCGCCGAGTATCGTGCTGCTGTTTGCACCGCCGTATTATCCGGCAGTCAATTCCAGTACTGACCCCCTGATCGAAGAATGCGTTGCGTATGTAACGCAACAAGCACGCGAGCGTTTTGAACTGGAACTCGAGCAAGTGCATTTTTTCAACGGCATTTCCGACTTGAGCTATGTCAATTACGACGTGAATTCACAGGGATGGATTAGCTATGAAAAAAATACGCCAGTCTACGGCGACCCTTATAGCATTCCGTTCCAAGCAATGCAGCAACTGCAAGCGCCGGTTCTCAATATCGGCCCGTTCGGCAAAGACCCGCATAAGCGGACGGAACGTCTCCACATCAAAAATGCGTTCGAAGAAATTCCGGAGCTATTGGCCGGGCTGATTTTGCACATCGGTGAACGGGAAGACTGACGGAGGATGTCAGATCAGCTGCAACGAAGGCAAGTTTTCAATGGCAAATGAGGGCAAAGTTATTGTGGAATCTTCGACATGGATTGTTCTGGCTTGAAAAGACGGGTACAATTCAAGCATGTGAAACGAAAAGGAGTGGATCGCTAATGGACATCAAACAACAGACAGAATCGTATTTCGACCATTTTCATGCCCATCCCGAAGTAAGCTTCAAGGAAGTCGAAACGACAAAAAAGCTGGCCGAAATCATGGAACAACTTGGAGTGGAATACCGGACATTCGATGATGTGACCGGATTGTTCGCGGAAATCGGCGAAGGAAATCAAGTTATCGCCGTCCGTGCAGACATCGATGCTTTATGGCAGGAAGTAGGCGGCACCGTGCAAGCGAACCATTCCTGCGGCCATGATGCCAATATGGCGATGGTGCTTGGTGCACTGCTGCGCTTGAAAGACGAAAAGCTGTCAAAGCGCATCCGCTTTATTTTCCAGCCTGCTGAAGAACAAGGCAATGGATCGTTGTCGATGATCGAACGCGGGGCGCTCGAAGATGTCACGCATTTGTTTGGCGTGCACTTGCGTCCACAGGAAGAATTGCCGTTCGGCCAAGTGACGCCGGCGCTCCATCACGGTTCCGGTATTTTCCTCAAAGGCAAGATCACGGGAGAAGATGCACACGGCGCCCGTCCACATCAAGGCAAAAATGCCATCGACGTCATCGCGGCCATCCACCAATTTGCCAAGACAATCTATTTCTCGCCATTTGAGTCGTATTCGGCGAAGCTGACGAATATCCAGACCGGCGGAGACAGCCTGAACATTATTCCGGGCAGCGCGACATTCGCACTCGATGTACGGGCCCAATCAAATAGCTTGATGAATACAATGAAAGCCCGTCTTGAAGAGGGCATTCGCGCAATTGCAGAGTTACACCGCGTCAAAGTCGATTTGAGATGGGATGATTATACGCCAGGCGCTGAAGTGTCGGAAGAGGCAATGCAGATTGCTGACCAGGCCATACGCAATGTGCTCGGAAACGAAGCATGCAGCGAGCCGATCGAAACGACCGGAGCAGATGATTTCCATTTCTACACAATCAAAAAACCGGAGCTCAAAGCGGCGATGGTCGGTGTGGGGGCAGACTTGACGCCAGGGCTGCATCATCCGGATATGCGCTTTAACCGTGATGCGCTCGATGTCGGCGCCCGTGTCCTTGCTGAAACTTTGCGCTTGGCATAAAAAATGCGCACCCCTTTTGGTTTCCGGGTGCGCTTTTGAGGGTATTGAAAAAGGTTTATACAAATGATTATTAAAAGGGGACATCATGATGGATGCGATTTTAAACGGACTGACCTGGATTATTGACGAAGGCAATAATCTATTATGGACATACATACTGATCGGGCTATTGCTCGGTCTTGGCTTATATTTCACCATCCGGACGCGTTTTGTCCAAGTCCGATTGTTTGGCGAGATGTTCCGCGTCATCAGTGAAAAGAAAGATGGAACCGGAGGAATATCGGCGTTCCAGGCATTTACGATCTCGACCGCTTCACGCGTTGGTACCGGAAATATCACCGGTGTCGCTTTGGCGATTGCCATCGGCGGCCCGGGCGCAGTATTTTGGATGTGGATGGTGGCATTGATCGGGATGGCGACGGCATTTATCGAAAGCACGCTCGCGCAAGTCTATAAAATCAAAGACGGCGAGCAATTCCGCGGTGGCCCTGCGTATTATATGGAAAAAGCACTCGGCACTCGTAAACTCGGGATCGTCTTTGCCATTCTATTGACGATGGCATTCGGCTTTATCTTCAACTCGGTGCAGTCGAACACTATTGCGCAATCGGTCGGTGATGTCTTGGCCATCCCGAACTGGGTAGTTGGAGCCGTGCTGGTCGTTCTCGCAGCAATCGTCATTTTCGGCGGGGTACGCCGCATTGCCAGTGTCACGCAAATTGTCGTGCCGGTAATGGCAACGATTTACCTGCTCGTAGTAGCTTACATAATGGTATTGAACTTTACAGAAATTCCAGCAGTCTTCACATTGATCATCCAAAATGCGTTCGGCCTTGAAGAAGTGGTCGGCGGCGGTATCGGCGCTGCTATCATGCAGGGGATACGCCGCGGGTTGTTCTCGAACGAAGCCGGCATGGGTTCTGTCCCGAACGCAGCAGCTTCCGCGAACGTATCGCATCCGGCAAAGCAGGGACTTGTCCAAAGCCTTGGTGTATTTTTCGATACGATCATCATTTGTTCGGCGACAGCATTCGTCATCATTCTTGCAGATCTTTACCGCTCAGGCGAGCAAGAAGGCGTATTATTGACGCAAGCGTCGCTTGATGTTCATGTCGGTGCATGGGCACCGTATTTCTTGGCAATTGCGATCACTTTCTTTGCATTCAGTTCGATTGTCGGGAATTATTATTATGGTGAAACGAATATCGAGTTCATCAACGCACACAGCATGTGGCTGACGGTTTACCGCATCGGCGTGTTGGCGATGGTGATGTTCGGCTCAATGGCGCAAGTGGAAGTGGTTTGGAACATGGCGGATCTATTCATGGGCATGATGGCTGTCATCAACTTAGTGGTCATCGCCTTGCTCGGAAAAATCGCGTTCCGTGTGCTCGACGACTATATGGGGCAGCGGAAAGCCGGCAAGAACCCAGTCTTTTACGCTAAAAATGTTCCTGGCTTGAAGAACACCGAATGCTGGGGTGAAGAAGCACATCGCCACGACGAATAACTTCTTGCCTCTTTCGCGTATGCGGGAGAGGTTTCTTTCTAGGAACCATTAGAGCTATCCTGCGTCCTGTAACGAAACCGTAATGAAAAATACACTAAAACGATTTCTGCCTGGGGCTATGCTATGGTAGAATGAACTATTGATATTAGCAAAAATTATTGATATAAAATCCGGCTTTGGGAGCTGGAGATAAAAAATTACTGGCAATTGAGGAGAATTAACGAAATGGAAAAAATCTGTGTAGTTGGATTAGGATATATCGGTTTGCCGACAGCGGTCATGTTCGCAAACCACGGTTATGAAGTTCACGGTGTGGACGTCAACGAAAAAGCGGTGGACATGCTGACAGCTGGACAAATCCACATTGAAGAACCATTTCTTCAAGATTATTTAAACAAAGCCTTAGAAAAAGGGACATTTACGGTGGCGACAACGCCTGCGGAAGCAGAAATGTTCATCATTGCCGTACCGTCTCCGATCTCAGAAGACAAAACGGCGAACATGGATTACATCCGTGCAGCAACGGAATCAATTGTACCTTTCCTCAAGAAAGGCGATTTGGTCGTGTTGGAATCAACCGTTCCTCCGCGCACGGTACTCGACGTCATGATGCCGATTCTCGTGAAGAGCAATTTGGAAATCGGGACAGAACTATTCGTTTCGCATTCTCCTGAACGCGTCATCCCAGGCAAAGTCTTCGAAGAGCTCGTGAAAAACGACCGCATCATCGGCGGCATCAATGAAGAATCTTCAAAACGCACGCAAGTGTATTACGAATCCTTCGTCAAAGGTGCATTCATTTTGACGGATGCGACGACCGCTGAAATGGTCAAAGTCATGGAAAACACATACCGCGACGTCAATATCGCGTTCGCTAATGAAATCGCCAAAATATCCGATCAGATCGGTGTGGATGCTTGGGAAGCGATTCGCCTTGCCAACCACCATCCGCGTGTCAATATCCACTTGCCGGGCCCTGGTGTCGGCGGACATTGCATCGCGGTCGATCCATGGTTCCTTGTGGAAAAAGAGAAAGAGCTCTCGCAGATCATCCATTTGTCGCGTACGACAAACGATGGCATGCCGCAATATACGGCTGACAAAATCGACGATATCTTGAAAGACGTCGCAGATGCGAAAGTCGCTGTATTCGGTTTGGCATTCAAAGGCAATATCGATGACATCCGTGAAAGCCCATCGATGGAAGTACTGGAGTTTTTGAAAGCGAAAAACTTGCGCATTTCTTCATTCGACCCGCACGTCAAAGAAAATAAAGCGCCGTTCCAGACTCAAAGCTATGACGAAGCAGTTGAAGGGGCGGATTTGATCGTCATCTTGACGGATCATAAAGCATTCAAAGAATACAACCCTGAAACACTCGGCAAAACGATGCGCCACCAAGCTATTTTCGACACGAAAAATGCCATTAGCCGCGAAGCTTACGAAAAAGCCGGATTTGCTGTTTATCGCCTTGGCGATGGCAAAGACAATCCGAAAAAATAAAATACACGGCCGCATTTTCAAGTTTTTGAAAATGCGGTTTTGCATGGAGGCACGAACCACATGAAAGAAGAAATTCTTGGCGTCACAGTCAATAAAGAAACCGAACAGCAGCTGCTCGATAACATCCAAGCCGATATCGAACAAGGCCGCAAATCGCGCATTGTCGCGATCAATCCTGAAAAAGTCATGATGGCTTCCAAAGATCCGGAACTCCGGGCGCTATTGAATGAATCCACCTACCAGATCCCGGACGGCGTCGGCATCAAAATCGCTTCCCGCATACGCGGCGGAGACATCCGCGAACGCGTGACAGGAATCGGCATGATGGACGCGCTGCTTCAACTCGCCAACAAGCATCACCACCGCATCTTTATGTATGGAGCGAAAAAGGCGACCGTTGAATTGGCAGCGAAAAACATCCAGGCGAAATACCCGAATTTGGTCATCGCGGGAACTCTTGACGGCTATGAAAAAGATCCGGCTAAAATCATCCAGTCAATCAATGATGCAAGTCCGCAAATCCTCTTTGTCGCACTCGGCAGCCCGAAGCAGGAGCTGTTTATCCGTGAACATATGGATGCGCTGAACGTCAATATTTTCCAAGGCGTTGGCGGCAGCTTCGATGTATATAGCGGCAACGTCAAGCGTGCGCCCAAGCTGTTTTTGAATACGGGTACGGAATGGCTTTACCGTTTGGCGAGCCAGCCGACACGCATCAAGCGCCAGATGGCCCTTCCCCAATTCCTGATGAAAGCAGTCCGGGACAAAGGCGGTAAGCGCTGATGAAAGTAGTGCATATTATCAGCGGCGGAGAATTAGGCGGATCCAAAAAGCATGTAGTGCAATTATTGACAAACTCTCCAGTTGAAGCAGAGTTGCTGCTATTGACGGAAGGCGCATTTGCCGAAGAAGCGCGAAAAGAGGGAATTCCCGTCACCGTCATCCAGCAAAGCAGCCGTTTGGACCGTTCCACAGGAAAGAAAATCCTGGCGTTCTTAAAGCAAGGCGGCTTTTCACTTGTCCACTCCCACGGGGCACGGGCAAATTTCCTGGTTAATTCCATTTATAAAAAACTGGGCATGCCATGGTTCATTACAGTTCACAGTGATCCGACATTGGATTTTCTGCATCAGCCTAAACCGCTTGCTAAAATCTTTACGGTGCTCAATCAACGAGCTATGCGCCGTGCTGACCATTTGTTTGCCGTATCGGAAAAGTTCAAGGATATGCTCATCCAAATGGGCGTAAAGCCAAAGAAGATTACTTCGGTTTTCAATGGCATCAATTTTCACGACACCTTGCCCTCATTCGATAAACGAGAAATTCGCGAGTCGCTCGGCGCAAAGACTGATGACTTTGTCTTTGCGATTGTCGCCCGCCTTCACCCAGTGAAAGGGCACGACATTTTGCTCGAAGCTTTCGCAAAAACCGATAAAAAAGATTGGAAACTCTGGATCATCGGTGAAGGAGACTTGCGCACGAAACTCGAGCAGCAAGCTCAAAAGCTGGGCATTAGCGATCGCGTCGCTTTTCTTGGAAAACGTGATGATATCGATCAGTTATTGTACGCGGCAGACGTATCTTTGCTGACTTCGCATAGCGAAAGCTTCCCGTTGGTATTGCTGGAATCTGCAGATATGGCAACTCCTGTCATTTCAACCAATGTCGGAGGCGTTCCGGCATTGATCGACCCTGGGAAAACCGGTTGGATCGTCGAACCGGGACGTGCGGATGCGCTCATGTACGCCATCGAAAAAGCGATGGATGCTGAGACCGATACAGAAGCCATGGGACATCTGCTCCGCAGCTTCGCGAAAGAAAATTTTTCCAATGAAAACCTGCAACGGGACTCGCTTGATGTTTATAGCAAGGTTTTAAACGTAAACTAGGTAAAAAATCCTGTTTTTTAAAACTCCGAATTTTCTATGTGCACCCCGATAAGCCTATGCGTAGCGCGGATTCAAAAGCCTTTTGAGTATTCACTCAAGAGGCTTTTTAATTTGTCTGTAACATAAATGTAATATTCTTCTCTGAATTTCAGTGCTAAACTCTGTGTTATTGAGAATGAAAAATTGTCTAATAAATACAGAAAATCATACTGATCATAATAGGGGGAAGAAAACGCGTATGAAAATGATAAAATGGTTCGGAACAATGGTTGCCGCAACAGCATTATCCATGACCGCTTTCGCTTCCAATTCAGAGGCTAGCGTGTTTGAAAAATTCGATCGAATCTCAGGGTCGGATCGCTACGAAACGGCAATTCAAGTGTCACGGGCAGGTTGGGGCTATCATAGCACCAACAATGTCGTACTCGTTATCGGCGATAACTATCCGGATGCTTTAGCAGGTGCACCGCTTGCCAAAAAACTAAATGCACCAATCTTGTTGGTTAGAAAAGACAGCGTGCCAGCTAATATCATGTCTGAGATCGGCCGTCTCGGCGCAAAAAATGCGACGATTCTTGGCGGGGAAATCGCAATCTCGAACAAAGTCGTTACACAATTGCAAAGCAGCGGCTTGACAGTCAAGCGCATCGCCGGCAGCAACCGTTCTGAAACTTCGGCGTTGATCGCTAAACAAGTCGGCGGAACAGAGGCCATCGTGGCAAGCGGTTCCGGTTATGCCGATTCCTTGGCGATTGCTTCCCATGCAGCAGAAACAGGCAAACCGATTTTGCTGACATCCGGCAGTAAATTATCCGCAGAAGTTGAAGCAACACTCAAAAGCTACCAAAAGGTAACAGTTGTTGGCGGTGAAGGTGCCGTCAGCAAAGCCGTTTACGATAAAATCGATCAAACAGCTTCGGTTCAGCGTATTTCAGGACAAGACCGTTATGCTACAGCTGCAGCAGTAGTCGCAAAACTATACCCAGGCACAGTAAATGATTCATTGGTTGCTTCTGGCCAGCAATTTGCTGATGCTTTGACAGGCTCTGCATTAGGCGGAAAACAGAAAAAACCGATTTTGCTCGTTCGTCAATCAGCTTTGCCATCTCCAACAAAAGATGTCATTAACAATAAAAATGTCAGCAATTTGACCGTGATCGGTGGAGAAGTGGCGGTTTCCAAAGAAGCGCTGAATCCAAATCCGAAACCGGCAGCTACACCGACTCCAATCGTTAAGCCATCTGTCGATATTCGTGCCGAAATTGTGACCGAAGCTAGAAAATACATTGGCGTTCCTTATCGTTGGGGCGGCACAACACCGTCTGGCTTTGATTGCTCGGGTTATTTGATGTATGTATTCAATCAAAAAGGCATTACAATTCCAAGAACAACGGCGTTAATGGCGCAGTCGGGCAAGCCGGTCAGCTATGCGAACGTCAAACCTGGCGATATCGTCCTGCTTGATTTGGTCAGAAGCACACCGACACAAGCCTCGCATGCAGGAATTTATGTCGGCAACGGCAATATCATCCATGCAGGCACAAGTACCGGTGTTACGATCACGCCGCTTGCGAACACTTGGGGGCAATGGGATAAAAAAATCGTCACGATCCGTTCTTACACAGATTAAAAAAATGGCTGCGGCCATTTTTTTTTGCATTTGAACCGAATCGCTTTCGGTAAATGATAAGAATTGGACAATAGAGGATAATATTTACAAAAATTTATAAAAATATATGTACCTTTTAATAAAAATATAGAATATACTGTAAAAAAATAGAGAGAGTGTTCTGTGAAATGAAAGACTAGGGGGAAAAAGAGTGAAAATCGTATTGAATGGGTTAGCAATCTTAATGTTTATCGGCGTGATTCTCGGAGGCGCAGCTAGTGCATCAGCCAATGATGATTTTACCGTTAAAGTTCGACTGACTAATAATTTGGGGACAGCCACCAGCTATGATTTTATGCCACGCGGTAGTTCGCAGCTGGTAGAAGACAAAAACATTAAACTGGAAAAAGGCGTACGTTACAGCGTGCAAGTCGTTTCCGGTAAACTAGTATTGAAAGATGGCAGCAAAACTTTGAAAAGCGGCCTTTCCACCGTTACGGTAGAGCCGCTCACGTATTCAAAAGCAAACCATATCTACCTTTACAAAACGGGTACTGCGGCCATCCACCCTTATATGGGGACAATCCAATTCCGCATGTCGGGAACAACGCGCATGCAACCGGTCAACTCGTTGCAGTTTGAAGATTACTTAAAAGGCGTCGTGCCTTCAGAAAGCCCAGCAAGCTGGGGGGCAAGCGGAGGAATGGAATCGTTGAAAGCGCAAGCTATCACGGCGAGATCTTATGTTTTTTCTAAAATGAACCAAAACTCGCTTGAAATCGATGATACGACGACATTCCAAGTTTATAAAGGATTCATTTGGGATCCCTTGTCGCCTCATTACCAATCGGCTTATCAGCATACAAACCGTGCTGTCGATGAAACAAAAGGACAGATTTTGACATACAAGCAAGCAAACGGCCAAACCGGCTTTGTCACGGCTTATTTCTCCTCAAGCAATGGCGGGCAAACCGAATTGCCTGAACAATACTGGTCAGGGAAACTGCCTTATTTATCCGCTACACAACCAGATACTTTTGATACGAACAATGTCGTGTGGAAATTAAACTGGATGAAACAGCAATTGCCGGCAACCGCTGACTTGATGATGCCCGCAGTCTGGTGGCAGACGACCCCTGAACATAATTTGAACGGGGCATTGGTGAATGAGCAAAGCAAAACAGCGTTCACCAATTTCAAAAATGATTTGCTCGCCAAAGCCAAAGCGAAAGATCCGAGCGTAGAATCGATCAAAATCGCTTCAATCGACAAAATTCAAACGGAAACTTACGACAATACCGGGAAAGTCAAAGGCATTACACTCGATATGAGCTATTATGTCCGCAACAGCAAAAACGGCGCATTGAGTTTTGACATGGCAGCTGGGGCGGCATCGAAAACGCTATCCGGCAAAAGCCGCTATGAAACTGCTGTAGAGATCGCTAAAGAAACACTCGGAACACAAAAAGCGCCGGCAATTGTACTTGGACGCGGTGATGTGCCTGCGGATGCGCTTGCCGGAACGGTTTTGGCACATAAATACGGGGCACCAGTGTTATTGACGAGAAGCGAAAGCTTGCCTGCAGTAGTCGATCAATTCTTGGAAGAACAAACCGTCCAAGGCGCCACAATTTATTTATTGGGCGGCACCTTAGCGATTTCCGAAGAAGTGGAAGCTGCATTAATGAAAAAAGGTTTTAACACCAAACGACTAGCAGGGAAGACCCGTTCTGAAACCTCGTTATTGATAGCAAAAGAAATCGGGCAATTGAAGACTGTCATGTTCGCGACAGGCAAAGATGATTCTTCCGATGCGTTGTCTGCTTCTGCTTATGCAGCTGCCCATCAATTGCCGATCATCATCCACATGGGCGCGAAAAGCCCGGATTCCACATTGGCGTTTTTAGAAGAAAATAAAACCGAAAAAGCGACGATCATCGGCGGTACATCGGCTGTACCGGAAGCGGTAGCCACCACCTTGGCTGAGCGCGGCATCCAAAGTAACCGCATCAGCGGCCAGGACCGCGTCGCGACAAGTATCGAAATCAACCGCTTATTGCCGATGAATGGCAAAAACTTAGTTGTCGGAAACGCATATTCCTTCGTGGATGCACTCGCAGGTTCTGTGCTCGCAGCCAAAACGAATTCACCGATTTTGCTGCTTCACCCAGATCCTAAGCGTTTGCCGATAAGCCATATGGAGCAAATCAGTAAATTGACGAAAGACCAAGCGTATTACCTTGGTGGAGAAATGGTTATTCCGACAGCTTTGAAGACCGCGAGCAATGAATACGTCGGCTCGTCATTGAAAAAGCACAATGTCTCCGTCACGTATAGAGCAGGCAGCACACCGAGCATGACCACATTCCGCACGTTGCTGGGCGGTGCTAACTTGAAGAGCGTCGATTTTGATGTTGTGGATTCAGCAGACCGCTTTGTTTTTGACGGAAGTGGATTCGGCCACGGCATCGGCATGAGCCAATGGGGCTCATACCGCCGCGCGCAAGCAGGCCACAGCGCTGAACAGATCTTGAACTTCTATTACCAAGGCGTGTCGATTGAAAGCACATCCAAATTTGTAAAATAAGCGATTGAAAAGCCGTCCAAATGGGCGGCTTTTTTTCTGTCACTTTTAAAGTTTGAGAGGGAGTGTGCCAGACTTTTAAAGTTTAAATAGCTAACGCTATTAGACTGCGCTTCAGGGGCACGCTTGCCGGGGGCGGGTGCCCGGCCAATGCGCCGCAAAGAGCACGGCACATTTGTCTCGCCAGCCCGCGCGGTCCCCCAGACGTCGGCCCCTTCAGCTCCGTCTCTAGATATAGACAGGTGAAGAATTTTTCTGGTTCATTGAATTAGCAGGTGAAGATACATCATCTCTGTGGTCGGGAGTCACACGACGAGTTTGCATGTGTCCTTTGTCTGCTTTTTAAAAATGAAGCATCTCTTGGGAAGCGATTCCCCAAACAGCGGACAAAAAATTCAAAGAAAGCTCAACTTTAACTGACTAGTATCGAAGAAAACGAAAAGCCGCCTAGCGCCAAGGGTGAGCCGATGCAATGAGACAAGTGGTTTTCTTGGCTCATTGCGAAAGGCCATCCCAAAGCAGGGCGGCGGATATCTGAGTGATGCCTCGCACAACCAAGCACACATCTCCTCAAAATAATTCTAGCCACCCCATCGAGATTCCATTCCAGGGAAGCGATTCCCCAACCGGTGGAAGAAACCCTCAAAGAAAGCTCAACTTTAACTGGCTAGTATCGAAGAAAACGAAAAGCTGCCTAGCGCCTAGGGTGAGCCGAAGCAATGAGACAAGTGGTTTTCTTGGCTCATTAGGAAAGGCCATCCCTAAGCAACGCAGCGAGTTCTTTGTGATGCTCACATAAAAACTACATATTTCCGCATGCCATTTCCAGCTTAACCTCCCCCGATTCTACTCAAAAAGTTATTTCCCATTAGCAGAAGGAGCAGTAAAGTCACACATAAATGAAATCAAGCACTCCAAAATAAGACGGAAATAGGACAGCTGGAAGCACAATTGCTGCACTTAATTCGAAATAAACAAAAGAATTATAAAACCCCTGAACTTTCATAATGCCTCAAAAACCTCGGCAAAACAGTGTTGTGCAACCCATCAAACCAGTAGAGCGTCTTTACATAAGCTTAGTGCTATTGTAATAAATGTCACAATAATGCTAAAATTGATTCATCAATAAAGAGGTGTTAAATATGATTAAGACAAATAAATTAAATTCTCCACTGATCGTACTAGCCATTTTATCGTCCATACTGCTCATCAAGCTGGGGGTCTTCCGTACTCTAATCTACGGAGAAGTTTCTTGGCTCAGGCTGCTGTTCGTTGACTTTCCAATCTGGATGCTCTTGCCGGTCCTGCTGTTTGTCGTGTTGAGACGGGTGAGTCCTGTAGTTGCCCTGATCTATAATCTGATCATCTCAGCATTAATGGTGTCGATTGTTTGGTATGAGCGCTATTTCCAAACAGTCCCGAGTTATTTTGATTTGCAGCAAGGCGATCAAGCCGGTTCGGTGATGGCAACAGTCAGCTTATTGTTCACGCCGCTGGACCTGCTGTTTTTCGCTGATATCCTCATCTACGTAGCACTGTTCGTGTTCTACTGGAACCGCCCGCTGACGATGAAAAACCGCAAGAAAATCGGAGCGGCCGCATTTGTCTTGGTCGTCATCAGTGCTGTGACGACGACGGTCGCATTGCAAAAGCCGATCTTGGATATGACATTGTTCGCCAAAGAACAAGGCTTTGTCCAGACCCAGATTGTACAGGCGATGCAGCAGAATAGCGCATCGGCGCAAATGAACTTATTATCGAACGAAGAGCTCGCTAGACTAAAAGGCAATGAATTTGTCCCGTTTGCCGAGCATGAACGCTTTGGAATTGCAGAAGACCGCCACCTGTTCGTCATCCAAGTGGAGTCGCTGCAGAATTTCGCGATCAACCAGTCGATTGCCGGCCAGGAATTGACGCCAAACATCAATGCATTGCTTGGCGACAGCTTGTATTTTGACCGGATGTTCCAGCAAATCGGTGCAGGTAACACGTCAGATGCAGAATGGCTGCTTCACATGTCGCTGTTGACAAGAGGATTGGATCCAACAGTCAATTATTTGAACGGCACAGAATTGCCATCGCTCGTTGATTTGCTCAACGACCGCGATTATTACACGACGACTTACCATGCCGACGAACTGAAGTATTGGAACCGTGAAGAATTGTATCCGGCACTTGGTTTTGACTATGCGTATTCACTTAATGAAATACCTAATGAAGACGTAATCCACATCGGGCCGTCTGACCGCGTCATGTTCCAATTTGCTGAAGAAGAAATCCGACAGCAAATGGCGGAAGGCAAGAAAATCTATGCCAACTTGATGACCATGACAAGCCATACGCCATTCACGATGCCCGAAAAAGATGAGTATCTTGAGCTGCCGGAAGCCTATGAAGGCAGCTATACAGGAGATTACTTGCAATCCATCCGCTACGCCGATGAAACAATCGGGGAATTTATCGAATTTTTGAAAGCGGAAGGCATTTACGAAGAGTCGATCATTGTCATCAATGGCGATCACTCGGGGCTCCATGGAACACCCATGAAAGTAAGCGATAATAACCTAATGTCGGAATTGCTAGGACATCAGTACTCGCTGAAAGACCGTTTCTTATTGCCGTTCATCATTACAGCCCCAGGTTTGTTCGAATCAGAAGTAAACTCCAATTTTGGCGGCCAAGTCGATATGATGCCGACCATTATGAACTTGATGGGCATGTTGCCGGAAGCGCCGATGGTCGGGCACAATATGCTGCAATATGAGAATAACTTGCTGGCTGTACGTTATTATTTGCCAGGCGGATCGTATATAACTGGTGATCATATGTATCTCGGCCAAAATGCCAGATATCCAGAGCGCTATTATGACTTTGACACGATGGAACGCATTGAGATAGACAAAGAGACCATCGATAAAAATCAAGCTAATTCATTGAAGATACTGGACCACTCCGATGCTTTGTTGAGTAATTACTTAAACGAAGATGCGGAGGAAGAATCCGAAGAAGGAAGCTAATTCCTTCTTTGGATTTTTTTGTTCATTCATTTAAATGAATGAACATGCAATTTATCAGTATACATTTATAAGTGAAAAAGAGTCTTAATATCTAGTTTAAACTCATGAAACCTTTTTTTTCGATATTTTTATAGGTCTTATGGCTTTTCGGGTGAAAAATTCAGTTTTAAACTCTGTATAAAGAATCATTTTATGAAAATATTGTAAAATTCTCTTGTTTCTCCTAATTTTCCCCCGTACTATTAGGTCAGAAAGAGGGGAATGTAGCATTGAAAACTAAACTTTTATTTGTGCTTTTGTTGCTGCTGGCCATTGGATTTGGTTCTGGGACTGCATCAGCTTCAGGCAAACCGACCGTAATCTTAGACCCGGGACACGGGGGGATTTACTCAGGGACTGCCGGCTATTCAGGGAACCGTACAGGTTATTACGAAAAACACGCAAACATGGAAGTCTCGAACCGGCTTAAAACAGAACTTGAAAAGCGTGGATTCCTCGTCCGCATGACGCGAACGACAGATGTCCAATTTTCACGTATTTCATCCAGCCAGGATCTCGTTGAACGGATGAAAGTCGCCAATGGCATGATCGCCAGCGGCAATAACGACAACACGATCTTCATGTCTGTTCACCATAACGCAACAGGCTCACCGACGTTCGGTGGTTACGAAACATACTACTTCAACAATAATTTCGCAAGCTCGGCATACCCGCCATCAGTTTTGCAACGCCATTATTCTCCGGAAAGCGGGAGACTTGCGACAGCGACTCATCGCTCGGTCATCAATTCCGGCGTTAAAGAAGGCCGTGGCATCGTCGCCAACAGCCTTTATGTCAATCGTGTAGCTAACGTTCCAGCAGTTTTGCTCGAAGTCGGCTATATGTCAAACCCGACAGAAGAAGCAATGATCAAGCAAGCGTGGTTCCAGCAGAAAGTTGCTGAGAATGTCGCCAAAGGCGTCGATGACTTCTTCAATGTCTATGTCGTCAATGACGTCAACGGCAAAGCGCTAAGACAATATGCTTCTAAAACAGATGCATTGAACTACGCGAAAACTGTAGCAGGAAGCTATGTTGCCCATAAAAAAACAGGTGTGGTTGAAGGTGCGACAAAGCCTGAACCGATTGAACGCCCACTCGTTTACGGCATTTATCATTCCGGTGTTAAAATCGCGAACAATTTATATGGGACAGAACAAGAAGCAGTTAACGAAGCAAAAAAATGGAAAAACACACGCGTGGTACATACGACGACAGGCGCAGTGCTTTGGTCGAACTATTTGCCTCAGAAATACGTCGTCCTGGACGGCAGTGATAAAGAAGTTGCCAAGTACTATAGGGAAGACGATGCACTCGCACACGGCGGTAGACTTCCGCAAGCATCGGTCATCGATTCTTCTACTTTAGAAAATGATATTGTGTGGTCAAATTTTAAACGGAAAAATTTCATCGTCCGCTCGAAAGATAAAGGCGAGATGATCGAACTTTATAACCGTGAAGAAGCCCGCGAATATGCGCGCAACTGGCCGAACTCAGAACTATTCGATGTCTGGGCGCAAAAAGTGATCTTCACGAACCCGGATACGGCGAAGTATTCTTACACGCCTCAAAACATCCAAGGCAAGAGCCGCATTGAAACCGCTATTGAAGTCTCAAAACTACTTTACCCTAGCGGCTTCGCTTCATCAAAAGCTCAAAAAACCGTTGTGCTTGCTACTTCCGGGCAATACGCTGATGCATTGTCAGCTGGCCCGCTCGCTGCCCATTACGGCAATGCACCGATTCTCTTGAGCAGCGCGAAAACGTTGACGCCTGCAGTTGAGCAGGAATTAAAACGCTTGAAAGCGAACAGAGTCGTCATCGTTGGTGGAACAGTAGCGCTATCGGCATCAGTGGAAAGCAAGTTAAAGAGTATGGGAATGAGCGTCGAACGCCTGTCAGGACAGACGCGTTATGAAACGAATGAACAAATCAACGCCAAACTACCAGCTGCAAGCGGCATGTTCGTCACATCCGGCAATAACTACCCGGATGCATTGACAGCTGCGAGCGTTGCGGTCGTGAAAAAATGGCCGATCGTTCTAGTGAGAGACGGAATGGCATTGCCAAACCGCTTGAGCACAGGCTACGGTAAAGACATTGTTATCATCGGCGGGACAGCTGCTGTACCGGCAGCAATGGAAACGGCAGTCAAGCGTGAAGTTGGCGCAGATGGTGTTCGCCGCCTTGCTGGAACAACTCGCTACGATACGGGAACAGCAACAATCGATCATTTCAGCAAGGAGTTCATCTCCAATCGTTTGATCGTCTCGACGGGCACCAACTACCCGGATGCACTCGTGTCGTCAGCCATCTCTGCCCGCTACAATGCACCACTTTTCCTTGTGCCGGATAACTCAATGCCAGCAACTTTAACGACAACATTGTCCAAACACAGCAAAGAAAAACTGATCAACCGCACTTATTACGTAGGCGGAGCGGTTAACCCAGGAATCAAGACAACGATCAACGCTATGCAAAAATGATAAGGTGGTTAAACATATGAAGAAATTCAGTGGTCTCTTGCTCTCAGCCGTTATTCTCGGCGGCTGCGGCACCGCTGTGACGGACTCGGCCGAAGATGCGAATGTCAACGGCACGGGCGGCACAGAATCAACCGAAACCGAAGCCACGGAAACCGAAGCCACGGAAACTGAAGCGACAGAAACAGAAGTCGAGTCTTCAGAAAACGACCCGATCGAAGTAACGGATCCTACCGGCTTGCAGCTATACATGCCAGAAATGGGCCTCGTGAAGAATTTTCAAGTAGAAGACTATGAAATCACTCGTGAAGTACTCGAAGTTTCCGGCAATAAAGTATTGGAAGAAATCACATTCGGAGACGCAGCAACTGTTGAAGTCACAGAATGGACGGAAACAACGATGAACATGGTCATTGAAACTGCTGAACTTGAAGGCGAACGCGACATCTCGATTGAAGGCCTCGTGCCGATGGATGGACCGGTCGTCATGATCGATGAAGAAAACAACACAGAAGGCGAATGGATTATGACCTCGAAAGATGCAACATTAGAAACGGAAGCTGGCACGTTTGAAGATGTACTCATCGTCCAACAAGTCTTGAAGTCCGAAGCATCAGACCAAGTCATGACCAACACGCGCTATTTTGCGCCGGGACTCGGATTTATCCAAGAAGAGTCTGTAGTGGAAAATGGAGCCGATAAGCAAGAATCTATTATCGGCCTAGTGAGTTACGAATAAGTAATAACCAAAAACCATCCGCCTTTGGGCGGATGGTTTTTGTCATTTTTCTCACACGCTATTCCAGAGAAGCGATTCCCCGACCAGCAGAAGCAATCCACAATGAAAGCTCATCGTTCACAGGTTAGCATCAAAGAAAACGAAAAGCCGCCTAGCGCTCACGGGTGAGCCCACGCAGTAAGACAGATGAACTTCCTGGCTTACTGCCAAAGGCGAACCCAAAGCAAGGCGGCGAAACCGTATGTGACGGCAAAATGAAAACAGATAAATTTTCGCACACCAATTCCAGCTCACCTAGACTTCCGCTATCCATTCATTAAAAAAGAAACACTGTCCTTAGCAACTCATTCATGATCAATGACCTTAGAAAAGATTAGACAATCCCCTTATTTGAAAATAAATAAATTTAACATAAAAGTTGCCCGACAAAAGATAGTTTTACCCTAAAAAACATTAAATGATAATCATACATATTTTCAATAGATATTAGAATAAACAACTGATGGGTTTAGTGAGAAAGTCCTTTTGTCCTTCGGAACACGAAAATTTTATTTTTTAAAAAGATTCCTTTAGCTCATGTATTTTGAAGGAATAAATTGTTCATTTTATCATCTTTTATGCTTAATACATTTCAATTAAATTCCATACTTTCAATTGAAAAGTATAACCTTTTAGCTTATTGACATAATTGTATGACTATTGTTACTATTTTACTTGTGGAGAAAGACATACATAAGTTGGGATTTTACATAAGAAAAAATTCTCCAAAACCATTTAGGGGAGGCTACATTGTGCAAAACGGTTCAAAAAACTGGAAAAAGTTTGTATCTGTTGCGATGATCGCTGGATTGGTCGCAAGTAACGGAGCAATGACTGCGAGTGCCACTGGCGACAAAGAGAAAGCCAATGGTCAGGATTTGCAGGCTATCAACGTTCTTTCAAACGAAAAAGCTGAACTCATCAAACAGCTAAAAGAAAAGGAAGAATCGGCTTTAATACAAACCGATGCACTCAAACCGGATGATACAGTCCGCGTTATTGTCGAAATTGAAGGACAATCTGCCATCGAAATTGCATCTGATAAAGGTGTCCAATACAAAGAACTTGCATCATCAGAGAAAGCTCAAATCGAATCCAATCTTGTGAAATCACACGATACTGTCAAGAAGACCATTTCTTCAAGAGGCGTCGAATTAAATTCGGAATATGAATACACAACAGCATTCAACGGCTTCAGCGGAGTGGTAAACTTCAGCGATGTCGAGAAAATAAAAGACTTGCCGAACGTTAAAAACGTATACATCGCAAACGAATACGAACGTCCGGAAGCAACGCCAGACATGACAACAAGCCACGACTTTATCCAGTCCCGTCAAGTCTGGGCTGACAGCAAGTACCAAGGCGAAGGCATGGTCGTTGCGGTCATCGATTCCGGAATCGATCCAGACCACAAAGACTTCAATATAACAGACGCTTCTAAAGTCGATCTGACAAAAACGACGGTCGATGGCCTTATCTCTAAGGATGGATTGAAAGGCGCTTACCAAAACGTTAAAGTTCCTTATGCTTATAACTATTACGATAAGAACGCTGAAATCAACGATGACGGCCCGAATGCTTCCATGCACGGTATGCACGTAGCTGGTACGGTTGGAGCGAACGGCGATGAAAGCACAGGTGGTCTTAAAGGGGTAGCGCCTGAGTCTCAGATTTTGGGTATGAAAGTATTCTCGAACGATGTCAACTTCCCGTCGACATTCTCCGATATTTACTTGGCGGCAATCGATGACGCGGTGAAACTAGGTGCAGATGTACTGAACATGAGTTTGGGTTCAGTAGCATCGTTCTATGAAGCTGATAGTGCAGAAGATAAGGCAATTACGAACGCAGTCAATAACGGAATCGTCGCAGCTGTTTCTGCCGGAAACTCCGGAACGGTCGGCTATAATTACGACAATCCGCATTATGACAACCCGGACTATGGCTTGGTCGGTTCTCCAGGACTCAACAAAGATACGATCCAAGTTGCAGCAACTGGCAATATCGTCAACCATTATACACATGACCTTGAATTCGCTGACTTCAAAGTTGAAGGATTCGGCGTAGACGACTGGACGGATTTTGAAGTAGCAGGACCTGACGTTGAAGTTGTTTCTTTGAAAGCGTTGACTGGAAATGCTAATGCATTGGGCGCGCTGACTGACTATCAAGGCATAGATGTAAAAGGTAAAGTAGTTGTCGTATCACGCGGTGAGCATACTTTCGCCGATAAGACGGAGTGGGCAGCAGCAGCTGGGGCAGCGGGAATCGTCGTTTACAACACGAATAGCCCTGTGTTCTTTAAAGACCAAGGCGGCTGGGACATCCCGTTCATGAAAGTGACAAAAGCGGATGGCGATAAACTTGAGGCAGCTCTAGCTAACAAAGAAGCGCTTGGAGCTAATGTAGAGCAGACTAATATCGAAGAAGGGCCGGAAGTAGGCCGTTCAACCAACTTCACTTCGTGGGGCGTGACACCGGATCTTGAGTTCAAGCCGGAATTGTCTGCACCAGGTGGAAACATCCTCTCGACTCTTGAAAATGATCAATATGGTGTCATGAGTGGAACGTCAATGGCAGCTCCACATGTTGCAGGTGGCGCAGCACTTGTTCAGCAATACTTGAAAAATCATGATGAGTTCAAGCACCTATCGATGGAAGAACGTACGCGTCTTGCTAAGAAACTGCTTTTAAACACAGCGGATATTACGCTTGGTAAATCCGGGGACATCATTTCGCCTCGCAGACAGGGCGCTGGCATGATGCAGTTGAACAGCGCAGTTTCCACTCCGGTAATCTTGACGGAAAAATCGACGAATGAAGCAAAAGTAAACATGAAGGACTTCACGAGCAATTCATTCACGTTTACATTGACGGCTGAAAACTTGACGGACAAAGCAGCGACCTATGATGTGGATACATCCGTAATTGTTGATATGTTCCAAGAAGAAGGCGCAGTCACATACAACTTGCTGAGATCAGGAGCTTTAGAAGGGGCAAAAGTGGCTGCACCTGACAGCATTACGGTCCCGGCAAGAGGTAAAAAAGATGTTACAGTGACCGTTGATATCAGTGGGGGTAAAGTGCCTGGTCTTGATAAAGACGGCAATGCAATTACAAAAGCACTTGAAGAAGATGTCTTTGTAGAAGGATTCGTTACATTGACAGCAGAAGAAGGGTCAGCGAACCCGGATCTGGTCTTGCCATACATCAGCTTCTACGGTGAATGGGACCGACCGGATATCATTGATTCATTCGGTCCGGATGAAGCCGGAAAACCGAAATTCTATCAAGCTTTATATGATGCCAATGATTTTACGGAAGCACTGGATGGCAACACATTCTTCGAGCCGGTAGAAGTGGACGGCGAAATGGTTTATCCATTCTCCCCTAACAATGATGGCTTGAGAGATACGATTTATGCGATGCCGACATTCTTGCGGAATGCTGCTGAGCTACAAACAAATATCCTCGATGAAGACGGTAAAAACATCCGTACAGTCAATATCGAGAAGAATATCCGCAAAAACTTCTCCAGCTCTGCTTTCTTTAGTTTGAACAGAAGCCGTGCATGGGATGGCAAAGCTAAAGGTGAACTTGTAGACGATGGCTTGTACGAAATTGAATACAAAGCAAAAGTGGATTATGAAGAGGCACAGTGGCAGAGCAAATCATTGCCGGTTTATGTGGATACGGTTGCGCCAACAGGTGAAGTGAAAGTGAACAAAGAAAACGACACCTTGGATATTGTATTAAATGACGAAGGTGTCGGCGCTGCAGAATACGTTCTATACGTTAATAACAAGCGTCTTCCTGCAAAAGGGGCATTTAAAGCAGATCAAAAATCCGTGAAATTGAGTGACTATCAATTGACTGGAGAGAACGTAAAACATATTGAGATGACGGTAATCGATCATGCTCAAAATATGGGCCATTTCAAATCGACTTCCAACGATACACTGAAACCGGTCATTTATGTAGACGATAATGGACCAGAAGCACTTGGCCTCTACGGAACTAAAAATGTTCCGATCAAAGGCTATGTTGTCGAGCATGACTTGAAGTCATTAAAAGTGAATGGCAAAGAAATCGCCTTCGCGAAAGGTGCAAACGGCTACCACTTCGATACAACGATCGAACTTGAGACTGGCCGTCATGATGTGAAATTCGAAGCAACAGACGCTAGTGGCAACACTTCTTCCATCATCCGCCCGGTATTTGTGGATACGGTGAACCCAACACTCACGATTGATGCGCCGACCACGGTTGGACAAGATCAGAAATCTGCGGAATTCGACATTACAGTTGGAGATAACTTCAATATGATTAAATTGTCGGTGGACGGAGACGTACTATTTGCTCAAGATGTATATGACGAAATCAAATTGAAAGACCCGATCAGCAAAACGGTAACAGCGAAAGTCGATTTGGCTCCTGGCGTGAACACGTTCAAAGTAGTCGCTGAAGACGGTGCTGGCAACAAAGTTGAAAAAGAAGTGAAGATCGAGCGTTCGGATGCAGAAGTTGGTGTTGAACGCATTTCCGGCTCGAGCCGTTATGCAACTGCAGTCGAGCTCAGCAAAGAAGGGTGGACTTCATCTGATACGGTCGTTCTGGCGCGCGGCGATAACTACGCCGATGCACTAGCAGGCGTACCGCTTGCGAAGAAACATGATGCACCGCTTCTATTGTCCCGCACGGCATCATTGCCAGCTGACACATACGAAGAAATCAAACGTCTTGGAGCGAGCACAGTTCACGTTCTTGGCGGCACGATTGCCATCTCTGATGCAGTCGTGAAAAAACTAAGAGATGAAGGCATCACGGTCAAGCGCATCAGCGGTGCGGACCGTTTTGAAACAGCGGCGAAAATTGCAGAGCAAGTCGGCAACTCCGAAACTGCTATTGTAGTAAGCGGCGCGAATTTCCCGGATGCTCTCAGCGTAGCGAGCTATGCTGGAACAGATGGAACGCCAATCTTGTTGACACGTAAAGATTCCGTGCCGGCTGCGACAAAAGCAGCGTTATCGAAACTAGGTGTCAAAAACACATTAGTTATCGGCGGCACAGGAGCAGTTAGTGCGAAAGTCGCTTCCGAACTTCCGAGCTCAACTCGCATCAGCGGTTCAAACCGTTACGAAACGTCTCTTGCAGTGGCGAAATACTTCGGTAGCCCGTCAGACACAGTTTACGTAGCAACTGGAACAGCATTTGCAGATGCTTTAGCAGGTGGGGCATTGGCAGCGAAACAGGAAACCGGCGTATACTTGGTCGGCAAATCCGTACCAGCTGAACTTGGCAAACATCTACAGGATAATGATGTTAAAAATGTGAAAGTCATCGGTGGAACTCAAGCAGTATCCGATGCCATCCTTAAGCAATTGGAAGAGTACTTGAACGATAAGTAAACAGGATAAAATCGGAGCGCCTTTAGGTGCTTCGATTTTTCTGTTTTAAATGAATCGAAGAGAAGTTCGTCTGTATCATGAATTTATTAATCAAAAGTATAAGTTTGAATGAATGGCAATACGGAAAATGTTCTCTACTAACCAACTAAGAATCAGCTCTTTTTATTCCTTTTAATGGATATTATTCAGTATAATTACTGTGAAATGAAAAAATGTAAACGTTTACGAAACATTTATCAAAATTTTACTTACCTTCGAAATGTTTTGTAGTATGATGGTTTATAGGGACAAACGTCTTCGTACATAGTCTGAAAGAATCAGCGGGAAGAGACGTTCGTCAAAAAAATTTGATAGGATGGTGGAGAAATGCCGAAAAAGATTTTCACAACTGTAATGGCGGCTGGGTTAGCACTAACAGTCGTTGGGCTCCAGGATTCACAAAAAGCTGAAGCAGCTGAGGGCGATTTTGATTTGACAATCATTCACACGAACGACACGCATGCCAATTTGGACAACGCGCCAAAACGCGCAACATTGATCAATGGCCTTCGTGCGGCGAATGAAAACAACCTATTACTTGATGCAGGCGACGTCTTCTCAGGAACGCTTTACTTCAATACATTTGAAGGCCAGGCAGATTTGGCATTAATGAATTACATGCAATACGATGCGATGGTGTTTGGTAACCACGAGTTCGATCTTGGCTCAAGTGCAGAAGGTCATTCGTCTTTAGCTGAATTTGTAGGCGGTGCAGATTTCCCGATGCTCGGAGCAAACATCGATTTTTCTGGTGATGCGAATATGGCGCCGCTTGTAGCGGGTCAGGCGTTTACGAAAACAGCTTCAAATGGTCAAATCTACAGCGGCATTGTGAAAGAAATCGATGGGGAAGAAGTCGGGATTTTCGGTTTGACGACAGCGGAAACGGCTGAGATTTCAAGCCCAGGCGCTATTGAATTCACCGATTATTTGGAAGCGGCTGAAGAAGCGGTTGAATGGTTTGAAGGCGAAGGCGTCAATAAAATCATCGCTTTGACGCATATCGGCTATGACGATAACCCGGCTTTCGATAACGATCGCATTCTTGCAGCAGAAGTCGATGGCATTGATGTGATCGTCGGCGGACACACGCACACGAAATTATTGCCGCCTCAGCAAGTCGGAGATACAATCATCGTCCAAGCGAACGAATACGATAAATTCCTTGGTCAGCTTGACGTAACTTTCGACGCTGAAGGAAACGTAACAAACTTTAACGGAGTTCACCACGAAGTCGCGCTTGCCCAAGCTGATGCAGAGGCAACGGCAATTCTCAAGCCGTTCAAAGATGAAGTAGAAACATTGAAAGAAACAGAAATTGGTGTGGACGCCAATGTCTTCTTGAACGGAACGCGCGGGGAATTCGGAATTCGCTCAAGCGAAACGAATCTCGGCAACTTCATCACAGATGGCATGCTTGCAAAAGCTCAACAAATCAACCCGAACACAACAATCGCTTTGCAAAATGGCGGCGGCATCCGTTCTTCGATTAACGAAGGGCCGATCACTTACGGTGAAGTATTGACTGTATTGCCATTCGGTAATGCACTGGCAATCATGGAAGTGACGGGGCAGGAACTTTTGGATGCGCTAGAGCATAGCGTGCGCCTATTCCCGTCTGAAAATGGCGGATTCCTTCACGTCTCTGGTATGTTCTTCAATTATGACGGAAAAGCGCCAGCGGGCGACCGCGTTCTTTCCGCTTTTGTTGACAACGGTGAAGAATATGTAGAAATTGATCTAGAAGAAACGTATACAGTTGCGACAAACTCATTCACAGCTAAAGGCGGCGACGGCTACGATATGTTCGGTGCAGCTTATGAAGATGGGCGCGTCTCAGAACCAGGATTTACAGACTGGGAAATGTTTGTAGAGCATGCAGAAAAATTCGCTGACGAAGGCATCGAGCCTTACGAAGAGCGCCGCATCAATCAAGTGCGCTTGTCCGGTGCGAACCGTTACGAAACAGCGATCGCTGTTTCGAAACAAGGCTGGGAGTCTGCTGACACGGTTGTCATCGCTCGCGGCGACCAATACGCAGATGCTTTGACAGCTGCACCTCTTGCAGACCAAAACGATGCTCCGATCCTCTTGACACGTTCTGGCGGCCTTGCTGCTGGAGTAGCAGAAGAAATCGAGCGCCTTGGCGCTGAAAACGCAATTGTTCTCGGCGGAACATTGGCTGTATCGAACGATGTTGTTGCACAACTTGAAACTTTAGGCCTTGATGTCGAACGTATCGGTGGGCAGACGCGCTATGACACGTCAGTTGCCATCGCCGCTGAACTTGAAACAGATGCAACGGATGCAGTGGTCGTAAGCGGCTTGAACTTCCCGGATGCTTTGTCTGCTGGATCTTACGCAGCAGTCAACGACAAGCCGATCCTCTTGACTCGCCCAGACCGCATTCCTGCTGTTGTTGCCAATGAATTAGAGTCGTATACATCGACAACGATCATCGGCGGAACACAAGCCGTATCGAATAATGTAGCATCAGACTTGCCGAACGCAACACGCGTAAGCGGCGCTGACCGTTACTTGACTTCAGCTGCAGTTGCTGAACTACTCTTTGAAGACGCTGTCGAAGGCTTGGCTTCAAACGGCCAGAACTTCCCGGATGCTTTGACAGGAAACGTTCTCGCAGCAGCTTATGAAGCACCGATGCTTCTTGTTAGACAAAACAGCGTGAACCCAACCGTCAAAACGCGTGCCAACTACTATGGCACAGTGTTTACAACTGGTGGTACACTCGCCGTTTCTCCTGAAGTTGTAAAAGCATTGCACGAATAAGAAAAAAGAAACCAACTGCTTTGGCGGTTGGTTTCTTTTTTATGATTTTGTACAGAATTTTACTATTTTTTTGGTAAAGTTTATAAGGAAATGGTTAAAGTTTGGTTAAGAATCTATGAGAACGCTCACTATTCTGCTGTTTTATAGTAGACTAATGATGAAGATTCTTATAGAAATGGACGTGACACGGATGAAAAAAGTACTAATCCCCTTCACTACACTTTTGATTGCCTTGGCAGCCTTTCTTGTATGGCCGGACAATGATGAAAGTGCGGGGTTTGGAGATGCGGAAGCACCGGACGAAACCGAATCCGCAGCCTCTAATAATCAAGAAGCAGATGAAAGTGCAGTTAGCGATGCTGCAATTACAGAACCAGAACATTTCGAACTGACGTTGATTCATACAAACGACACACATACGGTATTGGACAATATTACACGCCGTGCGTCATTGATTGATAATATTCGCGAATCGACAGAAAACAATTTGTTATTGTCTGCGGGAGACGTTACTTCCTGGGACATCGGCAGAAAAGCGCAGGATTCACTCGCCAATGCCATTTTTATGAACCATCTTGGTTATGACGGCATGGTACTCGGCAACCATGAATTCGATATCGGTGAAGGCGTCGTCGATCACGGGCCGCTCAGTATTTATGTAGAAAATGCGGCGCATCCAGTACTCGGCTCAAACGTCGACTTTACCGGCAATGAACACTTAGAGCCGCTCGCGGATTACAGCTTTACGGATGAGCCGGTAGACGGCCGCATCAACAAAGGATTTGTGCAAACAGTCGGCGGCGAACAGATCGGCATATTTGGCATTACGCATTACAATGAAGTCGTCACAGTACCAGGGGATGTTACCTTCTCCGACTACACAGAATCCGCAAGAGAAGCTGTCGCGCATTTTGAAGCGCAAGGCATTAATAAAATCATTGCGTTGACGCATATCGGCATCGGACATGACCGCACACTTGCTGAAGAAGTGCCGGGCATCGATGTCATCATCGGTGGGCACTCTCACGTAACGACTGTGCCGACAAATGAGATCGGCGACACCTTAGTTGTCCAAACCGGTGAGTATGATACGTTTTTAGGTGAGCTGAATGTCGTGTTTGATGAAGACGGCCAAATTGTCGACCATACAGGCAAGTTGCATGCGACTGCAGAAGCCGATGTTAAACCCGAAACAGAACGAGTGCAAGAGCTGTTCACCGAAGCCCTGTCGCTCGGCATTATCAGTTATGAAGACTTCATCGGCCATGTAATTGAAGCCGGTGAATTGGAAACATACGAAGCGTTTATCGAGTAATGACAAACAAGCATGCATCCGCAAAGGGGCATGCTTGTTTTTGTGTTCGAGACTAGGTGAAAAGATATATTAGCTGACATATATTTTAAATGGAGGTTGCGCTTCAATCGGACGCTTTCCGGAGGGCTCGCATTGAGCCGCTTCGTCGCTACGCTCCTGCAGGGTCTCAATTGTCTCGCTATTCCTCTCGGAGTCGCCGATTTTCGCTCCACCTCTACATTTATTGTGGAAATAAATTGCTTCAATCTTTCAAACCATCAACAGAAAAGTAGATTATAGCTATCTCGAAATGCAATTTCACTGTACTAATACCATTTCATATTTGTGGATGAATCCTATAGAATTAGAAGCATTTCACATTCGGGAATATATGAAATCTAAAAGCGGCATCGCGCCCACGGGTGAAGCGTTGCCGCGGATTCATAGCAGATGCTAATTTCGAACAACTGAACAGTGTTACACACGAATCCCAGAGTTTTTTCTCTACTCCAAATAAGCTATTTCATCTGCGGTTGAATCAACACAAAGCAGATGCGTTTTACATTCAAGAAACAATGAAATCCAAAAGCGGCCTTGCGCTCACGGGTGAAGCGAAGCGGGGAGACAGGCGTTTTTCCTGGCTCATCGCGAAAGCTCAACCCCAAGCGAGGCTGCGATTACAAAATGTTGTCAACTTCAAACAACAAAACAACATCACAGGCAGAATCTAAATGTAAGCATTCATTAGCAACACCTACATCATTTAACAAGAAAAAAACATAAAAAACCCCTTCCGCTCAAAAGAAACGGAAGGGGCTTGCTATTAATAGGAATCAACATCCGACTGGGACAAATGCCAGTTGGTAAGCTGATCATAATCGCCGCTGCCGGTAAAGTCTTTAATAACAAACGGCATCGGGCTATTGATGTGGAAAAATCCAGCTTTCTTCAAAGCCCGGTAGCGTGCACTATCCGGCACTGCCCAGCAATTGAGCGCATCCGCTTGTGTAAAGCGGCGGATCGCTTTCAATTGGCTGACAATAGCCGCTTCATCATTTGCACCGAACAAATCGACAATCGTCGTGAACATCACGCCATTATCTTGTGTCTCATCATGCAGCACGCAATAAGCTTCTGCATATCCGTTAAGTTCGAGCGCATACACTCGGTAGTCTTTCGAAGGATGGGCTAAATACCGGCGGCGGACATACTCGCTGCCTCGCTTTGCATGGAGCGGATACTGCTTTTCAAAGCGGCTGTAAATCACATCAGCCAATTCAAGGCGCTCATTCATCTCGCGCAATTGATAAGGGCTTTTTTTCGGAATCGACACCGAGAACAAACGGTCAACCGGCATTTGAATAGCCTTTAATGGCCCAAGCTTGGAAGCGAGCAATGCACCGGGTTTATTGACAGCGAGAAAGCGCGGCACGTTGCCGAGTTCGCTGCCGCCTGCAACTTTCAAAAACACTTGCTTGGCGGTCTCAGCTGGAAATCCATAAAGAATATCAATTTGTTCAGCAACACATTCTTCCATCATGCGCTCAACGATTTGCTTGTAGATGCCGCGGCCTTGAGCGTCGGGGTCGACCATAATGTCGACCCGTTCGCCGAGTGCGATATCCTTGCCGTTATGACGTGCATGGATTTTCAAGAAAGCAGCATGGCCATTAATATATCCGTCTTCTTCAGAGACGACAATCACTGCGCTTTCCGGGAAAGTTTCAAACTTCCATTGCCATTCTTGCAAAGAGCGTTTTTTGCCGAATACTTTTTCATACAGAGTGTTAATGCCGATTTCATCGCCTGCTTGGTATATGCGGATCATAAGGCTTTACCGTCGTCGCTGAGGCCGAAATCTTCACGGCGTGACGCCGCAGCAAGCAAGGCGAAGAACGCCAAGCCGAAGATGTCGGATTCCCACAAATTATAAACAAGGCCCATGAAATATGCGCCGAGCAAGATACTCACAGTTAGGGAATAGAGATAGCTTTCTTTGTGCTTTTTCCCGAAACGCCACAGCATCGTGAGTAGGAACGTTGCAAAAGCGATAACGCCGAGAACGCCGGTTTGGACGATGATCTGGATGTATTGGTTGTCCGAATAGAAATTATGGCCAATGCCGTAGCGCTTATAAAGTGGCGAGCCGTTCGAAAGAGTCGTCGAGTCGCCGAAGGTTGCGAAGCCTGTGCCGATAATCGGGTGGTCTTTGAATACTTCAAAGCCGGTTTTAACAATGAACAAGCGGCCTGAACTTTGGCTGCCGGTGACGGTGTCTTCGCTGAATGTGCTGCCGATGCGGTCGCGGAATCCAGACTCGCCACCAACATCAAACTGCTGGATATTGGTGACCTTTTCAGATCCAATATCGGTTTTTTCAATGAAATTCGTCATCAAGTTGAGCGGAAGGACGACGAGTATCATCGCAAGAGCCGTATATTTAACGAAGTCGATCAAGATGCTGAGCTTGCGCGTCATGATCAAAAAGGCGATGGCAGCGACCAAAAAGCCGCCCCATGTGCCGCGGGAATATGTCAAGACGAGTATGCCGACAAGCAACACGTTCAAAATATCCATATAGCGCGGATTGAATTCAGGCAATTTGTTTTTCGCATAATAGAAGGCGATGAACGCAAACATCAAGAAAATACCGAGCACGTTCGGATTGCCGAGCATGCCGTAGATGCGCACGCGGTTTTTGGCTGACAAGGCCATTTGTTGCCACTCCAGCGGCAAGAAGAAGTTGCGGATCGATAGTTTTTCCGCCATTGCTTGGATGATGACCAAAATGGAAGTCCAAACGAAAATCCACACCAAGTTGATCAAGTCTTTGCGGGTGATACCTAGGCGGTAGACGATATAATACACCAAGTAAAACACCACGAACTGGCGCAATTGCATGGCGATCAAGATTGGGCTGATGCCCATAATGAGTGCTGAAATCGAACCGATTGCCAAAAACGCGAAATAGGCATATTCAAAATTCTTGAACTTGAATAGTTTGCCAATCGAGCTACGGTTTGCCCATACAACGTGGAACAATGCACCGAACACCAGCGCTTCAGTCAGATAGCTGAGCCCTGGGTTGTAGGCCGTCACAAATTCCCGTATCGGAATATAGACGAATAACAGCAAGATGGCGTATTTTGGATTAAATAATGCATAGGCGAACAGTGCAGCCGTCAAGACATAGGCGATGATCGGCAATTGTGAATAGCCGATCAGCATAAGGATGATCAAGGCGATAAGCCAAAACCATTTTTCATTGTTGTCTCTAAAGAAATTCATAATACCCTCCAAGTGCATTTATATTAGCGGCTTTTGTAAATAGCCTTTTTCAATTTCAAGTTTTTAAAGATGGCCCACCATAACGTAACGGTCCGGTTCGCTTGTTTGAAATGCTGCTCATAATGGCGGTCACCTTGTGCGAGTTGTTGTGCCGCTTGGATAAAGCCTGGAGCTGTGTTTTCAATGAAAGTCTCTACGTAACGAACATTCGGTTGTTTTGTCTGTGATGATTTAATCTCAGCGAGTGCTAAAAATCCATCGAATGCGATGACTTGGCTTTTGAACGCTTCGGTTGCTTGTTTCTTCACCAAAAATTGGTCGGTAATGTCTATAATACAATTAATGTAAGCCGGAGGTACAGGGCAATTAATCTCATATTCACGGACAATGTTCGGCTGATACGCTGACTGCTTCAAAGCAGATGCCACTAAATGTGCACTGTAGACATGATCTGGATGTGCATCGATCAAACTTGTCACATACACCGTGTCGGGGCGGACGTCTTCGATCAATTGCTGGAACCGCTCGCTCGATTCGACTTCGTTGATTTGGCTGTCTGGATAATCGAGATAGCGGACGTCGGTGAATCCGAGCAATGGCTGGATCGACCGGAGCTCTTGTTTGCGCGTTTCCGCAAGTTTGTCGGCGTCAACCGGTGCGGCATTGCTGTTTTTGCCGTCGGTGATGATGGCGATCGTGACCTGTGCCCCCATATCGGCATAGCGGCGGATCGTTCCGCCAAGACCGATCGTTTCGTCATCGATATGCGGTGCGAACACCAGCACACGCTCTGCCGTTTCAAGCGCAGTGACGGGCTTGTCCGCCGAGTAAAAGCGTTTCAAGGAAGCTTTGATCGCCGGCTTCAAGAGCGGCGTCACGTTTTTCATTAATGCTTGTTTCATAGTATGAAAAAACTCCTTATGATTTTCTAAGTTTGCTGATGAGGAAGCGGGCGATTTCGGTTTTCAATGCGAGTGCAGCTAAAACATAGACAATCGCGCCGATTACAGCGGTCAAGCCAAAGCGTATATACAAGTTCAAGTTCTCAAGGAGACCCGATGCAGCCCATAATGACAGCAGCATAAGCGCGGTCGCTGCAAGAATTTTCGCCCCGTCTTTAACGATAAAGCGTGTATCGAGCTTGCCCTGCGTGCGGTTGAAAACGACCCAGTTGAGCGCAAAGTAAACAAGCGCCATGACAGATGAAGCGAGTGGTATCGCCAAATACGAATCGAGCAATGCAATGAACAGGAAGTTCAATGCGACATTGAGCGCGATCGAGAACAAGGAAATACGCAAAATGACATGGCCTTTCTTTTTCGCATAGAACGCTTTGTTTAAGATGTTCTGCAAACTAAAGAACAACACCGAACCCATATAGAGATAACCGACAGTCGCTGTCGCTGCGGTCGCGTCTGCCGTAAAGGCGCCGCGTTCATAGACAATCTTGATAAGATCTTCCATCAGCCACATCATTCCCGCCACGGCAGGCAGCAAAACCAATAGCGTCAGCATCAAGCCGTACTCAATGCCTTGCTTGAAGCTTTTTTCATTCGTATTCGCGATCGCTTTCGACAAGATCGGGAAAATGATCGTCCCGATCGTTACACCGATGATAGCCTGCGGAAAGTGAACGATATTCTTTGCGTAGTTGAGGTAGTTGATCGCTGAGTCGCTGAACGAGCCGGCAAAAATATTGTCGATCGTCAAATTGACTTGGCCGACCATGACCGTGATGGCTACTGGAACGAAAATGATCGAAAACGGTTTGATTTCTTGCCAGTCGAGCTTCCCGATCACTTTATGGCTGCTTTTCGGAACAAACCATAGACGCTTGATGATGTAAGACAACACAGCACCGATCAGATATCCAAATGCTAGCGAGTAAGCGCCAATTTGGTCCGCGAACAACACGGCACCAAGGATGGTGCTGCCGATGACGATAATCTGCGAGATGACGGACAATGAGAATTTGCTTTCTGCGTCAAGATAGGCTTCATAAACCGAATTCAACGACACGATGAACACGGCGATAAAGAAGATGACTGCTAAGGCAACGCTCAGTTCAATCGCCTCAGCTTGAACATCGGGCTGAAGGTTGGGGAACCGGAACATCAGCGGCAATAGCAGAGGCGAAGCCAGTACACCAACGACAGAGACAATCAATCCGAGCACCATTGTGCCGCGAATGATTTGCGAGAAGTGGTGATGGCCGTTTCCATCTGCCTGTGCATGGATGAAACTTGGCACGAAAGCATTCTTCATGCCGGTGGCGAAAAATAAAATGAACATATTCGGCAAAGTAAATGCCGCAAAATATGCGGCTGCCTGGTAGGAATCCCCGAACTGAAATGCAATGACCATGTCCCGGAGTAGTCCTGAAACTTTCAAAAACAGTGAAGCGATGACAAACAAAATACCGGTAATAGCGAGTTTTCTGCCCAAAACAAAATCCTACTTTCTGCAAGTTTCCACTAAAACAAAAGTGGAACACATTCTTTCCTTATATAAGAAACTAAAAGCTTCAAATTCCATTTCCCTATCTTATCACGAAACTATAGTAATGGACGCCTCTCGGGCCAATATGTTGCGGAAAAGTTCACAACTGTTAAGGGTTTAGGTCTAATAGATTACATTTATATAAAAAATAGATAATGCTGTTTCGTAAATCCTGTTTTGCAGGATAAAAAAGGGAATATTATAAATAAATTGGGTAAAAATAAATGAAATTTACAAATATTTAATAAAGCGCTTACAAATTTTTAGTATACTAAGTTAGTATGACAATAATTTATCAGAGGAGTGAAGGTTTGTGACAAAAGGCGCGTTCAGCAAGGTCTTCTTAAGTCTCATTTTAGCTATATCAGCCGGGTTGCCATACATGGCAACAGCCGCCGCAGCTGAAACCATCTCGGTGGCAGAAGCCATCGAAAACAATACAGGAACGGCAACGGTAAAAGGATTTGTCGTCGGAACTGCTTCTAGCGGGACTAGCTATAACCAAACCCCGCCATTTAGTGTAGCGACAAATATCGGCATCGCAGATTCTCCGGATGAAACGAACCCGGCGAAGATTTTGCCGGTTCAATTGCCGACAGGCGCTCTCCGCGCAGGATTGAACCTTGTCGACAATCCTGGAAATTTCAAAGCGGAAGTGACCATTACTGGTTCGCTTTCAGCTTACTTCTCAGTCCCAGGTTTACGCTCACCGACTGCATTCACGATTGTCTCTGAAGGCGAAGCACCGCCAGAAGCGACTCCTGTAGCGAATGTACAGGAAGCACGCAACTCGGGCGGAGAATTGATTTCCGTTGAAGCGATCGTGACGACGGGCACTGGTTTCTGGGGCGGCAACGCCTTTTACGTGCAAGACGACACAGCAGGAATTTATGTCTACACGACAAACGCTGCAGTGTCACCAGGCGACCGCGTTCGCTTAGAAGGCAAGACTTCTACATTCGGCGGTGAACTTCAACTGCAGCCGAGCGGGATTGAAGTTCTGTCTTCAGGCAACGAATTGCCGGAAACACAAACCATCGAGCCATCTGGTGTTAATGAAGAGACTCAAGGAGAACGCATTACTTTAGAACGCGTCACAATCACCAACCTGAAATCCGTTAATTCGTTCGGAACGTTTGAATTTCAAGCAGTTGCGGAAAACGGCGAGCAAATCGCTATCCGCAACGATAACCGCAACGGCTTGACCTTCGATCAGTTCACGGCACAATACAAAGAAGGCGACCTGATCCACGTATCGGGCATCGCTTCGAAATTCAACTCGACATACCAAGTCAAAACACTCGGCTTTGAAAGCTTTGATCTCGTCAACAAGCCGGCTGTTTATGTAGACGTCTTCCCAGGCGTTGTTTCGGAAGGCACGGCCATCACGCTTGCGAGCGGAATGGACAATGCAACAATCTATTACACATTGGATGGTTCAACTCCTACAGCTAACAGTTCGGTGTACGCTGAGCCGATCGTCTTGACGAAAGACACTGTCATCAAAGCGATCGCAGTCAACGGCGAAACCTCTGAAGTGTTCACATTCGATTACACAGTATTGAAAACAACGGACCTGAGAATCCGTGATATTCAAGGACAAGATCATTATTCGGATTATGAAGGCGCAGTCGTCAAAGATGTAACGGGCGTCGTTACACATATCCATAATTCAGCAAACTTCGTCATCCAAGACACTGAAGATGACGGCGACTGGACGACTTCTGAAGCAATCATGGTCAACAGAGCGTCGAATGGCGTCAAAGTCGGCGATTTGGTGACGGTTGCCGGAACAGTCCAAGAACATTTCTATAGCGGCTATTCCGATATGCGCCAAAACGATTTGCCATTGACACGCATCGCCGCAACTGAAGTAGTAAAAGACGGCACAGCGGAACTTCCAGAGCCGATCATCATCGGTGAAGACGTATTCCCGCCGACACAAAACATCGATAACGACGGTTTGACTGTATTTGAGCCGGAAGAAGACGGCATTGATTTCTGGGAAGCGCTTGAATGGATGCGTGTCGGCGTAGCCGATGCACAAATCCTCGGGCCACAGAAATACGAGGAAGTCATTGTCGTCTCAAAAAATGCTACAAACAACGAGTTTCACAATCAAGGCGGAATTTTGCTCGCTGAAGATGATTTCAATCCGGAACGCATCACGATCAAAGTAGACGGTAAAACAATCGCCAAAGCAGGCGATACATTCGCTGATACTCCAGTGGGCGTCCTCGCTTACGGTTTTGGTAACTACCAAATCTGGACAGATACGGCAGCTGTGCCGGCAATCGTCGATGGTGGCACAGAACCTGAAACAACATGGATCGAAAATGCAGAAGACAAATTGACGGTTTCTACGTATAACGTTGAAAACTTCTCTGCAGACCCGAGCCACACATCCAACGAAAAAGCACAGCGTATCGCTGAGTCGTTCGTTAAAGACTTGAACTCACCAGACATCATCGCGATGGTCGAAGTGCAGGACAATGACGGCCCGATCGATTCAGGCAATTCGGATGCTTCCGCATCATATGAACGCATCATTGCAGACATCCAAACAGCAGGCGGACCTGTTTACGCATGGACGGACATCGCACCGGAATACAATAAAGATGGCGGACAGCCAGGCGGTAACATTCGCGTCGGTTATTTGTACAACCCGGAACGCGTCTCCTTGTCTGAAGGCGAAAAAGGAACAGCGACACAAGACAACTCCTGGACTGAATCCGGCGACCTCGCCTTGAACCCAGGACGCATCCAGCCGATCGCAATGCCAAGCACGCGCAAGCCGCTTGCAGCGCAATTTGAATTCCAAGGGGAAGAAGTCGTTGTCATCGCAGCGCATTTGAACTCTAAAGGCGGCGACCAAGGCCTCATGGGCCAACATCAACCACCAGTCTTTAGCTCTGAAGTACAGCGCAAAAACTTGGCAGATGCCATCAACGGTTTTATCGCGGACGGATTGGAGAAAAATCCGGACTTAAATGTCGTCGTTACTGGCGATATGAACGATTTCGAATTCACTCCAGCACTAGAAGCACTTAAAGGGGACATCTTAACGAACAAAGTTGAAGATGTACCGCTTGAAGACCGCTACTCTTATTTCTACCAAGGCAACTCACAAGTACTCGACCACTTACTCGTGACGAACAACTTGGCGGACCGCACGGAACTGGATATGGTTCACATCAACTCGATGTTCATGGAAGAGCATGGACGCGCATCTGACCATGATCCACTGCTAGCACAAATTTCATTCGATAAAGAAGAAGAGCCTGAAGAGCCAGTAGAAGAACCGCAAGTTCCTGGCAAACAGCAAGCAGATCCAGACCTATCTGGCGATCAAGCAACAATCGAAGCCGGTGAATTTGACGCCGATGGTACACTCGACATCATATTCACACAAGGCACAATCGATGAATTGCTCGAAAGCGGAAAAGATTTGACTGTAAACTTAGAATCAGCGAACTTCACGTTCACTGCAGGCAACTTGAAGCAATTGGCACAAGCAGCAGGCACAGAAATGACACTCGCTCTAGCTGTTGAGGATGCAGAACAAGTCGACAACCGCCCGGCACTATCGCAGCAGCTCAACATCGCTGTACTTGGTGCTGACGGCGCTGAACTCGACATCACATTCATCGAAGCATTGACCTTGAACTTCCTGACCAACCCGGACGTCAAAGTCCAGTTCGGTGCACGCCAGGACGATAAAGGCAAATGGAAAATCATCGAAGGTGACTTGAACGGCGAAACCTTCACGTTCGAAGTGAACGAACTCGGCAACTACACAGTGATCACGAACAAAGGGCAATTGAATAAGAGCAAGAAATAATGGGGAAACTGCCAGGGAGCGAACGACTGCTTCCCGGCAGTTTTTTGTGCATTTTACATCTAGAGAATATCAGTGATATGGGATTGAAAAGCTCGATGTAAAGCTTGTGTTAAGATTGTGAATAATTGTCAGAAAATGATACTCGAAAGGGTAAATATGCTAATATAGAAAGGGTGTTTTTTGATTAATTGGCAAGGAGCTGCAGGAAAAATGATGAAATCCGAAAGATGTATCCGCCCCGAATTGGAAGGCTTGCGAACAATCGCTGCCCTTTTGGTCGCAATTTATCATATATGGTTTAACCGGGTATCCGGAGGAGTGGATGTATTTTTTGTCGTATCGGGCTTTTTGATTACGACTTCACTATTGTCCATGTACCGGAAAAACGGCAAAATTTTGTATTTCTCTTATATCGTCAAGCTGCTCAAGCGCCTATTGCCGACCGCTTGGCTGATCGGCATCACGACTTTAGTCGTCAGCCTATACATATTGCCGGCGTTCACGAAAAGCCAAAACATCAATGAGTTTTTGGCGTCGGTGTTTTATTTCCAGAACTGGCGGCTCGCTGCGGATTCGGTCGATTATTTGGCGCAAAACAATAGCGCTTCGCCGTTCCAGCATTTTTGGGCACTTAGTATCCAGTTCCAGTTTTACTTGATCTGGCTCGTCGTGTTCTTTATCGCGATTACCATATTGCGCCTCATTTCAGGCAACCATATGAAGCGCATGCTGCTCGTGTTGATTTCCTTTATTGTCATCGTGTCGCTTGGCTATTCGATTTATTTGACGGCAGTTAACCAGCCAGTGGCCTATTACCACACCTTCACACGTGTGTGGGAATTCGGCATTGGCGGTATTTTAGCCTTGACCATCCACCAGCTGGTCGTCTCAAGCCGCGTCGCTTGGCTGTTCGGTTGGGTAGGTTTGATCGGTTTGATCAGCTGCGGCATTGTGCTGCAAGTGTCGCAATTATTCCCCGGCATCGCAGCGCTATGGCCTGTATTGTCAGCCGTGTTGATCATCATTGCCGGCAATTATTCCACCAACTGGAGCGCATTCCGTGTGCTCAGCTGGAAGCCGCTCGTCAAATTCGGCAGCATTTCCTACGCGTTCTATTTATGGCATTGGCCATTACTTATTTTTTATTACGCTTTGTTCGGTGTCGAAGCGGTATCATTTGCCGGCGGTTTGCTGATTATAGCGGTCTCTGCGGCATTTGCGTATTTCACGATTTACGGATTTGAACTGCCGATTCGCAACATCAATTTTCCGGTATGGAAAACAGCCACCATCATCGCGGTGTCCTCCGCTGCCATCTGGTTTTCGACGGTTGCCTATCAGGACACTTACCTAGCAGGCCCGGCCATCAGCTCGGAGTTGTTGAGCGATAATTTTGAAACGCATCCCGGTGCTATTACTTATGTAGAAGACGGCCAGTTGACGCCGCCGTCGGAATTCCCGGAACCTTATTTGCCGAATATGGACGTAGCGGTACAAGATAAATCGGAAGTATACGTCGACGGCTGCTTAGCCGGCACTGGAAATACAGAGGCGGAACTTTGTGAATACGGGGAACTCGAAAACTTCGAACGTACGATAGCACTGGTCGGGGGTTCGCATTCCGCCCATTGGCAGCCGATGCTTGTCGAGTTGGCCAAAGCACATGATTTGAAAATCATCACCTACTTGAAAGGCAATTGCCGCTTTACAGAAGAAAGCCGCGGTGCGTATTCGGAATGTGATGAATGGTTTGAGAACGTCAAACAAGAGTTGGTCGCAGATAAACCCGACCTGATTTTCACCGTTGCCAACGTCGGCAGCCCAAAAGAAGAATTCGACGAAATTACCGAGGGCTTCACCAATGCATGGAGATATTTCGAAGAGCAGGACATCCCATTGTTCCTTGTGCGTGATACGCCTTGGTACGGCGAAAATGTGTTAAGCTGCGTCAGCGAAAACGCAGATGCGCCGGAAAACTGCAAAGCGAAACAACAAGACATCATCCGTGATCCGAGCCCGTTAAGCACGGTCGACTATATCCCGGAAACGGCTACGACGATTGACTTGACAGAGTATTTCTGTGACGGTGAGTATTGCCATTACGTTATTGGAAACATCGTCACCCATTTCGACAGCAATCATCTGACGGCCACGTTCTCGAGAACATTTGCACCGATCTTTGAGAGGCCGATTCTAAAAGCTTTGGACCAATAATCAAAAACTGTCTTGCATATCCGTTATTGCGGTATCCAAGACAGTTTTTTTCGGTTTGGAATTTCATTAGGGAAAATCCGGAGAATTCTGTTTGAAACTGCCGTTACAGCGCTACAACGGTTAATGTAAGCGTTCCTTTTTCTGTTAGTAGTTGCTATAATGAACACACATTAACGGAAACGGGTTGAGTCTATGGAAAAATGGATGAAGCAGTGGTTCCTGGTCTTGTTGGCCGCATTGTTCCTCGCAGCTTGCGGAACGACGGTCACGGAGACGGAATCCGAGCAAGCCGAATCGCCTGTCGACACGGCAGCGCAGGAAAAAGCGGTCATGATCGCCAGTGCCAAAACCCATGTGTATACGATTTATACTGATTTTGAGCAGGGCTCAGGCTTTTTGTTCAACGACCAAGGGGACATTCTGACAAACGCCCATGTCGTGAAGGATGCCACATTTATCTCGCTCGTCAATAGCGATGGGCAAGAGTTCGCGGGCAAGGTCATCGGCATCTCGGTCGAAAAAGACCTCGCCCTTGTACGAGTGGAAGATCTTGCAGGTAAAGAGCCGCTCGAACAAGAACAGGGCCCGGTCGAGGCGGGTACGCCGGTCATCGCGATCGGCAGCCCGGAAAATGAGGCGAACACGGCGACCGAAGGGGAAATCACCCAGACCGGCGTCGATTTCTCGGAAGTGTTTGTTTATGAGGATCTGTATGAAATGAACGCACTTATCAAACGCGGATCAAGCGGTGGCCCATTGATTGATGCGACGACAGGCAAAGTGCTCGGTGTCAATTCGGTCATGCTCGAAGACAACCCCGAGATCGGATACGCCATTCCGTTGTATACAAAAATGGAACTATTGGAAGGCTGGGCGGCGAATCCACAGCCTTTCCCAGAAGAACAATTGGTCGAGCCTTCAGTGCGCGATGCGTATTTCGACGAGGCGCTGCTGTCGAGTTTCGTGGAAGCGTATTATGATTTGTTGCCGTATTCGATGAATGATCCGGAGCTCAATTATTATTCCTCATATTTGGTTCCAGAAAGCGATGCGGTCGGGGCGGTGGACAGCGTCATTGAGGAATATAGTGAAGTCGGCCGCGTCTTCGATTCAGTCGTGCCGGAGATCACCTCGGTGGAAATAGCGGGAGATGCAGCGTATGTCGAGGCAGGCGCCGTGTTTCATTATCATGAGGCAGACGGAGAGACCGGCACTTTCGACCATCGCCGCCGCTACACGATTATCATTGACGAGTACGGGGATTACCAGATCGAGGATGTGGAAGTACAGTAGAGGGCCTTCATTTATGGAGGTTCTTTTTTTGTGTGTTTTTTAAACCGGCTTGTGCTAATAGACTGTGCTGCAGAGGCATGCTTCTGTGGGGGATAGCTTTTTTCTACAGCTAATGAAATAAGCAAACAAGCAAAAACGTCTTAGTTTTTTTATCTTAAAATAGCTAGCGCTATTAGACTACGCTGCACGGGCACGCTTGCCGGGGGGCGGGTGTTGAGCCAATGTGCGGCAAAGAGCGCCGCACATTTGTCTCGCCAGTCCGCGCGGTCCCCCAGGCGTCGGCCACTTTCGCTCCGTCTCTAGGTTTAGACAGGTAAAGAATTTTTCTGTTCGCTGAAATTAGCATGTGTAGAAGCATCACCTCTCAGATCGGGAACGATCCGAAGAGTTTGCATGTGTCCTTTCTCTGCTTTTAAAAACGAAGTATCTTTAGGGAAGCGATTCCCCAATTAGCGGATGAAACTTACAAAGAAAGCTCAGCATTAACTGACTAGTGTCAAAGAAAAAGCAAAGCCGCCTAGCGCTCACGGGTGAGCCAATGCAATAAGACAGGCGCTCTTGCTGGCTTCCTGCAAGAGGCCATCCCAAAGCAAGGCGGCGAATCTCTATGCGATGCCGGAACGAACCATATTCAAATTTTTACATGTTAATTCCAGCTCATCAGACTTCGATAAGATTCCAAGGAAGTGATCCCCTGCGAAATGCAATCTCCAAGCACGGCGGCGGAACCAAATGTGATATCCGAAAAAACACCATCCAAAGATCCGAACGAAAGTTCTGACTCGTGGCATCGCGATTATGATCTTCGGAAAAGATTTCCCCATTATCAGATAGGTTTTATTTTAAAGGGGTTTTATGCGTTAAAGTATAACTAGTAATAGAGAAAGAATTTAGCTAACCAATCTCTTTTTCTAGCAAAGAGAAATAGAACTCAATATGGATGGAACAAAGACATTGAGTTAGTTGAAAGGAGTATGGAAATGCCAAAGACGAAATGGTTTCGTTTTCTTATGTATGTTCTTGTGATTTTTGCCATCATCAATCTGGCCGTACGTGTGCCATTTGTGTTTTATCCGATTGGCGTGGCTTTCTCCACACTTATGCCGATCATCATCATTGGCGGGATCTTGTTTTATATTTTCCGGCCATTGGTCAAGCTTTTATCCAGAAAAATGCCGCGGGTCGTCTCGATTCTCATCATTTTTGCAGCTTTCATCGGATTATTGGTCGGTTTTTCATTATGGATTGGCCCGCTGATTTTCCGCCAGATTCAAGCTTTAATAGAGAATTTCCCAACGATTGTTAGGGAAGTTCAGAACCAAGCAAATGCAGCGCTATCCAGTCAATGGTGGAGCTATATTCAGGAACAGGATTTTTTGCCTGACGTGAATCCGGACGTGATAGCTGGGAATTTCAGAAATACACTGACTGGCATCGGTTCTAACATCCTTAGCTTTACAGGTGTGCTGATCAGTGCGCTCACTTCATTGATCGTTGTCCCATTTGTGCTGTTCTTTTTACTGAAAGACGGCGACAGATTGCCAGCTAGCTTCCTCCGCCTGCTGCCGCAAGATTCAAGAGAAGAAGGAGCCAAAATCCTGCACGACATGGACGAGAACCTCAGCGCCTATATCCAAGGCCAAGCGATCGTCAGTTTGTTTGTCGGCGTGTTTTGTTTTATCGCTTATCTGATACTCGGCGTCGACTACGCCATCATCTTGGCACTTGTAGCGACCGTCACGAACGTCATCCCGTTCTTAGGCCCAGTGATCGGGGCAATTCCGGCTGTGGTTGTGGCGTTTTTCCAAGATCCGATTCTTGCCTTGTGGGTGCTGATCGCCATCGTGATCATCCAACAAGTGGAAAGCAATTTGATCTCGCCAAACGTCATGGGAAAGAAGCTCTCGGTTCATCCCGTCACCATCATTTTCCTATTGTATATAGGGGGCAATTTGGCCGGACTCGTCGGCATGATCCTGGTCATCCCAACATACGCAGTAGGCAAAGCCATCGTTCAAAACCTATACCGCCTAGTGCGCCTGCGTTATCCCGCGATGCGGTGAACAACGAAACAAAAGCCCTGTCAAAAGCAGGGCTTTTTTTGTGGCCATAATTAACACCCACACAACTTCTATAGGGAAGTGATTCCCCAATCAGTAGACGAAATCTACAAAGAAAGCACAGCTTTAACTATCTAGCATCAAAGAAAAAGAAAAGCCGCCTAGCGTAAACGGGTGAGCCGATGCCATAAGACAGGCGTATTTTCTGGCTTATGGCAAGAGGCCATCCCAAAGCCAGGCGGCGATACACTATGTGACACCATAAAAATCAGCAACACATATACACATGCAAGTTCTAACTCACTGCCTCCTGATCCTATTCTAGGGAAGCGATTCCCCAACCGGTGGACGAAACCTTTAAAGAAAGCTCGACCTTAACTGGCTAGTCTCAAAGAAAACGAAAAGCCGACTAGCGATAAGGGTGAGCCGAAGCAATGAGACAAGTGGTTTTCTTGGCTCATTGCGAAAGGCCATCCCAAAGCCAGGCGGCGACACTAAATATGACGTCAGTAAAACCAGCGACACATGTACACATACATCTTCTAACACATTGCATTCTAATCCTAGTCCAGAGAAGCGATTCCCCAACCAGTGCAAGAAAACTATAGAAGCATTACGTCCATCAAATTCACAAAGTTTTGAATTCGTCCGCCAGCTATGATATAGTAATCCCGACAACAACTAAATATCGCTACCACTAGGGGAGCCATTACTGGCTGAGACGAGCATCGCTCGGACCCTTTGAACCTGATCTGGATTATACCAGCGTAGGGAAGTGGGCGAGTCGTGAGCTTTCTCAAATTTCCAGCTGACCTCTACCGCCGCTTCCCTACCTAGGGAAGCGGTGTTTTATTTTGCCCCAAAAAGGAGAGAGCGACATGACATTTTGTGAAGAACTACGCTTGGAATGTGCAGATTTATGGAACGCAAGCTTTGAACACCCTTTCGTCAAAGGCATTGCCAAAGGGGACTTGCCGCTCGACGTTTTCAAATTTTACGTCATGCAAGACGCTTATTACCTGACCCATTTCGCCAAAGTGCAGGCGCTCGGCGCAGTCAAGGCGACAGACCTCGCCACGACCCAATCATTCGCGCACCACGCCGAACAAACCTGTGCTGCGGAGATGGCGCTTCACGAATCATTCATGGAATTGCTCGGCGTCACCGACGAAGACTGGGCAGTATTCGAACCATCTCCTCACGCTTATGCGTACGTCTCCCATATGTACCGCTCCGCTGAAGGCGATCTGGCTGACGTGCTCGCGGCGATACTGCCATGCTACTGGCTGTATTATGAAATCGGCGAACGCTTGAAAGACGCCACACCGGAAGAGCCGATTTTCCAGCGTTGGATCGGCACTTACGGCTCGGAATGGTTCGGCGAACTCGTGAATGAACAAATCGAGCGCATGAACCAATTGGCTGAAGGCTTGCCCGAAGCGCGCCGCAAAGAATTGAAGACGCGCTTTATGAGAAGCAGCTATTACGAATGGCAGTTCTGGCAACAAGCGTGGACGATGGAAAGCTGGGAGCTGCCATCAAGAGAGGAGAGTGTGCGCCATGCTTAGGGAATTACGCATCCAAAAACCGTTGATCCACTGCATCACCAATCACGTCGTCTCCAACTTTCAGGCAAACGGGCTGCTCGCATTCGGCGTGTCTCCCGTGATGGGCGACGAGGAACTGGAAGTCGCAGAACTGACCGGTCACGCGGATGCCTTGTCACTCAATATCGGCACGATCACGGAGCGCTCCTTGAAAAGCATGCTCATCGCTGGAAATGCCGCCATGGAAAAAGGTATTCCGATCGTTTTGGACCCGGTCGGCGCGGGCGCGACCAGCTACCGATTGGAAGCGGTGAAACATTTACTCGAACAATTGGACATTACTCTTTTACGTTGCAACGCTGGCGAACTGGCGGCCATAGCAGGAGCGGACTGGCAAGCGCGAGGCGTCGATGCTGGCGAGGGCGAAGGGGATATTGCAGAACTCGCTAAACATGTGGCGTTTACGTACAACACGCTCGTCGCCGTGACCGGAAGAGTCGATATCGTGACAGACGGCGAAAGGATGGAATGGATCACCGCTGGGCATTCCTTGATGGCGTCGGTCACCGGCATGGGTTGTCTGCTGAGTGCAGTGCTCGCGGCCTTTCTGACCGACCGTGAAGAACAGCCGGTGGAAGCTGTCGCCAAAGGCTTGCAGTATTACGGAAATGCAGGTGAACGCGCTGCGAAAATAGCCCTATCGCCTGGCACTTTTCAGATGACGTTTTTGGATGAACTGTCAAAACAACAGGAGGCGGCTTTACATGAACGCTAAACCACAAGTATTGACCATCGCCGGATCGGATTCTGGCGGCGGTGCCGGCATTCAGGCAGATTTGAAAACCTTCCAAGAGCTCGGTACATTCGGTTGTTCGGTCTTGACGGCGGTCACAGCGCAAAACACGACCGGCGTTCACGGCATTTACCCGATGGACCAGCAGGCAGTCAAACAACAAATCGATGCCATCGGAACTGATTTCGATATTCGTGCCGTAAAAACCGGCATGCTATTCGACGCAAATCTCATAGAAGAAGTGACACAAGGAATCAAGCGCTATCATTGGGGAAATCTCGTCATCGATCCCGTCATGATCGCCAAAGGCGGCGCTTCCTTGCTCCAACAAGAAGCGGTCGAGGCCATCAAACATTCGCTCATCCCGCTAGCCGCACTCATCACACCGAACATTCCGGAAGCGGAAGTCTTGAGCGGCATCCAAATCATAGACACGGAGTCACGCAAGCAGGCGGCCGAAGCGATTTTACAGCTCGGCGCGGGAGCGGTCATCATTAAAGGCGGCCATAGCACCGACCCTGACGTTGCAGAAGACTTTTATTTGGACCAAGACGGCATGATGCTGTTCCTGCGCTCGGAACGGCTGGCGACAAAAGAGACTCACGGCACAGGCTGTACGTTTTCCGCCGCACTGACTGCGGAACTCGGAAAAGGCCGGACGATGGAAGAGGCGCTATTTACCGCCAAGGAATTTATCCAAGCGGCGCTCGCCCATCCGCTCGGGATCGGCAGCGGCCACGGCCCGACCCATCATGCCGCTTATCGTGAATCTAAGGAAAAGGAGGTAGTTCACCTTGTTCGACAATCCAGCGATTTATTTTCTAATGGGTACGCCCAACGCCGGTACTAAAGATCCACTCGCGTTGCTTGAACAAGCACTCGAAGGCGGCATCACGCATTTTCAGCTGCGTGAAAAAGGCGAAGGCGCTTTATCCGGCTCAGCACTCGAAGATTTCGCGGCAGCGTGCAAAAAATTATGCAAAGCTTATGACGTGCCGTTTTTCGTCAACGATGATGTAGATCTCGCGTGCACCGTCGAGGCAGACGGCATTCATATCGGCCAGGAAGACATGGACTGCGGCGCGGTGAGAAAACGCATCGGCTATTCGATGGCACTCGGCGTGTCGGTTCATTCCGTCAAGGAAGCGAACCAGGCGCTCTCTTGCGGTGCGACTTACCTCGGCATGGGGCCGGTATACGGCACCCGTTCCAAAGCGGACGCCAAACCGGCAGCGGGCGTCAGTGAAATCCGCAAAGTAAAAGCGCAATATCCACATGTGCCGATCATCGGAATCGGCGGCATCGAACCGCATAATGCAGACGCCGTCTGGCAAGCTGGCGCATCCGGCATCGCGGTCATTTCGTCGATCGCGGAAGCGGATGATGTCATGGGGCAAATTCAACGTTTTCAAGGCTCAATCCCCGGGAGGCGTGTCGGATGAATACAAAAAAATTGGTCCTGATGGCGATGTTCGTCGCAATCGCTGTCGCCGGTTCCGCCTTTATTTGGTTTCCGGCGGGCATTGCCCGTGCGTATCCTGTACAGCACGCCATCAACGTCATCGCTGCCGTCGCGTTCGGCCCGGGCCCGGCAGTTGTCATCGCCATGTTGACCGGTTTGGTGCGCGTGCTGACCGGTACCGGTTCTTTGCTGGCATTTCCGGGAGGCATGATCGGAGCTTTGCTTGCTGGTTTGCTGTATCAATATAGCGGGCGCATCGGCTTCGCCGCAGCCGGTGAAATCATCGGCACCGGCATCATCGCTTCACTCGTCGCCGTCCCATATGCGCGCATTTTGATGGGCACGGAAGTCGGCGCATTGTTCTTCATGCCGCCGTTTCTCGTCTCGAGCATCAGCGGCGCGATACTGGGCGTCGTGTTGATGTACCGTTTGGAGAAAACTAGGGCAGGAAAACTAGTAGCATAGCGCAAAAAAAGTCCGGCTCATAGAGTCGGCTTTTTTTGTTTTGTATTTGGTGCATGAGACGGGGCAAGGAGAATAGTGTATCGGTCTAACCACTTATAACTTGAACCGAGAAAACTATTATAGTATTATTAGTTTTCGTAGAGGGGGTTTATTTATGAAATCGAGAATTATGCAAGCATTTATCGAAGAAACCCGAAATAACGGCATAAAATTTACAATGGATGACTTGGCAAGGCGGCTGGGCATCAGCAAGCGCACTTTATATGAAAACTTTTCCTCCAAATTGGAGATACTGGAATCGATCATCGATATGACTTTTCAGGAGCATAGCGAACGCTCGCGAGTGATTAGGGAAGATGAAACCTTAAACTTGCAAGAGAAAATCCGCCAAACGATATTAATCATTCCTAATCACAGCGAATTCTATGATTTACGTGTATTGGAGCAGTTGAAACGCTATTATCCGGAACAATGGGAGCGTGTTGACCGCGAGTTGAACCAATGGGATGAGCTAAAGCATTTGCTTGAAGAAGGTATGAAATCCGGCCTCATCAAAGAGCAAAACATCGACTTATTAGTCAAAATGATTTTAAGCGTCGTCAATATTTCACTGGATCAACAGTTTTTTGCAGAACAAAGCATTTCTGTTACAGAAGCTGTCGACTTGATGAGTGAATTAGTGATGAACGGTTTTATCAAAGGAGCATAAAGCAGTGCTGGCTGTCGCAAGCCAGTATTTTTTTGGGAGTTAGAAAACTTTTAAAACAAAAAAAGTTTTTAGTGTTTTTCGGAATAGAGGAGGATGATTCACCATGACACAACAGACCGTGCACCGGCTCGATACAGATTCGGTCAGCAAATCATTTATCCGTTATTTAGTGCCATCGACTATCGGCATGCTGCTGATGGCGGTCAATATAGTCGCCGATGGCATTATGGTCGGCAACCGGCTCGGCCCGATCGCACTCGGCGGGATAGGTATCGCGGTACCTGTCTATACTTTGTTTGTGGCGATGTCGCTGTGGATCGGAATCGGTGGCGCTACGCGCTTTTCGGCATTGATGGGCGCCAAGCGGGTAGATGAGGCGCGTGTCGTGTTCTCGCATGCCATCGTCTCGATTTTTGCGGTCACGCTGCTTATCGGCTTGCTGGCATTTCCGTTCCGGACCGAACTTGCCTATTTGCTTGGCGCCAACGCCGAGACTTATCCATACGTCGCGGATTATTTGTATTTGATGTTACTGTTCGGATTTGTCTTTACGCTGGAGAACGCGCTCAGCATATTGGTCCGCAATGACGGCAGCCCCAATTTAGCAATGGTGTCGCTTGTGACGACTTCCTTGCTGAACATCATGCTGAACTATATTTTCTTATTCATTTTGGATTTTGGCGTCATGGGAGCAGCCGCTGCCACTTTAATTGCTGCCTTTATCGGCATGCTCGTTCTCTGTACGCATTTCTTCAAAAAAACCAATAATTTGCGCTTTGTCCGTTTTAGAGTGAACCGTAAGCTAATGTTGTTGATTTTAGTGATCGGTTTCCCGAGCTTTCTCGCGGAAGTCGGCATGTCGGTGTTCACAATTGCACATAATAATGTGTTCGAGCGCCTAGCTGGCACATCCGGCGTATCTGCCTTTGCGATTCTCAACTATGTACACAGTGTCATGCTGCTCATGTTTCTCGGCATGGGCTCGGCGATCCAGCCGTTGGTCAGTTATTACAGCGGTGCGAAAGACCACGCAAAAATCAAAAAGACGCTTCAATTGGCCATCGGGACGGCCATCGCAGCAGGCACTTTATTCTTTGTCATCGGCCAGTTGTTTGCCGAGTCGATTGCCGGCGCTTTTGGAGATTTCCCAGACTCCGTTCTGGACTTGGCTGTTCCCGGCATTCAACTGTTCTTTATCGCCTATCTGTTCATGGGCACGAACTTCGTCATGATGACGTATTACCAGTCGACCGGGAAAATCCGCATGGCGACGTGGATTACTGCAGCACGCGAAATTGTGGTGCTACTCATTTTACTCAGCATTCTTCCGGTATTCTTCGGTGTCACAGGAGCATGGCTTGCGATTCCAATTTCGGAATTCATCGTGCTGCTGACGATTCTTTATTATCAGCGGAGATGGAAGGGGAAGTGAGTCAGTGATTCGGTAGTGTTAGGGTTCTCACTGCATTTCCGCCTATCTGTTATGCCCTTCTCGAAAAAGCCAGAATTCCTTTGCCGAAAGCGAGCAGTCTTGGACTAAAGAAGGCGGGCGACGGGTAAATAAAGGTAAGAGTTCTGCTGGAAATGAACATCAGCTTTTGAACACAAGAAAAGAGGTGCACGCGATGCCGGACATTCACCACGAAACGTTTATCGAAGCCCCGATCGAACGCATTTTTGATTTGGCGAGAAGCATCGATGTGCATAAAGAAACATTGGCTAAGACCAACGAACAGGCGATTGCCGGGACGACGAGCGGTTTAATGGAACTCGGCGATTGGGTGACGTGGAGGGCGACTCATCTCGGTGTCCGCCAGAAACTCACCTCGAAAATCACTGAGATGGAGCGGCCGCACCGTTTCAGCGATGAAATGGTCAAGGGCGCTTTCCATTCGTTCGTTCATACTCATGAGTTCATAGAGCTTGAAGGCGGGACCCTCATGAAAGAACGCTTTTCCTACCGCTCGCCTTTTGGCATCATCGGCAAGCTCGCCGACAAACTATTTCTTGAACGCTATATGACGCGTTTTGTCGTGAACCGTGCACACGAATTGAAACGGATTGCAGAAGCGCCGAGCGGGACAAACCAGTCTAGCTAATCTATATGCATAACAAAAAGAACACCCTTCAGCTGAAAGGTGTTCTTTTTGTTATGCTAGTCTAGTTTTTTGTGATGGTCAGGTTGGAGTATTTCAAGGCTTGTTCAAGCTTGTTGTAGACATCGATTTCGCCGAAGTTGACGCCTAACTGGATGGCGGTTTGGGCAATCTCTGGGCTGATGCCGGCGATAGCGGTACGGACGCCGATAATGTTCAAGCCGTCGATCAGCTGGAAGATTTGATGGGCGACCATCGTATCGATGATCGGGACGCCAGATAGATCGATGAACAAACGCTCAAGTGAATTTTCGTAACATTGCTGGAGCACTTTCTCGAAAACGATTTTGGCACGGTATGTATTGATTTCGCCGACCAATGGCAGCAAGCCGCTGTCTTTCGTCAGCATGATGACCGGTGCGCTCATTTCGACGATCATTTCCTGTTGAGCATTTAAGCGACGCTCAGCTGCTTTTGTGTTCTGATCGATAAACTCAAGGATGACATTGTTCAAGGTGTCGACAACTGCTTGATTCCACATGTTCAATTGTTCATGGGAGATATGCTCTTCTTGAATCGAAGCAAACTCTTCAATCAGCTGCAAATACTGCTTTTGTGTTCTGAAAAACTCTTTGATGACCGCATTGAAAGGCGTGGATAAATGGGCTTCGTCGTTGGCAACGCGCGATACCCATTCGCTGAACGCTTCGATGCCTTGTGCGTCGCTTTTGCTGAAGATAGAGCAGAAAATTTCATGGAACTCCTGATTCTGCCGGCGCAGCTTTTCAATCGCTTGCGGCTCGCTTTCGCCGTAGACACCGCCTACGCTTTTATCGAGTGTGGCGTACCATTCATCGGTCAATTGGCTTGATTTTTCACATAAAAAGTCTTGTAATTCCTTATCCTTAAACATATTTTATCTCCTCGGTGTGTAAATAGTCATAAGCTAAAGTCAGTTCGTGAAACTAGTGTGTGGAAATAACATTATACATTCATAATCTATGAGATGAAACAATTATGCACGAACAGTTACAAGAACATACTATTCAAGTATGTCGCAAACAATGCCGAGTGTCCGTAATACAAACCGTAAAACGAAACCCCGGACACAGTCAGCGCTTAAGAACTGAATGTGTCCAGGGACAAGATAGAGACAGTAGGCTTACTAAACTAAGCTTAAAGGTTTTTACTTAGACGATTTCAACAGCGAGTTCTTGGCTTTCGAAAAAGTGCATTACCGCTTTTGTCGAAACGAATGACGGGATTGTAAATTTGCGCTTCGTGCCATCTTCGAGGTGAAGCACCAATGTGCCGCGGTCTGTGCCATTTGTATGGAACGTTGATTTCGTGTTCATTTCGATTTTTTGAATGGCAGTCAAGTCGAGGTTGAAGTTGTTTTTCTTGCTTAACAATTCCTGGGGATTTTCACTCACTAGGCGATCGACACTGGCTTCATGCTGTTCTTTGCGTTTATTGAAAAACAGTTTGCGTAACACCATCATCGCGATGCCAAGGACAAAGGGTGCTTCGTCGTCGGTTTTCTCGTCATAAAACTGTCCCCCGATTTTAACGAAAAGCAAGGAAGGGTCTGTCGAGTACACCTTATAGTATTTGTCTGGTGTCAATTTGCCGGGCGCTAGTAAGTGGATTGCTGATTGCATGTTGTTTATTCTCCTTTTCAGACCCTCGATAATATTGAGAATCTGATGATTTTTCTTTTATTATGATTCAAAAGGGAAGGAAAATAAAGGTTTATTTTGTAAAAAATCAACAATTATCATAAATTTCCTCAAACCTCATCTACTGCCTCATCAGTCGGGCCATTAACTGCCCAAAACATTCCTTTCAGCAGGTAGTCAAGAACTTTTTTGTGCAGCGTCAGCTAGTTTCACAAAACGCTTGTGTTCCAGCGCCGGCCCTAGCTGAAACAACAGGACGCCGCCGCTAATCAATAACACACCGAAAAGAGACTGCCACGTGAACGGCACTTGCTCAAGCCCGAACCAGCCGGCCGTATCCCACATCAAGCCGAAGAAAATTTGCGACACCATGACGATGGAAATCGCGCGACTTGGCCCGAGCGTCTGTACGCCTTGCGTGACGCACACGACAACTCCAACACCGATCACGCCGCTAAACCAAAACCACGGCTCTGCCTGAAAAGAGAATAACCCTGTCCCTTCAAATGCGAGGCCGGCTGCGAAAGAGCCGAAAAACCCGAGAAACAATACCAGTGCAGTCGTTGTCCAGACACTGACATGCTGTTTGACATTGGCATTGAATATATTTTGCAGGCAGACAAAAACGCCGCCCGCAATCGCCAGCATGATGCCGATCGCCATAGCCATTCCTCCTATTCGTAAATATTATGCCCTGCCAGTTCGAGCAAGGATTCCCGCTCCAATAAATCAATTTTGCCATTATTTCGTTTGATCCAGCCGGCTTGTTCAAACTGCTGAAGCACACGGTTTAAGTGCCGGTAGCTCGTGCCGATCAAATCCGCCATATCCACAAGCGACGGCGAATCGAGCATCGGCTTGTCCGGTGTCATCGCCAGCAAATAACTTGCCACCCGCACATCGACCGCATACAGCAAATTAAAATTCATCGCTTGTGCTTTCGTAACAAACTTATGGGTGATCGTCTCCAGCAAAAACTGGAGAAAAGCCATGTTATTGGCCATTTCAGTTTCTAAAACAGCATGCGGAATACGCAGCAGCACCAAGTCCGTGACAGCTTCCACCGTATTGATGAACGGGCATTTCTGCACGTATTCAACATCGCCGACCATATCGAACGGGGTCTTGAATGCGATGATCAAGCGCTTGCCTTCAGGGGTGAGCATAGAAATCTTCAATTTTCCTTCAACAAGCAAATACAGCGTATCCGCCTCATCCCCTTGTGAAAACAGACGGCTTCCGCCCGCGCGACGTTCGATTTTCATCGATTCGATCACAGTTGGTGTAAACAAATCCGTCAACCCATAATGCTCGAGATAGTGTTTAATCGTCTGCACCGGTTTTCCTCCTCACCATTTCAACACAAGTATGCCCGTGATCATCAACAGCACGCCTAGGATCTGCGTTTTTCCGACATGTTTCTTCGTCATATCGAGCCAGCCTTTGCCATCGATGACGATCGCTGCGATTAGCTGTGCAATCAGGAAAACACTGATCGTCAAGGTGACTCCCATGCGGTGAACCGCTGTAATATTGCTGAATAGAATAAAAGCGGCTAACAAGCCACCGGATGCATAGAGCGGCGTAACTTGCGTTAATTGCTTATAGGAACGGTCTCTAAGTGCGAAGACGAGGAAAATCGCCAGCACAAAGCCGGTCCATTGCGTCATCGCCGCCGCTTGCCACGTGCCGATCTGGCTGCTGATCGTCGCATTCGCTACACTTTGGAAGGTCAGAAAAAATCCGCCCGCAAGCGCAAACAACATTCCCTTCATCATCTCCACCACCTTTTCTTAGTTATACATTAAAAGGAAGTGGTGGAGAATGGAAGGACATATGTCCTTATGTTTGAAATGATCACCATTTTATTTGGTTGGTTTGAAAGGTTGACTTGAATACGTATGCTGTTATAATTTCCAAAATTATGTAGATATTCGATTCCCTACTTAGTATATTAAAGTTAACGATTGACGAAACAGGATTACTTGAGGAGGGTTATCGAATGAAAATTCATAATACGGCAACCTATTTTCTGGATCACTACATTCCGGTAGAAGCATTTTTAAGAAGCTACTATGAAAAGCTTCCTGATAGTTTTAAAGAGTACTTCTTATACCATTGCCGCAACCTCGATCAAAAAATCCCAACAGCGATTAAAAAATATCCAGTGAAATTCGAGGACATGAGACAATCCAGTCAAAATATCGAGCGGTTGATCCATCAAACGGTTGATGCCTATCGCCAAAAATACGGCATCACATTTACTGAGGATGTACATATTATCATAGGGGCTTTCGGATCGAACGCCTTTACACATCGGCAAATCATTCCTGAAATTACGTTTTGTCTAGAACAGCTTTCATCGAAAGAAGCGAACCTTCAAGTCATTATTGCTCATGAGTTTGGCCATGCGCTTCATAATGCAATATCTGCTCAAAAGGGAATGGACTGGGAAAAGCTTGATTGGGGCCATCCTTATACATGGTTATTGCAAGAAGGATGCGCGACCTATTTCTCCCGGCAAATTGTAAAGACTGATGAAGCTGTTTACTTTTCCTATGATGAAAACGGTGAGAATTGGCTACAGTTTGTAAAAGACAATAAACAGGCTGTGTTGTCTGCTTTTATTCAAGACATGGAAATGAGTTCGGACATAGAGATCTTTCATGAATGGTTTTCTATTAACGGTGGGCAAAGGTTTGGTTATACACGCCTAGCTTATTTTATTGCTTATGTAGTCTTCGAAAACCTCGCGAGGAAATATGGAGATGTAAAAGCAGTCACCTTATGGAACAGGGGGGACTTTCATGCTTGCGTAGAGCATGAGCTTTTAGAACTTCAGCACGCCAATCTAGATTGAGTAGGAGCAGAATATATGGACTATATTCATTTTAATGTAAAACAATCCTTACTAGAGCAAGTGCCCGATTATCATTCGGCGGCGTTTCTCTTGCATCCGTTCGTTCAAATGCCGACAGGCTGGGAAAATAATAAGATAAGAACAAATCCTTATGCACACGTATATCCGAGTGATGAAGAAATATTGGCTCTAGGAAAGCCGGTTAGTTGGGAACAAGTGCGAATTGCATGTGGTTTTGGAAGCTTAAAAGATGTCTCAATTGCACTAGCAACAAATAGCCTGGTAGAAAAATATCAGCGACGAGACTTGGTAGATAAACTATCGAATGCTTATCCAACCGATTTCTTTTGGCCGATGGAAGACCGCGTTTCAGTTTTTCTCTGCGAAGGGGTATTGAAAAACTTTTCCTCGAATGGTTCTCGGAGCTTTTATTTTTCCGAGCCAGTGGATGACACCGCTGGACACATCAATATTGAAACTTGCAGCTTAGCCACTATTCCGGAATTGGCGCCAGCTGAAATAATGCTAGCTGACGACAGTCTGCAATCGGTCTTTTTAAGCCAGTACGATCTTTGTTTTACCGTCTTTCTTTCTAAAGAACAGGACATCCGCAAGCTCATAGCGAATTTTAAATGGGAAGCGATCGTTTGCGAAGCGGAGACTAAAAGCTATTGGTTCATGGAAGAGGAGGAATAAGCATGAAGAAAGTATGGGTTTCATGTTTGTTGGTGCTATCTCTATTGCTGACGGCGGGGTGTTCGAACTTCATTTTGTATGAAGATTCACCGGAGCCTGTGGATTCGTTTGACGGAACGAGTATGGTACAGGAACCTCCCGCTTTAACGATTGTGGTTGAAGAAAAAACGATCGACAGGGCACCGGTCAATTACGATTGGTGTTATTCGGAGAGTCCGGGGGAGAAGATGTGTGTCGAAACAGAATCGCTTCCGCCAAATGAATTGGCCAATACGGAATACGGCGATATAGCGACAAGCCAGGAAGCGACAATTGAATTGTCCTTTGAAGAAGAACCCGACAGCTATATCATCAATGTATGGGATGCCCAAAACGAGCTTATTGAAAGTTTTAATGACATTCACCTGAGTATGAAACCTGGACTTCACATTTATGAAATCAATGCTGATTGGGAACAAGGGGAAGCAAGCTACTTTTTTTCTGTGAATATACAAGAGCAGTAAGTCTGCTTGAATCGTCGATGTGCTTACAGAATAGAAATTGCTAATCCAGTTAAAGACTATCGGTTTGATGCTTTAATTTAGAGAAAAAGGACAGTTAGAAATCCCGTTTCATCACGAAAGGAGAATGGCATGAACTTCAAAAACATCATCTATTTGATTGGCGCGTTCATGTTGCTGGCTTTTTCCACATTAGCGAGCTGGTATGAAGGGGCGCAATTGCGCGACATCCCGTGGGAATGGAAATACACGGCCGTTTTCTCCAACTGGATCAACGGCGGAGTTGGAAGTGAAAACGACATACTGGCAATCGATCATTTCGTGTACGCAGCAAAATTTGAGCCCTTGTATCCGCTATTGATGACAATCTCGTTGCTGTTCATTGTGCTGCAAGTGGCGGCCGTGCTATTGAAAAACCGAACAACCGCACACACCGTATTTCTGATCGCAGCGGCTCTTATGTTATTCGTGCTCAGCGGCGTATTGATGAATTCACCAACGACGGGGCTTGCTCTATTTTCTATTTTCTTTGGAGTGGCGGGGATTGCGATCGTTGCGGGAGTCTTCTTTCTGCATAGCACTATGTGGAAGCAAAGAATCTCTATACACAAGATGAGTGGTTGATTGTTGCAGTGCCAGGGGCTGCAGTCGCAGTGTGGTGTCCGGAAGAATTTCAGTAAACGAAAAGAGGGAATATCATGAAAGAACTCATTGAACTATTCGAGACGCATCAACAAGGTGTAGGCGAACCTGCCATCAGGCAAGCCGAGCAAAACCTGAATGCCCGTTTTCCGCAACAATACGTCGAGCTGTTTCAATTGGCAAATGGCCCTCAAATCGGGGAGTGGCAATTGTTTCCCGTCAAAGACCCAGACAATGAGAAAAAAACATGGGACGATGTAGTGCGGCAAAATAGTGAAGCTGCGGAACTGCCGGAAGAACTCCTGATCATCGGCCATGACGGAACCGGAGATTATGTCTGTTTCACAGTAGAAGATGGCCAAGCACAAGGGGCAGTTTTCTTGTGGGATCATGAAACCCGACAAGTGGAAAAGCTGGCGCCGTCCTTGAAGCAGTTTATTCTTTACACGACCGAAGAGGAAGATGAAGAATAATTGAACCAGTTTGCCGATTAAAATGGGGAAATTTCGGAAATGAAAGCGTGTCTGATTAAGCCTACCTAAACCGCTTTTTAAAAGCATTCCTTTTGGAACATATCAACTAATGTCCCTTCATAGGTTAAAGTATCTATTTTGTAATTATTGAAAAAATTGTTAATTAACTTCCTTATATTTCCGATATAATTAAGAGAATTATTATGCGTAGATGGCATAAGCCTCTTAAAAAACCGGGATAGGTGAAGCAATGAAATCAAACCGTTCAAGAAAAAAAGACAATCAAAAACTTTATATGTATTATACGATATTCTTTATCGTATTTTGGCTGTTTGCCTATCTCAATATTTTCCCAGGAGCGGTCAGTTTTGAGCATGTGGATGAAGGGGTTGCCATCACCCAAGGAAGCATCGAGAAAAACACAATGACAGTGAACGTTGGAGAGTACGAAACGAGTGATTGGCAGCGCTTGATTCTCATGGAGACCGATATCAACAAGCTCCAGCAATACTTGGCTTTCATTTCTTTGCTCATCCCAATCAGCTTATTTTTTCTTATCGAACATAAGCGCATCGAGATATTTCAGCTAAGTGCGAAAGCCAAATTGGTCAGCTTCTCCTTGATGTTCTTACTATTATATTTGGGAATAGCCTTCGGATACATCGAGTTGCTGAAACGAATTGATGAAAATCTGGCGTTCATTTTAATGGACAAGTAGGAGAGCTGTTTTGTGAAGAAGTATCAAACAGGAATCATCATCTCTATCGCGATTTTGGCACTGTTATTATTCATCAACTCGCAGATTTACAGCAATGTCATGCCGCTTTCTGTCGTCATTCCCTTACTAACTGTGCATGTGTTTTTCTTCTACGCGCTGCAAGAAAAACAGCGCTACAAAACATATGCTGCGTTTGTAGTGGTGTTTGCGGTCGCGCTGTTTGTCTCTTTGCCGAACTATACACAGCAGCAAGCACTCGAGCTGGCGACAGCCGAATACCCGATGGACGTCTCGGAAATGTCGAATGTCTCGGTGACAGGAAGCAGCGAGTGGAATCCATTAAGCCTGAATTGGACGTATGTATTCAGAGGGGATTTAGACGGTGAAGTCATTTCTGTCATGGTCGTCGCCGATTCCGGAAAAGTGTTCAAAATACAAGAGTAAGAACGAATATGAATAGACATAATAAAGGGGAGAATCAGACTTGCCGCTATGGGCTTCTGCCGCAATCACGATCCTGCTCGCGAGTGTCGTGGTTCAAAATTTGTATATAGCATTCAAACCAATTAAAAATGACGAAGAGCGTGAGTTGGAAGAAGTCTTCTCATATGGAGACGGCCCTTTAGCTGTGTTCGGCTTGTTTTTCGCCTTTGCGTTTTGGTTCAGCGGGAAACTTTTCTCGGACAAATACCAGTTGGTTTCTTTTCGCGTGATTACTCTGTTGATGGCGGCTTTGATGGTCGGGTTGATTGGGGTGGTGTGGAACCTTGACGCTGTGGCAAATTTTATAATGAATGAATAACAAAGACTTTTCAAATTCTCTTAGGAATTTGAAAGAATATGCAAAATAGACAAACAGCGGAGTTTCCAACACGCTGTTTTTTTGTCTTGATTGGCATTTGCATGTTAAAAACGATATCATGAAGTCAACTGATCCAAACCACATGAGGCAGTTCGTTTTCATGGGAAGCAGTCAGCTAGTCAGTTTAAAAAATCAAATGTGCTGAAAGGGGAGCTGAAACATGCCTTATCAATTAAGAAAAAACTTCAAGCTTTTTTCGTTGAATTCCAACCCGGAATTGGCCGAGGAAATCGCCAGTATACTCGGCTGTCAACTAGGTAAGAATTCCATTACCCACTTTAGCGATGGGGAAATTCAAATCAACATCGAAGAAAGCGTACGAGGTGCAGAAGTGTACGTCATTCAGTCGACATCCCAACCGGGGACTGAACATGTCATGGAATTATTGATCATGATCGATGCCTTGAAGCGCGCATCCGCCGACAGCATCACGGTCGTCATGCCTTATTACGGCTATGCACGCCAAGACAGAAAAGCAAGTTCCCGTGAACCGATCACGGCCAAACTGGTGGCGAATATGCTCGTAAAAGCAGGCGCTAACCACATCATCACGATGGATTTCCACGCTCCCCAAGTGCAAGGTTTCTTCAATATCCCGGTTGATCAACTCCTCGGCATCACCGTCTTATCCGAGCACTTCACAAACAAGAAATTGGAAGATGCGATCGTCGTAGCGCCGGATAACGGCGGCTTGAGCAGGGCGCGGAGACTCGCGGACTACTTGGACGTACCAATCGGCTTTATCGACAAACGCCGCATGCAGCCAGGCGAGCCGGAAACGGTCAATATCGTCGGCGACATTCAAGGCAAGAACGCCATCATCATCGTCGATATCGTCGATACGGCAACGACAATCTCGGCTGCGGCCAATGAATTGGTAGAAAACGGCGCGAAGGCAGTTTATGCTTGCTGCACACACGCCGTCCTCTCAGGAGATGCCATCCAACGAATCGAAAATTCCGCATTGACGGAACTCGTCGTCACCAACACCATCCGCGTCCCTCAAGAAAAGCGCAGTCCGAAAATCACCATTCTTTCCGTCGCGCCTTTGTTGGCGGAAGCAATTGAACATGTTCACAACGAAAAACCGGTCAGCCCATTATTTGAATAATTACCATAGGCTTTAGACGAGGTATGGATCACTCTCCAATTGAAAGTTAATCTTGTGTAAGGAAAGAAGGCATCGCTTATCAGCGATGCTTTTTTTGTTATAAATATTCTTGAAACAATGAAACGCTTTCCAGTTTTTGGCGTATATACTAATAATAATTAAATCAAATATTCGAATCAGAGGGGGAGAGGGCATGAAAAGATTTTTGTATTATCTTGCGTGGAGTATCGGCATTGGGGTGATCGTCTATGCCGGATTGCAGTTTCAACAAAGCTTGGTCGTCAGGTCACAGGAGACATTTAATCCGGTTCCGCTATGGGTTTACATCGCCATTTTCCCAATCGCAATCGGCTTGCTCATGAGACTGCCGAAGTTTCTTCAAGAAAGAAGAGAGCGGCGCATCATTGGTTTTGACTGGAGCAAGTTTTTGGCTATTGGACTGCCGTCTTTTATCATACTAATATTGGCGGTTTCGCCGTTTCTGCAGCTTGGCGATATGGGGATGCCGCAATTGCTGAGCTCCTTGCACCTCATTCTTTTCAGCGGCACCACTGCCCAGACCATTGCAGGGCTTGTGTTTGGCTATGTGCTATTGGATAGCTTCAAGCGAGAAGACGCCGGAGGCTCCGGCAGCCATTACTACCGAGCTTCGTAAAAAACGGACGATCAAACTGCCAAAAGGGGTGTGTAGATGAAGATCAGGAAAGCTCTTCCCTCAGATGCAAAAGCGATCGCCAAGGTGCATGTGGACAGCTGGATGACGACGTACCGCAATATCGTTCCGGATAGCTATCTGGATGGGCTCACATATGGGGCCAGAGAGCAGCTCTGGAACGAGAACTTGAAGCAATGCACGGTCTTTGTCGCAGAAACTGAGGCTGGGGAAGTAATCGGTTTCGCAGACTGCGGCAACGAACGATCCGGCGCTTACCCAGGTATAGAGGGGGAACTCTATGCCATCTATATACTCGAAAGCTACCAAGGGCAAAACATCGGTAAAAGGCTGATGCAGGCAGTAAGCAAAGAGCTGTTGGATAAGGGTATTCAGTCCATGCTCGTGTGGGTGTTGAAAGACAATTCATTCAGCGGCTTTTATGAAAAATTAGGCGGCAAAGTCATCAATGAAAAATACATAACAATAGCCGGCAAACAAATACCAGAACTCGCTTATGAATGGCGAGATGTCAGACGGATACTGAAATAGCGACGAACCAGATTATTCATCGCCGTCATGAAACTCGCACGGAGATATTCTATAAGCAACTTCAAAATAAGTGTTTCTCCTAAATACCCCTACAAAGCGTTCGAAAAAGTATGAGGAGTTTCGTGGACGTTCGTAAAGTCTTTTGACACCTTTACGAACGTTCTTTTTTGCATATCTTGCTCTTTTGAGACCGTTCGAAAACGTGTACTTTTACGAACACTTTCTATACTTATAGAATCTATTTATTTCGAGCTATAAAATGTAATTTTTTAGTACAATGATTCTAATACAGTGTTGGATAGTGGTAATATTTTCAAGGAGTTGAATGTATCAAAAGTGTAGTTAAGTTACATTCAGGAATATTTATTATTCCAAAGCTAGAAGTCTAAAAGTGCAGTAAGTAAAAAAAAGAAGGGGTGAATTACATGGAAAGTACTTTTGCTTTTATTGGTGTATACCTCGTCCCAATTTTCAGCATTATTTTTTGCCTTAACCTTGTTACTATAATCAAAAAGGCGAAAAGGGATGAAAAAACAATAGTTAATACAATTTGGCTCACAACATCATTTGTACTAATGACATGGAGTATCGCCATTATGGCTTCTGTAGGAGTCTAATAAAATAACTAGAACTGAATGTAACTTATTGTGAATTAAGTTAGATTCAAAAGATTGCAAAAGCCAATTATGTATCGAATTGTTGAGAAACCATTAGGAGGCAAAAGCTTGGACATATTAACTGTTCTAGGATTCGTTTGGATTTCATTTTTTGTTTATAAATGGTATTTCAAGCCTGTGGAAACATTTGGAGATGTTATTTCCCGAGGATTCTATCTGAGTCTGATCGGAATGAAAAAAAAGGAAAGGGATCTCTATCTGCGGTCTTTAAATGAAATGGAATTGACTCCAGGAGAAAAAACGGACCTCCGTTTCATTTTAGGGATATCGTTTGTCAAAAATGGGGAATGTGTTAAAGCCATTTCGTTTTTTGACCTGGCTTTTCGTAATTATGAAGAAGTCTTTTATTACAAAAAAGAGTTTAATCTCGTGCTAGATTCCTATTTGACGTGCAAGAAAACAGACGAAGCAAGAGAGTTGTTTTACTTTTTTTTAGAACGAAAAAAGTTTGATCAGAAATTTGCAAAACTTGAAAAGAAGTACTCCTTTTTACTTTAAAAATGTCCTTCATTTCAGTTTGCCCAAAGGAAAGTATCGTATTGTAAAATATTTTCGTACTTAAATTTGAATGTAACTTATTAGCAATTAAGTTACATTCAAAAATGATGAAAATGAGAGTGAAGCTATGGGACGTTTTAAAAAAAATTTTCACAAACTGTTCTTTGAAAAATATGATCAATTCGCAGAGGAATTAGGTTACTCGGATTGGAACATTGCTTCGGAAAATACTTGTGGCATTTATGAAATGGAAGGCGACACTTGGTACCATACTACTCAGCTTCCTGATAAAAAATGGGCTGTCTGGAATGATGACGAGGAAGAACCACCATACGTTTTTGAAGTATTTTCAACTTGGGATGAAGCCATTAGAAAGTTACGGAAATTGTTTGAGGAGAGTGGATTGCCGGAAGATCATTGGAGGCCTGAAGGTTTTGATGAAGGTGAAGATGCTTTTTTGAAAGAACCTGATAGAGAGAAAATGTTGTAACCGACCGAGATTTTGAATGTAACTTAATGCTAATTAAGTTACATTCAGTTTCCCTATTTCATGCGCTTTGTTAAAAAATCCATCAAAACCAATTTCAAAAGAAATATGATGTATTTAAAAGTCGGCGCCATGAAGTTTGAAAGATCGAATTTTAATAGGATTGGGGTTTAGCTATCAAGCATTATGGAAAGAAAAAAGCTTGTAAATTCGGTATTAGAATTATTTAAATCTTTATTAACCAGCTTCGTATTTGCAGCGAAACGATTGCTGCATATGAGGTGATTCAACTGACACTACATGGTTGAGGCAGGATTGTGATACTAGATATCACTCATGGCCATAAGGAGGAAATTATTGAATGTTATTTAGAGGCTTTAATTTTCAAGATCGTTCACCACAACACCACAAACCCAAACAAGGTCAATTTTATTTTGAAACCAACTGCATTGTTTATCTCTTTGAACAGTTTTTACCTAAACTTCATTTTGATGATGTCAGTAGTGTCCAATTTGAATGTTATCCAAATGCAGAATTTGCTTGTCAACCTGTCATCATGGATGGGTTATTACCTGTAACGATCCCCTATGATGTAAGTGATTTTTACCATCTATCTGATTTAGAGAAAAAGAAAAAGACACTTGACCTGATGATGGATGGACTGCAGGTTATTTGTAAAGACAAGGGTTGGGATGAAGAGCCATTTTTATATGCGTATCAAAAGGTAGTCGAAAAAAATTATACATTCAAAAAAACGTATAAAAACCCAAAATCAAGTCCCAATCGTAAATTGAAAGCAAAAATTGAAATAGAGATTGGGTTATACGATTGTACGGCTTTATTAGTAGTTGAAGATAAAGAACAAAAGCACATCTATTCAGAAGTCCTTTATCAAGAAAAGCCAAGATTCGACTTGCTCTATCCATTATTGGGAGATATTAAATGGATTGGTAATGATGAAGTCAGGGTTCATGAAAGAAAACCAAGCGAACATCAGTTTAAAACAGTTTTTTTACAGTGAAGTAAAAATAAAGGGGCAATCCATATGTCGGAACTTCGAGAACAATAGTTTACCGATGACCGATAGAGTACTTAATCGCCCAAAGGCAAAGTGTACTTTTACGAACGGTTCTTACCCCAAAGTGACACAACCTTCTCCACGCAGTTGGTAAGACTTTTTAAAAAGTAGCTGAGGCTGCTCTATTTAAATACCTTTATCAATTATTACCTTGGTTGTTGTGTACGAAACTTAATGCTGCAAATAATATCGGGGAAACAGAGGTATATCTTTCATTTATATCGAGATTTATTTGTGGACTGCCTATACTTATGTTTCTTTTACCAATTCCGATTTGTATTTCTTGATCTGCATCTATTTGAAAGAACTTGATTTCCCTAAGTGCTGTAATTTCCGATGTAGCTTTAATTTGCTCATTCAAGAGATCAATGATTAAAGTTCTTCCTACACCTTTTTCTTTGATAGAACCAATTAACTGATCATTTTTCTCAATAGTCCACTCTGCCGTTGAAACAAATGCCTTAAACTGATTTTTTAATTGAATCGTATAGACAACATTTGAAGTTGAATCTCGTGCTCTTACATTTGAGACAAAAGTAGAGGATAGATGACGTACTACTTTTTCTGACATTTGGTTATGACTAAAGCGCTGGAGTGTTCCGATACCAACTTGTTCATTATCGTAAACAATAATCTCGCTTATATTTGATTGGTATTTAGGTAACTGATAGTAAATTTCCATTTTCACACTCCTTTTATAATTCAATAAGCTATTTCCCTTAAAATTGGAAGTTTAACCTTTTATAAACTTGTTTAAATAAACGATACTCTCTCCAGCTCTTCATTCAAAGAGAAGTGACTGTTTCTCGTTTATCAAATAAATTTTTGGCTAGTAGGATTGAGAAGATGCTTCCAAGAAATGATTAGAGATATTTTGCGTTTTGGATTAGTTAACATATCATGAGGTTATCGGAAGAAGCTCAAGCTTCTTCTTTTTTTATTCTATAAAGTTTACTTTTACGAATGTTCTATTTTCCAAAATTAGCTAGCTATCTTTTTGTTGAATAAGTATATTTGAAGAAACAATTATTAGATTCCTAATTTTTAAATTGAAGAACTTATACAGCAACTTGTATACAGAACAAAAGGAGACGACCGAGTGATTGATAAGATAAAGCAAGCTATTGAATGCGGTAAATATAGAACGGATGTTTATTTGCAATTCACTCAATTTCAGCAACAAGAAAACTGTTTGACTCTTACGTGTTCAATTTATGTAGACGAAGATGACAAAGAAAAGTTAATGGATCAATGGCTAATCAAGTGCCTTGATTGGGAAGAATATAGAGTCGAGTCTTTCCTGTCTTACGAGCATCAGGAGTTTGAGGTTACAGATGAGCATCCTTATCTGTGGGATTATCAAAAACCGTTGACTGAGTTGTATTTTAGAGGAAAAGCCATGAATGTAAAAGCGCTTATAGGAGCTTTATATTTAAAGCATCACAGCCTTACTAATGATTTAATTCCCTTTAATCAATATTTAAATACACATATCGGAACTGGTGATTTGGAATGGTTGCTAAGTAGCAGCCAAGGATTGTTCTCAACAGCACCGAAGATTTTAACCGAATCTTATCAAGAGATACTAGAGGAATATGGATTTTCGACTTCTCAACTGCTGCCAAGAGAAATTTTTACTTGTAAGGACTTCCATCTTTTGCGATTAGGACCAAGCTATATTATTGCGAAAGAGTTTAGAGCCTTCAGGGTTGATAAAGAAAACTGGCTTTTATAAAAAGGAAAGCAATCAACTTTCTAGTATTTTGTTTTATTCTTTCATTTTGAATATAAAATATAAGTGAAATAAATTCTCATGTAAAATCGTATATTCCGTAGAAAAGTAAAGCACAAGCGACCACTGAGGCGATTTTATATGTCCTGGAAATGCTGCACGTCGAATGTACGGAAGTTGGAAATCGTAGTAAACAGAGGCTTATAGGCCGCTAAGGTGAGGAGGTACAAGAGTGAGGTTTCTTATAGAATTTAAGGATTTTAAAACCAGAGAAACAGAGGATAGGTCCCTGGATGTACTGCAGACCTTTCTGAATGAACACTTAATCGGTCAAAACCACGGGAATCGGTTTGAGTGTATCATCATTCGTTTTATCTCCAATCCATCGGCATCCAGGAAATTGCAGCTAAAAACCTTGTACCACACGTATGCAGTCATAGAGGTTGACCTCACAATCGAAGCCAGCCGTAAGGTTCAGTTGGCCAATTTCATGCATGGTCTCATGCTAGTGGAAAGTGCAATCAGAAAGGCTGCGTTCATTGAAACAAGAGGCGATAATATGGAATATCAGGAAGAGGAATTAGTGAAAGAGTATCGGAAGGCGTTGGCGTTTGCGCCAAAAACGATAGAAGACCTAAAACGTTATGCCAAGAGCCAAAAAGAAGTAGAATTTGAAAACCAAGTGAAACGAACGGATTGCGCTATCCGCACACGATTGATGAATCCATCACCTTTAAATAAGAGATTTAATGACATTGTGGTATCGCAATATTTTGACGAGCCTATCGTTACATCCTATGCGTACCGGTTTACAGAGGTGCTCAGTAATCTTCTCTTCCGTGCTGAAGTCATGCTCCCAGGATACGATCGTATTGTAATTAAAGTTGACCAAACGATGGAAGAGGTGAAACAAGAGGTGGCGCTAGAGGACTGGTATAGTCTAACTTTCACTGCACTGGATATTAATAAATTCCTGGCGGGAACAGATGCTGAGAAGTTTCAGATGTTATTTGAAAGCATCAAAGAAGGCATGAGGCTAATCGCAGATTTTGATCATTTAGAAAAGGAAAAGATTGAAGAAGTGATGAACGAAGTGGCAAAGAAGGGCCTCGATATGGAATTGGTTTATGTATCAAAAGAAAATGAAAAGTACTTAGCCCAACTCATCTACCAAGTGCCTAAGACACCTGCAGAAAAAGCTGACTTTAAATTAAAGCTAACAGACCTTGTATCTGGTCAAACAGGTACGGTGACAGTCTCTTCCGCCGGTACGTTTCAGACTGCACATTGTTTTAACAGCATCTCCATCAAGAAAAAGGAAATCGTCATAAAGGGAGGGCAGAGCCACCAAGCAGAGTATACGAGGAAAATGGAGAAGTTGCCTGAAAAGTTTACTTTCGAAATAGCAGAAGTACTTAAATAAAAGAGGGGATACAGCAACGGTATTTGATATCAATGTAATTTTACATACCTTGAATCAGCGATAGTCTGATGTTTCCAGCGATCTCAATAAATAAAGTACCCTAATTTAACCGAAAAGAATGCGACTTATGTGCAGGTAATTTACATTCAGTTAGAACAATTGGAAGTGACTATATAGGGCATTTTAAAAAGGGGTTAGCAGATTGGATGAATATTTATATGATCTAACGAATCAATTAAAGGACAAAAATATTAACTTTACAATAGTACCAAACACAGGAAATGAGCTAGAGCAGAAATGGGAAGAAGCTTTCACCAAGGATATCAGCCAATCCCAAAAGAGAAAGATGACTTTTAAGCAGTGCATGTGGAATGTCTTTAGTTGGGAGAAAATCTTGTGTTTAAAAGAGCAAAAGGCAATAGCAGCATTTGATTTGCAGAAAAAAGAAGGGTGTTATCTTATTTGCACGCCTGGCGAAGAATCCATATACATTCCAAAGGCTACTCGGCTCAAAGCGAAAGATATCATTCATGTAGACAATGATCTCTATATCGTCGATGAACATTTCACCTGGACTTATGTTCTAACTCATGAAGAAGACTGTGGTCCTTATTTTTATAACCCTCAAGATTCCCCTGTTCTTTAGTTAAGTTAGAGAACAGGAATGAGGTAAATGAACGTCCTGAAAGATAGGAAGCTATAAGGTTATTTTTCAATATCTGAATGTAACTGAAGTGCAGTTAAGTTATATTCACAATTTAAAAGGGGGATAACTATGAAGTACTTGGACAAAGACCCGCAATATCTATTTAGGATCGATGCACGACCTGCCGAGATTGAAGATCTTAACGACATAGATCAGGATTCTGAAGAAATATGGATTTATGGAAAAACAAAAGGAATAGAATTGTTGGCTTCTTTTTCAAACTTAAAAAAGTTGTGGATTTATTCCGTTAATCAGCAAGAATTTGATCAGATTTTGAGCCAAGTCAACCCAGAGATGTTGTATATCTACAATATGCGAGTTGAAAATCTGTCTCTTCTCAGCAATTTAACGAATCTGCAAACGCTGAGTCTAGAATGGAACACGAAAGCCTTGAGTTTATGGAATATATCGAAAAACACACGCCTCAACGCATTATCCATTGAAGGGTTCTCTAAAATAAGAGATATTGAGCCTCTGATGCAAGCTAAGAAAGTGGAATATCTGAATTTACAAGGAGACCACAATAACAAACTTAGAATAAAAACACTTGAGCCGTTAAAACACTTGGATAAGCTAAGATATTTGGGATTATCATTTATAAGGGTGGAAGATGAGTCATTAAAACCAATCTCAAATTTAAAGGGACTCAAAGTACTTGCTATTTCAAATCAGTTTCCAACCGAAGAGTATGCAAAACTGTCAGTGGATTTGCCTGAGACAAAGTGTAGTAAATTCTTTGCTTACGAGCGATTGTATCAGGCTATAAGTGGCATGAATATAATGGTAGTAGGAAAACGAAAGCCTTACTTAAACTTACAGAAAGACGCTGAAAAAGTTAAGAAGTATGAAAATCAATTCAAAGAGATGCAAGAAGCTTACAAAAAAGCGAATAAGGTTTGATAGTCAAGTCTGTGTGTTTTTGTTTACTATAAGTAATTCTTTCAAAGAAGTGAATGTAACATAATGTGAATTTAGATACATTCAAACCTGCAATGATCCTAGCTTGTCAAACTATTCACATGGGGGTCTTATCGCAAGTCATATTAGTATAATTTCTTCCTGCTAAAATGGGCTTTTAAGAATGGTCTACTCAAAAATTAAGATTTTTTTATATTCTTTTTATCGCTGTTCAATTGGATAACTTTTTTACAATCTCTCTAGGCCATATACAAAGTCTTAGACACTATGTAACTAAAAACAAGAGCATCTTTAACAGAGGTTCTGCTGAGATTTGAACGACGTGGAACGCTAAAAGTGTCTATTCAATTTGAAAAGAATGTTATGCACCTTGGGCAGTTAGAAAATCATTACTAAAATTGATGCATAATAAATTAATATGACAGTTAAAGCAGGTGAAAGAAAAATTGATGGAACTACTCGGTGCATTTTTATTAACGATTGTATGTTTTATATTATGTGTGATAGGTTTTCTGCATATGAGAAAGACCCAAAAAAAGAAACCTTTACCGCCTATTAAATACTATGGATTCCAGCTTATTCTCATGTTACTTGGTCTGTTATTTCTCAACGTGTTTTGGGATGCCCTAACAGTGATGCCTAAGGTTATAAAGGGAGATCACGACACAGTAATCGGTTCCTGCTCAGTTGAATATTGGACCACTCCAAAAGATTCTTTTTTGGATATTCATTTTTCAGAAGATGTATTTTTTAGTGTAGCTCCAAATTATTGGGACAAAGGTTCATTGGCAAAGGCGTATTGCGAAGTTACCTATTATGAAGGTTCTGATTTTGGTATACATTATAAAATTTATGATCAAAAGAAGGGTACATTATTACAGCAACATTAGTCATTTTCGTTAAATGTGTCGTTAAAACATTAAGAGCCGACCTATGACAGGAAACGATGCCTGTTATCAAAGAGAGAGCTGTTTTTATACCAATACTATTTACCATCAGTCTTCTAACATCTAAAGAATTAACTTCAGAGTTTACCAACGACAAAAATAGTGAATGCTTTGTAAAGAATTCGAACTTAGCTATGGTAAAGGGTTGTGGCGTGGAAAAACGTTACAATCCTTTAATATATTCCTTAAAGAATACCTGCATATCTTTCGTGGATTTTACACTTTTTCAATCTCGAAGAAGGTCAAAACGCTTAAATTTAGTTATTTTATGGAAAAGATCTCTGCATTAATCTGACCATTTATTTCTATTCGCTTATGTACCATTGCTCAACTTACTTTTCAGTAGCAGGAAGCTTTGAAGCGAAAGTACTCAATTAATTGAACGGGCTATTGCAGTTATTCTGTTCCTTCAAAATCAACGTACCAAGCATCCTCTAGAAAATCATTCCACTCTACTGTAAAACCTTTGGACCGAATAATTAATCCGCAAAACTCATGCGTTTTCCAATCTATTCCTTGAAGGTTGAATACGTTTTCTTTCTCAATTCGATTCAACACGAATGTTTCAATCTCCATTTTGTTTAAATATTCAGGTTGAACTAGTTTTGTTTCCAGCTTTGTCTCATGTTCTGAAGCTGTATGATCAGCAATGTTTTGAGGGGTAATATCTACGTAAAGTTCTGCTTTGACTGAAGAGACATCTTTAAAAATCAATTGGCATGGATCCGTTGATTTTGCAGCAGCATTCGGATTTAGTGGATGTTTTTCCGAAATGTAAATGTATTCGAGTTCAACAATCAAGTCATTTGAGGCCTCCTGGACAGACTTAACGTGGCAATCATGAAAGTTAAGGTCTTCAAAGTGTTGATCTGTTGTTAAAAAACGGAAGCTATCCATGGTTGATTCTCCTTTACTTTTTAAACACATATTACTTCATGAGGCGATTCATCCTTCAATTATTTAGCAATACATCTTTTCTTCACAAAAGGTGAAATCCAATTACATTTAAACATCCTTCTTGCTTAACTTTAAAATTGTCCAAAAGAAGATGTGGAATTTAACCGTAATAGATTTATATGGTTCACATATGACTGCTTATCGGAAGAGTAGAAACTTCTCGCAAAGTTTCTACTCTTTTTTTTCAGTAAAGCGTAATTTTACGAAAACTTTACTTTTCATAAAAACGTTCGCTGAGTATCTATTTCTTCTATATGAGAAGTCTCTTGCTACTGGATATATATGTTAAAGTGAAAAAAGAAGTATATAACTAAAAGGAGAGTCCATAGAAAAAATTAGAAAGGGGGTATAAAGTGAACTTCAATTCTAAAAAAGGTGATTATGTTGATTTGGAACAATTGATAAATAGTATGAGCTCGCTACCAAGAAAACAAAAGACTTTACTGGTTGGAATAGATGGATGTGGAGGTTCTGGCAAAAGCACCTTAGCCAATAAATTGAAAATGGGCTGTTCCGATGTAACCATCGTCCATATGGATGATTTTTATTTGCCCTCTTCACAACGTATAAACGCTCCTCCTGAAGAGAAACCGATCGGCGCTGATTTTGATTGGGAGCGTTTGTTAGAAGAAGTTATTGAACCCCTCAGTCAAAATAAAGAACGGTGTTACCAACGGTACGATTGGGAGAAGGACGATTCATCGGAGTGGCATACGGTGTCTATTGGAGGAATTGTTGTAATAGAAGGCGTTTACTCTCTTCGTAACGAGTTAGTGGATAAGTATGATTCCACAATATGGGTTGAGTGTCCACGAGATGTAAGGCTTTCACGCGGCCTTGTGCGAGATGGAGAAGGGGCTCGCGAGATGTGGGTAAATAATTGGATGGTCTCAGAAGACTTGTATGTTGAAAAACATAAACCGCTAGAAAGAGCGCACTTTATAGTTAGCGGAATAAAATAACCTTTCAATTTCACCATCTTAAATCACTAAGGGGCATATCCTGAAGTGTCGATCGTCTAACAGAGTTAGAACCTTGTACAAATAAAAGGAGCTAAGTTGGGGGGACTGAATGTAACTTAAGTGCAGTTAAGTCACATTCAAAAGAATTTTTTTCAAAGGACAATACATATTTGAAAAAACTAGGAGGTAATTAGATGAACAACAAAAAACTGGCAGAATTTACTTTACTAGATGTTATGGAAAGGCAAATCAACTTCATTAAGACAAATACTATATTCGATAGAAAAGACTTTGAGACTTACAATGAGGGTTCTTTGTTGGCTTTGAACGAGATGTTGGCAGATGTTAGGGAAATGGCTGAAGATGAATTTACAAATAAGTACCTTAATATTATGCGAAAACTGGATGATCAATTTGAAGGATTAGAAGAAGAAGAATTTAATGATAAAGGAGAAGTCGATAAACTGTCAGGTTATAACAATACTATTGTATCCATCATGAAGTGCATTAACCCTCAATATGAATATGCTTCAGAAGATTAGGTTCATAATTATTTAGATACAAGGAACTGAATGTGAATTAAGTTACATTCAATCCGCGTTCTTTACAATCGATGTTCCGTTAGGGAAATGGTTAGCCAGCTTTTCAATTGTTGAAAAATGGGGTTCGGTGGTATAGAGATTAAATCCATCCCCGTCGTTCCAAATCTCTAAAACTGTTGAAGCACCGTTCATGTCAAAGTGGGGCCATATCCAGGTCTTCTCACGTCCAAACATGCTCTGTCCTACGACGGATTTATACACAATATTATCCGAGAAAGAAAATGCGTAGAAGCAATTACATATTGCCGCTAAAAAATTTTCTTGCAATACAAAGGTTAGTGAAGAAGGCGATTTGATTGTGAGTTTAAAAACAGGAAAGCGTTTGTTTTTCAGATCCTCCAATCTTAATGAGTATTCAATGTTTTTGCTTTGAAAAAGGCGTTCCAAACCCTTTTCCATCCCAGGTAACGGTTCAAAGGTAAGATAGATGGGAAACAGGGCTTTCGTACAAATGAAATCAACTAGTATTTCACACGTCGAGTCAGGATCGTTAACGGATTCAGAGGGGGCCTATATAAACCTTCACAACGGTTTGAACGTCTTCACATAAGAGCATTTCTCCATCCGAACCAATAGTTTCGTGCGTGATGTAGACCTTACTCATAAGTTTTACCTCCTTTGCAATGAACAATTGGTTCACCGTCTAATAGATTCTTTGACTATAAAAAATAGTGATAATAAAGGGGCGAAATAAATTGACTGAGGCTCAAGGTTTGGAGGTAGTTGGTTTCACAGAGATAATAGTTTTGCTAGGTTTTACAATTTTCATGATAGCATTCATCTTTTTTATAATCCGTAAAATAATAGGGCGAATCAAGAAGAGAGAAGAAAGAAGACTATCAATCGAACGAGAAAACAAAGTGTTATTACAGAAGCGAATTGATGATTTAAGTGACCGTGTAGTCGTGATTGAGAAAATGTTAAGAGAAGGAAAATAGAAGTGGCGCTAAATACCTGCACTTAAGGTTTTTTATTTTTGCTGGAGTTATTTTCAGAAGTTTTTGGGGTGAAAGAAAGTTTATCATTTAAGTAGAAAAGTCGAGGGAGAATAGTATGAAACAAAAATATCCATTTAAAGTAAAATGGTGTAAAATATGTGACCAAGGTTGGGTGGAGATTGTCAGATACTCCGGAAATGACAATCTATTCGTTAAATGTCGGGAATGTGACTCTAAATGGGATACGCCTTTGGATAGTAATGATGTCAATAAAGCATCTCTTCCATTAGATCAACGGATCAAGAGGCCCACCATTCAAGAGGTTCAAGAACTTGGGTGGGATAAATATATTCAAATTTTTTAATGCAAACTGAATATAGCATAATGTGAGTTAAGTTATTTTCACATCATTAGAAAACGAGGGGTCATGCATTAATTAATCAAGCTCCTAAGGAGGATGGCAGGTAGTGAATTGGAATAAGTTTAATAACTCTACAGACATTGGAAAATTCATGGATCTCTTCGGAGGATTTCACGACAGTTGTTTGAAAGAACTTTACATGTCGACGGAGACTTTCGTTGACGAAGAACTATCCATGAGTATGTCGGTCAATCTAGATACATGCGTCCGCATTTTATTCCAAAGACAAGACCGAGATCCCTCGGCCATCGAATTGCTCTTTAAAGGGGTCACTCACTTTCATATATATCCACGTGCAGAAAATCAGGACTCAATCATCTATGGAGCAAAACTATTGCTGATAGAAGGGCAATTCTATTGGGCAGAGGATGAAGAATGGCAAATTGATCAACCGTTTCTTCAGCCCATAAGCTGGATTTCCGCTAAGGAGATTTACTGGCGTGATGTTAGTCCATGGATGGGCAAAAAATGACGATATGGCGTACTAGGCGAGGAAGAAAATCTATAAGCGAAGTGAATTCTGAATGTAACTCAACTCTGATTAAGTTACCATTTACAGAATTAAGGATAGAGCTAAAAACTAATCCCATCCTTGCAAATTCAAACTATGTTCTAACTAAATGATTTTGTCCCACTTGATCGTTTCAGTTTCTTCGTTATTTTCATCCAGGGATTTATAGGCCTCCATGTGAAAAATATGCTATTTCTAATCCGAAAAAATCAGTGCAGTGACAAAGTCCTCAAAGTTTTTTTCTCAATTTGTATGTAACTTATTAACAACTAAGTTCCATTCAATCACTAGTACTCTTCACTTAAAAATTCTTCGATGTATTCCTGTAGTTCCTCTTTTAGTTCTTTAAGAGATTCATCCACAAGTTCTCCAGTAATTTTGCTTCCAGGTATGTTTTTTGAAACAGGTAAACCAAACAAACTTCGCTGGCATTCCCAGATAGTAATGACATGCAAGTTAAGCAGTTCGCCAGTTGGATTGATCTGATCTGTTATGCTTATGGAAAAAGTGGAGCAATAGCCTGGTTGGAAATGATCGGAACCCTCTATATCAAAGCCAGCATCAAATTCTATGTTTCTATTGTCAAAGACGGATTTGTTTTCTCTTAATAGAGTTACACTATGTTCTTTTAAGGCGTATTCGAGCTGCTGAATTTTCGTCTTTAGCTCCTGCGTAAAATCCTTCTGCTGATACTTCATTGTAAGATCACTGCCTTTTGAAATTAGGATAAATTGGTTGTTCTTTAAACGAGAAGTAAATTCCTTTTAAAAGACTTGGCTAGAAGGGATTCTTATATTTTTTTATCAGTATTAATTTCAGCCGATAAATATAGAGGATAAAGGATACATTGAAAACTTACTGAAAGGAGACTTTTATGAAAAGCTTAGCATTAGGAGCGACAATTTTTGTTTTAATACTCGGTTTTTTTATTGTTCAAAATAACACTGAACTTGCTATGAACGTTACTGGCATAATAGGAATTGGAGGCATCTTAATCGGGGGCTTTTTAAAAACGGGATTCATTAGCCCAACTGCCCCTGTGATTGGGAATCTGGCAATTATAAAATTAGATGGCAAGATGGATTTATCAAACACGGTCTTGTTAATAGCTTTACCTAATATTATCGGATCTCTGGTCTTGTATTTTTTGAATTGATGAATTATAAAATTTTGACGTTGAATTGTTTTCATATTGCCTGATTTTTGAAAGAAACTTATGCTTCTTCTTTTTCTATAGTCGGTAACAACATACTTTAGCTAATTGAATATATTGATACAAAATATTACTTGAGTATTATGATGTATCCAATGATGAAGGAATGAAATTTGTGCATAAATATATAAAATTTATAATAATTTATATCATAGCAATATCTTTTATTATGTATCTAATGTTACTGCAAGCAGAACCGGAAAATTTATTTGAGTCCGTCTGGAGAGTTGTGATTACTTTATTTTTCCTTTTAGGTCTTTATAAATTTCATGATCAAGAGAAAGAAATCCCTGCAAAAATTAAAAATATTGTATTCGTAGCAAGTGTTTTTATTGGATATCTTTTTATTCGATCCATTTGAATTCGATGGGAAATTTACACATATACCAGTTTGATAGAGTTATGGCTATATTTAGAGAATGTAGGTGTATTTTAGAAAGATGGGATATTCAAAAGGTTCCTCAGTACGAATTTTAAGTAGCAATTTCGAGTGGTGACGAGTTCGCATATCGCCAATTTATCATAAGCTCCTTGAATAAAAAGGAGAAGAAGAAAATCTATATGTTGAATTCGAAACGGAAGGCGAAATAATCTTATTCCTATTCTTAAGCCATTTTTAGAAATGGGCTAGTTCCCTATGTTTTTTTCTATTCTTTTGATGAAATGATTGCCACTAGTGGAATCAAATTCAATGATAACCTTAGTATAATTCAGAGAAATCGCCAAATAGTATAATAGATACAATTAAATAACAGAAAATCACAAAAATAGCTATACATACATAATGTAACGAGCTATACTATTTTTAGTTTTATATCCAAGAGGATGGAGGAACTACATATGAAATGGTTCATCGAAACAATGAAGAAAGCGTTCAACTTTAGCGATCGTTCAAGACGTAAAGAATATTGGATGTTTATGCTGATTGCATTCTTGATAACTTTCGTCCTGACGATAGTTGATGCAGTTGCTGGATTGGAATTAGCCCCAGAGGTTGGCATATTAAGCACTTTATTTTCACTTCTTATTCTCATACCAAGTCTTTCGGTCACTTTCCGTCGCTTGCATGATACGGGTAAAAGCGGCTGGTGGATTCTGATTGCACTTGTTCCTGTCATCGGCTGGATTGTCCTGTTGATTTTTACGGTTCAAGACAGCGAAACGGGAAGCAATCGTTTTGGCACCAATCCAAAGGCTGCAGTCTAGTCAATGGCACAGTGCTTGAAAAAAATCCTGTTTTATCGGCAAGTAACTTAATATCTGCATAAACGATTAAAGAGGACAGATAAACTGTCCTCTTTTTTGGTCTTTAAAGATTAATTTATTTCAAAGGAGCTTTTTGTCTTTAGTTTTAATACGGAGGAGATAGTAGTGAGATTAAATAGCTGAGATATTGAAGAGAAATTAAAGGCGACAAATTATATTGATACAGAACTAGAGGAATTATACTATGATCACGGCAAGCATTTAGTCACAATGAAATACATGGGTTTAAAAGACGATGATGTAAAAGATAAGGAGTATACAGTTCTGTTTAAAGAATGTTTTTCAACCAATTTCAATAACTTGTTGGAGGGGGCAGAAGGAGATATTCCACAATCGCCCAATGACCTAGCTTTTTATTTTCATGACATCTCGATCAAAGATATTTGTATAGAAGGTGTTCATCTTTACCAAGTTAAAATGGTTATCCCTATGATGGATGTTCAGATTAATTGTAAATCGATTGAGATAGATAGAAGCGAAGAATGAAAGCAACTTAATATAAAATTAGTTACATTACATTCATAACTAATGATTGTAACCAGAAAATAGATAACAAATATTGAAACTGAGCTGCTCAATTCCTGAATTGAAGGGACATGATCTTGATGCACTTGAAAGAAGAAACGCTTTTTAGAAGTACGCAGTGGCTGATTATTGATGCGGATTGCAAAAGCAATTTGATGATTGTTCTGTTGAAAGGCAAGGGCGAAAATATAGTCCAGTTAAACGGTAAAACAATTTTTACTGGCCCAACTGGATTTTCTAAGATCCGTTTCACAGCTGAACATTTTTGTCTCTTGAACCACACGACTTTATCTTTTTATACCCTTTCAGGAGAATTTGTTTTTGAATGTGAGGTCGGAAACGATATCTTTGAATTATTTACCTATCGACAAGGTGTGATGTGCAGCTATGGCGATGAAGGAGTGTTCGGTAAGAAACTCGGTAAAAACAGATTAAATTACGCTGCACCCTTTCAGAAGCCTGAATCTTATTATGATCTCGCTATCCAGAATCAGCTTTTATATGAACCTCTTTTTGCTCGTTATAAACCGTATGCCTGTCTTGGGTTTAGCATGGAAACCAATGAGCTGTTCTTCTTAGACGCGCAGCTAAAAAGAGAAGGAACAATGAACGTACCATTTGATACAGGCAATATCATTGCGTTTGCCCTTACCTATAAATACGGGCTGTTTCTTGAAGAAAACAAGATGTTATTATGGGAATTTGAAACAACGGGACAGGTTTTGGAATATCCTGGAGAGTTTACCTATAGCACCAGAGCGATCTTTTCTCGCCATGAGTATTTATTTCTGACCATTTCAGAAGAGGAAGTACGGGTTTTTAAACCTATCATGAACCGGTATTTATAAGATTGAATAACCGAAAGAGCCGGAAGTAATAGAACTCATAATTCATATCTCGAATGTAACTTATTTTTATTTTAACTTCATTGAGAAAGATAAATGTGAATTAATGGGCATCAATTTCAAAAGAAGGTGCAGTTTTCCAATACAAATGAATGGAATAGAGGTGAACAGATGGAAGAAGAATTTGGGTGCCAAGATTTGCTTGCTTTTGCCGATTTGTTTTTAGTTCAGTGCCCAAAATGCAAGAATTGCGCTAGAGTTTTTACTCCCCAAAACGCGCTTGGTGTTAATGAGTCAATCATAGTTCCTGGACATGAAACTAAGAGGGTCTCTTGTAACCAATGTGGATTTTCAAAAGATAAGCATCCCTCAAAAAAATCAAATCATTATGAATTCGACTTTAACTTATTTGAGCAAAATCCAGAAGCTGATTGGTATTTCGGATTACCGTTGTATCTGCAAATACCATGTTGTGGGCGTCAGCTATGGTTCTTAAATGAAAGGCATTTAGATTATATAGAAGCCTATCTGAAGAAAGGTGTTCGTCCTTCTAATACTTATTATATGAGTATTGAAAGTCGATTGCCTAAGTGGATGAAGAGCTCAAAAAATCGAGTGCAGGTCTTAAGAGCAATTCAAAAACTCAAGGAGAATATCTAATTATTAATCCTCATTTAGAGATACTTGAAGCTGCAGTGCAATAATAGGCTTACCAACCCATTGCCACGCTAATTACCTGTAAAAGAATACTTTTGAGCACCCCTATACTATTAAAATTGATCAAAGATCTACTTTCATAATTGACAATAAGATTTGTGTGGGCTAAAGAATAACTTTTAGTTTCTTTAAATGCTAAATATGGTGAATGAGCTTGATAATGTGTTTGCTTAAAACATGATCATATTTGAAAAGAGGCGACATGAGTGCCTAAGAAAAGAAAGATTGAAAGAACACAAGATCAAATAGAATTGTTAGAAGCGAAAGATATTCTAGTGGATCGTTTAGAAGCAGGAGAAGTTGAAGAACTCCGGGGGAATTGGGAGCGTACATTTGCAGAGAATCTAACTCGACTTGAAAAAAATCAAGTGCATTTTAGTGAGATGTTCTGGCATATATTCAGTTATGAAAAAGTCGACTCCTTAAATGGCAAAGAAGCTAAAGATGCTTTTAACCAGCAAAGAAAACAAAAATGTTTTCTCTTTTATCAAGAAGAAAAGAGCGCTTTCGTTCTTGATAATGCTGCTGCTTTGAAGGACAGAGATATTATGAATAAGCTTAAAGGATTTGTCGATGTGTATGTTGTAAGTGCTGATTTTAAATGGACTTACGTTGTGACACACGAGATCGATTTAGGTCCATACTTTCATAGAAAGAAGATTTAAAGTTTTCAAATAGACGATTTCATTTTTCTTGAATGCTGAGTTCTGAAGGAGTATTTATATAAGAACCAAGTTTACATACCATCAGATAAAAGATCATTAAGGAGTGCCTATGGATAAACGTGAAGTTCGTTTAAGAAATAGTAAAAATGGAATCACAGTATTAATCGGCAAGCATAATGTACAAGAATCTATTCATTATATCCAAACACATCAGATTAAAAATATTGAAATTACTTATCGCTATGGCAAATCACAAATAGACTTTTTGAGTGAATGTCCGGGTATTGAACATTTAATGATAGAAGGGCCTAGTGTGGAGCATTTTAACGGAGCCTATCGCTTAAAGAACCTGAAAACCTTAGTGATCAACGAACCCTCCCCTACATTGGAAATTGACTTTAGCCAATTGACTTCCTTGGAAGAGATTTTCGGTAAGCTGCCTTCTAAGGCCTTAGGAATTGCCAGCCTGATCAATTTAAAGAAAATGATGATCTGGGGTTACCAACCGGAAGAGAAAAACTTGAAAGAAATTACAGCTCTCCAAGATCTTGTACATCTCGAGCTCATCAGCCCTCAACTTATTTCTTTAGAAGGTATTCAAGAATTGAAAAAGCTGAGTTTTCTAGGACTATACAGAACGAAGACTTTAACAGATATTGGAGCAATACAATATTTATCGGAAAACCTGAGAAAACTCCAAATAGACTTGGTGAAGAATATTCAAGACTTTTCTCCAATCGGAAAGATTCAATCGCTTGAGTTTTTGAGTTTAAATGCCTGTGGGGATATTCTATCCATTCGGTTTACAAAGCAGCTTCCAAACCTGAAAACTTTGATTTTTGCAGATTCCGTTGTTGTTGATGGAGATATTTCTCCTTGTATAGGCTTGGAGACCGTGTCTTTTACAGAGAATGAGCATTATTCCCATCGGCTAGAAGAGGTGACTTCTATCTCTGGCCATTCCTCCCATAGACAGAGCCTAATCAAGGATGAGAATGGACCGGTTCCGCAAAACAAAAAGCGGAAGAAACAGCTATTGCTTACACAAAAGTGGAGAAAACGAATGGGCGCTGGAGATGACCAGTTTACCGAAGAAAATATAGCTGAAACGGAAATAGTTCTCCGAAGTTATGTGGATGAGATTTCGCATCTTCAAGAACCATCGTATGAGAAAATATTTGAAAAAGTGAAGCAAACAGTCCTCTATTTAAATGCGCTAAATGAAAAACATGACTTTTTTATTGAGACATTGGAGCGGGAAGAATTATGTGCTTTCATTATAGAAAAAGCACAGCAAGCCGGATTGGATACGAAAGAAGATATTACGGAAGAATGGCGCGAATGGTAGGGGAGAATTCACATGATTTTTCTATAAGAAGTGCCCTTTTTCAAATAGTTTTTATTTTAAGTATCGCGAATGTTGCAGCTTATTGATCTTTGGGAGGGATGGCTATGAAATTGAAAAACGATAGAGTGTATCTGCGTTCAATTGAGGAATCGGATGCGCAAAAGCTTCTAGATGCTACTGAAGACCATGAAATTCGATACATGACTGGAACAAAAGCTTCGTTTACTATAGAACAAATTCAACAACATATTAGACGATCAAAAGAAAATTCGTCACGCTATGACTTTGCCATATGTTTAAACGAAAACGACCAAATGGTTGGAGAGTTATCGGTTACTGATATTGACGAGGATAATCGCAAAGCAGGGTTTAGAATATCGATGAATGCTATTGAGCATACGGGCAAAGGTTTAGGTACAGAAGCGACGAGACTTATCTTAAAATTTGTTTTTAAAGAGCTTGAACTGAATCGTTTACAGTTAGAAGTTTTCAGTCATAATAAACGAGGAATTGGAGCTTACGAGAAAGTGGGGTTTAGGAAAGAAGGTGTTTTGCGAGACTCACTATCTTATGACGAAAGCTATTCAGATGAAATTATCATGGCTATAATCAGAAAAGAATACGAAGAACTGGAAAATTAAGAGGATTCGAAAATTTCTTCACATAGTAAGGATTATCAGAAGATGCTTCAGTTTTTTCTTTTCTCAGTATCTGGCAAAGCTTGTCTTAATGTCATCACCAGATTTGATAATAGATGCCTTGTCCATCGTTGGTAGGTAAATCATATTCTTCACTAAGAGGACGTTCATTTTTTTTCATAAAACTAACATACTGATTTATACTCTCAATGAATCCTTGTATATCTTCTTTTAGAACCTGATAAAAAGTGTTATTCCACAATGCAATGGAATAATCGTCGAGCGCTTCTAACGTGCTTTTACCTGTATCACATAGAAGGACGCTGTTTTTATCCTGAACCACATCGACGGTTTGAATAGAAAGATTACACCAATAGACTTCCATAATTCCTTCGTCACTTAAATGAAAAGTACTGATTGCTAATTCTTCGATGTGATTAAGTTGCTGAATGATAACAGGTAATTGTTTTATGTCTTCTAATGAAAAATAAACATCCTCAAACCAAATATGTCCGCACCCCAACTTTACCAGCTCAAGAGAACATTGTTCTGCAAATTTCATCGTCACACCTCCAAAGACTATGGTACCTTTTGACACTTTGTCTAGTCTGACCCGTTATTAGAGAAAAATTATAACTTTTCGGGAACTAGGGTAAGCTAAGTTTATTATAACTTTAGTTAATTGATTACGAATACATACCAATTACTTTTAATTGGCGAGATGGATGCTGTTGGGTGATCCACTAAATCTCAGTTGATGCGAATGCAACTTAATCTAAATTGAGTTGCATTCAAAATGACATAAACTAAAACCTTAAGGAGAAATAGAGGATGAGCTTAGAACATGAATTTTTCTTAGTACCAAATACAGTTTCCTATCAAGAGTTGATGGGGAGCAATAAGAAAACAACTGATATTATAGACTCCATAACTCTCTCCGATGATTTGATTCAATATATAGCCGATTCATTAAACTGGATACCATGTAAAAACCCAGCGGTATCAATGACAAAAGAAGTAAAAGGAATCAATTATGAGGGTGTCACTCTTTTTGATCGAACATCAGCAGCTACAATGAAAAGTATTTTTAAAGCTTGGTACGCTTTATTTTTGAACGCTCCTGAAAAGCTGGAGCTGACTGGAGAATTTGTGTATTCTTCCAACAAAAAAGTGCTAGGCGGGCGTGAAGGGCTAGTATTTTATAAAAAAGATGCACTCGAATTGTTGGACAGGCTGCTGTCCATGATTGAGAGATTGGAAGAAGAGAACCTTTATCTTTACCATTTAGGAATATGACTAGAAATGGTAGCTTAAGTATTTACTAAAACGATTGCCCAAGCATGTGTTTTGATGTGCGTTGGAAAAGGGGGACAGTGCATTGAACAATGAAATGCAAAATAAAGGATATAAAGTAATCGAAGGGAAGGGAGAGTACTCGCATTCTTTTGGAGGAAATTCTATTGAGACACTTTCATGCCCGACTTGTGGACTTCTAGTTCAGACGCTGTTTGTGTTTGATTTAACAGATCCAATTTTTAAAGACATAGGACAAGGTCAGTCGAAATTACCATTAGCCAGTTGTTTAAATTGTTCGGGTTGTTGGGACACTCAGTATTATGAAGTGGAAAGTGACCGCATTTTAAATTTGCAGCAGTTCGACGAGCAAAAATGGCTTATGGAGGAAGAAGATAGCTTGCCTTCACCACTCCCAGAAACCCCGGTTCGACTGCTGTCATTAGATAAGCAAGAAGTTCTTTCCAGTGAATCCAGTGATGAAGACATGTATGACGTTTTCGATCAATTAGGGTCAAATTACATCGCGCGTATTTTTGGTGGGCGATTAAGCGATGGCGTGGAGACGGAGAGGATAACTTGCATGTCATGCGCTAAAGAGATGGACTATGTGGCATCGATTGGAGAAGATTCTACTGAAGGAAGATTAATCTCCGTACTGCCATTTCTATTTGGAGAAATGGTCCTTAATTTTTTCTATTGCTGCCAATGCAAGCTAGTCAGGGTTGAACCGATTCATTCATGACCTCTTGCGATAGAAATATGTGGCTGCCAAGGTGAAATAACGTTTAAAAAGTAACCAAAGCGCAATGAAAAGGGGGCGGTTATCTTGAAGAAGTTCCGCGGGAAAAGACGTTATTTTCGTAACTTGCACAAAGAGGCTGCAACGGAACATCTCCGGTTGGACTTTGCAAAGGATAGTTGGTTTGACCTTTGGCATACCCATCTTGATTTTTGGGGACATGGAAACAGGAGTATAAAAATCAGAAGAGAGCATATAAAAGCACATATAGCTTTATATGAAAGTTTATTAAAGAGGTTGGAAACCTTCGAAAAACCCTTCCAATCCTGGATTGTAATAGATGACCAGGATGCCGGTTCAGATGCTGTGTATATTCATAGCCCCAATCCGAATGAAGATAATTTCCCACTAAAAATAACAAATATAAATTGGCTGATTGAACTTCCCTTGTATTTCAAGGATTTAATCGATCCAAAGAAATTTGAGGTTGGGCAATATCGATGGGAGTCAGGAACGTATTTTTTAATTCAATCCAAAAGCTTAAGAAATAAGTTGTAGGATCAAGGAATATAAAAGTTCAAAAAGCTAAGGAAATATCTGAACTGAAAAAGAAGTATTGGGAAGTTTAAAGGAGGCAGACATGAGAGAGGCTATTATAAATGAAACAGAGAAGCTCAAAGGGCTAAAGTTGAGAGATGTGACAAGAGCCGCCAATCTGATTTCATTTGGTTTGGGCGAAACGATCTCTATTACCCGAAGAGGTCAAACTGAAGAATCCCCTGAGTTTGCTTTGCATATACAGTGTACATGGCGCCTGAGTAACGACTCTAAGATTGTCGTAGCCTCACAGGACCTTTTTGTTCCCCGTGCTGACTGGCCGGAAGAAGATGAAGACTTTGAGTGGCATGTCGCTGGGAATAATCGCTTCGATGAACGGATAACAGAATTTCTTAAGGCTGTTGATGGAAACCTGGTCATCGAAGAGGTGCAAGTGGACGGCTTGGGTGGATTAAAAATATTGATGTCAAATAGCTTTGTGCTGGAAGTGTTTCCAGATTCATCGGATGAAAGCGAAGACTGGGAGTTCTGGCGATTTTTTAACCGCCGAAAGAACAGCCCGCACTTTGTGGTTTCCGGTAAAGGGGTAGACTACGTCTAGTCTATGGGGTGAGGGTAAAAGGTGATGAAAGAACTTAAAACTGAATGTAAATCTATATGAATTAAATTACATTCACTTTATTACTGTCACCTTTAAAGTGTATTTCATTTTTCACATGGAAATGAATCGTTATGGACAAGTAAGCCTGTTTCATTCGCTATCCACGAAAAAAATTAGGGGTGGAAAATCAATAATTACTTTTTTAAAAGTTTTAAGTACGATTCTAATGTGTTTACTTGAGATTCTGATCTACATAGAAACGAAGAGCATATTGATTGCTGTACTTCCATTTATTATGGGAGCGTTACTTTAAACGAATACCTTAAGCAGAAAGTATAATCAAAGTCATCAATATTAAATTACATACGCGTCACTAAAGTCAGCTGATTGGAAGCGGCTTGTAAACACAATTCATATAAAAAGACCAAAACGAAGAATGGCGTTCGTTATGGCCTGTTATCGTTCGTTTCATCTGTTCGTGGAAATAGGTAAGATCAAATCCAAAAAAAAAAAGACCCTACATCTACATGTAGGGTCTTTTTTAGCTATTATTAAGCTTTTTGGACGTTTGTAGCTTGTAGGCCACGTTGTCCTTCTTCGATATCAAATGTTACAGCTTGACCTTCGTCTAAAGATTTGAAACCGTCGCTTTGGATAGCTGAGAAATGTACGAAAACGTCATCCCCTGCTTCGCGCTCGATAAAACCAAAACCTTTTTCTGCATTAAACCATTTCACTGTACCTTGTTCCATAATTGTTGCCTCCTAGTGTGGATCTCCACACAATGTGTTACTATCCTTGCTCAAATACCTTAGACGAAAAACAAAATGTATTCTCAATCTGAACCGAACAAAAATAACTCTACCTAAGAGTAACAGATATAAGATAAAAAAGATAGCAAATGGTTTTGTTCTTAATTATGGGGGGATATTCCTACTTGCCTCGTCAACGAAATCGACCTGTATCCTTAGTTATAAGTAATGAAATAATCCATCCGTAAATATCAATTCAATTAGTTGAAGGGTTTGTATAACGTCTAGAAAAAAGCCATTCATAAGTGGCTCAAATTTAAGTTACGAAGTGGCTCAATTTTCAGTTGCGAAATGCATTTAGTGTTGGGGATGTATGGAAAAAGAAAAAAGCAGCTGAAAATTTATTAATGAAAAGGCCCCCCCTTGAAAAAGGTGGTTCTTTAGTTAATTCGAATGTAAATTAGTAGCCATTAAGATACCTTCAGACAGTTGATTTCGCAACAATATTCAGGGTTTCGAGATGGGCATAAAAAATTAAAAGAAGATTCCTTTTATACAAAGGAAGCTTCTTTAGGTCTTTCTAAATGAATAAAAAGCTATGCTTGATTTTTAGTCACTTCTTTTTTTTTTCAAAAAACTTTAAGATTGAAAATGAAGTGACTAACAGTACAGGTATAGCAATCAAAAGGTATAATCCGTTTTTAGGGACTATCATATTGTAAAAATACATAAATAAAGTTACCCATACCAATACTGCAATGTATTTCACCATTTATATACCACCTTTACTTTTAATAGATGTTTATCCATCCATTATTCGGTACTTTATCTCTTTTATCCAGTTGTTTTGCGATTTGAGTTCCAACATCTAGGTAATTTAAAGCGACAGCTACACAAACACCAACACTTATCGCCAATTTTTTAGCTCCCCATGCTTTTAAACGACTTGTTACTGTTCTATTAAATAATTTTTGCGCCTCATATTTCCCTTTTTTAATAATAAAGGCTTGGATAGCACCTACGCCACCACCAACAGCAAAACCTATAGCTGTATTAAAGACGGCTCCAGCAAACTTCACTCCTACTTTTACAGTGATAGCTGCTTGTGCTTCTTTCACTCCAAGAGTTTCATTAAAGACTTGTTTCATAAGTGACACTTGCGTTTCGTCTTCAATTGCCTCTTCCAACTCTATCTGTCCGCTGTTTAAATCATTGTATGTATCCGAATTTTCATCAAAAAAGTTATTGAGCGCTTCTTCAAAAACTTCCGTTTCTTCAATACCTGCTAAAGCAACTTGTTCAGCAACGATTTCGTCAAATAATTCCTTTTGCTCAGGGGTCATTTCATCGATCGTCGGCATATTGGCTACTTCTTCTTCTAAGTCAAAGTCTTCTGATAGAACTTCTTCATCCAAAACCACTTCAGTTGAAATCATGTCGATTGTCTCCGAAGCTAATACGTCATCTAGAGGAGATTGTGGCATAGGAGACGAATAGTCAGCTGAACTCGCTAAAGGGCCTACTGAACTTACAAACAAGGCGACTACAGTTAATCCACAAACTTTTTTCACAAAATCATTTTTTACATTCATTGGAATCTTCCTCCTTTTTATTAATTACAATTATATAGTAAGATATGTTAATTAATAACAATTATATAAATAAGGATATAAAAAATACAATTAATCTATTTTTTTGATTTACTAAGGAAGTTACTTTGAAACTGAATTAAACTAAGAGTAATTTTCAATCATATATGGATGTAACTTAATGCTAATTGAGCCCTATTCAGATTGCTGATTTCAAAGAATTTCGAAGAGCAAGAAGAAAAAGAGAATACTTATTAAAAAAGAACGAAATGAAATAGAGAAAGGGCTGGTAAAATTGAAATAGTCATTATTATAGGGTATGTAATTGCATTTATAGGTGCGTTTGTAGCTGCTCTGATAAGTATAAACAAATCGAAGAAGAATAAATTAAAGGTATGGGGCATTGCTCTCATGGCACCCATTTCCCCAGCTTTAGCTTTTGTGATCGGGAGACACTACGCTGTCATGGTAGAAAATGGTTGGGCTGCGTTGATAATGTTTTATATTTTCCCCTTTATTTTCATAATTGGACTCGTTATGCTATTGGTCGGTATTTTCAAGAAAGAAGAAGAGGAAATCGTTTAGGCAGTTGAAATAACGCGGATGTTTTCCGGCCTCATTGAGTTATTTAATCATCGCACATACGACGGTCATTATTACATTGCGAAACTTTTTAAGCAGCTGAGGGCTTAGTAGTCGACTTCGAGCATAGCAGACACACTTTTGTCTTTAATTAGCAGAAAAATCTGACTATATAAACGTGAAGCGTTGATAATAGATCTTGAAAATAATATAATTCAGTTAAGAAAACGCTTTCATTTCAATTGGGAAGGGACCGATGAATAAGGGCTTTCGTTAGAGAGAAGGAGTTCTTTACAAGATACTTTTTAGAGCATGGGGCAAGGCAAAATTCTGCTTTCTAAAAAGGAGAAGGAGAAAAATGAGAAAGATGGAATTACCGCGGGGGAAAAGTTACATTCGGCTCGATCAGATCAGCCAAGAAGATATTGACAACTTGATTTTAAGGGTCAACAGCTGTACGTGGCGGCAAACCTTTCATATCCAACCGGTTTCTGGGCTTCTCAATGATCCGAACGGCTTCTGTTTTTACAACGGTGAATTTCATTTGTATTATCAATGGCATCCGTTAGGGCCTTTTCATGGCTTGAAGTATTGGTACCATACCAAATCGACAGACCTTGTCAACTGGGAGAATGTCGGGATCGCCATTAAGCCGGACGAGTATTTTGATAGCCACGGCGCCTATTCAGGAAGTGCGGTGGAACATGACGGAAAATTGTATTTGCTGTATACCGGCAATACACGGGATGAGAATCTCGTGAGACACCCCTATCTATGCATAGCGTTGATGGATGATGAGGGAAATATCATCAAATCGAAAAAATCCGTTCTCGATAAAGTGCCAGATGGCTATACTGAGCATTTCCGCGATCCGAAATTATGGAAAGTGGAAGACCGTTATTATGCGGTCATCGGTGCGCAAAGAACCGATGAAACAGGGGCTGTCTGTTTATTGAGTTCGAGTGATTTATTGGAATGGAAGTTTGAAGGCGAACTGGCCACCAATTTGGATAACTTCGGGTTTATGTGGGAATGCCCGGATTATTTTGAAATGGAAGATAAGGGCATCTTGATTTTCTCTCCGCAAGGATTGGAAACCGAGGGAGATTTGTATCAAAACATTTACCAGGCAGGTTATGTGTTGGGCGAGAAAATCGATTTGGAACGACGGAAACTGACCCATGGAGAGTTTGTCGAACTAGACCGCGGTTTTGATTTTTACGCCCCGCATACGATGAAGGACCCGAACGGCAGACGGCTGATGGTCGCCTGGATGGGTCTGCCTGAAATCGAGTATCCGACCGATATCAATGGATGGGCAAACTGCTTGACCATCCTTCGGGAATTATCGCTTCGAGACGGGAAAATCATTCAGAAGCCGATTCCGGAATTGGAGTCACTGCGCAAAGAGAAGGCCGAAGCACAAGGTGAACTTTCGGATGAAAAGAAAGTGATGGAAGGATTCTCCGGGGTTACGTATGAGCTTGTCTGTGAGTTTGAACGAGGAGACGCCTTGGAATATGGCATCGAATTCCGCGCGAGCGATACTGAAAAAACGGTGATCAAATTTGATGCTGTCCAAGAGAAAGTGATCATGGACCGCGCATCATCGGGCAAAGTGATCGGCAGCAAACATGGAACCGAACGCAAATGCCGGATCGATGGGGATGTGTACAAGTTCCATTTGTTTGTCGATTCTTCATCCGTGGAGATTTTTGTCAACGACGGTGAAGAAGTGTTTACCGCCCGGATTTTCCCGGATATCAGAAGCCAGGAAATCCGATTTTTTGCAACAGGCGGCCGAGCTGCGTTTAAAGCAGTCAAATGGGACTATTAACAATTGGGAGTCAGAAGAGGGAGCTGTGCTGAATGGGAAATTTATTCTCTATTGGTGAAATACTGATCGATTTTATCCCCCACGAAAGAGGAGTCGCCTTAAAAGACGTCGTTTCATTTACGCGCGTGCCTGGCGGGGCGCCTGCTAACGTGGCAGCGGCGGTTGCCAAGTTTGGCGGCACGGCTTCACTGATCACCAAAGTGGGGCAGGATGCCTTTGGCGATTTTCTGTTGGAACAACTAACAAAGTCCGGCGTGAAGACCGATAAAATTGCAAGGACAAAAGAGGCGAATACCGGACTTGCTTTCGTTTCTTTGCGCGAAGACGGGGAACGCGACTTTTCATTTTATCGCAATCCCTCTGCGGATTTACTTCTTAAAGCCTCAGAGGTAAATGTTGACTGGTTCGGGCAAGGTGATGTGCTGCATTTTGGTTCGGTGGATTTAGTCGACAGCCCGATGAAAAGAGCCCATGTGAAAGCGATCGGGGCCGCTAAGATGCTTGGTGCAATCATCAGTTTTGATCCCAATGTACGCCTGCCGCTTTGGGACAATCCGAAGCAATGCCGGGAGACCATTCAGGAATTCATTCCAACGGCGCATATCATCAAAGTTTCCGACGACGAACTGGAGTTTATCACCGGCATAGCGGACGAGTCCATAGCTATTGGCTCTTTGTTCACAGGGGATGTATTGGCAGTGGTATTGACGAAAGGCGCTAAGGGAGCAGATCTGTACGTGCAAAATGAAAAATATTCATCTCCTGGATATTCGGTGAAAGTCGAAGATACGACAGGAGCAGGAGATGCATTCACTGGCGCTTTCTTATACCAATTATTGAATTTGGGTGCGGGACAAGACAATCTGCAGACCTTACTAAAAGAACATCACCATGAGCTGATGGCTTTTTCAAACGCCAGTGGGGCACTGGTCACTACTGGAAAAGGGGCTATTTCTTCACTTCCGACGAAAAACGAAGTCTTGGCGTTAATGAATTAAAACCGCAAAATGTTCAAGCGCTTCGAAAAAAACGATGAACAAGGCATGCGATTTAAAGCCTGAATACCAAAAGCCATTCCAAAATCAGCTGATTTTTGGAATGGCTTTTATCGTTATCATGTAAATTAGGCGAATCCTAAAAATTTCATGATGCTCAAAATCAAGATGCCGATCACGCCAAAGTCTGAGTCGCCAAAGGTCGTTCCGGTGAATCCGATATCGCCCATCAATACCAATAGGATGGCCGGGATAAAGCTGATGATCAATCCATTGGCAAATGCGCCCGCCATGGCACCGCGCCTTCCGCCTGTGATGTTTCCGAAGACACCAGCCGCAGCTCCCGTGAAGAAATGCGGGACCAGCCCGGGGACGATCACACTTAAACCGAGAACGGGCATGATGAACATCGCCAACAATCCAGCAAAAAAGCTGAACAAGAAACCGATGATGACGGCATTTGGCGCAAACGGGAAGACCGTTGGAACATCCAATGCCGGCTTGGTATTAGGCACCAATTTATCAGCAATCCCTTGGAATGCAGGGACGATTTCAGCAATGAGCATTCTAACACCCGCGAGGATGATAAAGACGCCTGCTGCAAAAGTGATCGCTTGGATGAATGAGAAGACTAAGAAATTCGAACCGCCTGATAGAGTCGTTTCAATATAGTCCTGTCCGGCAAACAAAGCGACAACGAGGAAGAACAGCACCATCGTCAACGAAACGGCCACAGAAGTATCTCTTAGAAAGCCAAGCGACTTAGGAACTTTGATCTCTTCAGTGGACTTTTCTTTATTGCCCACCCATTTTCCGACATTGGCAGAAACAAAATAGCCAATCGAGCCGAAATGTCCTACAGCAAAATCGTCACTGCCGGTAATTTGGCGAACATACGGCTGCAACAGCGCTGGAAACAGCACCATACAAAGCCCGAGAATAATCGATCCGACAATGATCAATGGCGCGCCTGCGAGACCGCCGACTGACAAGGTGACGGCCAGTAAACATGCCATAAACAAAGTATGGTGTCCGGTAAGGAAGATGAACTTAAACGGCGTGATACGTGCCAAAACAATATTGAAGATCATCCCGAATACCATGATTAAAGCAGTCGAGGTTCCGAACTCGCTTTGTGCAGCAGCGACGATCGCTTCATTGTTCGGAATGACGCCCTGCACGTTGAAGGCATAATCGAACATTCTTCCGAAGATGTCCAGCGAGCCGATCAATACGGTCGCGCCGGCTCCGATAATTAAAAAGCCCATCACTGTTTTTAATGTTCCTGATACGACGTCTGCACTGCTTTTGCGCTGCAGCAATAATCCTACCAGCGCAAACAAGCCGATGAGAATGGCTGGTTCACCCAAGATGTCGTTCATGATTACCTGTAACATAGCATTTCCCCCTTCACGCCAGACTTATGCTAAATGAGGCTCTAGTTTGGATTTGATTTCCGGAATGCTCATCATGTTTTCTAGATTGATGATGGTTCTGTTTCCATCTTCCAGTTGGCTCATGATATCTGCAGCGCCGATAAAGATGTCCGCTTGCACCGATTTGGCTGAAGTCAGGTCGGTATGATCCACTTCGGCTGTTTTCCCCAATTCTTTTAGCGCCTTCTTGACATTCAATTCCATAATAAAGCTGCTTCCTAATCCGTTTCCGCACACTACCATGATTTTCATTCTGTTTCCTCCTTAGAATATGTTTGGATGATTTCCAATAATTGTTCTTTGTCCGTGGCTTCGAGCATTTTTTCAATATTGGCTGGCTCGTTCAGTAAAGTTGTTAGTTGAATCAAGGCGCGCAGATGCGAATCGCTGTCCGCTGCCGCCAGCACGATAATCAATTGAACGGGTTTATCCGGGGCAAAATCCACCGTCTCGTCGAGCTTCAATAAGCTCATGGATAAGGAAAGCACTCCTTCTTCAGGACGTGCATGGGGAATCGCGACCAGTGGGGTGATGACCACATACGGGCCGTTCTTCTCGATGGATTCGATCATCGCCGTTACATATTGTTCTTTCACTGTGCCTAATTCCACAAGGGGGCTGGCAGCGATTTCAATCGCTTCCTGCCAAGTGTCGACCTGTTGTTTGAGTTGAAGTGTTTGAGTCGTCAGTAGTTCTCCTAGCACGGGTTTTTCTGCCTCCTTTACTGCATATGTGTGTGTTCCGGCTGTTTGCGTATACAAAGCGGCTTGTAATTCCTTTTCCAATTGGTTCGCGTCGTGAATCGTCGCATATTTGGAAATGAGCTTCATCAATCCGTCGACATCCGAGTCCGGAACAGCGTAACCGTAGAGTTCCTGCATCACTTGCTTATTCAATTTCTGCTTATCCCGCTCTTCTAGAATGGGTGGGACGACAAACAAGGTGGCCTCGGTATTCAAGAAGACCGATGAAAAGACCAGATCATAGTCCAGCGGATACTCCGCTGTGTCCCGGACAGACAGCACATCCAAAAACAAGATGGTCGGAAACAATTCCCGCAGCGTATAGTTGAGGATATTGCTGACGCCGATGCCATGAGGGCAAACGACAATCGCTTTTTTCCTATCGTCCAAACGGGTGCCTTGCCGTTGCAGCCAGCCGCCGAAATAGATGGTGAAATAGGCGGCTTCATCTTCGGGCAGTTGAAAGCCTAGTTCCTGCTCCAGAATCTTCAAGGATTTACGGGTTAAATGGTGAAGTTCCGGGTAAATCTTGTTGACCCGCTCCATCATCGGATTCACGTGAGGAAACCCGTATTTGATGCGATAAAAAGCCGGTTTAAAATGCACATACAATTGCTCGCACAGTTGGTCTTTGTCTTGAAGATGAACAAATGTCAACCGTTCAAACTCGTCTGTGACTTGCAGCAACAGCTCTCGGAACATCTGGTCATCTCGCAGGGGCGACCGGTCTTTTGTCCGGTTCATGCTGACGAGATGCAAGGTAGCGTAGAGTTTTTCCGTCTGGCTCCAGCGGGATTGGAAAGCTGCGGTGTTGATCATTGCCTCAATCAGCGCAAATTCTTTGGTTTCTGCAAATGGCAGCCAGCTCGGGTCTTGATCCAACTCTTCTCCTTTGCCGATCAATTGATCGGTTGAGAAGAACAAGTAGGCCAGTTCGTGGAGCCGTTCATCAGTGAAGGTGATGCCCAATTGCTTTTCAATGTGTTCCAGCTTCTCATGCACAGCTGCGATGCGTTCTTCAAATCCACTCCAGATGCACTGTGTGATCATTTGTCTGTTTGGGCTGTTCAACACTTCATGAAGCAGCTGCTCGATGACGAATCGTTTGACCCGGCTGTCGCCTGTAATGATGTAACCGAATTGTTTGGAATACTGGATGGTCAATCCCATCTCGCTAGCCACTTCTTTCAAACGCTGGAGATTACTCAGTACAGTATTTCTTGAAACGCCCGTGGCCGATTGAAAATGAAAAACGGATAGTGGTTCTTGGCTCAATAGGATCATTAAATAAACGACTTGCTCGCGGTCCTTTTCTGAAAAAACGTAACTCTGTTTGGTCAGCTTGACGCTGATTTCATCTTCTGGAATTTTATCGGGCAAAAAATATCCGAGTTCACGCTTGTACTGAACGGGGGCGTAATTATTAAATTGGAGCCAATCATTGACCTTACCCAAACTGTATTGAATCTGTCTGCGTGTCAGCCCTGTTTGATTTTCAATTTCACCCATCGAGGGAATCGATGAATGCTGCAGGAGCTTTAGTAAACTTGCACTTCTTTCGTCTAAAAACATCCTTCAGGCCTCCCTTGTCTCTACAATATTCGATATATTTGATGAAATCTATCTTTTCTAAGTCCCAATAGTGTGGTGGTTACTGCACAACACTGTACTGTAGTTTGGTAAATACGGCTAGAGGATTTTTTCGCCAATTTAAAAAAGCTATATTAAATGAATTTATGAAGTAAGCTTCCGTAAAGTGCTCAGACTAAAACAAAGACCAATATCATGAACTTACAAACGCCAGCGAAATTGCGACAGTGCCAGTAATTAATCGCACAAAAGAGAAATGTAGAAGTGTAGAGGTTTTCTCACCAAATTCTAATCTCTTACTCACTTCGCACTCATTTCGGCTAGTTATTATTATTTTGTAATAACAAAAAGGAGGAATCGTTTTGAAGAATTCATGGATGAGAGTCATTGCAGGAACTGTCATCGTGGGTGGCATTGGCGGAGCGTCTGTTGTAGGAGCATCTGCATTGAACACTGCGAAAGCCCCAAAAGTAAGTGCCGAGAAAGCTTTACAGGAAGTATTTGCTAAAGTAGAGGGAACGGTACAGGAAGTAGAGTTATCGTTTGAAGAAGGCCGTTATTATGAAGTGGAAGTGGAAAGTTCAACGCATGAATATGAGTTCACGATCGATGCCGCTTCCGGTGAATTTTTGGAACAAGCATCTGACCAAGAAACTGCCCCTGATAGTGGATTCAGCCGGCCGGTAGATGCCGCAAACTACGCAGAATTCGCGATGATCGAAAAGAACGTAAACACCGATTCACTTACTTATCATTTAGCTACGGATAATCCAGGGAACCGCATTCTTTTTCTATTGAATGAAAACGGTCAAAAACAGTTTAAGACAATTTATCTGAAGCACAGTCGAGAATTGGAAATCATCGACTTGCACAACGGCAAGCGCGTATATCAAGGCAAAATCTAAACTTGTAACGAATCCGGAACAAGGGGAGGATCTCCATTAATTTCCTTGTTTAGCTATGTTGAATCACGGAGAAAAGAAGTACAAAACACAAAACCCCGCATTTCCATGTGTTTATTGACACAAGGAAATGCGGGGTTTCATCTCTCACTCTTTCAAAAAATCCTTATCCAAATAGCGCGGGTTCGGGTAATCATAGAATCCTTTGCCATTCTGGATGCCCATCCGGCCTTTATCGAGGAATTCCGTTTTCAAATAATCCGCGACTTTTGCCGCTTCCGCATCGCCAGCGTTAGCTTTGGCGACCGACAGATGATACGGCGTGTTGATGCCGATGACGTCGAGTATGGCAAATGGTCCTCTCGGGGCGCCTGTGGCAATCATCCACGTTTTGTCGACCGTATGCGGGTCCGAGATGCCGTTGACGACCAAATACTGTGCCGAATTCAAAAAAGGCACGAGCAGCGTATTTAAAATATAGCCCGGTTGTTCTTTGTGGAGCGGCAAGGCGACCATGCCAATCGCTTTGGAAAACTCAACGACATCATTGAAGACTGTTTCATCCGTGCCGCCATGGCCCATGATTTCTGCGGTATTGCTGCGCCAGATGTCGTTAGCGAAATGCAATGCCAGGAACTTCTCCGGGCGTCCCGTGTATTCCGCAAACGTGCTTGGCAGCATCGTCGAGGTATTGGTCGCAAAGACTGTCGACTCCGGTGCGACTTTCGCTAAGTTGGTGTAAAATTCTTTTTTGATGTCGAGCACTTCGGGCACCGCTTCGATCATCAAATCCGCGTCTTTTACGGATTCCCCTAAATCCGTGTAGAAAGACAAGCGGTTGATCGCTGCGTCCAGATCTTCCTCGGTCGCCTTTAAGTCTTTTTTGAAATGCCCCTTCAAAACTTCGAAACGTTCTTTCGCACGCGTCAGCGCTTCATCGCTAATGTCATACACCGCGACGTCGAATCCGTGATACGCCGATTGAAACGCGATTTGGCTGCCCAATACGCCGCTTCCTGCGACTGTGATGTTCTTAAAATCCATTCCGATCCCACTCCCTTTGAAAGAATGATGCGAGTCTCGTTGTGTTGGCAGAAAAGGATTTTCCTGCCAAGTATCTCTATTATTCATAGTAGGGGAAGAGAGGGGATTTCGCCAATATAATTACGAGATGAGCTTCAAGCCGACCGCAGACCCGAGCACCATCGCGATAAACAAGATGCGCCGCCAGTCTTTGGATTCGTTGTAAAACAGCATGCCGATGATCGCACCGCCGGATGCACCGATGCCGGTCCAGATGGCGTACGCTGTGCCCATTGGCAATGTTTCCATCGCGTAGGCGAGAAACAGAAAGCTTGCCGCAAACCCGCCGATGAGCAAGGCGAGCGACTGCCATTTGCGGTCGTGGTGCCATTTATTGATCATTGCCACACCGACCATTTCAAAAATCCCTGCAAATATCAGTGAAATCCATGCCATTACGCTTCGCCTCTTTCTGGTTTACTATCCGGTGTCACCAATTTCAAGCCGATCACGCCGGCCAATAGAATGCCGACCATTGCCAGTTTCGCGACACTGACTGGTTCATTGAAAAACGCAATTTCCGACAGGACTGTGCCCGCCGTACCAAGTCCGACAAACACCGCATAGACCGTGCCGACCGGCAATTTATTCCCCGCATCGATCAGCAAGGTGAAACTGATGATGATCGCAACGGCCGTCATCAACCAATCGCCCAGTGAATCCGAATGCTTTAACCCGACAACCCACGCCACCTCAAACAGCGCAGCGATAAACACTTTTCCCCATTGAAGATTCATTGGATTTCCTCCTAATAATATATAAAGTAAAAAAAACTAAAAAGTAGATGCAACTACTGAAATCGCTGCGGGCGGACGCTTTCGGGCCCACAGGATGTGGGTCATGCAGCTGGAGCGACAGGACGTCGCGGTGCCAGCTGCCAGGGCCATAGCTTCAGCCGCTTCTTGTTCGCTAATGGATCAATTCAAAGCGCAGCTGCTCCCACATCTGCAAGGCAGATGCGTCGCAAATGAGCAAGCTCAAGTACCTTTCGCTTGCTCATTAGTCGCCGCCCTCCGCTTGTTCTTGCGGGTTAATTAAGTCGCAAGAACAAAATTAACATGACTCAAGATAGTTGCTCACAGTGGCTTTGTAAAACATCTGCTGGTGAAACTTATAGTTACATTTAATACTTTTCAAAATAAAAAGCCCAGGAGAACTGTAAAAACAGTTTCTCCCAGGCTTTTGTCCCTCCGTGTCACAGCCGGAGCTGTGTGTTTTCTCTCGGACCAGTCCAGCTGTGCTGCGGAACCCTAGAAAACCTTTTTTGTAATTCAATTAACTCTAGTTATATAAGAAACGGACGTTCACTTCAAGCGAAAAGGGTTCGCAAGCTACGGACGCCTCTTGTCCATGACATCGGCTAGTGCACACGAAGCGGGATGATCTTCAGTTCTCAGCCCGTCAATGACGTTCTGGTAATCCTGCGGTGTGCGATTTTGGCTCAATTTATACGCGGCTTGAATCTCGGTGATTTTCATCTTGAACCCGACGATGCCTTTAATTTCCTGTTCCAGCATTTCTTTCGGCAAGGTATCCCACAACACCGGCTCGTCGCGGTGCTGTTCATACGTTTCCAATAGCGTCACCAAATCCTGGCGCAATTCCTCTTCCGACACTAAGCGCCCAGTGCCGTACACATGTGCCGCCTGGTAATTCCATGTCGGCACATTTTTCTGTTCATACCACGAAGAGGAAACATAGGCATGAGGCCCTTGAAAAGTCACGAGAATTTCATCGGTTTCTTCAATCGTGCGCCATTGCGGGTTGCCATAAGCGAAATGCCCCGTCAGGAAATAGTGCTCGCCTTCTTTTTTTAGCTGCAAGGGAAGATGCGTCGCAATCGGCCGGCCTTTTCGCGTCGTGATGAGCGTGCCGAACGCATTCGCCTGAATAAACTCCCGAACTTCTTCTGGATCATTCACTTGATAATATTTTGGAATGTACATGGTAGACCGCCTTCCAGATTAAAGTGTTTTCGTCAAAATCAAATCGGTTTGCTCGTCGTCGCCCATAAAGAACGAATGGCTGCCGGTTTCGACAAAGCCTTTTTTCTCGTAAAACGCTCTCGCGTTGTCGTTATGCTCCCACACGCCGAGCCAAATTTTCTCTTTGCCAAGTTGTTCCGCCATCTCAAGCGCTTTATCCATCAACGCTTTCCCGACGCCGTTTTTCTGGAAACGTTTCAAGATATAAATGCGCTCCAATTCCATTGATTTACCGTCCATCGGTTCGGTTTGCGCGGCATCCGTGTTCAGTTTCAAATAGCCGGCTACTTCAGTGTCGACGAGTGCGAAATAAAAGTATGAATTCGGATTCGCCAGTTCTTTTTCCAGTTTCGGTAAATTATAAGCAACTTCTAGATAAGCATTCATGTTTTCTACGCTATTATGCTCATCGAATGTTTCTTTGTAGGTCAGGATGCTGATGTCTTGCAGTTGCTGGGCGTCGCTTGCGGTGCATTGTTTAATTACAGCCATGAAAATTCGCTCCTTTGATGATTAATATTCGCGCTTATTGCCTTTTTTGACGGACTCCCAATCGGTTTCGATATTTTTGCGGATGCGCTGCAAGTAGATTAGAACATGCACCGTTTCTTCATCGGAAAATCCTTTGAGTGCCACATTGTTCGAGTAGTTGTTTTCCAGGATGATGAGGGGATAGACCTGTCGTGCTTTTTCAGTCGGGTAGATCCGTTTGATTTTCTTATTGTCAGGGTCGTTGTGCTTTTCAACAAAGCCATGCTGTTCGAGCTTTTGTATTGCACGCGTCGCGGTGGAGCGGTCGACTTTGATGAGGTCGAGCAATTGTTCCTGGATGATGCCGGGGTTTTCGCAAATGCGCACGACGTATAAATACTGCCCCTTTGTCAGCTCGAGTTCCTTGAATTCGATATTGCTGATGGAATCCAAGGCACGGGCGATCATGCCGATTTCGCGGAGAATTTCTGCCATCGGATAACTCCTTAATTTTATTGCATATGCAATAAAAAAGATTTAGTATGAGTGTACAGAAAGAGATCGGAACTTGCAATAAGGAGGAGTGGAAAAATGAAATATCTTTTCTATGTGCTAGGGCTGGTGCTGTTGTCGATGGGTATTGCGTTGATGATTCTCTCCAAGCTCGGCACCTCACCATTCGATGCCTTATTGGTCGGGCTCGCCGTCAATGTCGGTCTGACAGTCGGCAGCTGGGAAGTCATTGTTGCTGCGGTCTTAATCGGCTGCAACGCAATGCTCAAAAGACAAAGGCCTGAAGTGCTCGGCATCGTGACGGCGATTATTGTCGGCATCGGCATCGATTCATGGCTCTTTTTATTGAGCGGAAGCATCACGCCGATTGAATATTACAGCCAAACGCTGTTTTTCGGAGCGGGGCTGCTAGTGATGGGCCTAGGCACAGCGATTTACCTGCATACCAATTTCGCGCCGATACCGGTCGACCACTTGACGCTGATCTTGAAGGAACTGACCAAAACCAATCTATTCGTCTCGAGAACCATTATTTATGTGGGGTTTTTAATGTTGGCGATTGTGTTCAGCGGCCCGATCGGCGTCGGGACGGTGCTGACAGTTTGTCTCGGCGGGCTCATTTTGAATGCGTTCATGCCGGTGACCGCGAGAACATTGGATCGTGTGTTGTTGCCGAAAAGCTCAGTGGTTCCTTGATAGGTCTTGCAACAAATTGATTTGTAAATTAAAAAAGTTAACGCTCTCTTTATTTTTATCTTGAATATGGATTTTTCTGGTATATTTAATTCAGATAAAAGATTTTAAAGAAAATGGGGGAGTAGTTAATGGAGGGGTTTCTTGAAGGTTTTACGGAAGGGTTGCTGATCGGAATTGGTATGCTTTGGAATATCGCAATGGCGGAGCCACTTTTGATTGGGATTGTTGGATTATTTGTAGTCGGTTCATACGTACTGGCATTAACTGTGAATGTTATAAGAAAACAGAAACTAAAAAAATCTGGAATACTTGAAGTGGATAAAATGAAAGGAAAAGAATTCGAAGAGTATCTCCGTGTTTTATTCATAGAGAGAGGCTACCAAGTTCGATTAACACCTGCTACAGGTGATTATGGAGCAGATCTGGTACTCTCTCAAAACGGCCGAAAAACGATCGTACAAGCGAAACGCTATAAAAAGAATGTCGGGATAAAAGCTGTACAAGAAATTGCTTCGGCTAAACAACATTATAGAGCAGATGAATGTTGGGTCGTGACAAATAGCGGTTATACGGAACCGGCAAGAAAGCTTGCTCAATCCAATCAAGTCCAATTAGTGGACCGGACCTTGCTAATGAAGTGGATGTTAGAAATGAAAAAACAAGACGAGAAGACTTCTGATCAAGCAATGTCAATACATGAAAATAATGATGTAAAGAAAAGATAATTACCTTTAACATTTGCATTAAGGATTTTTGGTGAATTGACAATAAGAAAGTCCATTGCATATTCAAGAAACTGTTAAGAGCTAATGAATCGAGTGTGTCAGAGGGAGGAAACCAAGTGAGAGAATACTTACAAGAAAACAAAGCGTATCACTTATCCTTCTTGATTGGCGTTGTCATCGCATTAGTCATAGCAGGGGTTTTTGCAGACGGCGCGGGATACAGCTTGGTGCCTTGGGTGCTCGGTGCGTTTTTTGTCGGTGAGATTGTCAGGTTCATCGCTTGGCGGGTGGAGCAAAAAGAAGAATGATGAGGGCAAAAGGGGGATACTTGAAATGAAAAAGGTCTTTTTACTATTTGCGATTCTTTTCTTATTAAGCGGCTGTATCAGCGGAGAAAAACACCAGTATTCAGGAAGCAGTGATAACTGGAGCATGGATTACGAAGTGGTCGTTGCAAATAGCGGCAGCCAGCAAGTAAGGGGCTCAATCACCTATACGGGAGCGGATCCGTCTCCGAAGATGATCGATTATTCGATGGGCACGATATTAAGAAGCCAATCCGCTACTGGCATTCCGGTGACAGACGGTGTCGTGTCACTCGACAGAGATGGATGCTTGAATTGCGGGACTATCCAAGAGTACACGCCGATACAAGTCGAGATCATATGGGATGGGCAGACCGAGACATTCACTTTAAAAGAGGAATAATAAATATGCATAAAAAAAGCGCAACCCCAGTGGGAACGGCGCTTTTTCCATATAGGTCGTATAGAATTTATGGCATATCAACCTCTTCAAATAATGAAATGCCAAAATAGCTATATTTGATGTGGACGGTATGAATGTCTTCGTCATGATTGATGCTGATGCCATAGATTTCGTCTGCTTCTGTAGCCGTTCCGTTATCTTGCTTTGCAAATATCAAAGACGGCTCAGTGCCTGTTTTGATGACGGCCTCGTCAATGTCCACAACACCATATTGTTCTGCCAATTGTCCTTGAAAATCATCGAGTAAGGTAAAGCCTTGCGGGGCATTGCTCATTTGAACCTTTGCTTCAGTAGGCGTTTCATGGTCATTCACCGCAACGTCCAGTAACTGGATATCGGTCCAACCTTTATTGCCGATACTGACAATGACAGAAGGCCGCTCATCATTGGACACCAGTGTACTGATTACTAATGGGGGATTGAACTTCAAAAAGACAAATGTTGCTGCGACTAAGGCGGCTAGAATCACCATTAAAACAAGCAACTTCTTCAATTCGGATCACTCCTTTTCCTCCTGCACACTCAGCCGAAAAACACTTGGTACAAACTATAAACAACGAGAATAATCAGCAATAACAAAATAACGCCGCCGATTTCCTTCAAGCCCATACCTTTTGTATTCGGCATGCCGCTCTGCGTGTGGTTGATCGAGTCGTTGACATTGCCTGAAGGATTGCGTTTTTGTTCTTCATTCGACAACCGTTCACGCTGCTCTTGCGGTTTCTGCTTGGACATAGGAACGCCTCCAATTCATGATTTTCGTGACAAGCGATTTTTTCTATTCAAGCACCGGTTCGATTTCTTCGCCTGCTTCATCAAAAAAAGTGAAATCGGCAGGAAAGGCGGAGTTCACACTATCCGGCAATTTCTCGTATACCAGGAAGACATACTCTTGCGGCAGCTCGGAGGTAAAGCGAAAGTCTGCGTCCGTCGATTCGACAGTGACATGGTCGAGCCGGAGACCGGGATTAGTGCCGATTAACATGCCGTATATGCCGTGATTTGTCTGGATGCCGTGATACGAAACATTCTGTCCCCATCCTGATTCGGTGATTTTGAACTGGCCGTTCCAGCCTTTGATCATTCGGGCGTAGCCGATTACATTAGAGGTGGTTTCATATAAAATGATATGAGATGAAGATTCGCCGAGTTGGGTTGTGCTGATCACATTAAAGACTTCAGGTGTAGCAGCAGTATCTCTGTGCCATTCGTTGAGCCCCAATTGAACTGCCGATTCGTCGTCACGGATCGGGTATTGCCAGTTCGTATACCAGACAGCACAAGCCCCTAAAAATAAAATCAACACTGCTCTGGCAAGCCACTTCCTCCTCATAACACCATCCCTTTCAATCTTCCTGAAATTACCTTTACTAGAGTATACCGATTAAATTCAAAAAGGTTTCATCGCCGTCGAAATATTTCCAATCATCACACATTCCTGGTGATTTTCACCGAAAATTACTATTTACCAAATTCAACCTTTTGTGATAATCTAATAAAAATCAAAATCCAGCGCGATGAAGAGAACAGTAGGCGGCGTATCTTTTTCACAGAGAGCTCCGGGGTGGTGGAACGGGGCAAAAGGGCGCAGCTGAAACAAATCTCTGAGCTTCACACAGGAACCGGTTGGGGATGGTGTGACGGGAGCTCCCGTTATAGAGCTCAGGTATAGAAAGATTGTACCGAATGAGGTGCATATGGTGACATATGCGCGAACAGGGGTGGCACCACGATTGAAAAATCTCGTCCCCAAGACAAACGTCTTGGGAACGGGATTTTTTGTTTACCCAAAAATACAGGGGAGAGTGGTGGTGGCTATGATGGCAAGAGGAAGAAACAATGAATGGCGCGAGCCGCTATGGTTGCTGACGGGTATTGGTATCGCAAATTTCGGCGGCTGGGTGTATTTGATCGCCTTGAATTTGATCGTGTTGGATATGACAGGATCGCCGCTTGCTGTGGCGGGGCTGTACATCGTTAAACCGGTCGCGACTTTATTGACGAATTTTTGGGCAGGCAGCGTCATCGATCGTGTGGGCCAGCGCAATTTGATGATCGCACTCGACGTGTTCCGGGCATTGCTCATCGCGTGTCTGCCGTTCGCCACGTCATTATGGCTCATTTACGGGTTCGTGCTCGTTATCCATATGGCAAGTTCGATGTTTGAGCCGGCGTCGATGACCTATATCACCAAGCTCATTCCGAAACACAAGCGCCAGCGCTTTAATGCGTTCCGCAGCCTGATCGATTCCGGTGCATTTTTGATCGGTCCGGCTGTCGCGGGCGTGCTGTTCATGATGGGCACGCCGGTGACAGCGATTTATGTCAATGCGGCCGCGTTGCTCGGATCTGCTGTCATTCTCGGCTTTATGCCGAAGTTGGAGAATCAAGGTGCGCTCACTGAATCGAGCGAGCGCATGTCCTGGAAAATGATCCGGGAAGATTTATACGGCGTCTTGAGCTTCAGCCGAAAATCAGCTAGTGTCATGCTGATCTTTTTCTTGTTCAGCTGCAGCATGATGGTCATGACGAGCGCTATCGACTCACAGGAAGCGACATTTGCCAAAACGGTGCTCGGTCTCACAGACAGCGACTATGGGTTTCTTGTGAGCGTTGCAGGAGCGGGGATTATTGTGGGTGCCATCGTCAATGCCGTGTTCACGAAAAAATTAAACACCACGACGCTGATCGGCGGCGGGGCGGTAATGGTGTCACTCGGCTATATCGTCTATGCTTTATCGGGTTCGTTTGCCGTCGCTGCGATCGGCTTTTTCCTCCTGGCGTTTGCCCTTGCATTCGCCAATACCGGCTTTCACACCTTCACGCAAAATAATATCCCAGTCGACGTCATGGGCAGAACCGTCAGCGTCTATAGCCTGCTCGAAGCGCTGTTGATCATCATCATGACCGCCATCATCGGCATCAGCGCCGAATGGCTTTCCGTCCAGCCGGTTGTCATCGCCTCGACCGCGGTCATGTTCGCCATCTCCGCTGTGCTGTGGGGGATCAGTTACAAGCATTCTCCAGAACAAAGCGCCGCCTTAACTCCAGCACAAAATAGCTAGCAACGAAAACAAGGCAGAGAGCGACTTTCTACTCTCTGCCTTGTTCCTATTCAATACACTTCCACTTGCCCCATCATGCCATTGTCTTCATGTTCTAGAATGTGGCAATGAAAAACGAAAATGCCTTTTTCAGGGAACGTGACGAGCAATTTCACCCGTTCATCGGGTTCGACCAGCACGCTGTCTTTCAAGCCTTGCTCGTTCGGTGCCGTTTCTTTGCCGTCACGGGAAATGATCTTGAACTGGGTGCCGTGGATATGGAAAGGGTGGATCATGCCGCCCATCATATCCGGCTTGTTGTACACTTCCCACACTTCCGTTACGCCGCGCTCTTGACGCAAATCGATGCGGTCCATATCGAATGTTTTTCCGTTAATCGTCACCATCTCTGCCATGCCGAACAACTCGATTTTCTTGGTGACAGGCATCGCCCGTTCCTGTTCGCTTAAAAAAGGTTCATCGGCGGTTCGCAGCTCCGCCGAATCGACAGGAGAATCACCAAGCTCTACATCAAAGGGCAGCAATTCCGCGCCTTCGTCATCAATGAGCGCTAGTGATTGCTCCTCAGTCATCGTTGAGAAATCGACGAGAATCTCCGCGCGTTCAGATGCCGCCAAGGTCAGCGTATCGGTTTCGACAGGCTCTTTCAACATGCCGCCGTCAGAGGCGATTTGCGTAAAGCTGGCGCCATTGCTCAACCGGAACGTGTAGTTTCTGGCATTAGCGCCGTTTAATAGCCGAAAACGCATTACGGGTTCGGTGATGGTCAGTTTCGGGTCGAGCGTGCCGTTGACCATGGAAATATCGCCCATCGTCCCGTCGATATCCATCAGCCGTTTATAATTCAGCTGCAGATTTTCATCAAATAGCCGGTCCTGAAAAATGAGCGGGATGTCGTCAATGCCGTAGTCATTCGGAAGCCCCGAATCCGTCGGCTCATCAATGAGCAGCATGCCCGACAAGCCTTTGAACACTTGCTCGGCCGTTGCTTCGTGGACATGCGGATGATACCACAACGTAGCGGCAGGCTGGTCGGCTTCTAAAGTGATGATCTGGCTTGCGCCAGGCTCAATCTCGCCGTGTGGGCCGCCGTCTATATCGCCGGGAACTTCGAGGCCATGCCAATGGAATGTCGTCGGTTCATCCAAATCGTTGGTGATTTTGACGTCGACGCTTTCGCCTTGTTGCAAACGAATGATCGGGCCCAGCAAATCGCCGTTATAGCCATACGTGTCCGTTGGAATTCCTTCGAAAAACTCAGTGCTGCCTTGTTGAGCGGTGACTTCGTAATCAAACTCTTCGCCTTGTTGCTTTTCAAGTACTGGGGGGATGCTCAGCTCATTGATGCCTTGTGATGAATCGAGGAGAGGAGCAATGCCATGATTCATCATGCCGCCCATCCCACGATTGTTCATGCCCCCCGGGCCGCGATTATCGGCGTCTTCGCCGCGCATATGGCCGTCGTTCATCGGTGAATCCCGCATGGGTCGATCATCTTCCAGAGCGCTGCAGCCAAATAACGCCAAGCTGCATACCAATGAGGTCAATATAGCTTTTTTCATTTTTCGTCGCTTCCTTCAATTGCAGTATTTTCGTCAATTCGAAAATGAAAACCAAGAAAGTTGGCAGCAATCTATTGATAACAGAAGGAACTTTGGACGCCAGTGGACAATAGATGCTGACTTAGCGATTATTCGACTGGAGACAATTCATCTTCCGTCACCCATTTATGGTTCATGACGCGGTCGCCGCCGCCCATCATGTCGAAATCAACCATATAGACCGTCGTCTGTTCTGCTGAATCGACCGTTGCTGTGGCGCCTTTCATGCCTTGCATATGATCTGTGTCGAGCACGACTTCATCACCGACAGCATAAGGTTCACCCGGTGCATCTTCTAGTTCTTCATGGATCACCCATTTATGGTTTTCTACAGGTTGACCGCCGCCCTCAGGCGTATAGCTGACCGCATACACAGTCGTATCGTAAGCACCGGAAATCGTTGCCTCCGCACCCATCATGCCTTGCATATGATCCGTCTCGATAATAACTTGGCTGCCGACTTCATACAGCGGGTCTTGTGCTTCTACCAAATCGTCCGGCACTTCACCAGAACCCGAGTGGTCCATGCCCATGTGGCTATCATCATCCATGTTTTCTTCCATCTGCTCGTTCATGTCCTCTGAATCCTGACCCATATTCTCTTCCATTTGTTCGTTCATGTCCGTCTGCGTGTCGTCTGTATTGCAAGCGCTCAAACCTACAACCGCCACCACCGATAAAGCCGACATCATCAATTTATTTTTCGCCATCTTCAATCCCTCTTTCCTGTAAATATATTATAGAGCTTTTGGGTGTTTGGTTTTATACTCCGCAAAGTAGTTTCTCGATAAATGAGTACCCACCATGTTAGCTTTGAGTATATTTATAAAGATACTATATAAGTTGAACCAAAGATTTATCAGTGAACTGATGATCAAAGATATAGAGCAAAACCACGGAGACTCCCGCGGGAAAGCGAGACAGCCGAGACCCCACAGGAAGCGCAGCTTCTGAGGAGGCTTGGCGCTCGCCCGCAGGAAAGCGGAGTGGTTTTGCGGAATATCATTAAAATTTATACACCCAAAAGCTCAGCCTACTCTTTAAACTACCCACAACTAATGCAAAATGTATGCAGGAAGCGTGACAGTTTGAAAAGAATGCGTTCACATGACGCATTCACCTGAAAATCACCACAACTGCACAAAAAATCCAAACTTTTCCGCTACACTAAGAAGAAATGCTCTTTCCTGAAAAAGGCAGGACATCGCCAACACCAGCAAGAACATAACAAGAAGACGGAACCGGCTGCACCACACTGGCCTATACATCGAAAGAGGGAGCCTATGTTAAACAAACTGGCATTGAAAATCGGCTTATTGTTTTTTGTCTTTATTGTCAGCATCGAAATCTTTTTGTTTGCGACGCTTTATGTCACTTACGTCAATGAACGCGTTGACGAAGTGATGTCGAACTTGCTCGCGCGCGGCAACACCCATAGCGAAGTGCTCGAAGACAGCTTTGACGCTTCGACCTTGTCGCACGTCGCCATGATGGAGTCTGCTTCTGATTTCATCGTCATCATCACCGATGCGGCCGGCAATGAATTGACCCATTCGGACACGGTAGAACCGGAAATGCTCGACGTGCTGCAACATACCGACTACGACGACATCCCACAAGGTGGCGTAGTACTTGAGGATCGCTGGAATGAAAAACGCTTTATCGCCACCGACAGTCCGATTACCGTCGGGGAAGAGCATATGGGGCACGTCTTCATGTTTGCCGAATCGAGCCAAATCAAGCAGATGGTCGATCGGCTGCGCAATCAATTTCTCATCAGCGGGCTCATTACGCTCGCATTGACTGTTATCACCATTTTCTTCTTGTCGCGTTTTATCACAGCACCGCTTATCCGCATGAAACGAGCAACCGAACAATTGGGCACCGGCAAGAGCGACGTGACGCTCAATATCGAGCGCAACGACGAACTCGGAGGACTGGCCAATGCCATCACCAGGCTGTCGACAGACCTCGACCGCTTGAAGCATGAGCGCAATGACTTTTTAGCGAGCATTTCACACGAACTGCGCACACCGCTGACTTATATTAAAGGCTATGCCGATATCGCCAGCCGTCCCGGCATTTCCGAGCAGGAAAAACAACAGTATTTGGGCATTATCCAGGAAGAAACCGCCAACCTGACGAAACTGATTCAGCAATTATTCGAACTTGCGCAGCTCGACCAGAACCAATTTTCCATCCATAAAGAAAAGGTGCCGCTCGACGCCTTGTTCCACTCGGTCATCGGGCTCGTGCACCCGGCATTCGACGACAAACAAATCTCCATTTCGGTGTTGTGCGACCCGGACATCCATGCGTATATTGATCCGGCACGCTTCCAGCAAGTGCTGCTCAATATCCTCGATAATGCGCGCAAGCATTCACAGCCGCACAGCATAGTATTGTTGCAAGCTGCACAAGACGACGATTCGACCACTATCCGCATCAGCGACCAGGGCGAAGGCATCCCGGCGGATGATTTACCGTTCGTTTTTGAACGGCTGTACCGGGTCGATAAATCGCGCTCCCGCCAATTCGGAGGCAGCGGATTGGGTCTCGCGATCGCCAAAGAAATCGTCGAGTCGCACGGCGGCGCCATTGCGCTGGACAGTGCACCGGGAAGAGGGACGACAGTCACCATTACACTAGGAAGGAGGGACGCGCATGCACAAAATCCTGTTAGTTGAGGACGAGCAACGCATGCTCGATCTGCTCGCCTTGTATTTGACGCCGCACAATTACCATTGCACAAAAGCGCAAGGCGCCAGCGAAGCACTTTACCAGCTGAACCAAAATCCGTTTGACCTCGTGCTGCTCGATATTATGATGCCGGACGTCAGCGGCTGGGAGCTATGCGCCAAAATTCGCAGTTTTTCCGATGTGCCAATCATTATGCTGACGGCGCGCGAACAGCAAGAAGACATCGTCAAAGGCTTGAAGCTCGGAGCGGATGATTACATCACTAAGCCGTTCAATGAAGCCGAACTGCTCGCCCGCATCGAAGCATTGCTCAGGCGCACCTCGAAAAAACTCATTGAAGTGAACGGCTTGAAATGGGACGAAGAACGCTTTGAACTGAGCTATCACGACACGCCGATCAAGTTGACACCGAAAGAATTCTTCATGGTCGGCCAACTATTGAAGCATCCGAAAAAAGTGTTCACACGTGACCAGCTGATCGAGCTCATTTGGGGCTACAACTCAGAAACGGAAGGGCGCACGATCGATTCCCACGTGCGCAACGTCCGAGAAAAAATCCGCCAATCCGGCTTTCCCGTAGACAAACACTTCCTGACGGTATGGGGACTCGGCTATAAATGGATCAACGAAGCCGATTAAACAAACGAACCCGCCATCCGGAACAATTCTAGATGGCGGGTTTGTTTTACGATTTCTCGACAATTTCTCGATAGTTAGTTTCTATAATGGAGTTAAATGTACAGAGAATTTGACGAAGAGGTGAGTCGCAATGGAAAAGCACGACAATACCAAAAGCCATCCGCATGGCGATACTGACGATCACATGGACTCGCATGCACATGATCCGGGCACATTAACCACCTCAGGACACGATGGCCACGATCACGGACCCGGCGGCCACGAAGACATGGTACAAGATTTCAAAAAACGATTTTTCATCTCGCTGGTGTTGACCATTCCGATTTTGGCGCTGTCGCCGATGATCCAACACTTTCTCGGCGTCGACTGGCGTTTTGACAACGATCTATATATCCTGTTCGCACTATCGACCGTGGTCTTTTTCTACGGCGGCTGGCCGTTTCTTATAGGGGGTATCCAGGAGCTGAAAGACAAAACACCGGGCATGATGACATTGATCGCACTGGCGATTTCCATCGCCTACGGCTATAGCACCGTCGTCGTGTTCGGCTGGAACGGCAATCAGCTGTACTGGGAACTGGCGACTTTGGTGGTCATCATGCTGCTCGGGCATTGGATCGAAATGCGCTCGATCATGGGGGCTTCGAACGCGCTCGAGCAATTGGTCAAATTGATGCCGAACGAAGCCCACCGGATTGGCGACAACAATGAAATCCATGACGTGCCGCTGTCGGACATCCGCCACAAAGACTGGGTATTGGTCAAGCCAGGCGAAAAAATCCCTGTGGATGGCATCATTGTCGATGGCAGGTCGGCAGTCGATGAATCCATGTTGACCGGTGAGTCGATACCAGTGGAGAAAGAAGACGGGGACAAGGTCATTGGCGGGTCGGTCAATACACAAGGCTCGCTCGTCGTGGAAGTCGAGAAAACTGGGGAAGCTTCGTATTTGTTTCAAGTGATCACCATGGTCAAAGAAGCGCAGGAATCGAAATCCAAAACGTAGGATTTGACCAACCGCGCAGCGAAATGACTGTTTTACTTGGCTCTCGTCGCCGGATTCGCGACTTTAATTGCGTGGCTTGCACTCGGCTATTCATTCGATATCGCTATCGAGCGCATGGTGACGGTCATGGTCATCACCTGTCCGCACGCGCTTGGGCTCGCCGCGCCGCTCGTTGTCGCGGTATCGACTTCGATTTCAGCAAAACAAGGCTTGCTGATCCGCAACCGCGCTAACTTTGAAGGTGCACGCCATCTTGATGCGGTCGTTTTCGACAAGACCGGGACGTTGACGAAAGGTGAATTCGGTGTCACCAACATCATCGCAAGCGAAGGCTTTACAGAAGATGAAGTATTGCAATTGGCCGCAGCGGTCGAACAAAATTCCGAGCACCCGATTGCAACAGGCATCGTCCAATCCGCCCAACAGCAAAACTTACCGATCGACAGCGTCACGGATTTCCAATCGATTACCGGCAAAGGCATTGAAGGGCGCGTAAACGGCCGGAAAATCAATGCCGTCAGTCCAGGCTTCGTCAAAGCTACAAACTTGCCGTATGATAAAGAGCTGTTCAATGAACTGTCCGCTCATGGCAAAACCGTTATTTTCGTGTTGGTCGATGATAAACTCGCCGGCATGATCGCACTTGCCGACATGGTGCGCGATACGGCGAAACAAGCAGTCGCGGCATTAAAGGCAAAAGGGATCCAGTCGATCATGTTGACAGGGGACAACCAAAAAGTCGCCAATTGGGTCGCCGAACAGCTCGGCATCGATGAAGTATACGCAGAAGTGCTGCCGGATGACAAAGCGAACCAAATCAGGAAAATCAAAGACAAAGGGTGGCGTGTTGCCATGACCGGAGACGGCGTCAACGATGCACCGGCACTCGCAACCGCTGACCTCGGCATCGCGATCGGCGCCGGCACCGATGTGGCGATGGAAACGGCAGACGTCATTCTCATCAAGAGCAATCCCAATGATGTCGTGTCGCTCATCGATTTATCGAAGAAAACCTATCGTAAATTGGTCCAAAACCTATGGTGGGCGACGGGCTATAATATTTTCGCTATCCCGCTCGCTGCTGGTGTTTTGGCACCGTGGGGCATCATCGTCAGTCCGGCGATCGGCGCGGTATTCATGAGCCTGAGCACCGTCATCGTCGCCATTAATGCCAAACTGCTGAAAGCATAAATCAGTTATTATAGAAGACAGGCATAACAAAAGCGTCAACTCCATAACGGGTTGGCGCTTTTTTTTGCATAAAGCAATGAATAATCGTATGAAATATCTCGAAAACAGGATATAGTTAACTTATTGAAGTTAGTGTGCACCGATGGTTGACGCTTAACAAGAAAGAGAGGATCCCGAGTGAACAGTTTGCCCCAAAGACTATTAAGCGTATTAATCGCAGTGCCCATGACGATCGTATTCTTCTTATTTTTGGATGCATTCGGTCCGGTGTTGACAGAACAAACCGGAGCGGTCACTTTTTCCTCGCAATTCTTTGAATCCACCGCGCTGCTCATCTTATTCGCGACCTTGGTCTTCGTCCTGATCGGCATTCCGGTGTCTTACGGCGTCGATTATGTCGCCAAACGCATGCACAGCCGCTCACACGTCCAGTCCTATCTCATCAAACTCTGTTTGTACTTGATGTTTGCGGTCGGCATCATTATGCTGACGTTCGAGCGGGGCAGTGCCCTCGACATCATCCCGATCAGCGGCATCATCGGCCCAGTATTGATCGGCTATCACGCACTGTTTTTGATCCGCAAAGAATACCGCGGAAATAACGCATCACGTTCTTAAAGAACAATCCATTCAATAAGTAAATAAACGAAAAGAGGACAAAGCGTTTTTCGCTTTGTCCTCTTTTTCCGTTCGATGGCATCATCTGGATTTGAGCCATTCAAGCGGTTCTTTCTACCACCGGCTCGGTCACTCCATACTGCGGCTCCTTGTCGTCATCACCACAGCCAAACAGCACGAATACGGCTGCTGCGAGCACTAGAATTAGCTTGCTGGCTTTCATCAGAACCCCTCCTCGTGAGTTTATGTATAGTAAAAAATGGTGAGAGAGGGGGCATCAGCCAACCAAATTCAGCAAGCTGAGAATGAAATGACTATATGATAATTTATTGACTCAATTATAACATATTTGACTAACAAAAAACTGCCATTTTCTACTGATTATTTTGGCTAACTAAGTTACACTGATAATAACCATATTTTTCAATATTATCTAATAATTATTAAAAATGTATGAAACTCTTTGCGGCTCGCAACGAAACGATCCGTCATTTCATTTGGAGAGAGGAGCCAAATTCATGAAGAAACTGGCATTGCTAGGGGTATTGCTACTTGTGCTGAGCGGTTGCGTCGAAGGAGACCGCTATCAATTTAAAGGAAGCGGCGACAATTGGGACGTGAATTATGTCGTCGACATCTCGCAGCAAAACAGCGAAGAAGCGACCGGCACGATTCGGTACACCGGAGAAGGCCCAGCGCCTGAAACGATCATCTATACCATTTCCTCCAATTCGAGCGAAGTGAGCGGAAATGTCATGACCACTGACGGCACCGTCAACATCGGCAGAAGTGCATGCGACGGCTGTTCAGTTGTCCAAAGAGGCGACGACATCCAAGTGGAAATCAAATGGGACGGGCAAGTCGAGACATTTGAATTGTCGACAAACAACTAAAAGAGAGAACTGCCTAAGTGGCAATTCTCTCATGTAACCTTGTCATTTCAAAAGTTTACGCCATCTCCCTGACCGCGAAATAATTGTCTTCCGGGTCCGCAAAATTAAAGGTCCGGCCGGTCGGCATTTCGACGATCTCGCCGACGGTTACGCCTTGCTCAATCAATTCGTGATGAAGCGGCTCAAAATTATCCGTATAAAACAATAGCGACGGGGTGTCCAAATTCAAGCCCGTATCCAGTTTGGCGATGAAATCTTTGTCGTGGAGCACAATACTCGTTTCAGCATCTTTGTGCGGCGCGATTTCAATCCAGCGCATGCCGTCCTGTTGTTCATCCGCCATGACCGTAAAGCCTAATTTCTCGGTCCAAAATTCAAGTACGGCGTCTTGGTCGTGCACATACACCATCACTTGGCCGACTTTCGAAATCATCTGTCATCATCTCCCATTCCGAAGATATAATTTCCGTGACCAGGTCCTTGTTTGCCGCCTGTTTATAAGTTCGGGATTGCCCGTGACTGGATGGCAGTCCAAATAAACACCCAGCGCATTCACAGGATGTTAGAACGGCACTTGCTTTTCCCAACACTTTTCAAGAAAATCCTTCGTCTTATGCGTGGAACACATGGCGAGCGGCTCCTGCAATTCCCGGACGCTTTCAATCATAAGGTGCCCGAGACCTTCGTTGCGGAAAGAAGGGCTGATCGCCGCATGATGGACAGTGAAGGTTTGCTCGTTTAGCTTAATGCCGATCAAGCCAATGCAATCCTCATCCCGTTTCCATAGATAAAGCTGCCAATCCGGATCTTCCTCATAGGTTTTGATCGTCTGCTGCAGCTGCTTGAAATCCCGTTCGCTCGGCATAAACGACAACAAGCCCATGGCGATCTTGCGGTAACTGTTCTTGTATTTTATCAACATCTCCTAGCCTCCCGGTTGTTAAGCTGGTTGATACGACCCTAACATCCACAATGAAAGAGGGCTGAACGTTTTATCTCTACCTTGCTGCAGTCGTTTTTACACATGAAAATAACGCCACAAGAATCTTTGATTCTTATGGCGTTATCATCAGCACTATCGTCTGCAATACACTACCATAACACTATTTATAGCTACAGAATACCTAAAAACAAAGCCAATGTAAAGTAGGTAGGTCGTAATTTTCTAAACTTTCTGTATATAAAAGTAGATCTTATTCAATTCAACATAAAGGAGACCTCACCCATGACTAGAAAACCGAAACTAGCGCTTTACTTTATCCTTGGAATGGTGACCTATTTTATTATTTCCTTTTTCATTCGATAAAAGTGAAAAACATCCAGTCATCATCACCTAAGGGAGGTGCAGTCAAATGGGCTCAAGCAGGGTCATGTGGGAAAACCGGGACACATTCGGCTGTGAGCTGTTGAAGCTGTCAATGGCGGAACAAGCGATCCATATCAACAGCACAGTCATGACAATCGGCGAAAGCGGTCCTATCGAAATGCACTATCAGCTGGAGTTGGACCTCAAGTGGAAAATAAAACACGTCCATATGCAAAGCGAAGGCACAGCATTACATCTGATTTCGACAAGGCAAAGCGAATGGATAGATGAAAACGGCAAGCGGATGGACGCTTTGACAGGAGCGATCGACATCGATATTTCCGCCACGCCGTTCACCAACTCCTTGCCGATCAACCGCTATGATTGGAAGTTAGGTCAGGCACGAGACTTCGAGATGGTCTACATACAAGTGCCATTGATGGCCGTGCGAAAAGTCCGGCAAACCTACATATTGCTAGACGGCAAAGAAACCCGCACATTCCAATACCGGTCGGGCGACTTTCAGTCCGTGATCACGGTGGATGAATACGGACTGGTGACCAACTATCCGGGTCTGTTCACAAGACGATATTAGCTTGTACAGAAGAGAACTAGCGAAACCCCTCAGCGGCATAAACTGAGGGGTTTTATTTTGCTTCGATCGATATCGCAATCGTTTTTCTAATGAAGAGTTTCTTCATATAGTATAGGTCTCACTGATAACCGGGCCGAGCAGCGCCATCTTCAGTTAAAAAAATCCAAAAAAAGAGCACCCGAGATTTCGGATACTCCCTGAATCATAAGTTTGGTTTTAGAAACGCTTGAAGCTGTGGAATTTCTTGCCCCAGTATGGGTCGTTCAAGCTTTTCACTTCAGCACGTGCGCCGCCAGAGTGAACGAACTGGTTGTTCCCGATGAAGATCCCAACGTGTGAAATTCCTGGACGGTACGTGTTCGCGAAGAAGACCAAGTCTCCTGGGCGCGGGTTAGAAACAGTTGTAGACTGTGCAAACTGAGAAAGCGTTGTGCGTGAAACGTTTTTACCAGCTTGTTTGAACGCGTACTGGATGAATCCAGAGCAGTCAAAGCCTGCAGGAGTTGTGCCGCCGAAACGGTATGGAACGCCTTTAAGTGCAAGTGCTTTTGAAACAACAGCTGAAGAAGAAACGCTTGATGATGATGTTGATGCGGATGCCTGGACAACGCCAGAGCCAGATGATTTCACTAATAGTGAAGAGTGTACCCAACCGTGTGTACCGGAAGTACGGACTTTGTGCCAAGTGCCGCTGCCGATTCTAGCTGTATTTGTTACAGTTGCTGATGCGCCTTTAGGAGCGACTTTGATGACGCTATGGCTTGTGCCAGCATCTCTGCGTACGTTTGTTGCATATTTGAAAGAGTAAGCGCTGCTAGATACCTGAACAATAGCAGGTTCTGAAGCTTCCTGGGCTACTTGCGTCTGTGGCTGTGCTTGCACGGCGTTCTGGGCGTCAGTAGCTGAGTTGGCAAATACGAGTGATCCTGCGGCGAATAAAGTGAAGAAAACTTTTTTCATTGTGTTAGTACCTCCGATTGGTTTTTTGAAAAATTTATGTTATCCAGATATAAAGAATAATGTTATTTTGCTCTGCCACTTACTATATAGACTGCTACTATCAAAAACAATGTCTATCCAATTTCAATTAGGTTACAGGAATATTACAAATGAATAACGATTCATGAAACCAGTCATAGCAAGGGTTTAAAAGGTGGATATAATTTACATCTTATGTTTATTTCTTTTAAAAACGGGAATTAGCCTGCATTTTCTTCTAGTAGAGTCGTCTAATTATTACAAAGTGAACATCCATTCACTAAAATATAAAACCTTTTATTTCCAAATCGGGTCAAAGAGTACTTTAACGGCGCATTTTACACTGAAATTATCATATAATTATTAGATAAATCAAAAATTATACCGATAAAACTTTGTTACACAACTGTAACAATCCATTCATTGCATGAAAGACACGGGTTTAGGGTATATGGACTACTACATATGCAAGATCTTAGGGAATGGCTAGTTTTCAAGTACAGTATTTGGTTGTACATGGCTGCCTTTGCCCCAATTTCACTAACAACAGACTCTTCCTATAACAAATAAATCATTTAACAATGACCCACCCCAGGCAAGTCCAAGCACCATCCACCCGATCTCAATGAGTTCTTTCTTATAGAAGAAAGTCTGTTTACCCGCATTTTCGACAATCTGAGAAAGCTGCATGTACCAGATCCCAACAGCTATGGAGATTTCCTCAAAGTAAACAAACACCGCGACTCCGTGCAAAGCGCTGGGAGCAAACTAACACGCATCATTACCACAAATCCGAATCAACAATGAAATCACATGTACACATCCGCCTAACAATGAACCATCCAATCGCAGGCGCGCCCAAGGGCCAGGCGAAGCAATGAGACGGACGGTTTCCTCGGCTCATTGCCAGAGCCATGCCCAAAGCGCCAAGCGGAATCCACCAAATATGAATCGCTTCATATAGAAGAAACGACACCAGACGCAAAGCTAACTAGCCTCGATAAACGGCGACACCGCGACTCAGCGCAAAGCGCTGGGAGCATTCTCACATGCAACATTCCAATACAAGCTATCCAACAACGAAATCACATGTACACATCCGCCTAACGATGAACCATCCAAGCGCCGGCGCGTCCAAGGGCTAGGCGGAGCAATGCCCAAAGCGCCAAGCGATATCCACCAAACACAAACCATTTCCAATACGGAATCATCTTCAAACTCACCTCAACGATTTTCATTTATATAGAAAGAAGGCGTTCAACATGAAGAAAATCCTGTCGATCGACGGTGGAGGCATAAGAGGAATCTTGCCCGCTATGATGCTCTGTGAATTGGAACGGCGTACCGGCAAACCCGTCGCCGAACAATTCGACATCTTTGTCGGCACATCCACAGGCGCCATTCTCGCGCTCGGTTTGCTTGTTCCCAATGGCAAAAAGCCGCGCTACTCGGCCAACGACATCCTCAAGCTCTACGAAAAAGAAGCTGAAAGCATGTTCCGCAAATCATTCCTTCACCGCGCATTCGGGCTTGCCGGACGGTTCCTCCATACGCAATACAACCACCGCGAATTCGAACACGTATTAAACATCTATTTCGAACAACTCAAACTGTCCGACTTACTTAAGCCGGCCGTCATCCCAAGCTACGACATCCACGGACGCCGTGCGCATTTCTTCAAAAGCACATTTTCCAAGCTCGACGAACGGCCGCCCGACAGTGAAATCCGCCACATCATCCGTGCCGCTACCGCTGCGCCGAGCTATTTTGCGCCGGCAACCATCCCGGATTACCCGAAAGCCGCATTCATCGACGGCGGCGTCTTCGCCAATGATCCGGGCATGTGCGCCTATACAGAAGGGCTTGATATGTACAGCGAAAGCGATGACTTCCTGCTCGTCTCGCTCGGCACCGGACAAGCGCAGCGTGAAATTGATGTCACGGGGCTGCAAGCGTGGTTTCATTACGGCTGGGCACGTTCGATCCTAAAAGTCATGATGGACGGCAGTTCTGATTCAGTCGACCACCAGCTGAGGCATGTACTCGCTAGCGACGGAGAACTTCAACGTTACTACCGCTTCCAGGAAATGCTGCCGGCGAACGACTCTGGCATCGAACAGCTCGACAACGTGACGGCAGAAAACTTGGCCCGTCTCAGACAACTTGGTGCCAAAATGATTGACCAACAAAGCACTGAACTCGACCAGCTATGCCGTCTGTTATAAATTGTTAACAAGATGTAATGGGATTGTCGTGGTAACACATGCAAGCCTCGGGTAAGATAAGCGAGGAATCATCATAATAGAAGAGAGGTCAACCCAATGGCACGAAGATACGGCTATATGGACTGGATGCGCGTCGTCGCAATTATTACGGTCGTCGGCGTCCACGTCGTTTCGAAAATCATCAACTCTACGACTACAGCCGATTGGGAATGGCATTACGCTAACGCGATCGATAGCGCACTACGCTGGTGCGTGCCGATCTTTTTCATGCTGAGCGGCGCGCTTTTGCTGACGCGCGACAGCAACGAACGGATCGGCGAATTCCTCAGAAAGCGCCTCGGCAAAGTCCTTTTGCCGCTGCTGTTCTGGAGTGCGGTGTACTTAACTTACAATATCTATCAACTCGGTGAGGAATACACGATCGGTCAAATGGCCGGCTTGTTCTTATCCGACGGCATTTATTATCATCTTTGGTTTTTATACGTTATCACGGGCCTTTACTTGATGGCGCCTTTTTTGCGGCTGCTCGTCAAGCATATGGACAAGACGATGTTCCATTACTTTTTCGCCTTTTGGTTTTTGTTCTCGGCCGCAGCGCCGATCTTCACGCGGGCGACCGGTTATGAGTTCGCCTTTGCCGGGCAAATGTTTGCGCCGTATATCGGCTATTTCCTGCTCGGTGCCTATTTGGTCATGTTCCCATTGCCAAAGCGTTGGCTGCCGACACTCGGCATACTCGCCGCTATTGGCTATGCGGTGACGCTATGGGGGACGGTCATAGCGAATACCGGGCGGGAAGCGGGCGATTTTGACGCCTTCTACTACGAGCATTATTACCCGCACGCGATCTTCATTTCGCTTTTTGTCTTCGTGGCGTTCCAGCAGCTCGGCACGAAGCTTAAGTCGACACCGCTTGTCACGCGCATCAGTACCGCGACATTCGGCATCTACATTATCCACCCGCTAATCCAGACCTATTTGAATCGCTTATTTGATTTCAATGAAACGACCATCAACGTATGGATCGGCGTACCGCTGTCATGGATCGTCATTTTTATCCTGTCGTATGCAGTCATCCGGGTCATGCAGAAGACACCATTTGTACGACGTCTTGTCCCGTAGGTGAGAGATAAGCTACGGCATCGATCAATTATTTACAGAAACGAAAGAAAAATATAAACCCGGCCTTTCAGCGTCTGGGTCAATGTGAAATTAAAGAAGAAAAAAATGAATTATCTGGAAATATAGACCCAACTCAGATTTAAACTATGGTAAAATGGGTTTATATGGAATACTCGATGGGTTTTTGGGAAATAGGAGGGGTAGCATCAAAAAATCGATTTGGCTTGTAATTGTTGTAATGATGGCGGTACTGCTTTCGGCGTGTTCGAACAACCAAGTGATCAGTGTAGGAGTGCCGTTCGCAGATGGTTCGACAGAAGGGATTCATTATAAGAAAGAATTGACGGACGCCTCGTCCATCAACCGGCTGCGTGTCATCTTGCATAACGAACAGCAAGTGGATTCGCTCGATAGCTTGACGATGGAACCCCAAGCATTTTTCAAGCTCGACGACCCCGATGACAACGAGTCGGAAGTGCGCCGCTATGTCTGGTACAACGAAAGCGGCCATGCGTTTCTTTCCAACGAACGAGGCGTCATGTCTTTGAAAGACAATCAAGAATTTTTCAGGCTGACAACAAAACAGACAGATGATTTGAAAAGCATTTTGCATTAACTCCGTTTGATCGTAGCTATAAAGTCGAAAAGCCCTGCCGTGTGCAGGGTTTTTTTATGTGGAATTTAACTGAGAGGCTTGAGTTGCGAATCTCCCTTAGGTTGGGCTCCGTTTTTTTTGGGGGTCATCAAACAAGTTCCCTAATACCCTTCTAAGGAAGCGATTCCCCATCCGGCGGACGAAAGCTAAAGAAGTAGATGCCACTCCACATACGACACTCAATGAAATCTAACAGCTGCCCAGCGCATACGGGTGAAGCGAAGCAGTGAGACAAGTGCTTTTCTTGGCTCACTGCGAAAGCTCAACCCCAAGCAGGGCAGCGACTTTTCAGATGATGTTAAAATACCAAGCCTCCCATTTCCACATATTAAACCTTATTCGCTGCCTCGCATCTATTTAAGAAACCAATTACCGTCCATCTCACCTAAACTAATCACATCCTCACGCCCCAAAGGTGACTTTTCAACCGCCTGTAAATTGTGTAAACTCTCATTGTTTATATAGATCATTACAATAGTTTCAATTTTTTGTAAACGCATTCTCTTTCGGGTGCCGAAGCAGTATAATAGGTATGCTTCACCAAATAGAACAAAGAGGAGATGGACAGATGAGCAAGAAACTATCCATGACGCTTGCAGCTTCCGTGCTGGCGCTCAGCAGTTTGACAGCAGGCGCACCGGCACTTGCCGCAGCGGACCAGAACCCGAATGCAAAGGGTAATGGCAAAGGTCAAAGCATTCCGGAAAAAATCTACGACTGGAAAAACAGCGGCAAAAAAGGCAAGCTCAAGCAAGTGGAACTGCAGATCTTAGGTACCTCGGATTTACATACAAACTTCGTCAATTACGATTATTACCAGGACAAAGTGACCAACTCTCAATCACTCGCCAAAACTGGCGTCTTGATTGAAGAAGCGCGCGAAGACAACCCGAACTCGTTATTGTTCGATAACGGCGATTTGATCCAAGGCACGCCGTTCGGCAGCTATAAAGTCCACGTTGACCCGCTTGAAGACAACGAGTTGCACCCGGCATTCGCGGCACTCGAGTCGCTCGACTTCGACGCCACGACGCTTGGCAACCACGAATTCAACTTCGGTCTCGAATACTTGGATAACGCATTAGAAGAAGCCCCATTCCCGGTACTCAACGCCAACGTCTATGACGCCGAAACGGGCGACAACCGCTATACGCCGTATACGATCATCGACAAGCAAGTCGTTGACCGTAGAGGCAAAGAGCACACGATTCAAGTCGGCGTGATCGGTGTCGTGGCACCAGGCATCATGAAATGGGACCGCGCGCATCTCGAAGGCGAAGTCGTCGCTGAAGATGCGTTTGAGACAGTCGAGAAATTCCTGCCAGAAGTCGAACAAGCAGGAGCGGATGTCGTCGTCGTTCTGGCTCACTCCGGAATGGGTGATGAAGTGCACACAGTCGGTGAAGACGACATCACGTATCAGCTGACACAACTAGATGGCGTCGATGCCATCATCACAGGCCATAACCATGACGTATTCCCAGGGGCGTTCAGCGACTTGCCGAACGTCGATCAGGAACAAGGCACAATCAATGGCACACCGGTCGTCATGCCGGGTAAATTCGGCAGCCATCTAGGCGTCATTGATTTGACTTTGGAACCGAAAGGCAAAAACTGGCGCATCGTCGACGAAGGAGCAGAAGTGCGTGAAATCGACTCCAGTAATGACGTCGTCGCTCAGCAAGTGATGGACGCAGTAAAAGAAGCCCATGAAGGCACAGTGGAATACATCCGCAGCCCAGTGGGCGAAACGACGGCACCGATCACCAGCTATTTCTCGCTCGTTCAAGATGATCCATCCGTGCAGATCGTCAACAATGCGCAGCTTTGGTACGCGGAGCAGCAATTTGCAGGAACGGAATATGCGGACTTGCCATTATTGTCCGCAGCCGCACCATTTAAAGCAGGCGGCCGCAACGGCGGCGATTACTACACGAATATCCAAACCGGCGAAATCGCCATTAAGAATGTCGCCGATCTGTATGTCTTTGATAACACCGTCTTTGTCTTGAAGATGACGGGTGCTGACGTGAAAGAGTGGCTCGAGATGTCAGCCGGCCAGTTCAAACAAATCGACCCGAATGCAACAGCTGAACAGTCATTTATCAATGAAGAATTTCGGACATATAACTTCGACATCATTGACGGCTTGACGTACGACATCGATATTACAGAAGCAGCGAAATACAATGGTTCCGGCAATGTCGTCAATGCCGATGCCGAGCGCATCGAGAACTTGCAGTATGAAGGCGCAGCGATTGACCCGAATCAGGAGTTCCTAGTCGTCACGAACAATTACCGGGCGAGCGGCAACTTCCCAGGCGTTCGCAATGCGAGCGAATCGATCGACTTTGCCTACGAGAACCGCCAAGCGATCCAAGACTATATTTTGGAACTCGGCACAATCGACCCGTCCGCTGACGGCAATTGGCAGTTCGCCGCAGTAGAAGGCAATCCGAACCTGGTGTTTGAAACATCGAACGCCGCACGCAGCCTCGCTGAACGCGAGCCGGCCATCCAATACATCGAAGTCACGCAAAACGGCTTCGCGAAATACGGTTACACGATCCAATAACATGCAAAAAGCAGGCCCGAGAATTTCTCGGGCCTGCTTTTCTATGTACATAAAACTCACTTAAATAATTTGTTCAAGCCTTTATTGGTGATCCTTCCTGCACCGCGGCGCAAAATGCGTTGGCCGATTCTACCTGTACGCACTGCTTGGATATCACCGAGAACTCTCGCGATGGTGTATAAAATGCTGCGAACTTTATTGATGCTTGGCATATTGACGTCCCCCTATCGAGTGAAAGCTCTTCAATTAGATAATTATGGTTACCCTTTTTCTCATGGAATTAAAGGATTCTATGGATGAGTACAAATTATCAAATAGTATGAATGTTGATTTTCTTGAACCGCCTCAAAATTAGCAAAAAGAAAGCCGGAGTGAAAATGCCGGCTTAAATTGTTATTATCTTTCGCAAGCAAAGTTATCGTTGTCTCGATCCATTTTTGATTGGTATGCGGGGTGAGTGCTTGGTACGCCGTTTGGATAAACTTTTGTGAGTTCAGTGCAATTTTGAAAGTGTTCAGTTGGAGCGGATTGAGCGGCAACTTTTTCTTGTGCAGCCTTATCGGCAGCAGCTTTCTCGGCAATCGCTTTCTCTTGAGCGGCATTTTCAGCTGCAATTTTCTCTTGAGCAGCCTTCTCAGCGGCCGCTTTTTCGTTAGCAAGTTTTTCAGCAGCGGCTTTTTCTTCGGCAACTCTTTCGGCTTCAGCTTTCTCTTGTGCCTTTTTCTCAGCAGCAACCTTCTCTGCTTCTGCTTTCTTAATAGCAGCTGCTTCGGCTTTTTCTTTTTCTTCAGCCTCTTTTTCAGCAGCTATGCGTGCCTCTTCTTTTTCTTCGGTTGCCTTTTGCTTTTCAGCTTCTTCAGTGGCTTGTCGTTCTTCTTCGGCAAGAGCTTCTTGTTGTTCTTGGAGTTTAGCTTCCTCGTCAGCTTCTTCTGTGCTAGCAGCTTCGGCTTGGGCTGGACTTGCTACCTCTGATTCTTCACTCGAACTAAAAGGCAATGACAGAGCGAACAAGGCGATAGCTGAACCTAAAAAAATGGCAGCACGCTTTGTTTTGGCGGGGTTTTTATACTTGAAAAATACAAATGTCAGCCAAAGGATGAGGAGTGGAATACACAAAATACTAAGAATTAATAGGGAGCTGAAGATCACTTCCGAAAAGCTGTTCCCAGTCATGCTCGAAACTCCTAAGGCCGTAAACACAAGAAAAAGCGCAAATGAACCCCCGAAGTACTTTAAGTTTTTAACCGTCTTGCCATGGTCCTTAAATTTGAAATAGCTGTATATAAGATTTATAAAAAGAATGAATGTTACAGCGGCAAACGCCAACATTAACAGTACAGAAATGATTTGTAGAAACAACATCCTACTTTCCCTCCTAGTGTAAAATACTTTAATTTTCTTTGCTTTATCAATAGTATCAAAAATTTTACAAATAAGGTTGAAACTATAAAACTAAAATTAGTTAAATTAAGAAGTTTAGTATTTGGAGACAATTCGCTATTATTTTCAGGATTCTAAAAACTTCGTATGTATTGTCAACAAAACAAAGAATAAAGCACTAAAAGTTCTACTTATTTTAAATTTGGTTCTGCAGGATCCACTTTAATTCTCGCCTATTACAGGCTTCACTTTCAGCCTCCGATAAGCTGCAAAGCCGAAGAACAAATAAACGACAAGAGCTATTGTGCCAAGTGACAGCGACAAGCCGAACAAAATGTATAACTGATAAGTAACACTGAACAAAGCGACTACGCCAAAGAAGTTAGCAGTGCGCTTGTTTTTGCGGTACAAGTTGATGAAAATGATAGCGGTCAATGCGCCCATGATGAGCGGCATGACCGCTAGCATGATGAACATGATGATTGGAATATCGATACGCTTCACGGCTCCTTTCTGATTCTTTACGATAACATACTCATTTCCGGCTTCCTTCTATAAGAAAAGACACCTCGTCCTTCCTATCTAGATTCCACTACAAAATTAAAATGGAATAACATTCAAAAGCAAAAATTAAAGATTTATCAAGGTTTCTTACTAGAATGTCCATAAAAATGGATAATATCTTACAATAGTTATAACTAAAGTCATATTTATTTTTAATAATTTGTTCCATATTACCTAAAAATTATGTATACTAAAACCATTATTTTAAATATAAGTTTTAACTTGTTTTTAACTTCATGCCGCTACACTACAGAAAATGGCAGAAGAGGTGGGGCAGTATGAGAACAGTTACAGGGTTCGAGACGGCAGGCAGAAAGGAGCGTTCGGACATGACAACGATCTTAGTAACGGGAGGCCATGGTTTTTTGGGCTCGCATTATATCCATGAACTTTTGAACAAGTATCCAGCGTATCGAGTGGTATCGATTGATGTGCAAGCAGAACCGGTCCCGGAACTGATCCGGCCGCTCTATGCTTGCGATCGCTATGCGTTTCATCAGGTGGACATCCGCAATAACGATGCGGTCGAAGCGATTTTCAGCCATTACGCCATTAGCCAGGTCGTGCATTTTGCGGCGAAAACGCATGTTGGGGAATCAATGGAAAATCCAGGGGTTTTTGCAGAGACCAATGTGCTCGGCACGTTTCACGTGTTGGAAGCGGCGCGCAAGCAATGGATGAACGGACCATTCGAAACAAAGCCTCAATACGCGGGCTCACGCTTTTTACATATTTCCACAGACCAAGTATATGGGCCGCGAGATGAAGGCTGGGCCGATGAAAACACCAAGCGTAGTCCTATCAATCCGTATGCATCGAGTAAAGCGAGTTCCGAATTGATGGTGAAAAACTTCCATGAAAGCTATGGCATGGATGCGCTCGTACTGCAAGCGTCCAATGTCTACGGACCTCACCAGCAAGCGGATAAACTGATTCCGATTGTTTTGCGAAAAGCGCTGTCTGGCGGCATCATTCCGGTTTACGGAAACGGACAAGACGTCCACGACTGGCTGTTTGTAGAGGATTTCTGGCGCGCAGTGGATACAGTATTCCATTTAGGTGACGCGGGCCATACATACTTGGCAGGAGGCGAGCAGTCACTGAAGACGCTCGACATCGTCGTCTCGATCTGTACAGCATTAGACCTTCATTTCCCGGGTAATACTAGTTTTAATGAGCAAATCCGCTTTGTCGAACCAGCAAATGGAACTAAAGTGCCGCATCGGTTTGCAGTATCTACGGAAAAATTAAAGCGCGAACTGGATTTTGAAGTGCAAACCGCTTTCGAAAAAGGGCTCGCCCAGACGATTGATTGGACACTTTCCAAAAATCGACTATGGGAAGTCGTGTAAAGAATACAAATGACAAGTGCCACGAGGTGTCCTATGATTCCATTTGAGCAATTTGACGAAACTTCAAAACCAATACCACAAGGGCGCATCCGCAAAATCGCCCTTGTGCACAAGCATATGAAAGCGGGCGGCATCGAAGCGCTGATTGTGCGCATGGCGCGCTGGCTGGCAACGAATGGCTATAGCGTGACCATCTATTTGTACAGCAACGGCGGGCCGATGCTGCGCCACCTGCAGCAAATCGACGGCCTCAAGGTCATCGTCCGCGATAACGGAAAAGAACCGCCGGTCGATTTATCGGTTTTGAACCAACTCATGCGAGCGGAGAAATACGATTTGGTTTATTCATTCAGTCCGTCGGGATTATTGCTGTCATATGCCATCCCGGCGCATGTACGCTTGTCCGGTGTCTATCAGCCGGAGACCTATAAACTCGAGCGCAATCGAAAAATGGTCCGCGCCATCCGAGCGTTCGACAAAAACTTTCATCACAAGCTGGTGTTCATGAACCCGACCGTCAGGCGCTACACGGCGCGCGCATTGTCTGCCGAGATGCCGGAGCAGTTCATGCCGCCGCCGATCGAACAAGGCCCTGAAGACTTGCAGCTTGGCAGCCCGCATTCCCGACGCATTGTATCGGTCGGTGCCATCCAGCAGTTTTCAATGCATTACGCGCAAGTGATCGAATTGATGGAAGAATTGGTCCAAATCGACCCGGCATTTACCTATCATATTTTCGGTGAAGGCCCAGACGAAGCGCGGCTATTGAAAAGCATCAACGAATCCGAAGCAAAAGATCATATCTTTATTCACCCAATGCCGAGGAGCGGCGTAATCAAAGATGTATTGGCCGATAGCTTCTGTTTTATCGGCTCCGGTGCCATTATGATTCAAGCGTGCGGCGGCGGTATTCCGGGAATCACCTCCCGAACGAACGATGCCGATGCATTATCGGAAGGCTATTTCTATCAATTGCCTCCGCATGAAATCGGTGAATCGTTTTGGGAATCGGCAGAGACGTATGAAATCGGCGAATTGGTGAAAAACTTGCTTGTTTCAGAGAACGTCTACCGGAAAGCGGCAGAGCGCTGCAAGCAAAAGGCGCGTAAGTTCGAAATCGACCGAGTGATGTGGGACTTTTTGCAGTTGGCGGAAAGTAAACTGAACAACGGTGCATTCACTAAATAACTGAATAATTGAATATTTTATTTTAGATTCGCTTCGGACCAGGGTATACAGGAAGAAAAAGATAATATTACAAATTGCTTGTATCATTTGGTCTAGATTTTGAAAAAGAAATGCTGTACACTGAGCTTAACAAGAAACGGGAAGGGACTTGAGTCATTCCTGAATCGAGCAGAAAGCAGGTGGAGCAGAATGGATTGTGCTGACTACCAACGCCGCTTAGAAAACGAACACGGGGCGCCGATCGAACAGATTATCCGCAAAGTATACATCGACGAAGATCAGGGACCCGCTACTGGTGCTCAAGCACTCGGCATTCCGAGGCAAGTGTTCATGCACTTTGTCCACGAGTGCGATTTAAAGAAAGAAAAACTCCAACGCCTATAGTTATACGAAGCCGCCGATACTAGTTTCGGTGGCTTTTTCATGTCGTAATCTTAGTGAACGACACATAAAGTGAAAGGTAAAGGCGATTACACCAGGGTCCAAAGTCCTTTTATAGGAGATATTTAACTTTTTAAATTCAAACTGGGTAAAAATACTCAATAATGAATAGTTAAATGTACTTAAATAAGATATAATGGACGTATTCTTATATAAGCGAACGATAGGTACGGAATTTGCAGAAGGAGTGTCCGGGGACATGACAGACTAAGAGCTAGTATAGAAGCAATTAGAGAAAGAGCATAAGCAAGCAATCGAGAGCATTATGTATGATGTGTATGTTCAGAAGGATCTGGGACCGTCAGTAGGAGCGAAAAAGCTAGGAATTCCGCGCCGTGCGTTTGTCCATTTTGTGCAGCAGTTGGGATTGCAGGTGGATAAGTTCGAACTCATTAAAAAAAAGTGCTGAATACCGATGAATTGATGGCCGCCCTTTGAGGGTGGCTATTTTTTGCTTCAAAATAAGATTAAGTAGTTAGTAGAAACGGATGCAGTGGAGATTTCGCTGCAGCAGCTGCTTTCCGTGGGGCGGGAATCGAGCCTCCTCGTCGCCAAATTCAGGCTCTTGCGGGGTCTCTCAAACCCGCTATACCCACAGGAGTCAGCAGCTTCCGCTACATCTCTTAGTTTTTGTAGTGTTGAAAGGTGGTTGAGATGTCGCTGCAGGTGGACGCTTTGGGCCTGTAGGATGCAGGTCATGCAGCTGACGCGACAGGACGTCGCGCTTTCAGCTGCCAGAGGGGGCCGGCTTCAGCCGCTTCGTCGCTGTCGCTCCTGCAGGGTCTTCAGCTCGTCCTGATCCCTCCGGAGTCGCGGCTTTTCACTGCATCTCTATTTTTATAGTGGATATTAATAATGAAGATACATTTCGTTGTAAAATACTAAAGAATATCAGGTGTTATAGGTAACATTTCTCCAGTGTAGCAAGTGACTTAATCAAATGACTCGACCAAATAAGTGTAGATATAGTCATATGAAAACAATAGAGAGATCCCATCTCACTATCCCACGCCAATAAAATAACTAAGCAGTTCCGCGCCAAGGGTGAAGTGAAGCAGTGAGTGAGAAATTACATTCAAGCATTCTATGAAAAACCTTGCTCCCACATCTGCTACGTAAATGCGTCGCAAATGAATCGGCTCAACTTCCTTTCGCCAATTCATTGGCTCACTGCGAAAGCTCAACCCCAAAGGGCGGCTGTGACTCTACTAACGCCTAGCTTATGAAAGAAGAGCTCGCTAAACTAACTAAATCTGCAAATAGCAAATCAGTAATATATAATGCCCCTGAGCGCAATAAGCTAAAAAAACAGCTGCACCAGCCTGGTAAAGGCATTGGTGCAGCTGTTTTTGTTATTCCTGTGCTTCTTCTAGCTCTAAATGTTCTTTCAATGTAGCAGTGATTTCAGCAAGTTCAGCGTCGTTCATCATGTAATACCAGATGCCGTTGATTGTTTCGCCGGTGCCGTCTTCAACGATCATTTGCTCAACGTTAGTGACGGCGCTTTGATAATTGCGCTGAACATCCACCATTTCATCGAATGTCATATTCGTGCGGACATTTTGGCCGAGTGCGTCAAAGATGTCTTTGTAGTTCCATAGGCTGTTAATGGACGCCCCTTTTCTCATAACGCCCTGGATCACTTGCTTTTGGCGGTCTTGGCGACCAAAGTCACCACGCGGGTCTTGCTTGCGCATTTGGACGTAATCGAGAGCTTGTTCGCCGTTCAATTCGATTTCGCCTTCTGGGAAGTTGTCGAACGCGAGTGTGTTATTGACGGTAACGCCGTCCACTGCATCGACGATGTCTTCGAAGCCTTCCATATTCACTTGAACGACGTAATCAATTGGAATATCAAGCAAGTTTTCGGTGGTATCCATCGACATTTCGATGCCGCCAAATGCGTATGCGTGGTTGATTTTGTCCATTGTGCCGCGGCCGATAATTTCGGTATACGTATCACGCGGGATGGAAACCATTTTTGAAGAGTCAAGCTCCGGGTTGACGGTCATAACGACCATCGTGTCCGAACGCCCACGATCGTCTTCACGCTCATCAACACCTAGCAGCAATACAGAGAATGGATCCTGTTCTTCGAAATTCACAATGTCCGTTCTTTCAACGGAAGGCGTTTCGCGTTCGACAGGTTCATGCATCGTGTCGATAGCTTTCGTGAAATCCGAGTAAACGCTATAAGCATAGATGCCGCCTACAACGAGTAAAAGCAAAAATCCAATTAATAAATACTTGGGCCATTTTCTCTTTTTTTTCATAATAATCCCCCATTAGTTCGCGATAAAGTATTCGATCAGTTCGGATGCCCAAGCTTCTGCGCCCTTGCTATTTGGGACGGCGTCTTCGGTTAAATGTTCCAAAAGAGCCTGATCGTCCGTAGCGGGCCATGCTTCCCAGTGATTGATGTATGGATAGCCATATAGTGTTGCGAATTGGCCGAGTGCTTGCACTTGTGCCAAATAATAGCCGGCGCCGAAAATCGGCTGTGGCGGATGTAAGATGACGATGGCATCGGTGTTCGTTTCTTGAAGGCGGGCAGTAAAGTCGCGGACATCTTCGCGTTCGTCTTCGATCGAGATGCGGTCGTTGTTCATCAGTGTCATCGGCTCTAGAAGAACCAAATCGTAATCGGTTTCTAAGTCGACGGATTTGAGAGCGTCGGATGTGCCGGTGACTGTTTCAATCGTGACATCGACAAGTTCACCATAAGCTTCTTCAAGTTCAGTTTTCAAACGGTCTGCATATCCGGGCTCCCCGGACTCGAGTGCAGCAGATCCGGCAATGAGCATTTGGACAGCTTGACCATCAGAATTTTTTTGAAGGAATAATTGCTGGACTTGTTCGTCCATATTGGCAAGTTGTTCACGATTGTTCACAAATTCGTCAACGTTTGATTCGGTTTGGGTGGTTTCAGTTTCTGTTTCTGTGGTTTCGGGTTTGGCGCTTGCTTCGGCAGCTTGTTGCAGTTTGTCCTGCCAGGATAAGTAAGAAAATACAAGGATTCCAACACAAGTAAGGGCGGCGATAATGCCTCCTAATTTATACAAGTTCATACTTTACTCCTTTCAAAAAAAGCCATTTATATAAATTAAAGATAGCACAAATCCTTCCTTGTTCCTATATAACTTTTTAAAATTGGAAGTCCAAATGGTATATTCCTGTGATATACTTTCTTATGTTGTTTAAATCTGTCATTTATTAATATGAAATAAAAGGAGCCTTTTACTGCATGGAAGAAACTATCAGCTTACAGGACTTATTCAAGACCTTGAAAAAGAACCTTGGGATTATCGCATTAACGACGATTCTGGCCATTACAATTGCAGGAGCGGTATCGTTCATGTTCCTTACGCCAATCTATGAGAACTCAACGCAGATTTTGGTCAACCAAGAACAAACCGAAACAAATCAGATGGTAAACCAAAACATTCAGGCCGACTTACAGCTTATCAACACGTACTCGGTCATCATTAAAAGCCCGGCAATCCTCGACCAAGTTATTGAACAATTAAACTTGGAGATCAACTCTGAGCAATTAAACCAAAAAATTACGGTCAATACAGCCGAAAACTCACAAGTTGTTAACGTCACTGTACGTGATGAAGACCCAGCGCAAGCAGTCGCCATCGCTAACACGACGGCTGAAGTATTTGAAAGCGAGATTCAAGAATTGATGAACGTCAATAACGTGTCGATTTTGTCTCCTGCAGTATTGAAAGAAAACCCAAGTCCTGTAGAGCCAAACCCGATCCTGAATATGGCGATCGCTGCTGTCGTCGGTTTGATGCTAGGTGTCGGTATCGCATTCTTGCGTGAATACCTCGATACATCGATGAAAACAGAGCAAGACATTGAGGATATTCTTGGAGTGCCATTGCTCGGTGTCATCTCGCCAATTAAAGAAGAAGCGAAGCTAGAAGCCACAACAAGCAATAGAAGAAAGGCGGCGGAATTGAATGGGTAAGAAAAAACAGAACTTACAAGCAACAGCAAGGAAAGTCATTACGCATACGACACCCCGCTCGGTTGTGTCTGAGCAATTCCGTACCTTGCGTACAAACGTCAACTTTGCATCTCCTGATGTTGATTTGCGTTCGATAGTTGTGACTTCTGCTGCACCAGGTGAAGGCAAGTCGACAACATCAGCCAACCTTGCGACCGTTTTTGCACAAGAAGGCAAGAAGGTCTTATTGGTAGACGGTGATATGCGCAAACCGACGACTCATTACACATTCCATATGCCGAATACAATCGGACTATCCAACGTACTAACACGCCAAGCGTCTGTCGAAGATGCGATTCGTCCAACGACGATCGAGCGTCTTGATTTGATGACGTGTGGACCAATTCCGCCGAACCCGGCAGAACTTTTGGCATCCAATGCAATGACAATGCTCATCTCGGATTTGAAGCAGCGCTATGATGTCGTTATCTTCGACGCGCCGCCAGTATTATCTGTAACGGATGGACAAGTATTGGCGAATAAATGCGACGGTGCGATTTTAGTCGTTAGTTCTGGCAGCACCGAAAAAGAAATGGCATCAAAAGCGAAAGAAGCAATCGAAGCGTCTAATAGCAAATTGATCGGCGCAGTATTGAATAATTTCGAATTGCCGAAAGACAGCTATTATTACCAATACTACGGCAATGCCGCTGAGTAAAAGGGCGCTATGCCCTTTTGCTTTTTCTTTTAAATGGAACATCCAATATTTACAATAAACAGATTTTTGACTAAATATATTTGGCAATAGACGGACGTAAGATCCGATACATAAAGAGAACTCTAAAGAGATAATGTCATGGGACCTGAGAAGCGATTGCTGAAGCAACAGGAGGGAACGAACATGATCGATACGCACGCACACATTTTGCCTGGTCTAGATGATGGGGCAGAAACAATGGAACACACCAAGCGTTTACTGGATATGGCAGTAGATGAACAATTGACAGGAATCATCGCAACACCGCACGGTCATCATCCGAATTTCCGGACGGACGTGGCGGCTCTTCGTATGCAGTTAAAAACGGTTAAGGACTATGTAAAGGAAGCAAAACTTCCTTTAGAGATTTACAGCGGACAAGAATGCCGTTTATCGGATAAACTTCCTGAACGTCTTGCTAATGGTGAAGCCTTAACTTTAGCTGAATCACGCTATGTGTTATTGGAACTGCCTTCTTCAGGAATTCCAGCATATTCGGTGCCAGTCATCCAGCAAATGATCACCAACGGCTATATCCCGATCATCGCACATGCAGAACGTAACCAAGGCATTATCCAAAAACCAGAACGTTTGAAAAAACTATTGATACACGGAGCGATGGCGCAAGTGACGGCTGGGTCAGTCGCCGGCAGCTTCGGCAAAAGTATCCAAAAGACGGCGCTACAGCTAATTGATGCCAATATGATTCATGTATATGGGTCAGATGTGCATAATGTAGACGTACGACCATTTCATTTTAATGCAGGTCTTGATGTGCTAGAAAAGAAGAAACGCCATCAGATAATAGATATTTTACTGGAAAATAACGACCGTATTATCTTGGACCAGGACTTATACGTTCTTGAGCCCCAAGACATAGATAAAAGTAAATGGTGGAATATCTTTGCATAAATACTAATGATTTAGTATGAATTTTACATTTATAGCCTATCTTTACTGGTAACTACATGTTAGTATTAGCAACAGATTTCCAGCACTTGTGAAAATAGTAGTGCCTCGTGAAAGGGTGGACGTGCATGTCACTAAAAAACAGAATGACTTTACTTATTACTGTCGACTCATTGATTGTTTTCTTCTCGATATTCGTCGGTTACTTCCTTCTTTATCCTTATGTTGATATTTTTCAAAATCAATTCCTCCTCGCGAGCGCATTGACGATTTTCATCGCTCACCATGCGTTCGCTATGTATTACGGCTTGTATCGGAAAGTATGGGAATACGCCTCGATCGGCGAGCTTTCTTCCATCGTCAAAGCCGTAACATTATCTATCCTCGCTATTGCACTCGTTCAGTATCTCTACCGTGGCGATGTTCTCATCCGCGCACTTGCCATCACATGGATGTTACACGTGCTGTTAATCGGGGGATCCCGCCTATCATGGAGAGTTTTGCGAGACAACCAGTTCAAACCAAAAAGAGAAGAGCAGAAACGCACGATGATTGTAGGTGCTGGAAAAGCCGGCACACTCGTCGCCAGGCAACTTCTCAACAACCCTGAAAACGGCCTTCTGCCGGTCTTGTACGTCGACGACGATAAGAACAAGCATGGCCTTGATATTTACAATATAAGAGTCGCAGAAAGCGAAACCAAGAACATTAGTGAAATTGCAAAAGACAACGGCATTGAGCGCATCATCATAGCTATTCCTTCTCTAAGTAAGTCAGATTCAGCGACATTGATTAAACGTTGCATGGACACTGGTATCAAGACTCAGACAATTCCGCTTATCGAAGACATCATGACAGGTAAAGTATCTGTCACCGATATCCAAGATGTAAAAATTGAAGATCTTCTCGGGCGTGAAGAAGTGAAATTGGATATGAATAAAATTGCCGAACAATTAACAGGAAGGACAATTCTTGTAACGGGAGCTGGCGGATCAATTGGATCTGAAATTTGTCGGCAGATTGCACGTTTCGGACCTGAAAAACTTCTATTGCTTGGACATGGTGAAAACTCAATCTACTTAATTGATATGGAGCTTCGCAAAGCAATTGCTAATGATACAGAAATCGTTCCGTTAATTGCCGATATTCAAGACCGCGAACGCATTATGGCGATTATGAGTGAGTATAAACCAGATGTCGTTTATCACGCTGCAGCCCATAAGCATGTTCCTTTAATGGAAGGAAATCCAATGGAAGCTGTGAAGAATAATATTTATGGTACAAAAAATGTAGCTGAAGCATCTCATATGGCCGGAGTGAAAAACTTTGTGATGGTATCGACTGATAAAGCGGTAAATCCACCGAATGTGATGGGAGCTTCGAAGCGTTTTGCGGAGATGATTGTTCAAAACTTGGCGAAAAGAAGTGAAACAACTTTTGTGGCAGTAAGGTTCGGCAACGTGCTTGGGTCTCGTGGATCAGTGATTCCGCTTTTCAAGAAACAAATCGCAGCAGGTGGTCCAGTCACTGTTACTCATCCGGACATGACCCGATATTTTATGACGATTCCGGAAGCTTCCAGACTAGTAATTCAAGCTGGAACATTGGCTCGTGGTGGTGAAGTTTTTGTTTTAGATATGGGAGAACCAGTAAGAATTGTCGACCTAGCAAAAAACCTCATTCGTCTATCTGGTTACTCTGAAGAGGATATCAAAATTAAATTCTCTGGAATCCGTCCTGGTGAGAAAATGTATGAGGAATTACTCGATTCTGATGAAATCCAAGATAAACAAGTTTTTCCGAAAATCTTCATCGGAAAAGCAAATGCTATTCCTGAACTTGAAATAAAATTTGTTATAGAAAAATTACCATCCATGGATAAATATGAAGCGAAAGAGTTGCTTATAAGCTTAGCTAATCGTAAAAATGTAAAACAAATCGATATGAAATTAAGTGTTAAATGATTTTAATGATAATTCAATATTTTCAAAGCAGTATTTTTAGAAATTTTATATATAGTACTCAAATAGATTATATGGGAAAAGCGGGTTATAAATGCAAAAAAATACAAAGAAATATGTTAGCATACTACCAATAATGTTTCTTCCACTCTATATAACTACTTCAGGAATTTTTATTGCCGAAGTAAGTGTGACAGGTTTACATTTAGGCAAGACCGGATTTGTATTGCCTTTAGTTTTTTTTATTGGAATTTTGTTATTTTTTAATATATTAGTAAAGACTTTAAAGACTCATAGAATAAACAAGGACATTCTAGAAAATCCAATTATAAAGATATTTATTATTTTTGTAGTGTATTTTATTTTGTTAGTAGCTATTGGCTCTTTATTTTCAGGTAACTATAGAGGCCTAATTAAATTGGTGCAGTTTTTAACTGGCGGAGTAGGAATTGTGATTTCTGTGTATCTTTTTTCGATAAAGAGAATTTCTCCTCCACAATTCTTTGGTTATTTAACATTATTTTTTGTAGTGATTATATTTATCCAAAGCGTTACTTCAATAGTTATGTTTGGAGTTAACCCGCTATCAGGAGCTATGTATCCGTCGATTTTAGGAGCAGGAATTTATCAAAGTAGAGTTTACTTTCCTTATTTAGTAACTTTAATCTTCTTTTGTGGACTTCCATATTTGATTAAAAGATTTGGAAGTTGGACAATTATTCTTTTTCTAGTTTTCTTATTTTATATATTTACTCTACAAGTAAGAGGTGCAATGGTTTCCTTTGTAGTAATGTCAGTCTTTTATTTAATTTTTGTTTCAAATATAAAATTCAAATATTTGGCATTGTTTCCGGCGTTAGCTATGCCGTTCTTGTTTGAGTTTATTTCAAGTAATAAAGAAGTTTTAGGAAGAATAGGAGAAGTTGAAAAAGTACAAGATCTTAATGGTAGGACAGACTTATGGATAAATATACTTAAAGAGATGGGAACTTCAAATTTTCTATTCGGCTCTTATTTAAATGATATAGATAATATTTCTGCTCATAATCAATACTTTGAATTCCTTACGCTTAGTGGGTTCTTTCCACTAATGATACTAACAGTTCTTGTAGTTTTTAGCTTAAAAATGTTTAAAGATTCTTTCAAATACAACAATCATACTTTAAGAATATTTAGTTTGATAATGATAACTACCCTGTTAGTAGATTTAAATGTTAATGTCCCTTTAACAAACACTAATCCTGCAATTCATTACTGGTTTTTTTGGAGTGGAATTTATTTTTATTATATGGAAGTAGTAAAGGGAAAGGGGAAAATACATAATGTTTAAAAGAATACTTGTTGTTACAGTTGAAAGTTCAATGGAAATTATATTTCTACTACCTAGGTACCGGATTTTTAACAGTTTTAAGAAGCTCATATTAGTTCTATTAAAAAATAAGATTGGAAAAAATCCTGTATTTTACAGTGGAGTCTGGATAATGCCACCTATGAACATGGTGGTTGGAGATGATGTTGACTTTGCAAAAGGGGTACTTATAACGACAAGTGGAGGAGTAGAAATAGGAGATAGAACGCTTATAGGATACGGTACAAAAATATTAACAGCAAACCATAACATACCAAAGGGAAAAGGAAGAATTTTTGGAAGTGGTCACACATATAAAAAGGTACATATTGAAAAAGATGTTTGGATAGGGGCTAATTGCGTTATTCTTCCTGGTGTTAGAGTTGGAGAAGGAGCTATTATAGCTGCAGGATCAGTTGTCACTAAAAATGTCCCACCTTTTCACATTGTTGGGGGAGTACCTGCAAAAAGTATTAAGGTAAGAGAATAATGAAGAATAAAATAGTCCATTATATTTTAATACTTTTATTTTCTACCTTTATTATAAGGATACTAAATTTTTTTAAAGAAATTCAAATTTCATACTTTTATGGAACCAATAGCGAAGTTGATCATTACAATATAATGTTAATTATTCCTAACATTATGTTAAATAGTATAGGACCAGCATTGGGGCTATTAATAATATCTTTAATATCGACAGAAAAAAAATTGATTTCTTTACAAAGAAAAGACGTATATTTTCTTGTAGGATTAGCGACACTTTTAATTTCGCTAGGTTATTTTTCAACATTTAGTATAGAAACAACGAATTTTTACTATCCCCTAATGACTATATTAATTACTTTTCTATATTTTATGCAAGTTAGTCTCGTTTATTATCTTCAAGCTTATAATGAGTTTAAAATCGGATCTATAAGCTCATTTCTTCAAGTAATAATAAACATATGTATTTTGTTTATATCATTTTATGTACTACATTCATTTATTTTAATAATCTCACTCGCTTTAGGGTTAGTAGTGCAAATCATATTTTTACTGATCATTATTAATAAAAAACAATATTTTCATCAAGTACGTATAGTAAGTTTAAAAGAGAATGAATTTATTCACCCAGTAATGTCTATGATTCTAGGATTTGGGTTGATTGAAATTTTATTATCAGTTCAAAAAATAATATTGAGTCGAACTAATACTGATGGAATCATATCTGCTTTGAATTATGCATACAAAATAATGAATTTGCCAATTTCAATATTTCTCTTTGCTGTATTAACAGGATTATTTCCTACACTAATAAAAATAAAGGATCAGATTGAATTTCAATTTTACTTCAGAAAAACTCTAAATACTATACTATTATTAATGGTCCCTATTTCAGTATTCTTTTTTATTTATTCTAGCGAAATAGTTTCAATTCTATTTGAGCGTGGAGAGTTTGACGAACAAAGTACTAATATCACTTCGAGTCAATTGCAGATTTTGAGTTTACTGATAGTTCCAGTTTCGATTTTAACTATTTTTTTGAGATTTTTATATGTCGAAAAAAAATGGAGTGTGATTTATAAAACAACTAGCTTGATTATAATCACGCATATAGTTTTGAATATAATAATTATAAGTAATAAGGTTTTAGAATATTCTGTAATTAGCATTCCCTTGTCAATACTATTTGGTTTAATGTATTGCTACCGTAAATTGAAAACTCCTTTATTTAATTTTGATCAGCTAAAAATTTTATTAGGTTCTTTTCTGCTAGGTTTAAGTGGCATACTTTTGGAAAACGAAGTAACTGGTTTGCTTTCATTTATTTTAATCTCAATTCTTATATTTTTAGTTTATATATTCAGTCAATTGATCTTAAGAAATAGGACATTACTATCTTTGAAAGGAAGTTGGAAATGAATTATATTCAACAAAGTTTAAAAAATGGAGAAACAACGTTGGCAGAGGCTCCCTTGCCAAACTTGGCTCCAAATAATCTATTGATTAAAGTGGAGAATGGTGTAGTGTCAGCTGGCACCGAAAGAATGTTAGTTGAATTTGGGAATTCCAATTATATTCAAAAAGCTAAACAACAGCCTGAGAAAGTTAAACAAGTAATGGATAAGGTGAAAACAGATGGCTTAAAACCGACAATTAATGCTGTACAAAGTAAATTAGAACAACCAATAACTTTGGGTTATAGTAATGCCGGAACTGTCATAGCAGTTGGAAAAAATGTAACGTACTTTAAAGTAGGAGATCGAGTAATATCAAATGGTCCTCATGCAGAAGTAGTATCTGTGTCATCAAATCTTTGTGCGAAAATTCCGGACTCTGTTTCATTTGAAGCAGCTGCTTTTACAGTTATTTCCTCTATTGGTTTACAGGGTATTAGGCTTTCCAAGCCCACTTTAGGAGAAACTATTGTCGTTACTGGATTAGGGTTAATTGGGCTTATAACAGTTCAATTACTTAGAGCACATGGCTGTAAAGTTATTGCTTCGGATTTTGATCAACAAAAAGTGGATTTAGCTAAGAGTTATGGAGTAGATGCAATAAATGTTGGAAACGGAACTAGTATTGTAGACTATGTTATGTCACAAACTAATGGGCGTGGGGCAGATGGAGTTATTGTGACAGCTTCAACTAAAAGTAATGATCCAATTTCTCAAGCAGCTCAAATGAGCAGAAAAAGAGGCCGTATTATTTTAGTTGGTGTAACGGGTCTCGAATTAAATCGAACAGAATTCTATGAGAAGGAATTGTCTTTCCAAGTTTCTTGTTCTTACGGTCCTGGTAGATACGATTCAAATTATGAAGTGAAGGGTAATGATTATCCATTAGGGTTTGTTCGATGGACAGAGCAAAGGAATTTCGAAGCAGTTTTGGATATGATTAAAGAAGGGAAATTGGATGTTACCTCTTTAATCACGCATACTTTTAAATTCCAAGATGCAGTTAAGGCATATCAAACGTTAAGCGTTGACCGCTCAGCCATTGGTATTATGTTGAAATATGAACCTAAAAACTATAACTTAAATAGTGAAAGAACTATCAATTTAAAGACTAAGATTATTGAAGCTAATAGTAAACCGTCGATAGGTATAATTGGAGCAGGAAATTATACTAACCAAACATTATTGCCGGCTATGCAAAAATTGGAAGTTTTAAAACATACAATAGTGAGTAATGGTGGAATCAGTGGAGTGAATGTAGGTCAAAAATTTGGATTTTTAAGAGCCTCAACTGATGTAAACCATGTTATTGATGATAATGAAATTAATACAATTTTAATTACAACTCGTCATGACACTCATGCGGAATTAGTTAAAAAAAGTCTTATAAATAATAAACATGTATTTGTTGAGAAGCCATTGTGCCTTAATCGTGAAGAGCTTGATGAGATTAAGCAGATTCCTCATGAAAAACTACTAATGGTAGGTTTTAATAGAAGATTCTCACCGCATGTGGTAAAGATGAAACAGCTACTTTCTACAATTCACCAACCAAAGGCAATCATAATAACAGTTAATGCAGGATCAATTCCTACAGATCACTGGACTCAGGATATAGAAATTGGTGGAGGCCGTATTATTGGTGAAGGATGTCATTTTATAGATCTTGCTAGACACATAGCAGATTCTGAAATTGCTAAAGTCCAATCAATAAAAATGAATGTTCCAGGTGAAGAACAGCTTGAAGAAAATGTATTAATTAATATAGCATTTAAAGATGGATCGATAGCGAATATCCAATATTTAGCAAATGGCAATAAGTCTTATCCAAAAGAACGAATAGAAGTATTTACTAGTGGTAAAGTATTATCATTGGATAATTTTAAATCATTAACAGGGTATGGTTGGAAAGATTTCAGTAAGCTCAAAACTCGTAGTCAAGACAAAGGACACGCGGAAGGTATAAAGAGGTTTATTGAAGGGGTTGAAAATGGAACTTCTCCAATTCCTTTAAATGAAATATATGAAGTAACAGAAGCGACTTTTGATGTTATAGATCAATTGCGAGGAAAAGAAATTGAAAAATAAGATAGAAATTGTAAAGAATATGGGTCTTTCTTGGACATTGTATCGTACAAAGTATGAAATAGAAAAAAAGCTCGGTCTATTAAAGAAAAATTATCAGTCGTTTTTATATGAAGACGTGGATCTCTCAAATATAATGGATCGGCCTAACACCTTAAAAGAGCTAATTAAAAGTAGCTTAGTAAATTCTTTTTTTTCGCCGGATTTTGATAAACTACATCGAATGAGAAGTGAATTGAGATTAGAAGAGTCGATAAAACTTGCGGATGACATTTTAAAAAATAAATTTGTTTACTTTTCAAAGCACATAGTGAAACTTGATAGTTTGGAGTGGCACTATAGTCCATTTACTAAGAAATTTTCCCCTAACGACATGCACTGGACAGAAATTGGAGATTTATCAAGTGACTTTGGGGACATTAAATGGATATGGGAATTATCAAGATTCTCATTTGTATATCCCTTGTCTCGAGCTTATGCAATTACTAAAGATGAAAAATATGCAATCGCTTATTGGGAAATGTTTGAGGATTTTATCGAACATAACCCGCCAGAACTTGGTGCGAACTATAAATGTGGTCAAGAGATGTCTTTGAGAATTATGGCTTGGACCTTTGGATTAAATATATTTATAGATTCTCCACAAACTACAGAGGAACGTCTTGAACTTCTAACAAAAGCAATACATCACCACGCTAATCATGTGGAAAAACATTTCGATTTTGCTTTGAAATCTGTGAAAAATAATCACTCTCTCTCAGAGGCTGCTGGAATGTACACAGCCGGAGTGATTTTTCAATTCTTAAATTCTTCAGCGCAATGGAGATTAAAGGGACATAAATTTATTCAATCTGAGGCGAATTGGCAAATTTACCCGGATGGTTCTTATATTCAACACTCTTTCAACTATCAACGATTAGCGATTCAAGATTTAACTTGGTTCTTAAAGTTAGCTCAACTCAATAATGATAATTGCAGTCCAAGTTTTGTTGCTAAATTTAAAAAAACTATAGAGTTTATGTATCAGTTTCAGGAACCTTCGACAGGGAGAGTGCCTAACTATGGAATGAATGATGGAGCATACATTCATCCTCTAACGTCTAAAGAATATTTGGATCATCGCCCTGCTCTGCAGGCTGCTTGGCTCACAGTAACAGGTGAAAGATTATATGAAGAAAATGACGTTGATGAAATTGCATTGTGGCTTGGCTTGCAGACAACAATTGAGTTAAACAATCCCACTAAAAAATCTGCGTTTTTCACTAAAGGTGGGTATGGTGTGTTGCGCAATCAGAAGCAATTCGCTATGGTACGCTGTGCTAGTTATAAACATCGACCAGTTCAAGCGGATATGCTTCATGTAGATTTCTGGGATGGGGAATATAATATCCTTGCAGATGCGGGAACGTTCTCATATAACACTAGCTTAAAAGAATCATTATATTTTAACGGTACTGCTTCTCATAATACTTTGATGATAAACGGTAAAGATCAAATGAAAAAAGCATCGAGATTTATTTGGTTAAATTGGACAAAGTCAAAAATGCTTAGTTTCCAGCAAACAGACCTCTATTCGCTTTTTGAAGGAGAGCATTATGGTTATGGTGATATAACACATCGAAGAGGATTAATTCAAGCAAAAGACACGTTAATCATTATAGATGATGTGATAGGTATTGATAGAGAGACGAATGTTTCCTTAAGTTGGTTATTTGGCATAGAAAATGTGCAAGAAACTTCTCATGGTGAATTACTTTTAAGATTACCTGATGGACATGAATGGACTATGTATAGCCTTAATCAGCAAACTAAAAGCTTTTTGTTAGAATGTGGGAGTGAAAATCCGATTGCAGGTTGGCAGTCTTTATACTATGGACATAAGAGGCCTATGCCACAGCTAATAGCAAACTCCACTGTAAGCGAGTCAACCCGTTATATTACTATTCTACAAAAAAATAAGAAAAAAGAAGTAACAAATAGTAGCGAATCGACAATTGAGATTGGAAATAAAACTATTGTTTTAAAGCCTATTGGCGAAAAAACTATCTTCGTAGATAGGGAGCTGTGGTAATGAAAATTCTTGTATTACATCAATACTTTTTAGGTAAGAACGATCCTGGAGGGTCGCGGTTCAACCAATTTGTAAAGTATTGGGAACAACAAGGTCATCAAATGACTGTAGTTGCGGGTACTGTACATTATATTACGGGAGAGAAAGAGGAAAAATACAAAGGGAAGTTCGTAGTAAGGGAAAAATATTCTCCAAACGTTCAAGTTGTTAGAACTTATGTGTCAGAATCCTATAACAGATCTTTTCTAGGAAGATTATGGGGATATTTTTCTTTTACGTTTTCATCTCTTTACGCAATAATGTTTAAAGTGGAAAAGCATGATGTTTTAATTGTTACATCACCACCTCTCTTTGTTGGAATTACAGGAGTTTTGACTAAGATTTTCAAAAGAACACCGATGGTTTTCGAAGTAAGAGATTTATGGCCAGAATCAGCAATAGACACAGGTGTGTTGACAAATAAGTTAATTATCAAGATTGCTTATATTGTAGAAAAAGTATCCTATCGATTTGCTGATAAGATTAATGTACTAACTCCTGCTTTTCGTCAGACTCTGATTTCGAAAAAAGGAATTAAACCTGAGAAAATTTCGTTTATTCCGAATGGTGCAGATTTGGATATATTTGAACCTGGAACTAGAGAGAATTGGGTTCGAGATAAATATGGATTAAATGGAAAGTTCGTCATTACCTATATGGGTGCGCATGGTGTAGCCAATCACTTAGAGTCGTTATTAAACCTAAGCGAAGAATTAGCTTCGCATGAAGATATAGTGATTTTACTTATTGGTGATGGAATGCAAAAGAAAGCATTAATGCAAGAAGCGGAAGAAAGAAATCTTAAAAATATAAAGTTTATTGACTCACAGCCAAAATCGAAAATCCCTGATTTTTGTAATGCTTCTGATATATGTACTGCAGTTCTTAAAAAAGTAGATACTTTTAAAACAGTATATCCTAATAAAGTTTTTGATTATATGTCTTGTGCAAAACCCATATTATTAGGTATTGATGGAGTTGCAAGAGAGCTAATAGAAGAAAGTAAATCTGGATTTTACGTTGATCCGGAAAATCCACAAGAGTTTGCAGAAAAAGTACTTAAGCTAAAAAATGATAGTTTACATTCTAAAGAATTGGGAGAAAATGGGTTTAATTTCGTTACTCAAAACTTTAGTCGTGAATCATTAGCAAAACAATATATTAAAGTACTCGAAGAAGTGAAATGAATTTCGAAATTACTTAAGTTGTACTATAAGGAGAATAAAATGACAGAAGTTAACGTAGTAGGTTTAGGATATATAGGATTGCCAACAGCCTTAATATTGGCAAAAAGTGGCGTGAATGTGACAGGGACTGATCTAAATGAAGGTCTTGTTAATTCTTTGAATAAAGGTAAGTTAACTTTTCAAGAAGATGGTCTAGAGCAATTATTTCAAGAAGCTTTAACAAATGGAATTTCTTTTTCTACTGAATATTGTCCTGCTGATACATACATATTGGCTGTACCTACTCCTTACATAGAGGAAACTAAAAAGTTAGATCCTGTCTATGTTATTTCGGCAGTGAATAAGGTCCTGGATGTATGTAACAAAGGAGCTTCAATAATAATCGAATCTACTATTTCTCCTGGTACTATTGATAGACATATCCGTCCAGTAATTGATAAAAGGAATTTAGAAGTTGGAAGAGATGTGCATCTTCTCCATGCTCCCGAGAGAATCATACCTGGAAATATGATTCATGAGTTAGAATTTAATTCACGGACGATTGGGGCAGATAATCTAGAAGTTGCCGAAAGAGCTAAAAAAGTTTACGCTAAATTTTGCAAATCTGAAATTATTTTAACAGATATTCGGTCTGCTGAAATGTCAAAAGTAGTTGAAAATACATTTCGAGATATTAATATTGCCTTCGCTAATGAACTAGCAAAAATTTGCAGAACAGATGATATTGATGTTTACGAGATTATCCGAATTGCCAACAAACACCCTCGAGTTAATATCTTACAGCCTGGACCAGGGGTGGGAGGACATTGTATTTCAGTAGATCCATGGTTTTTGGTTGGTGATTATCCAGACCTTACGAACTTAATACTAACAGCCCGAAAAACAAATGATTCCATGCCTTCTCATGTGTTAAGCCGAATCAGAGACATCATGCGAGAGCATAGTGTTACCGAAATATCTAAGGTAGGTCTTTATGGATTAGCGTATAAAGAAAATGTTGACGACACAAGGGAGAGTCCTACATTGCAGCTTTTGGAACGGTTAGATGAACACCTTGCTTTCGGAGTTAAGGTTTATGATCCCTTTGTTAAAGAGAATTTAGTTGAAAATCAATACCAAGACTTTGAAGAGTTTTTAGATGATATTGAGATTGTTGTAGTTATGGTCGGTCACGATCACATTAAAGAGAACATTTTGTGTTTGAAAGAGAAGTTAGTACTTGATACAAAAAATATTATTGAGAGTCCTTCCGTTTACAAGCTCTAATTCGGAATAAATATATAATGTGAATTAATGTCAGAATCTAATGAGTGTGTTTAATGAAAAGGTTTTTTGATTTTTTGGTAAGTTTAATTGCAGTAATAGTTCTTTCTCCCGTCATTCTAACTACTGCACTATTAATTCTTTTGAAAATAGGCTCTCCCGTTGTCTTTAAACAACAGCGTCCTGGTCTTAATGAAAGACCATTTCACGTCTATAAATTCCGCTCTATGACTGATGAACGGGATACAAAAGGTCAATTTTTACCTGATGATATCCGATTAACGTCATTCGGCAAAATTATACGAAAGCTTAGCTTGGATGAGTTGCCTCAACTTCTGAATGTATTAAAAGGTGATATGAGTTTTGTGGGGCCACGACCTCTGTTAATGGAGTACCTCGATCTGTATGATAATAGGCAAAAGAAACGCCATAATGTGCGGCCAGGTATTACCGGCTGGGCACAGGTGAATGGGCGAAATGCTATTTCGTGGGAACAGAAATTTGAATATGATGTCTGGTATGTTGAAAATCAATCGTTTTGGCTGGATATCAAGATTTTATTCATGACTGTGATGAAAGTATTCAAGTCAGAGGGCATTTCGCAAGATGGTCAAGCGACGATGACAAAATTCAAAGGTAGTTCGGTATCCAGGAGGTCTTAAAGTGAAAGTGATATTAATCGGAGATAGCGGACATGCAAGGGTTATTGCAGATAACGTTATATCCAATGGAGATACAGTAATTGCAAGACTAGATGATAAGTATACAGAACTCGAAAAAAGAAACGATTGTTGGTATGGGCCAAGTTCATCGGTCCATGAGCTGATTCGCGACGAGCAAGCTAAAGTCATCATTGCAATTGGCGCAAATGCCATCCGTCGTAAAATTGTCGATAAGTTGAACTTATCTGATGAACAGTATGCAACCATCATCCATAAAGATGCGCTGGTCAGTCCGAGTGCAAAGCTTGGACATGGTACGGTGGTCATGCCTGGTGTCATTGTGAATGCTGCTGCGACAGTTGGTTCACACGTCATTTTGAATACACGTCTTGTTATCGAACATGATTGTCTAATTGGTGATTATGCTCATGTTTCTCCGGGCGCTATGATTACTGGAGGAGTGACAGTTGGAGATGGCGTTCATATTGGCGCTGGCGCTACAGTTATTCCGACAAAGACAATCGGGGCTTGGAGTACGATAGGTGCTGGGTCTGTTGTCATTGATAATATTGAAGCACAGTCGACTGCTGTTGGTGTTCCGGCACGAGTTATTAAAACAGCCGATCAGACCGTGAGCACCACCAATCGGAAAGTTTAGGAGCGATAATGATGACAGAAAGAATTTTTCTCTCGACTCCACATATGAGTGGGAACGAACGATCTTATATCGATTACGCCTTTGATTCGAACTGGATTGCTCCACTCGGGCCGAATGTCGACGGCTTCGAAAAAGAAATAGCAGAGTACGCTCATGTAGCGGATGCTGCAGCCACAAGTTCCGGTACCGCCGCGATTCATTTAGCATTGCAACTTTTGGAAGTCGGCAAAGAAGATACCGTTTTTTGTTCTACATTAACGTTTATCGCCAGTGCGAATCCCATTCTATATGCAGGAGCGACTCCTGTATTTATCGATTCCGAAGACACGACGTGGAATATGTCACCAGTTGCTCTTGAAAAAGCATTAAAAGATGCTGAGCAAAAAGGTAAATTGCCAAAAGCGGTAATCATTGTTCATTTGTATGGACAATCTGCAATGGTTGATGAATTACTGGCAGTTTGTGAGCGTTTTGGTGTAGCTGTAGTGGAAGATGCTGCAGAATCATTAGGTTCTTACTATAAAGGTAAGCCAAGCGGATCATTCGGGAAGTTTGGAATCTTTTCATTCAACGGGAACAAAATTATCACCACGTCAGGTGGAGGAATGCTAGTTTCCAATGATGCAGAAGCTTTAAAGCGTGCCCGCTTCCTTGCAACACAAGCAAGAGACCCAGCAGTACACTATCAGCATAGTGTTGTGGGCTATAATTATCGACTCAGCAATATTCTGGCAGGTGTCGGTCGTGCGCAACTTGAAGTCTTGGATGAACGAGTATTGGCTAGACGAGCGGTATTCAATCGTTACGTAGAAGCGCTAGGCGACATCGATGGTTTGAAGTTTATGCCTGAGCTTGAGGATACTTACGGGAATCGCTGGCTGACGACTTTAACTTTAGATCCGCAGAAGATTTCGATTAAGCCGGAAGAAATTATTGATGCCTTAGCTGCAGATAATATTGAAGCACGTCCAGTATGGAAGCCGCTTCATCTTCAACCTCTTTTTGCCGAAAATCAATTTTATGCTCATAGCACTGATAAGGTTGTCAGTGAGAAGCTTTTCGAAAGAGGGTTATGCTTACCATCTGGGTCGAACATGACAGAACAGCAACAAACACGGGTTATCCAAAAGATTCAGCAGTGTCTTGGTGTTAAAAACTCAACTTCAGTATCGAAATAACATACTAGCCACTAGATTCTCAAAAGAATCTAGTGGCTTTTTTTGTTTTAACAAGGATTTAACCTTCTCTTTATATGATGTTTATAAGGTATTCATTTGAGCGTGAAATGGGGGAGTAGAATGAACAGCATTTTCCTAAATAATGATTTACTTAAAGTATCTGCACTTAAACAGTATGAGGTATTTGAATTTCAAAATGAACATGGTCATATCAAGCATTTTTTTGAAAAGCGAGAGATTGATATTCAAGTTAATGGAGAGACTTATTATGATTTAGTGTCGCCAGCTGGCTTTGGTGGGCCGATGATAGTAATGTGCAGTGTTGATCAAAAATGGGACTTGATTTTCGACTTCAAAAGAGCGTTTGAAGCATACTGCATAGAGCAGCACATTGTTTCTGAAGCAGTAGAGTTCCATGCGCCTTTCGGACATCCAGCAGATTTTTTGGAATGCTATGAAGTGGATTATGAGAGAGAAAGTTTCGGCATAGATGTGACAAAGCCACTAGATCAGATTGGCAAAGAGGACTTGAGCAAACTTTGGAATGCAATAGATTCAGGTGTGGAATACAGAATCTTCGAAGGCGAGGCTGCAATTAAAGCTTTCGAGGAATTTGTTCATCGGAGTGATAAGCAAATGTATTTGGATGTGAACCAGTATGTTGAACTGATTGGCGAAAGTACTTTTGATGATTTTGTGGTAGTAGAACTCAGTTATAAAAACGAAGTATTAGCTATGAGTTGTAGTAGTGTTCAAGAAGACGCAGTTTATACGCACTGGACTAGCGCAGCATCTAGCTATCAGTATTTTGAGTCCGAAAAACTATTGAAATGCGCGTTGTACTTGTGGGCAAAAGAAAAAGGACTCCAAAAAGCTTGGAGCCCTAAAGAAAAAAGACAATCAAAAATGGCGATTGAAACATTGATTGCTCCGGTATGCACCGGAAGAAAGATATGGAATGAACGAATTTATCAAGAGCTGTGTGATTTAGGGAAGATTGATAAACGGGTTGAATTTTTTCCGGCTTACCGGCTAGTTCAATAAAAATTTTGATATAAAAGTAGCGGGCGAATATAAAATCGCCTGCTATTTTTTGAGTTGAGTTACTGAAACAAATCGAATATTCATATACTTAGTTTGAACTTGTTGATATTCATGAAATACTATAATAAATCTGTTCTTAAGCTTATTATACTCGGGTGTAGTTTCTTGTTGAACTATTATTATAAGATTTTTTACTCTAAGAAATACACCAAAATAGCGACTTTATGGAATTATTTATCTCTCGAAATATTGAACGCTTATTGCAGGAGAAACAGCATTTCTTTTTCCAGCGTATTTTCCATAAACAGTAAGAATCTCACCATTTTTAATCTCTTCATTAGAATTATTTTGAGCATAGAATGTTCCATCCTCTGTTTCTAAGAAGAACCTATTCTCTTCACCATCTATAGTTACTTCGATTAAAGTAACTTCTCCTATTATTTTAACGAACGTTCCGACATTTACTTGATCATCTGAATAGTTTTCAAAACTAAATGTACTAGATTGCTCTTTGTATTCATTAAAGGAGACTGAAGGCTTTTGGCCCATCGGAATTGCTATTCCTAAAAAAATAATACAAAAAACGATTGAGATAAATAATGGTTTCTTACCATACTTGTTTTTGCGAATGAGAAAGTAAATAAAACTTATAGCTGATAATAAAGTGCAGCTAAGAATAGTAACGAATACATAAAAAATCACATTAAAATCCTCCAGTAACTATTATTCTTTTAATATACAGGATGTAATTAACACCTACAATCCCCAAAGAAATGAAGAGCATCAAAAATTATGTGCAAATAAGAAAATCCTTTGTAAACGCAAAAAAAAATTGACCATCTTCATCTATGTATCCCTTATTGCGGAATGAAAAAGCTAAGAGCGCGAAGATTTGAGCCACCAATTGCGGAGATTGTAGCGAGTGGATGCAAAGGATAGTCCAAGTAAAGTCATAGCAGTGAGCCGCTAGCGGATATTTTACTGAGGACTAACTGTTTTTATAAAGTAATTGTTGATTTTAAACATGTAGAACTAACAATAATTTTTATTCACACTCCGAGACTTATACCTATATTAATTTTGACGTAAGTTTTATTTCGAACGTCTCAAATAGTTATATTTCTTGTCTAAAGTAGTTCCGAAAAGCGGCATATATAGTTTTATGAAATGGCTGAACGCACATATGAATAGGTTTTATTTTAAGGCACGAGTGGTTCTCGAGCTTGTCTTTCTTCAGATAGATAGTGAAATGTATTTTTTACCAAAAATAAGCTAGTAAATAAGTCTTTTTTGAAATATAATATTAGTTATTATGCGCTACTTAATGTGTATTTGAGTGTGACTATTTTCTTTGGTTTCGGAACTTTCATTTTTTGAAAGCTGCATAAAAAGAGAAGAGATGAGGTTATTTAATCAAGAAAACAGGGTGAATATTTTTAGCTTTTAAGTTTTATCGTAACCCAACCAATAAGCTTCGGAGAATGGACGGAAAAAATGGCAAACAAGAAAAGAAACAAAGGGTTTGGGCTAGTCTTAATATTTTCGATACTCTTTTTTATAAGTATTGGAACGACATCTGCCGAAGCGAGTACGCCGGATGCAATAGAATATATTCAAATAGAGAAAAAGAAAATTTTAATGAACCAATATCAGACGATAAAGATTAAATTAACTGATAGCACAGGTGTCACTCATATCCAAATGTCCTATAAGATGCCTAATGGAAATTATAGTGCCGTTCAATTGTACCGAAATTCTCTCGGGGAATTTGAAGGGACAACTGTTCCGTCACCGGCAGGCGAGTATACAGTCGCCAGCATCATGGTACTGAAAAAAGATTCGTTGCGGATGTATTTTGATCGTTCAGAAGACGGGGAATACGAATTTGATGAATGGAACTTTACTTCCTATGCAGCAGATACAACCGGGCCCGAATTAGATAATTTATATGTAGATAATCCTTCCATTATACAAAATGGAAATGTGACGGTAACTGTTGAAGCGCATGATGATTTGAGCGATGTTCAAAGTATGTATTTGGACTATAAGGCGCCCAATGGATATTATTATCAATTGCCGGCAACAAATGTCGGCAATAATCGTTTTCAAGTGCAGATTCCAAGTTTTATGACATCTGGTTTATTCATTGGTGAATTCGAATGTGTCGCGATTATAATTCGAGATTCCCGTAATAACACTAGCCATTATATTGACGATGACCATTACAGTAATAGAAATCTGGATGCCGGTAATTTCACTGTGAAACCTGAGGGTGATGCACCGGTTTTAAAGAGCATCTCCATAGATAAAGGAGAAGTAGACAGTGAAGATTCTTTGAAAGTCATCGCAGAAGTGGAAGATGCTTCTGGAGTGGCCAATGTGAAAGTCAATTATACCAGCCCGATGGGGTATAACGTTTCCGTCGAATTAATGCATGCTTATGGAAACGTATATGAAGGGGAATTTCCCGCGTTCTATACAGGGCTGGACAGCGGAAAATGGAAGGTGCAATTTGTTTGGATGGAGGACATTTATAAAAATGCTCTATACGCATGGAGCAATTCTGTCCATTGGTGGGGCGATGATCTTTCCGGCGGTGATTTCGTAGTCAAAGAAAAAGACACGACACCCCCGGAAAAGCCTGAATTGAACGAAGTAAGCGATGTGTCTACGGTGATCAGCGGTTGGGCTGAGCCTTATTCGACTATTGATATTTTTGCAGACAATAAATGGATAGGTTCAACGACTGTGTTTGAAGGCGGTTATTTTTCCTTTGATATGCCGGCGCAAAAAGCAGGCACCCGTATAACCGTCACGGCTACAGATTCTTCAAATAACTCGTCAGAGCAAGCTGTAGTGATTGTAAAGGATGCTACTCCTCCAGAGGCACCACATGTCGACCCAGTATCGGATGCTGATACGGTCATTTACGGCCAGGCAGAATCGGATTCGACTATTACGGTTTCTACTGACAACACAGTGCTGGGCAATACGACAACTGACACACATGGGAATTTTTCAGTGAGAATACCGAAACAAAAAGCTGGTACCAAGCTTCAGATAAGCGCGGCAGATCAATCAGGAAATAGTAGTGAGACCACACAAATAACAGTAGTAGACGCTACACCTCCAGGACTTCCGACCGTACACGAAGTGACCGATGCTTCAACGAAAGTAACTGGCATAGCGGAAGCTAACGCTGTTATAACCATTTACCAAGGAACGGCTGTAATCGGGCAAGGTGAAGCGAACGATGCTGGCCAATTCTCGGTTGCGATTCCGAAGCAGCCGGCTGCTTCGGAGCTAGAAGTGACAGCCACCGATAACAGTGGAAACGTTAGCGCTAAAGCGCAAGTCATTGTTAAAGATAGAACCTCTCCGAGCATACCGACTGTTAATGAAGTTACAGACAAGTCTTTAAATGTGACAGGAAAAGTGGAAGCTCGGGCTTTGGTAACGGTGAAAAAAGGCACTACGGTTCTTGGCACAGGAAACGCGACGGCAGCGGGTGACTTTACCGTTCCAATCGTCAAGCAAACAGCCGGAACGGCATTAACTATCGTTGCTGCCGATGCAGCTGGAAATGTCAGTAAGGCAAAAGAAGTGATTGTGAAAGATAAAACAGCTCCAAATGCGCCGACTGTGCAAACTGTAACGGATGTATCCACAAGTATTACAGGCACAGCGGAAATTGGTTCTTCCATTACAGTTAAAGCAGGAACGGAATTAATCGGTTCTGCTGTTGTAGGTACGGACGGAAGGTATTCAATTGCTATATCTAAACTGAAAAGTGGCCTGAAATTACAGGTAACAGCGACTGATGCTGCTGGAAACACGAGTGAAATTAAAGAAGTAACAGTAGTTGATACGACAGCTCCTTCGGCACCAATCGTCAACAAAGTGACAGATCAATCTACCTCTATCACCGGGAACGCGGAAGCTAACGCTATTGTTAGCGTCAAAGCAGGTACTCAGGAAATCGGTTCTGCGACCGTAAAAGCAGACGGCACATTCGCTGTGGCGATTGCGAAACAAAAAGCAGGCGTAAAACTTTCCATTACCGCAAGGGATGCTGCTGGCAACACTAGCACAGCAACACTTCTCGCAGTATCGGACGCTACAGCACCTGCAGCTCCAACTGTTGATGCTGTAACAGATCAGTCTGAAACAATGACTGGAACAGCGGAAGCAGATTCAACGATTCGAGTTAAGACTGGTACAACAGAAATTGGAACTGCGAAGACGAAGGCAGACGGCACATTCGTTATTGCGATCGCTAAGCAAAAAGCCGATGTGAAGCTCTCTGTCACAGCTGTTGATGCAGCCGGCAATATTAGTGAAGCAACTGTGGTGACCGTCGCTGATACCATCGCCCCTGCTATTCCTGTAATTGATGAAGTCACGGATCAATCAGTTAAAGTTACGGGAACGGCAGAAGCGGTATCCACTGTTAGCATCAAAGTCGGATTAAGCGAAATCGGCTCTGCCAAAGCAACAGCGGATGGCAAATTCTCCATTGCAATCGCTAAACAAACAGCAGGTACGAAACTTACTGTAACGGCTGCGGATAAAGCGGGGAACATCAGCAAAGCCGCAAGCATTACCGTAAAAGACGCCACTGCGCCAAACGCACCAATCGTCGACAAGGTGACGCATAAAGCGACGAGCATCAACGGAGCAGCAGAAGCTGGCAGTGATATCGTCGTTACAGCAGGCACGAAAGAACTGGTTAAAGGAAAAACCGCTTCGAACGGTAAATTTTCTTTAGCGATCGAACCACAATCGGTTGGCACGGAATTAACGGTCGTTGCAATTGATGCGGCAGGCAACCAAAGTGCCGCAACGAAAACGATTGTCGTGAAAGCTGTATCCGAGGCGACCGATCGCATTTCAGGGTCGAGCCGTTACCTGACAGCGATTGCCATTTCTCAAGAAGGATGGCAGTCGGCTGACACGGTGATTCTGGCGACCGCTACGGATTTCCCGGATGCACTAGCGGGCGGACCGCTGGCATTCCAGGAAGATGCACCGATTTTATTGACGAAAACCGGTGCGTTGACGCCTGAGACGAAAAAAGAAATCCAGCGCCTCGGCGCGAAAAAAGTGATTGTCCTAGGACGCGCTGGAGCGATTTCTGCAGAAGTGGAAGCGGAATTGAAGCGCATGAATTTAGCCGTTGAGCGAATTGGCGGGCAAACGCGCTTTGATACAGCGGCTTTGATTGCAGGAAAACTCAAATCAGACAAAGCGGTTGTAGCGAATGGTTTGAACTTCCCGGATGTCTTGTCCGTGTCTTCTTACGCCGCGAAGAACGGTATCCCGATTCTTCTGACGCGTACGGACCGTTTACCGGAAGAAACGAAAACGGTATTGACGAACAAAACGTCTACGTATGTCATCGGCAGCACCGGTGCCGTGAGTGAGGACGTCTTGAAATCTTTGCCGAAGCCGACACGCCTCGGCGGCAAAGACCGCTACGAAACGGGTTATGTCGTAGCGACGACACTTACGCTCGGCACTGATAAAGCGTATATCGCAACAGGGATGAACTTCCCAGATGCCTTAGCGGGATCTGTGCTGGCCGCAAAAAACGATGCACCGATCTTGCTCGTTCGCCCCACGGCTATTCCGGAAGCAACGAACAGACAGCTACCTGCGTATGACGGCTTCTCGATCTTTGGAGGCACAGGCGCAGTATCGGATGGTGTTAAGTTTTTGTTGGATGAAGAACTGAAGAAATAATCATAGGAAGCCCGGAAAGCAAATGCTTTCCGGGCTTTTTGTATAGATTTTAATGAAATGTAATTAGATTTGAGTATTGCGGAACAAAAAAGCCACGTGTGCGAAGATTTGAGCCACCAATTGCGGAAAATGTGGTCAGTGAATGCATAGAAGAGAGTCACTGAGAAAATTCTTCCAGTGACTCTCTTCTTTATTGGCCTAAAGAGGCTAAACTAGACTAGGTCGTTCATGTATTGAGATGTCGTCATCGATCAGTATTTTGTGGGAGACAAGGTAAACCTGGTCGAGACATGTATTTGCCACCTGCTAATGCTGTTTTATAATGTGCGAAAGATCTCTAAATGTGAGTGGTTCTATTTCATGGCTGTATGCTGAACAGCGATTTTGGCGAGAAAGCATCTTACTAGAAACATTTCTTCAAATAAGAATTTATAATCCGGAAAGTAACCGCTTACTTTATTTTTCTTTATTTAGTGAATTGGTATAGACAACTATACCTGTTAAAGATATAGTGAAAATTAAGAATACATAAAGGGGTGGAAGTTTTATGTTTGGTTTTCTTCAAAAAATAGGAAAGTCGTTGATGTTCCCGATTGCGACATTGCCAGCGGCGGCTTTGCTGCTGCGTTTGGGGCAGGACGATGTGCTTGGGATTCCGTTTATGTCGGCGGCGGGCGCGGGGATCATCGATAACTTGGCGATCATCTTTGCCATCGGAATTGCGATGGGGCTTGCGCATGATGGCAGCGGGGGAGCGGCATTAGCCGGTGCCATTGCTTATCTGGTCTTGACTTCCGCAATCGTCACGATCAACGAAACAATCAATATGGGCGTATTTGCTGGGATTATCTCCGGTATTATCGCCGGTCTGCTATACAATAAATTCTATAATGTGAAATTCCCGCAATGGCTGGCCTTTTTCGGCGGCAGGCGCTTTGTGCCGATTATCACGGCAGCGGTCATGACCGTTTTAGCGGGTGTGCTCGGGTTTGCATGGCCGCCAATCCAGGAAGCCATTGACGGTGCCGGTGATTGGATCTTGAATGCGGGCATGTTTGGCGTTGGCGCTTACGGGTTCTTGAACCGTCTGTTGTTGCCGACGGGTCTTCACCACGTGATCAACACAATCGTCTGGTTTGATTTTGGAACGTTCACTACTGCCAGTGGAGAAGTGGTCCGCGGGGAAATTAACCGTTTCCTAAGAGGCGACCCAACGGCAGGACCATTCCTGTCCGGTTTCTTCCCGATTATGATGTTCGGTTTACCGGCTGCCTGTCTTGCGATGTACGTAGCAGCGAAAAAAGAACGCAAAGCCCTTGTTGGCGGGATGTTCTTCAGTATCGGTTTCACGTCATTTTTAACAGGGATCACAGAGCCGATTGAGTTTACGTTCATGTTCTTGTCGCCTATGTTGTATGTTGTCCACGCTTTATTGACGGGCGTTTCGATGATGGTCGCTTATGCACTAGATATCCATCACGGTTTCGGTTTTTCTGCCGGCGCGATTGACTATGTGCTCAATTTCGGGCTCGCCACCAACCCGCTGATTTTGTTGGTGATGGGGCTATTCGTTGGAGTCATTTACTTTGTCATTTTCTATTTCCTCATTATCAAACTGGATTTGAAAACACCTGGCCGTGAAGACGAAGACGAGGATGCAGAAAATGCGGATTCAGGCAATAATGCGATTGATGTAAGAGCCTATAACACCATTGAAGCATTGGGTGGCGCTGACAATATTGTCGCTACCGAGTATTGCACGACGCGTCTGCGCATGACACTCAAAGATTCAGCGTTGGTCGATGAAAAAGCGCTGAAGCGCCATGGTGCGATGGGTGTCATGAAAATTAATAAAACCAATGTGCAAGTGGTCATCGGAACGGCCGTCGAATTCCTAGGGGATGCGATGAAACCGCGTGTGGCAAACGGCAACCCAGCTCCCGAAACTGGAACGGACACTCCAGTTGTCGCACAAACGGCGAGCGCTGAGCCCGCAATGAAAGAAATCATTGCAAAAGATTTCGAAATGCCGATTGATGGAAAAATCATTCCGTTATCGGAAGTGCCGGATGATGTGTTTGCCAAAGAAATGATGGGGCCTGGATTTGCCATTTTGCCATCTGGAAACATCCTCTATTCACCAGTCGATGGCCGTGTCGTCAGCGTATTCCCGACCAAGCACGCGATCGGTATCGAGACCGATACCGGCATTGAAATTCTGATTCATGTCGGCTTGGATACCGTCAAATTAGATGGTGAGGGCTTTGAGCTATTCGTAGAGCAAGGCCAGCTGGTCCAGCGTGGAGACAAATTGTTGAAGCTCGACCTAAAATTCTTGGACGCCAATGCACCGTCTCTTGCAACACCAGTTATTTTCACCAACCTAACAGAACAAAAAGTCATCGTCTTGAAAGATGGCCATCAACAACAAGGAACCCATTCCATCTTAAAAATTGAATAGAAAAGCAGAAAAGCCAGGACATCCACCGCGATTTTCCTGGTTTTTCGCAAGGAGTGATCAACATGAAGAACAGTCTATTGATTTCGGGCATCACCATTGCAGATGCTGTGGAAGAAAGTTTTATAGGAGACATCCTGATCGAAGACGGAAAAATAAGCCGCGTTGCCGAGAAGATCGACGTGCTGGCAGACATTCATATTGATACAAGCGGTAAAAACTGGACCGCGTTTCCTGGATTTATCGACGTCCACATTCACGGGGCGGCAGGGCATGATGCGATGGATGCCACGCCAGAAGCTTTGGCTGGCTTAGCGGAAGCTTTACCAAAAGAAGGCACGACCAGCTTTCTCGCGACCACCATGACCCAATCCGATGAGGCCATTTCAGCAGCGCTAGACAATATCCGTGAGTTTCAAACGAGTGAGGGGCAGGCGGAAATCCTCGGCGTCCACTTGGAAGGACCATTTATATCCGCTCAGCGGGCAGGGGCACAGCCAGTTGAACATATTGTTGATGCGTCTTATCCGCTATTTCAAAAATGGCAACAACTCAGCGGCAAGCAAATTCGCTTGGTTACCTTAGCGCCAGAAACCCATAACGCCATGCCGTTTATCAAGAAGTTGACGGAGGATGGCGTCATTGCCTCCATTGGCCATTCCGATGCTACATTTGAAGAAGTGGAAGCAGCCGTTCGATCAGGCGCAAGCCATGTGACGCATCTCTATAACCAAATGAGCCCATTTCATCATCGCAATCCCGGTGTTGTAGGGGCGGCTTTGATGGAAGATGGCTTGATGGTCGAAATCATTGCCGATTTCATTCATAGCCATCCCGCTTCAGTCGAAATGGCGTTTCGCCAAAAAGGGGCAAATCGCTTGATGTTAATCACCGATGCGATGCGCGCCAAAGGCCTGCCTCCTGGCGTGTATGATTTGGGAGGACAGGATGTACAAGTCACGGAAAAAGACGCACGGCTTGCCGATGGAACATTGGCCGGCAGCATCCTGACGATGGACAGAGCTATCCAACATGTCCAGTCCCTCACCGGCTGCAGCGTGAATGAATTGGTGGCCGTGACGTCGGCCAATGCGGCAAACGAACTGGGCTTGGCCGATAAAGGCAAAATCCGAAGCGGTATGGACGCGGATATCGCCATACTGGATGACGACTTGAATGTTCAAATGACCATCTGCAAAGGAACAATCGCTTACACGAAGGAGTGACTGTGATGAAACTGATACGAGTCGAAAACTACGAAGAGATGAGCAGCAGCGCGGCACAATTGGTGGAACAGCAGATCCTGAACAACAACCATTCTGTACTTGGACTCGCCACCGGATCGACACCGCTCGGACTTTACGAGCAGTTGATCCGCGGTGTCCATGAACGAAACATCTCTTACCGACAAGTTCAAACGATCAGCTTGGATGAATACTGTGGACTTTCAGCGGACCATCCAAACAGCTACCGTTATTTTATGAATGAAAAACTATTCCACCACATCGATATCCAATTGGACAATACACATATTCCGAACGGCAAAGCCTTTTCCGTAGAAGCGGAATGCCGGCGTTATGAGGCCTTGATTGATAGAATCGGGCCGCCGCATCTGCAGATTCTGGGACTGGGGACAAATGGCCACATCGGATTTAACGAGCCCAGGACACCTGAAGCGAGTGTGACTCATTGCGTCAAGCTGGAAGAATCGACACGCCACAGCAATGCGCGTTTTTTCAGCGACCTGGATAGTGTGCCGACCCATGCCATTACGATGGGCATTCAGTCGATTCTCAAAAGTGAACAAATCCTCGTTTTGGCTTCCGGTAAAAAGAAAGCACCCGCAGTGAAACGCTTTTTGGCAGGCGGGGTCAGTGAAGATTTTCCGGTCTCGTTTTTATGGAAGCATCCTCATGTTACACTCATAGTAGACGAGGATGCCTATAGCCTAGCAGCGGCAGAAAAGGAGTGAAGGCTGTGCTGGATAAACAATCGCCGATTCCCATTTACAGTCAAATAGAAGAACAACTGAAGCAGCAAATTCAGCGAGGCGACTTTCCCGTAGGCACCTCGATTCCGTCCGAACGCGAACTGTCTGAACGCTTCGCTGTCAGCCGCATGACCGTGCGCCAGTCCATCACCAATTTGGTCAATGACGGCTTGTTATACCGGGAAAAAGGGCGTGGCACGTTTGTGGCATCTCCAAAGGTGGAGCAGCCGCTCAATGGCTTGACCAGTTTCACAGAAGACATGGAATCGCGCGGCATGGTGCCGAGCAGCAAACTGATCGGCTTTGAAATCCTGGAGCCGGAATCCGATGTCGCACAAGAGTTACAGCTGAACCACGGCGACCAAGTGTATTTTGTCGAGCGCATTCGTTTTGCAGACGACAAGCCAATGGCCATCGAACGCACCTATTTGCCAGTTAAGCGATTTCCCGATTTGACTGAAGAGTCGTTTCAAGGTTCGCTGTATGCGGTCATCGAGAACAACCAGCAGCAAAAAATCAGCCGCGCCACTCAGCGCATGGAAGCAGGGCTGGTGAAGAAAGACGATGCGGACTTGCTGCAAATCAAACCGCCCGCAGCGATTCTGATGATTGAACGCATCAGCTTTCTTGAAGGCGATCTGCCATTTGAAGTGGTCCGCAGCACATACCGGGCCGATCGTTATAAATTCACGACCGATATTCAGAGGTAAACCTAAAGGAGAAATGGATATGATTGAAAAAACCTACACCATCATCAGCGACGAAGGGCTTCACGCACGCCCAGCTTCAAAATTAGTGGGGGCGGTGTCGCCGTTTTCTGCGGATGTCAAAATGCTCTATAAAGAAAGAGAAGTGAACTTGAAGTCCATTATGGGCGTCATGTCGCTAGGCGTCTCGAAGGGCAAAACCATAACAATCACAGCCGACGGCAGCGATGAAGAATCCCTTATGGCCAAAGTCGACGAGTTGATTGTAGCGGAAGGGCTTGGGAAAGCATAAGTAAGTGAGTTGAGGTGGAAGAACGATGTTAAGCAATTATTTCAAATGCGTACAGAAACGCTTGGAACTCGTGGAGCAAGAAGAGGGGCCGGCAATGCTTCTGGCGGCCGAAAAAGTGGCGGATGCGATCCAAACAGGGGGCATCATTCAATTGTTTGGCTGCGGCCATTCGCATATTTTGACAGAGGAAGTATTCTATCGCGCGGGTGGATTGGTGCCGGTCAAGCCGATTTTCGTGGAGCCGCTTATGCTTCACGAAGGTGCGGTCCAATCGTCTCAACTAGAACGGAAAAATGACTATGCCGCCGGATTTTTAAAAGAACAGGATTTCCGTTCTGGCGATGTGGTCTTCGTCATCTCCACTTCCGGCCGTAACCCAGTGCCGGTGGACGTGGCACTGGCTGCTCGTGAAAAAGGGGCATTTGTCGTTGGCATCACCTCACTTGCGTACTCAAAAAACCAAGCTTCGCGCCATAAAACGGGCAAGTACTTGTTCGATTCCGTGGATCTGGTTATCGACAATCATTCAGTGTCTGGAGATGCGATCTTGTCGTATGAACACGTCGAAGTACCTTTTGGCCCGACCTCGACTGTCGTTGGGGCAACGATGTTAAATGCTATTTTTGCCGAAGCCATCAAGAGGATGGCCGATGCGGGTTTTGAGCCGCCGATTTTTTTGAGCGGCAATATCGACGGAGCGGATGCACATAATCAGCAGCTGATTGATAAGTATCGGGAGCGGATTTCATTGTTGTAGTGTTGGTGTCCCTGTGCACGGAACTATTCTGACAACAGCAATGCTGCCGGGTAGGGATTTATTGAGTTGTCAGATCGTTTTTGTCCCTGTGCAAGACACAATTTAAATGAGAGGAAGTTGAAAATATGGATAGCATCATTTTCGATTTGGACGGCACGCTGTGGGATCCGCTCGATGTCGTGACAGAAGCGTGGAATAGCGTGTTGGCAAAACATGAGGAACAGCTATTGTCGCGGGATGACATCAAAGGCGTTATGGGCTTACAGCATCAGGAGATCGGCGATAAGCTGTTTCCACACTTTTCGGAAGAGAAGCACAGAGAAGTGGCGGATCAGTTTTCGGAAGTGGAATGCAGGCGCTTGAGCAACGAGGGCGGCCGATTATACGAGGGCGTGGAAGCGGTGTTGGATAAGCTTTCCGAGAAGTATGATTTATACATCGTCAGCAATTGCCAGGAAGGCTATATCGAAAGTTTTTATAAATACCACGGGCTTGACAAGCATTTTCTCGATTTTGAGAACGCCGGCAGGACTGGGTTGTCGAAGGGGGAGAACATCAAGCTGGTGATGGAGCGGAACAATTTGTCGAATCCGGTGTATGTAGGTGATACGACAGGCGACCAACAAGCGGCAAAAGCGGCAGGTGTGCCGTTTGTGTATGCACAGTATGGCTTTGGGGAAGTGGATGAGTTTGATCATGTTATTTCCGAGTTTGAGGAGTTATTGGCGTTGTTTGACTGACAAAAGCCGGAAACCTTTTTGAAGGTTTCCGGCTTTTGTGATGAGGTTGTTTATCTGGATTTGTCTTCGTTTAACACGTTAGAGATTTTGCGCATGGCATCTTGAAACGCAGCGGCCAGTCCGCCTTGCGTTTTGACATATTCGTTCAGTCGATACGCTGCATAAATGCCGGCGCTGTCGATAAGGACGTCCGACAGCCTGCCGCTGCGTTCGAAGAATAACTGCAGAAATTCGGTGGAAAAAGCGAACGAGACACAGAGGATGATGGCTTTTTTAGAGTTGTTGATGGCCTGATTCATCAGCAAGAACAGCACGCCAAACGCTAGGAAATGGCCAGTTTTCTGGAACACGTAAATATTTGAGTCCAAATGGATATCGCTCATGATGAACAGATCCATTGGGTCCGGAAACATGCGCAGGTTGAACCCGACATCTTGTGAGAACAGCAGAGCTTGAAAATTGTAGGTGTTGGTGGCGAGCAAAATGGCGAGCGCCAACAAGATGACCGGTATGTATGAAGCTTTCAAATGACTCGTCCCTTCAAAGTGGATGTTAGTAGTTATTCATTATTCGTTCTAGCCTTGTCTCGCCTTTTCATTGCATCGTATGGAAAGTTAAGGAGCATCAGGCCAAGCCCTATGATCATCGTGATCCACGGGTACAAGAGCGGATACAAAGGCGACGGGTAGTAATAGCCCGGCGGCAAGTAATAATGAATCGGTCCGCTAAAGCTTTCGGTAATCAATTGGGTTTGCAGCTTGGATTTGCTGTCGAAGGTGAACAGTTGTTGTGAAACGGTGCCGTCTTTTTGGACCGCGATGAGCTTGAATTCCCGCTCTTCGATGGGAACATAGCCGGGCATCACTTCGCCATCGCCGTGCGAGCGCATATCATAGCCATTCCGGAGAATCACGACCGCGAAGAAATCCTTGCCCGTGAATTTGTCTTCGACGGTCCAATACGTGATCGCATCATTATAGCGGTCGAGACCTTCGATGGGGAGTCCTGCGTATTTCTGCAATTGGACCGGATAGTCTTCGAGTGTCTCGATCGTTTCGCCATTGACGGTGATGCGGATGTCACTCGAATAGACCAAATCGTCCCACGCATTCAAATACGGCTCACCGATTGTGACGGTCAAGGCGCGGATGATGTTCCCGTGATAATCGGCATCATTCGGCGGCCTTGTGTAATCGGCCCGGAACGCGTTCAGCTCGTTGATGTCGTAACGCATATTCATTTCGGTTCGGTAAGCGATTTCCATGAGCATCGGCGTGATGGACGGAAGCGACATCATGACGAGGATAACGCCGAAAATCAGTCGTTTGCGTTTATTTGACATGATGGAAAGATCCTTTCGGTAAAGGCGTGAAATTTGTGATGGGTATGTATAAATGCCTATAAAAGAGTATAACAGGTTACTTTGGAGATGAGCGTAGATAATTGAACAGAAGATGGTTTATATTTTAATAAGTGGGAAAATATAAGTTCTTGGGTAATGTAGTTGAGTAAAAACTATAGGAATAAAGATATGAAAATTACTGATTTTCATAGATAGTTACTGTATAATGGTCCTTACTGTTTGGGAAATCGCTCTTGTCGGGATGGTCATTTCCCGGTGAGAGGAAGGGCGTGTTTGTTTGAAGACTTTATTTAGAACGACGTTTATCATCCTGGTGGCGGTTGGGGTGCTCGGTGGGGCAGGCAATTACGCGTATAACAGCTTTACGGCGCCGGATGAAGAGGAAATTTCCCAAGCGGCGGAACAAGCGAGCGAACAGCTCGCGCAAGGGGAAGATACACAAGCGCCGAAATCCGGTGCAACGTCGGCTGCAATCGGGATGGAAGAAGGCCGTTTCCAGACAATGCTGCACCAGATGACGCATCAGAAAATCGAAGCGAGCAAAAAAGTCGGCGCGATCGAAATGACGCCCGAGCGAATCGATGAGATGTTGAAGATCGCCCACGCGAATGAAAACATCTACGAACATTATGAGTTTTACGAGAAAACTTTAACGGCGTGGGAACAAGGTGACTTCTCCAATTCGGTCGACGTTCACAATACCATTTGGGATTGGCATAACGGCACCGTGGGACGCGCGATAGGCTTGATGACGCCCGAGCAGGAAGCGGAGTTCGTGGAGCGTCATTTCAGATAAGCGCAAGTTCGCTAGAAGGGGTTTGCAGTTCAGTTCCTTTATATGATTGAATATGAAAAAGCTGTCGCCATTTTTACATGGCGGCAGCTTTTTCATATTTATTGCTTAGTAGAGTCCGAACGCCTGCAAGCCGATTTCGGCAAGTTTCGCTTGTCCGGCGACGGTCGGGTGGATGTCACCCGGCAATACGTAGATCGCTTGGTTATTGCCGAATGCTGCGTCCGCATCGGCTAGATAGACGCCAGGTGTAGAGAACGCGAGTCCAGCGAATGCAGCATTGATTTGCAGCAAGATCGGGTCTGCGACATAGTGGAGCGGGTCAGTAAGTTGGAACGGGTTGTAGACATTGTATAACACAATCGGCGAATCGGTCAGCGAGCGGATTTCTGCTAAAGTTTGCGCGATATTGGAGAACACGTCGCTCGTCGCGAGTTTTTGCTGCAGAAGCTGTTGGAACAGCAATTGATTGCCGCCGCTTTCAGCCGCTGCTTCTCTTAAAATAGCCAGCAGGTCGTTGCTGCCGATCGTTACCGTGACGTAGTCCGAGTGGATCAAGGCTTGTCGGTATTTCTGGTCGCTTTGCAAAGTGCTCAATAGCTGATCCGATTGCCAACCCGGAACGCCTAGATTGCGCACACGCAAATCGCTGAGCTTGCCGATCAAATAAGGATAGCTAGTCTTCGCGGGATTTTTATTCGTCTGGCCTAAGTTAAAGCCGAACGGAATCGAATCACCGACCGCGACGAGCGACTCTTTGGCGTTGTCGCTCTTGGCAAAAGCAGCAGGAGACGTCATCATGCTGACTATCATCACTGCAACAATGAGCTTGATTAGCTTTTTCATAAAAAACCTCCCTTTCTTGTCTTTACTGTATAGTATAAAGATAATAGTTCGAATATTCTATCATTTTTGATGGTAATCGATTGTTTTGCGTAAATAGTCAGAGGGCTATTGAGGAATCTGTCGAGCGATAGAGAAGAAGGGCTAGAGTGATAGATGCCAGACAAAAGGAGTAGCTGTGATGAACGAGAAACGGATGCCTGTTGTCATCAGGGGCGTGATGGGCTTGATAGCGGGACTGATCGTCGGCGGATTTATCGGCCTGGTGGTTGGCGGCACGTTTTTGGGTGGTTTTGATATTTATGACACCACCGGGATAGAAGGCTATGAGTTGGCCGCTTATGTCGGTGCTGTCATCGGTGCGATCGCAGGAGCTGCATTTGGAGTGAAGTTTGTAAGCTCTCGCCGTGGCGGCGATCAATAACAACAAAAGTCTTGGATTCTTTTACGGAGTTTGAGGCTTTTAGTGATGGGATTGGTTATGCGTCCCTGTGCAAGACACAATTTAACCGTGCTTGGATTTGTTTTATAGATAAAAAAAGCTGTCACCCTCAAAGGCGACAGCTTTTTATTGTTGTAAAGCCTTGTGACAGGCACAACTTATTGCATGATAAAGTTAATTACCATACGTGCTTAATTGATCGCGAAGTGTTCGGCTGATGACGCCGGTGCCGCCAAAGATGGTATAGGCGTTATAGTCAGGCAGTTGTTTCGCTGTCGCTGACGGAATGCTATCTCTTTGTACGAGAAGAATTGGCGCGTCATTTTTGGCGGCTAGGACCGATCCTGCAAGTGCATCCGGGAAATTTAAGCCCGTAGCGATAAATGCTTTGTCAGTGCCCATTTTCAGTTTGCTGTTAACTTGAAGCCCTGTATCGTAGCGGTTTGCGCCACCGTAGCGCACCGGGTTTGGCAAAGCATTAAATACGGTTTGTCCGACCGCTCCTGTACTGCCGATAACATGTGTTTTCGTGGTCGATGCGAGAGCGGCTTCGGTTTCGGCGGGCAATTTGTCTGTCCGCGTCAACAAAATCGGGATGCCGTTTTTAGAGGCGTAAGCCGAAACCGACAACACATCCGGGAAGTTGAAGCCGTATGCGACCACGGCCTCTTTTGAAACGAGGCGCTGCGCGATCAAGGCCGCTGTATCAAAGCGGTTTTTGCCGCCGATTCGTTCGATTTCGATGCCCATTCGTTGGAGTTCTTTTTCGACTTCCACAGATACAGCGCTTTGGCTGCCAAGGACGATCGCTTTTTTCGGTTTCAAGCGCTCGATTTCTGTTTTGGTTTCGTGCGGCAATTTTTCAGGGCGCGTCAATAGAATTGGCGCGTCTTCTTGATATGCCAATGGGCCGCCGGAAAGCGCGTCCGGGAAATCGCCGGAAGTGGCAAGAACTACTGTGTCGGCAATTTTCCATCCTGCTTTGGAGATAGCGACCGCTGTGTCGAAGCGGTTGGTTCCGGAGATACGTGCTGTCGGCTTCGTTGGTTCGGCTGCGCTTTCTTTGAAGATGTAAATCGTTTCATCTCCGTAGCCGTATAGGTTAGAGCCATCTGATTTTAACTGGTCAAAATACTTAGTGTCGATTGTCTCCAGCAAATTGCCTTTGGAGTCATAGACGCTTAATGTGTTGCCCACATATTCCCTGCGTCCCCAATTATGATCATATAAATAACGGCCGACAGCATTTCCGCTGACAGTGAATACTTTACCGGAATTCGTGGTTGCCATAGCGAAGATATATTCATCATCGAATACTTTTTCAAACTGCAGGTTGCCATTCATATCAAATTTCTTGAAAGTGGAAAAAGCGTATTCTTCATACACGCCAGCATGGCGTTTGTAATAATAAAACCCATCCTCTACAAACTTCCAGTCCGTTTGGTCATGGACAAAGACACCATCAACAAAATATTTGTCCTTTAGTTGCTTGATGGCTGGCGTCTCGGTGATGAAAGTCATCTTCAAATTGCCTTTATCATCATAAAAAGTATAGGTGTCTTCCGGTTCGTTACTTTCGTGCAAGCCCAATTGATTGAGGCCTAACCAACTAAACACATTCATGTTCAAAGGCTTTTCATATTTTACAGCGCCTGTGTCTGCATTGAAGGCGGTCACTATGCTGGCCCTGCTGGTGCTGTCATTTCTTCCTTCTACATAGATGGTGTCATCTTCTAATGCCCAAATAAAGCCGTCTACATAAGTGGTTGTCAGTGGTTTTGTCCAGATGCTTTTGCGTGTCGGCAAGTCGAATGCTTGAATGCTTTTTTGGTCCTGCACCACCAACTTATCACCTTGGATTCTCGCTGCTTTCATGCCGCGGACTCCTGCGGAGAGAATCACGGAACCGTTCATATCCCACACTGTATAGCCGGTGTTAGTGCGCACTAACAAGTAGTCGGAGCTGATGCTCATTCGCGTGTCTCTTCGGTAGCCCGTGTATATCGTGCGGATCAATTCTCCGGTAAGGGTTGAATAGTACTTCATGTCTCCGGAAGTCCTGCTAATGATAATGATCCTGTTTTCAGAGATGGCATGAGTCGCATCATGCTGGTCAGGAATCTGCCAGTTCAATTCGCCTGATTTGTTATAGGCTTTTACGCGAAGGTAACCGCTGCCTGTTTCTTCTGAAGCGATGATTTGATCGTGGAACGCTTCCAGCCTAAAATTATTTCCCCCTGCTGGGATCTCGACTATTTCCATAAAGGTGTTCTTTGCAGCCTGTGCTCCATTGGTGTCCAGTGGCAGCACAAAAGCGGACAACAATACAGCTGTAACAATCATTAAACGTGAAAATTTGTTCATCTTTTTCTCCTCTTTCTTGGCGAATGTATCTGGTTTTCAAAGTGAATCGTTTATAGGATGAATTTACCTTTCAACTTATTAACTTTCCATATTTTTGAAAGTTCCTACATAATAATAATCGATTGCTCATCATAAATACATCTTTATTTTAGAATTCGGGTTATTTTTTTGATTGTTTGATTGGACTTAAAGAAAGGGGCGAAAACGTAGTTTCAAACGATTTATAGAAGCCTGTATATCATATCTCTGCTCCTACAGGAAGTGGCTTATGGCGTATGCGATTGTTTTCTGGATATATGGTTGTTTTTCCCTATTTCTTTAATCATTTGGAGGAAGTTTCTTATTTCGCGTTTAAAGGCAGGAGTGGAGGGAAATATTTCATATCTTGAAATATTATAGGGGGAAAGCAATTGGAACGGTTTTTGCAGGGGATAGCTGAGTTTTCAGCATGGTTATGGGGAATCCCGCTCATCACAATGCTATTGGTTTCTGGACTTTTTATGACGTTTAAATTGGGATTTTTTCAATTTCGCTATTTCGGCTATATCCTCGGGCAAACATTCGGCAGTGTCTTTAAAAAGCCGAAGGGAGAAGGAACGGTCACGCCATTCCAGGCACTGACCTCGTCGCTGTCTTCGACGATCGGGGCCGCCAACATCGTCGGCGTTCCGGCGGCGATCATGTTCGGCGGGCCTGGCGCGATTTTCTGGATGTGGGTCATTGCACTCATCGGCATGGCGCTTAAATTCGCGGAAAGCGTGCTGGCGGTCGAGTACCGCGAGAAAAACGCAAACGGCGAGTTTGTCGGCGGGCCGATGTATTATATGACGAAAGGCTTGAACATGAAATGGCTCGGGATTTGGTTCTCGTTCGCGTTGATGATCGAATTGATCCCGAGCATCATGGTGCAAGGGAATTCCATCGCCAGCACCGTCGAAGCGACGTTCAATGTACCGGCACTTTGGACGGGCATCATCACGGCGGTTCTCGTGTCGATTGTCGTCTTCGGTGGCATTCAGCGCATCGGCAAAGTGACCGAGATTTTTGTGCCATTTATGGCGTTGTTTTATGTCGGCGGCGCGTTTGTCATTTTGCTGATGAATGTCAGTGCCATTCCGCAATTCTTTATGCTGGTGTTCAGCAACGCCTTCTCGCCGGCACCTGTGATGGGTGGATTTGCAGGGGCAGCGATCGTTGAAGTCATCCGCTGGGGCTTTGCACGCGGGTTGTATTCCAACGAAGCCGGGCTCGGGACGGCACCGATCGCACACGCAGCGGCGACGACCGATCATCCGGTTCGTCAAGGATTCTGGGCAGTCGTCGGCATCGTCGTCGATACGCTCGTCGTCTGTACGGCGACAGCGTTTGTCATTTTGTCTTCCGGCGTATGGATGGAAGACGGCGCCATGGAAAATTCGTCTGCGCTGACGAGCTTGGCGTTTGAAGCGTATTTCGGTGACTTCGGTGCGATTCTCGTAACGATTGCGCTGATCTTCTTCGTATTGTCGACGATTTTGGTCGTCATCTTCTACGGCGCCAAACAAGCGGAGTTCTTATTCGGCTTGAAAGCGGCGCACGGCATGCAAGTGGTATACATAGCGGCGGTCATCTTGGGAGCAGTTGGTGCGGCAGAAGTGATCTGGGGCTTCCTGGACATTATGCTCGCGGCAATTCTCATCCCGAACATTATCGCCATCTTGTTGTTGAGAAACAAAGTGAAAGAGTTGACTGTCGAGTTTTTCACGGCGGATCCGTATTATAAGAAAGATATGAAAGAGAAACGGTTGAAGAAAAAGAGGAAAGCGGCGAGAGAAGGGTACGAGTCGTAGTTGTCCCTGTGCACGACACAATTCGAGTGGCAAGATCTTCAAAAAGGCCATGAACTCATTTGAGTTCATGGCCTTTTTATGCATTGTAGATGTTGTGGGTTTTTGTTCGATGTCCCTGTGCATGACACAATTTATTGGCCGCGATTCGCGTCTTAGAGGGAATCTGTGTGTTGAATATCCCTGTGCGTGACACAATTCGAAAGCGTGGTCGCTTCGTTTATTTGTATCTTTATAATCTTTACCGGATAGTCATAAACGTGAAGTTCTCGGATAGAAAGATGATAAGTGACAAAAAAACTTTCAAAAAATCATTATTTCAATTTACCTTTATCAGGAAAATCTGCCAAGTGGCTTTCGAAAACTAGTGAAGTAAAAGGGTGCGGGAAAGCAGCAACCAGTGGAGATGCTAAAGTCATGCTTGCTGTTTTGGAGATGATCGAAAGGTAATGTATAAAATTAAAAAGTATATAAGAAAAACGAATTTTTATCTGAATAATAAGACTTTTTATAGAGTACTTTACATATATTGGCGTATCATATAGGTTTATTGGAGTGTTAATCGTTATACAGATGATGGTTTTGTTAATTAATTGAGGTTGGAAGTACTATTGATAGAAAAGTTCTTGTTTTCAGAAAATTATTTTGATGGCATGTGGAATAGGATAGCGGTGTGAAACATAATAGTTTTGAGCATTTTTTCCGGAACCGAGAATATAGATTCAATTAGCCAAGGGCTTACGAGAATGGGATGGTACAAAAAGTAAAGCGAGCGGGGGAATGGTTGACATGATGGACGCACACCACGCAACACCACCAGTCGAAAAGGCCGCAGAGTATGGGGTCCGTGAAGTGGCGAAAAAAGAAGGGCATTGTCGGAACGACAACAAAATGGAATCCGAAATGCATTTTGGGCCAGAATTATATATTGCCTGGCCATCGAACCGGGAAATTTCCGTTAAGCTGTCACGGGATGAGCAACAAGGGGTGAACGAGGGGGTAATTCTGCTGCCGGTTGAGGAAGTGCAGCGATTTATGCGTGCGCTGATTGAGCATCCGCTTCTGCTGCCGACAAGTTATTCACAAAGTTCGTCGGTATACGGTGGGAAACATTCACTGCAGTTGGTATCCAAAGAACCTTTCGCTGATTTTGCTGAACGCCTGTCGGATGCGCTTGGTGTGCTCGACAAGAAATGAGCGCAGCTCAAACAGCCTTTATATGGTCCAGGCGTTATAGCAGATTTCTTGCCTGATTGATAGAAGAAGATTTCAAGCCGCACGATGAATACTTGTAAGGACCAAAATCGAGGAGGATGAATCGGATGACGACAATTGTAAAAGACCAAACAACAATGGAGAGCCCGGCTAAAACCTATTTGCAAACTTATGAGGAATATATTAACGGCTATAAACAATATAAACTCGAGAAAACAACACCGCAGTGGCATGTGCCGGTGGAGAGCAAGGTTATGAAAATACAAGCGCAAGCGCAGCAATAATGTTCCTGTGCACGACACAATTCAAATGGCGCGATTCGCGTCGCGTTGGGATTTTGCTGCTCGGATGTCCCTGTGCGCCACACAATTCAATCATCAAAAAAGCCGTGAACTCAATTGAGTTCACGGCTTTTTTGGCATTATAGGCTTTTCACGTAGTCTTCAACTTCCTGGGAAGTCGCGAGTCCGAGAATGTGTTCGACTTTCGCTGACATGTCCGCTTTTGACAGGCGGCTCAGTTGCGAGCGGGCTTTCAGGATCGACGATGCGCTCATCGAAAATTCGTCCAGGCCGAGGCCGAGGAGAATCGGGATGGCGATTTCGTCTCCTGCCATCTCGCCGCACATGCCGGTCCATTTGCCTTCTTTGTGGGACGCGTCGATGACGGTCTTCACGAGGCGCAGGATGGCCGGGTTATACGGTTGGTACAGATACGATACTTTTTCGTTCATGCGGTCAGCGGCCATCGTGTACTGGATCAGATCGTTCGTGCCGATAGAGAAAAAGTCGACTTCTTTTGCGAACGTGTCGGCCATGACGGCAGTGGACGGAATTTCCACCATGATGCCTACTTCGATGGAATCGCTGACAGCGACGCCTTGTGATTCGAGTTTCGCTTGCTCTTCTTTCAGCAAGGCTTTCGCCTGGCGGAACTCATCGAGTGTGGCGATCATCGGGAACATGATCTTGAGGTTGCCGTGGACGCTTGCGCGCAGTAAGGCACGAAGCTGCGTGCGGAACATGTCCGGCATCTCAAGGCATAAGCGAATCGCGCGAAGACCTAGAAACGGATTGAGTTCTTTCGGCAAGTCCAGGTAAGACAATTCTTTATCGCCGCCGATGTCGAGTGTGCGGACGACGGTCGGCTTGCCTTCCATGCCTTTCAAGACGGCCGAATAGGCATCGAATTGTTCCTCTTCTGTTGGGAACGTGTCGCGACCCATATACAAGAATTCGGTGCGGTACAAGCCGATCGCTTCACCACCGTTGTCAAGGACGCCGGTGAGATCTTTCGGTGTGCCGATATTGGCGCCGAGTTCGACCGCGACGCCGTCTTTGGTGACGGTCGCTTCGTTTTTCAGCTTGGCCCATTCAGCTTTTTGACGGCTGTATGCTTCATGCTTTTCTTTGTATTCAGCGAGAGTCGCGTCATCCGGATCGATCAAGATGTCGCCTTGTTCGCCGTCGATGATGACAATGGTTCCGTTGTCGATTGTCGCGAGTGCCGTTTTGGCGCCGACAATCGCCGGGATTTCCAATGTGCGAGCCAAAATCGCGGAGTGGGACGTGCGTCCGCCGATATCGGTGATAAATCCTTTGATGTATTTCGGGTTGAGTTGGACCGTGTCAGAAGGTGTCAAATCGTCTGCGATGACGATCACTTCGTCGGTGATCAAACTCGGATTCTGGACTTTGACGCCAAGCAAATGGGCGAGTACGCGTGTGCTGACGTCGCGCACATCGGCAGCGCGCTCTTTCATGTATTCGTTGTCCATCGCTTCGAACATATTGATGAACATGTCCGAGGTTTCTTTCAGTGCGAACTCCGCGTTGACGCTGTCGCTGTTGATTTTGTCGGTGATCGGCCCGATTAATTCCGGATCTTCCAGCACGAGCAAATGGGCGCCAAAAATGGCCGCTTCTTTGGCACTGATCTCGGCGGCTGTTTTTTCTTTGATGATTTGCAGTTCAGCGATCGATTGCTTGACCGCGCCTTGGAAGCGTTCGATTTCCGCTTGTGCGTCGGCCACATTTTTCTTCTCTGTATTCAGTTCCGGATGTTCTAAACGGAACGCTTTGGCGATGGCAATGCCGTTCGAGGCTGCGATTCCGGAGAGGCGGTTCATCCGTTTGAGATTCCTTCTGCTTTGAGTGTTTGCTCAATTGATGCCAAGGCTTCTTCTTCGTCCGGGCCGTCAGCCGCGATCACGACATCCGATCCGGAAGGGATGCCAAGTGACATGACGCCAAGGATGGATTTCAAGTTGACTTTCTTGCCTTTGAATTCCATTGTGATATCGGATTGGAACTTAGCCAGTGAACCGACGAGTGCTGAAGCTGGACGTGCGTGCATACCTGCTGGGTCTGTGATTGTAAATGTTTTTTCTACCATTAATAATTCCTCCTCAGGATGAAGTGTATAAGTGAATTCATTCATCATTATGACATCTGACGGCCAAAAATCAAAGTGTGACAGCAGAAAGTCGACGCGCCTCTTTTAGAGTTTCCCTGTGCAAGGCACAATTCAAACCTCGCCGCGCATTCAGAACAGTTGATGCCATGCGGTTTTCACTGGAAACGGGAGGCGATTTATCCCTGTGCAAGACACAATTAACAGAAACGACAGCCTTGTCCGGAAGGCTGCGACAAAGATGGCTTTTCAAACGATTGAATGCGCTTACACATTGAGCGTATAATCTGAATTAACAAACAAAAGAGTTTTACAAATTGAATTGGAAGTTTAACGCACCGTTCTACTACGAAAAATGAAGCCAACCTGCGGATAAAACCTTACTGCTCCCACAGCGCTGCGCACTGCGTCGCAAAGGATTGACCTCGCAAGCTTCGGTCAACACCTTTCCCGCGGGAAAGCGAAGCAGGTTGGCGGAATGTGGTGAAACTTTCAATACAGGCGGAACTCTTAAGAGAGGGTGAAAAGGATGAATGGATCAAACATTAAGATGAACGTCCAGAAGTTCGGGAATTTTTTGAGTTCCATGGTAATGCCGAACATCGGCGCGTTTATCGCTTGGGGGTTAATTACGGCATTATTTATTCCGACGGGCTTTTTCCCGAATGAAGATTTCGCTTCATTAGTCGGCCCGATGATTACGTACTTGCTGCCGCTGTTGATCGGTTATACAGGTGGGCGACTCGTCCATGACCAACGCGGGGGTGTCATCGGTGCGATTGCGACGATGGGGGTTATCGTCGGGGCACCGGATACACCGATGTTCCTTGGCGCCATGATTATGGGTCCATTGGCAGCATGGGTCATCAAGCAATTCGACCGTTTGCTCGAAGGCAAGATCCGCTCTGGTTTCGAGATGCTCGTCAATAACTTTTCCGCCGGTATTCTCGGTGGTGCGCTCGCCATCTTGGCGTTCCTGTCGATCGGCCCGGCCGTCAGCGCGTTAACGCGCGTATTGGTGTCCGGCGTTGACTGGCTGCTTGAGACGGGGCTATTGCCGCTGACGAGCATATTGATCGAACCGGGGAAAATCCTGTTCCTCAATAACGCCATCAACCACGGCATTTTGACACCGCTCGGACTCGAGCAAGTGCAGCAAGCCGGTAGATCGGTATTGTTCCTGCTCGAAGCAAACCCAGGGCCTGGGCTTGGCGTCTTGTTGGCGTTCATGTTCTTCGGCAAAGGGATTGCCAAACAATCGGCACCTGGTGCGATTATCATCCAATTCTTCGGCGGGATCCACGAGATTTACTTCCCGTACGTGTTGATGAAGCCGATGCTTTTACTGGCAGTCATTTTCGGCGGCATGAGCGGCGTATTCACCCTTGTATTGATGGGCGGCGGCTTGATGGCCCCTGCATCACCAGGGAGCATATTCGCCATTACGGCCGTCACTCCGCCTGAAGGCATGGCTTATGTAGCAAACTTTACCGCAATACTCGTGGCAGCGCTTGTGTCATTCGCCATTTCCGCAATTGTGCTAAAACGCAGCAAAGATACGGAAACTGACGAAGACGTGGCAGAAGCGACAAAGAGAATGGAAGAAATGAAAGGCAAGAAAAGTTCGGTTTCCGGCGCACTCGGCGCTAGTGCTGGAGCTGTGGGTGCGGCTTCTACAGCAAGCGGCAAGTTCCCGGACGATGTCCAAAAGATCGTCTTTGCTTGCGACGCTGGCATGGGGTCGAGCGCAATGGGCGCATCACTCCTCAGTAAGAAAGTAAAAGAAGCGGGCATGCACATTAAAGTGACGAACAGCGCGATAAGTTCGATCCCGGCTGATTCGCAAATCATCATCACGCAGGACAAATTGACGCCGCGTGCGAGAGACAAACGTCCGGATGCGTACCATATTTCGGTGGACAATTTCCTCTCGAGCCCGGAATACGACCGATTGATCGAACGCATGAAGCATAATGAAACAAAAGAACAATCGGCATTGGTCGACGACAGCGAAGCGCATGCGGCAACAGGTGATGCAGGCGACGCTCCGCTCTTGACAGAAGACAATATTTTCATCAATAAACGATTCCGTAATAAAGAAGAAGCGATCCGCTTTGCCGGAGACGCACTCGTCAAGGCTGGATACGTGGAGCCGTCATATGTCGACGAAATGCTCAAGCGTGAAGAAATCACGACGACCTATATGGGCAATGACGTCGCGATTCCACACGGCACTGAAGAAGCGAAAAAAGCGGTCATCAAATCCGGCTTTACAGTCGTCCAAGTACCGGACGGCGTGGACTTTGACGGAGAGAAAGCAAAATTGATCTTCGCCATCGCCGGCAAAGACGGCACGCACCTGGAGATCCTCTCCGGCATCGCGGTCATCTGCGCTGAGCAATCGAATGTCGACGAACTCGTCGCAGCGAAATCCCCGAAAGAACTGCTCGACATCTTAAACAGCAAATAACCACCATGAAAAGGCAGGGGAAATCCTGCCTTTTTGTGCTATTTTATTTCCATTATCATTTACACTAAGAAAAAGAGCTGCAAAGGGAGTGGGTGAGGTGGGTGTTCGTCACGGTTAGGGAGAAATCCATCATCGAACTGGTTACCAGAATGTCCGCGAAACATACGGTGCATTCCCTGGCAACGTATCTGGACGTCAGTGCGCGGACCATTCAACGGGATTTGAAATCGGTGGAAAAGCTGTTGGCCGGCTTCGGCTTGGCGATTCAGCGCAATGCGGCGGATGGGCTGTATATCGAGGGCAATAACGAGCAAGTGTATCGTCTCATGCAAAGTTTAGCGTCCTCGAGCCCAGCGGAAGAAACGGCGGAAGAAAAAAAGCTGCGCTTGTTGGTCATTTTGTTGACCGAAGGCTCGTTTTTCAAAAAGCAAGTGCTGTCCAACCAACTCGGCATCAGTACGACGACACTGACGGCGTATTTGGACGAATTGACGCAGTGGCTGCGCAAGTTTTCGGTGTCGCTGTCACGTCAGCGCGGCGTCGGTGTGGAACTGGACGGGCAAGAAGCCAATAAACGCCATGCACTGGCCAATTATTTGCTCATTTATTTCTATGAAGAGCTAATCGAAAGTTTGTATGCCTTGCAGCAAGGGAAACTGCCTGAAGAGAAGATTCTGGGCTGCTTGTCGCCTCAATATTTGGCGATGGTCAACGAATTGGTCGGGGAAACGATCACCCATGAACAACTCCGTCTCGCCGACAGTGATTACACCGGCCTGGTGGTTCACATCACACTGGCACTCGAGCGAACCGAAGGCGGCTTCTTGCTCGGGCCACAGCCGGAAGTCGAACCGGGCGCTGAGCATGACGTGATCAACTCGATTTGCGAAGAGCTGACACAGCGTCTCGGTGTGTCATTGTCTGGTGCCGATATGCAGTTTCTCGCCGTCGTCTTAAAGGGATCGAAAATGCAGGCATCGAACTTGTTGTATTACGACAGCGTACTGCTCGGCAAGCTCATCAAAAACTTGATCCACGACGTGTCGACGCAGCTGCATGTCGATTTGAGCAAAGATTTCTCGCTGTATCAAGGGCTGCTCGCCCATATGGAGCCGGCGATTTTCCGGCTTAAGCAAAACATGGAAACTTTCAATCCGCTGACCGATGAGATCAAGAAAAAGTATCCGGTGTTGTTTTTGGCGGTCAAGCAAAGCTTGGAAACCGAATTTGAAGACCTCGAGTTTCCGGCTGATGAGGTCGCATTCATCGCGCTTCATTTCGGTTCCGCGTTATTGATGAACGAGGAGCGGGTGCGTATTGATGCTGTTGTTGTGTGCCCGACTGGCATCGGCACGTCGAAGATGCTCGCGAGCCGCATCCAAAAAGAATTGCCGGAAATCGATTCGGTGAAAATCTTATCGATCCACGATTTCCATGCCGCCGATTTCCGTGACTACGATTTGGTCATTTCCACGATCCGCCTGCCGGTCACCGATGTCGATTATTTGATGGTGAGCCCGCTGTTGAGCGACCAGGACATCGGCCATATCGAAAATTATTTGCAGCACAATATCGAAAAAGTGACGCGCAACAACCGCTATTTGCCGATCGGCAAGCCTGGCGATGCGGGCAAACGGAAAGACCGCCCGAACCTTCAGGCGCTGCTGCAGGAAATCAAGGAAGTGCAGCTGAGCATGGAAGCGATACTCAGGCATTTCCAAGTGTTGAAAAAACGCGGTGCGAATTATTGGCTCGTGCTGGAAGAAGTGCTGGAAGAGGCGCAGCAAAGCGGGCTGGTCACCGATGCGGAGAGCACTTTGCGTCAATTAAAAGAACGCGAAACAAAAGGCGGGCTCGGCATTCCGGGGACCAATATGGCGCTGTTTCATTGCCGCGATGCGTCGGTGCAGGAGCTGCTGTTTCAAGTGGTGCATTTGGATGCGCCGAGCCCGGTTCAAGGCATGGACGGCGGAGTGGTGCAGATGAACAATCTCTTGCTCATGCTGACGCCGCTCGATTTGACGGAACGGGAACAGGAAATCATGAGCTTGATCAGTTCGAGCCTCATTGAAAGCGAAGCGGCGATGATGATTTTCTCTTCATCGAATGAAGAGGTCATCCGCGACAAGCTGGAAGATTTGTTTTTTGATTATCTACAAAATAACTTAATGAAGGAATGAGTGTTTATGAAACAAGCGATTCATTTTGGAGCAGGCAATATCGGCAGGGGCTTTATCGGGGCGTTGTTTTCCCAATCGGACTACCACGTAAGCTTTGTCGATGTGGCGGACAACATCATCAATCATTTGAATGAACAAGGCAAGTACCGTGTGAAATTGGCGCAGGAAACCGACGAAAGCACATTGGTGGAAAATGTCTCGGGGATCAATAATATGACAAACGAGGACGCGGCTATCGCGAAGATCATGGAAGCGACGTATTTGACGACGGCAATCGGGCCCAATATTTTACCGCGGATTGCGCCGCTCATCGCGCGCGGCATTGAAGCGCGTGTCAATGCGGGTTCGGAAAAATTGTACATCATTGCCTGCGAAAACCAGATTGGCGCGACCGATATCTTGAAAGGTCATATTTTGAGCCATTTGAGCGACGAAGCGAAAGCGCAGCTGGCCGGCAAGGTCTATTTCTTCAATTCAGCGGTCGACCGCATTGTGCCGATTCAAGAAGGAGATTCACTCGATGTGTTGGTCGAGCCTTATTTTGAATGGGTCGTGGAAACGGACCTGGACATCCCGCATGTGGAAGGAATGACGACCGTCAAAGACTTGGCGCCGTTTATCGAACGCAAACTGTTCACGGTCAATACTGGACATGCGGTCATTGCGTATTTCGGCTATTTGGCCGGCAAACCAACCATCGACCAAACATTGGCCGACCCGGAAATCGAACGCGAAGTAAGAGAAACCTTGAAAGAGACGGGAGCGTATCTGGTGAAACAATACGGCTTGGATGAAGAAGAGCATCTCGCCTATATCGACAAGAACATCGAGCGCTTCAAAAATGCTTATTTGAACGACGGCGTCACGCGCGTCGGACGCGCGCCGATCCGCAAGCTCGGCCCGGAAGACCGCCTCGTGCGTCCAGCTGTGCAAGCGCAAAAAGCGGGATTGGGATATACGCATCTTGCGAAAGCGATCGCCGCGGCATTATTGTTCGATAACGCAGAAGACGAAGAAGCGGTGAAGATCCAGGACATGATCAAAAGAGGCGGGCCAGAGTCAGTCTTGAAGCAAGTGTGTGGCCTGGACGCAGACAGCGACATCGCCAGAGAAGTTGTGCGGCAGTATGAGTTGTTGTCGTAGTGTAGTACGTGTCCCTGTGCATCACACAATTTAGCGGCCGGAATTCCCGTCATGGCGGGATTTGTGTGCCCGTTCGTCCCTGTGCACCACACAATTCCAATAAAAAAACAGCCCATTCCAGCTAAGGAATGGGCTGTTTTCATATTAGCGAACGTTCATTTCGTTCGGGTGTGCGCCTTTGCGGCGATTTTGGTTCAAGCCGTCGATTTGGTTCATGTCCTCTTCGCTCAGCTCGAAGCCGAAGACGTCGAAGTTTTCTTCGATGCGGGACGGTGTGACCGATTTCGGGATGACGATTGTGTTGTTCTGCAGGTGCCAGCGCAAGACGATCTGTGCTGGGGATTTTTTGTGAGCTTCAGCGATTTGTTGTATCACTTCGTCCTGCAGCACTTCGCCGCCTTGGTCGAGCGGGCTCCACGCTTCTACGAAAATATCGTGCTGTGCGCAGAACTCTTTTAATTCGTTTTGCGCCAAGTACGGGTGGCATTCGATTTGGTTGAGCACCGGCGGTACGTCGCATTCATCCAATAGGCGCTGCAAATGCTCGGCTTCGAAGTTGCAGACGCCGATTGCTTTGACGCGGCCGTCTTTGTGGAGTTTTTCCAATGCTTTATACGTGTCGACGTATTGGTCGAATTCAGGTGTCGGCCAGTGGATGAGGTACAGGTCCACATAGTCGAGTCCGAGGCGTTCCAAACTTTCGTCAAATGCGCGCAAAGTGTTGTCATAGCCTTGGTCGGCGTTCCATACTTTCGTAGTGATGAACAGGTCTTCGCGCGGCACGTTCGTTTCTTTTAACGCTTGTCCGACGCCTGCTTCGTTTTTGTAGATCATCGCTGTATCGATCGACGTATAGCCGGTTTCAAGTGCTTTTGATACGGCAGCGGCGGCTTGGTCGTTGTCGACTTGCCAAACGCCGAATCCGAGTTGCGGCATTTCTAGTTTATTGTTCAATATTACGTGATTCATAGGTCATTCCCCTTTTCGTGTTTTAGTACAACAATTGTAAGATACCCTTCGCTTTTCAAAACTATGCGTTAATTTGCCGGTAAGTTGAAAAAAACTTCGTTTTCCGAAGGGATTTATTGTGCGTGTCCCTGTGCAAGACACAATTCCAGCCGCATCCGCAACGCAGAAAACCCGCTGTGATAAGGTTTTTCATGTCGCAGGGTGGCTGTGCGTCCCTGTGCGCCACACAATTCTGGCTGGTATTGTCGCCTATTCCGACTAGAAAAGCTGAGGGGGGTTCGGTCATCCCTTTCAAACACAAGTAAAACCGCATCCGTATGGCCTGACACAGGCGATAGGATGCGGTTTTTTTATTTTCAGCTTACAAGCAAACCGAGCAGCTGCTATTAGTTGGAAGACCAGTCGGTATGGAAACTGCCGGTTTTGTCGGTGCGCTGGTACGTATGGGCGCCGAAATAATCGCGCTGGGCTTGGATCAGGTTTGCTGGCAATGACGCGGTGCGGTAGCTGTCGTAATAAGCCAATGCGCTGGAAAACGCAGGGGCGGGAATGCCTTGCTGAATGGCCAAGGCGAGCACGTTGCGCAGCGATTGCTGGTAGTCGGCGGTTGCTTGTTGGAAGTATGGATCGACCAATAAGTTGGGCAAGCCGAGATTGTGGTCGAATGCGGTTTTGATATTGTGCAGGAATCGCGCACGGATGATGCATCCTCCGCGGAAGATCATCGCTACGTCGCCGTAAGGGATGTTCCAGCCGTACGTTTCGGAGGCGGTGCGCAATTGGACAAAGCCTTGCGCATAGGAACAAATTTTGCTCATATACAAAGCTTGACGGATCGATTCGATCATGTCGGGGGCGTCGCCTGTATAGCTTGACGCTTCGGGGCCTGCCAAGATTGTGCTGGCTGCGACCCGTTCGTCTTTCATGCTGGAATTGAAGCGCGCGAATACGGATTCTGTCACGATCGGCAAGGAAACGCCCAAATCCAATGCGTTCTGGCTCGTCCATTTGCCGGTGCCTTTCTGCTCGGCTTTATCCAAGACCAAGTCGAGGAGGGGCAATCCGGTTTCATCGTCTTGCTTGTTCAAGATGTCGGCGGTGATTTCAATCAAGTAGCTGTCGAGTTCGCCTTCGTTCCATTCTGAAAAGATGTCCGCCATTTGCTGGTTCGACAGGCCGAGTGCGTGCTTCATGATGAAATAGGCTTCGGAGATCAATTGCATGTCGCCGTATTCGATGCCGTTGTGGACCATTTTCACGTAATGGCCGGCTCCTGCAGACCCCATATACGTGCTGCAGGGCATATCGTCGACTTTTGCGGAAATGGCATCCAAAATCGGCTGGATTTGATCATAGGCATTTTTCGGTCCGCCCGGCATGATCGAAGGGCCGTAACGCGCGCCTACTTCTCCGCCGGAAATGCCGGCACCGATGAAATTCAAGCCGGCTTGTTCCAAGCGCTGTGCCCGGCGGTTGGTGTCTTCGAAAAAGGAATTGCCGCCATCGATGATGATGTCTCCCTGCTCCAGATGCGGGATGAGCGAGTCGATGACGCTGTCGGTCGTTTCGCCTGCCTTGACCATCATGAGGATTTTGCGCGGTGCTTCCAAGGAAGCGATGAATTCTTCGATGCTGTATGTGCCAACAATGCGTTGTTCTTGTCCCAGTTCTTGAGCCATTTCGTCCACCCGGTCGCTCCAATAATCATAGATCGATACCGAATAGCCATTGCTCTCCATATTAAGCGCCAAGTTTTTTCCCATTACCCCTAAGCCGAGAACGCCAATGTGCTGTTTCATGATCTGTTCACCTTCACTTTCCAATAATTGTCGAATGTCTGTTTTTTAAAAAAATATTTTCATTTGCTTATGTATAAGTTGAACGGACAGTTTTTCTTTAGCTATGCTGCAAACCCACAGTGGTCTCCGTGATTTTGCAGTATAGCTGGCACATAGTCTGCCGATCTACCTGTCCAATAAGAGCAGAAATCCACTCATATTTCGTTCAACTCATTTACGATGTGTTACCACCATTCAAGTTTGCCGGGCAATAATAACTCATTGACCACTGCGGGGCCGGTTGATCCGGCTGGATACAGATGCAATGGCAAGAGGTCTTCTTGGAAAGCTTCCAATAAAGGCTGTGTCCATTTCCACGACAGCTCGACTTCTTTCCAATCGGCAAAGAAGGTGGAGTTGCCGCGCAATGCATCGTGCAGCAGCAGTTCGTACGCTTCCGGTTGGTCGTGCGAGTCGGTGGAAAACTTGGTCCACACCGGCTTGAAGCGGTCACTTGCCGGGTCTTTCAAGTTGACGCGCAGCGAAATGCTTTCGTTCGGGCTGATTTCCAGCACCAGTAAATTGGGGGACAGTCCTTGCAAACCGTGCGAATCTTCTGCAGGGCTTTCGAATTCGATGACAATTTGCGTCGATTTCTCGTTCATGCGTTTGCCGGTGCGGATATAGAAGGGGATGCCGCGCCAAGAAGGATGATCGATCGAGATGCGGGCAGCGAAATAGGTGTCGTTTTTCGAGCTGTCATCGACTCCGGCCTCTTCTTTATAGCCAACAACGGATGTGCCTTCGATTTCGCCGGGTTCATACTGGCCGCGGACGATATGCTGGTGCGCCAGTTCTTTCATGATCGGTTCGAGCGATTCGATAATGTCCGTTTTTTGGACAGGGTCTGTCGTTTTTCTCAAGTTGACGGGCAGGTAACTGGCGGTCATCATGACGAGCTGGAGCAAATGGTTTTGGACCATATCGCGAATCGCGCCTGCTTTGTCATAATACTCCGCGCGGTCTTCTACGCCGACCGTTTCACTGGCCGTGATTTGAACATTGGAAATTTGCTGGTGGTTGAGCACCGATTCCAGCAGCGGATTGGCCCAGATCAAAGTTTTTAAGTTTTGGACCATTGGCTTGCCGAGGTAATGATCGACCCGGTAGATTTCCTCTTCAGCGAACACAGTGCTCAGCTTATGGTTCAACGCGCGCGCTGTTTCGAGATCGGTGCCGAACGGTTTTTCGACGACGAGCCGCTTCCAGCCGTCTTGCTGGCTGATGCCGCTGGCGTGGAGATTGGATGTGATGAGGTCGACCAAACCGGGAGCGACCGATAAATAGAACAGCCGGTTTTGCGGAATGCCGAGTTCGTCTTCACGTGTTTCGATTAGTTCGTGCAATCGGTCATAGGCGTCCATGTTTGTCGCATCGAATGCGCAGTAGCGAAATTTCTCCAAGAATGCTGGCAGCGAAGCGGCGTGGACGGGCCTTCTAGAATAAAGACCGAGCGATTGCTCCACTTTTGATTGAAACTCCTTATCCGACCGTTCGGCTCTTCCTAGGCCGAGTATGGAAATGGTGTCGGGCAGTTTGCCATCGAGGTAAAGATTATATAAAGCGGGAAACAATTTGCGTTGTGCCAAATCGCCTGTTGCGCCGAATAACACAAAGCTCATTTTTTGCATATGCTGTAACTCTTGCGAATGGATGGACTCATCATGGGTCGGTGAATCTGCGATCAGAGTCTGTGTGCTCATCTGTAAAATCCTCCTAGTGTGTAAATCCGGATATGTCTATGGAATGATAACCGCATCGGCTCTCATTATAAGGAACTGCAAAGGTTATCGTAAGTACGCATTTAAAATACAGTTACTGTGGAAAAGTATACTGTGGCCGGAGCGGAAACCGATGGACGGGACCGCTGCATATCCAACGCGCAGTGGGCAAGACGACTGCCATGCCGTTTCTTCGTATTTTTTCTCCATTTTTCACTTTATCACATCAAAATTGCTATGGCTTATAAAAAGATTAGTGCGATATTTCTCTGACAATTCCCATTCCGGCTGTTAGTTCGGTGGGGACGGTATACTTTTTGTCTGTATGTGATATTAAAGTGCGTACTTCACAGGAAAGACGGCAGGACTTACACTTGGGTTGAATCAAAATACGTACATGAGGAGATACACATATATGAAATTACAACTCGCATTAGATTTGGTGGACATTCCACAAGCAATCGAATTGATTAAACAAGTCGAGGACTCGATCGACATCGTCGAACTCGGCACGCCGGTCATCAACAAAGAAGGATTGAACGCCGTTCGCGAAATCAAAGCCGCGTTCCCTCACTTGGAAGTATTGGCAGACGTGAAAATCATGGACGCTGCCGCTTATGAAGTCGGCAATGCTGCAGCTGCAGGAGCGGACATCATCACGATTTTGGCACAAGCAGAAGATTCTTCCATTAAAGGCGCAGTCGAAGAGGCGAAGAAACTCGGCAAGAAAATCCTCGTCGACATGATTGCCGTCAAAGACATCGAAACGCGTGCCGCTGAGCTGGACTTGCTTGGTGCAGATTATATTTGCGTCCACACAGGCTATGATTTGCAGGCAGAAGGCAAAGATTCATTCGCAGACTTGCGCACTATCAAGAGCGTCGTGAAAAACGCGAAAACGGCGATTGCCGGCGGCATCAAATTGGAAACATTGCCGGAAGTCATCCAAGCACAGCCGGACTTGATCATTGTCGGCGGCGGCATCACGGGCAAAGACGACAAAAAGTCCGAAGCGGCGAAAATCCAAGCGCTGATTAAAGAAAGCGTCACAGTCTAATATGAACTCTTCCAGCTTTACAACGGATATTTTGGCGGAACTGTCGCACACGCTCGGCCAGGTGAGCGACGAAACAGCCGATCAATTGGTGTCCGCGATGGGGCAGGCGAACCAGATTTTTGTCGCAGGTGGCGGCCGCTCCGGCTTTATGGCGAAAGCGTTCGTCATGCGCATGATGCACATGGGCTTGAACGCCTATGTCGTCGGAGAAACGGTGACTCCGAGTCTGGAAGCGGGTGATTTGTTCATCGTCGGCTCAGGCTCTGGGGAAACCGGCAGCTTGCTCGCGATGACAGAAAAAGCCAAAACGATCGGCGCCACGGTCGCGGCCGTGACGACCAATCCGGAATCGTCCATCGGCAAGCTTGGCGATATCCACATCACCATCCCGGCGCAAGCCAAAGCGGAAGGTGCAAGCGGCAAATCCATTCAACCGATGGGTTCGCTGTTCGAACAATCGCTGCTCGTGTTATACGACGCGCTGATCTTGAGCTATATGGACAAGCACCAACTGACATCCGACACCATGTACGGCACGCACGCCAATTTGGAATAGCACGACGAAAAAGCTTGGGTCTGGATTTTAATGGACTCAAGCTTTTTTTAATGGTTTTTGGATTTAACTAGCAAAATTCAGCAATGGATATTCCGCAAAATCGCTGCGAGTAAATCTTTGCTCAACTCTCCCTGCGTTCGAGCATCGCAAATGAATGCGCTCAGCGAGGCCTCGCGTATTCATTTCCTGCGGGCGAGCGCCAAGCCTCCTCAGTCGCTGCGAAGCCCTTGTGCTCCCAGATTTACTTCGTAAATGCGTCGCAAATGAATGCGTTCAGCTAAGCTTCACTCATTCATTCCTTGCGGGGTCTCGGCTGTCTCGTCGCTACGCTGCCCCGCGGGAGTCTCCGCGATTTTACTCCATATCTTACAAGAAGTCTGCAAATCATTAGATATCAAGTATAAGTTGTCGTTCACTCTTGATTTTTTAGTAAAACGGGCAGGATAGGCTTTTCCATTGGACAATGGGGCTGCTGCCATGAGAAAGTTATGGAATGGATACTAGCATTGAAAGGATGAATCAAATGAAAATACATGATATTACAGGGGCTATCTTTGAAGGGATGGCCGTATACAAAGACAAACCCGAAAAACAGCCGAAACTGAACCAGCAAACCAATGGCTATGTGACCGAAACGCGCATGGAGCTCGATGTCCATACCGGCACCCATATCGACGCACCGCTGCACATGAAAGAAGGCGGCGACACGTTTGAATCGATTCCGCTAGAGAGCTTGGTCGGCGAGTGCAAAGTGGTGGATTTGACGAACGTGACGAACGGCATTTCGAAAGCGGACTTGGAAGGGTTCGGCCTCGAACAAGGAGATTTTGTTTTGTTTAAGACGCAAAACTCGTTTGAAGACCATTTCAATTTCGACTTTGTGTTTTTGGCACATGACGGTGCACAGTATCTCGCTGATCTGGGCGTTCGCGGCATCGGCATCGATGCGCTCGGCATCGAAAGAAGCCAAGAAGGACATCCGACACATAAAATCTTATTCGGGCAAGAAATCATCATAATAGAAGGTTTGCGATTGAAAGAAGTGGAGCAAGGCGATTACTTTATGGTCGCTGCGCCGCTGAAATTGGTCGGTACCGATGCGTCACCCGCCAGAGTCATGCTATTGGAAGGAGCAAATCTATGTACAAAATGATTGCGATCGATTTAGATGGAACGCTGCTGACGGACGAATTGACGGTGTCAGAAAACACCGTGACTGCTATCCGGAAATCGGTGGAACTCGGCGTCGTCGTGACGATTGCGACAGGAAGAATGTACCCATCCGCCCAGCGCATTGCACTCGACTTAGGTCTCGACGTACCGATGATCACTTATCAAGGGGCGCTGATCAAATCAGCCAATGGCGGTGAAGCACTTCGCCAGCGCGTTGTGCCGTATGAAATCGCGCAAAAATGCATCCACATCGCCGCTGAGAAAAACATGCACATCCAAGTGTATCAAGACGATGTGCTCTACAGCGCCGTGGAAAACGACAAGGTCAAGGCCTATTCCAAAGAGGTGGGAGTGGGCTTTGAAGTTGAATCGGATCTGCTCAAATTAGCCAAAGACGGCTTTATGAAATTGCTATTTATCGACGAGCCGGAAGCTCTCGATCTATTGCAGGACGAATTGAAGACTTTGCTTGGCGACGAGGCGTGCATCGAAAAATCTAAACTGCGCTACCTCGAAGTGACACATCCGGACGCCAACAAAGGCAGTGCCCTGCTTCACTTGGCACAACAGCTCGGCATCGACCGCTCAGAAATCATCGGCATCGGCGACAACCACAACGACGCCGAACTGGTGAAATCGGCCGGCTTCGGCATCGCTATGGGCAACGCCGTTGCGGAACTGAAAGAGCTGGCGGATTATACGAGTCTGTCGAACAATGAAGAAGGCGTGCTTCACGCCATCAATAAATTCATTTTGGAGCCGCGTGGCGCTTTGGCGGATGCGGAACGTTAACGAATAGCGTCGGCTTCAGCGAAAGCCGGACTTCGCTGCGTATGTAAGATAGATGTTTACGGAAATTAACGAAGAATGGTGGAGACCGCAATGCCCAATTTGGGAGAGAAAACATTCAATTGTGAGAAAGAATTGACCCTTTCCATCATCGGCGGCAAGTGGAAGATGCTGGTGCTCTGGCATTTAGGGAAAACCGGTACAAAGCGCTTTGGTGAGTTGAAGAAACTCATGCCGGGCATCACCCAGCGCATGCTGGTCAATCAGCTGCGCGAACTCGAAGACCACCTGATCGTCCACCGCGAAGTGTATCCGGTCGTGCCGCCCAAAGTGGAATATTCACTCACCGAGCAAGGCCAAAGCCTGATGCCGATCTTGGACTCCATGTATGACTGGGGCAAGGGGTATATGGAGCGGAACTTGGACGAGGAGAGATAATGGGGCGTTAGACTGCCATCAAGATGTTCTAGTTCGATGTGAAACAGATTGTTTATGTGATAGCTCCATAGCGGTATATGTTATTGGAAAACGTTATATCATTATGAAGGTGTTTCGATACAAAGGAATATTCTAATCATAACTTTAAGTTAAATCAAAAAGCGGACATCCACCGACTGGATGTCCGCTTTTCCTATTCAATCAATCCGACAAATTGTTCCACATTATCAAGCGTGCCTTCGACCGGAATGTCTTTGGCATTCAAATTCTGTTCTTTCACGGCGATCAAGCGCTCGAGTATGGCCGATGGGGCGAGTTCGAGTTCTTGGCGCAGCTTTTTCGTGTAGAGCAAGTCGTAATACGTGACCAAATTATAGTCCTGGCCGGTCATCGTGCCATCCGGGCGCATTTGATAGATGATGGTGTTTTCGTCGTTGACCCACCCGGTGCCGGTATGAAGCAATGCTGTGAACTGCGCTTCTGCGCTATCCAAATATTTTTCGTCGCCTAAATGGCGGAAAGCGTCGTATTGGTAGTTCATCAAGCTGAGCGCATGGTTCAGGGAAGCGTGCGTTTTTCGTTCCATATTGAAGTAATCGATCAAATAATAGCCGCTGCCTGCGGGAATGGTGTAGCCTTGATCGGCCATCTCGATGAGAAAGTCGGCGTAGACCGCTCGCTCTTCGGCGTAATCGTTATAGCCGAAATGCTTGGCACGGCTCAGTTGGCTGCGGAAGATATTGTCGTTATGGCGCGTGTCGATGTATTCAGGGCCGAAATCATAAGCGCGTTCGAGCCATGTGCTCGTGTAGTCGCTATGCCATAAGCCATCTTCATTTCGTGCGGCTTCGAGCGAGGCAAACTGGTGGCGATTGATGTTTTCCCAGATGCGTGCGGGTTGCTGTTCGAGTGCGACAGCACTGGCACGGCCGCTTTGACGGACGAGCGAGCGGACAAAGGCGTTTTCGGTTTTCGGGAAAATGGAATTGACGCCATGTGAATACAAAGTGTCCGGTGTGACCCATCGCATTTCGTCAGCAGCGACGGCATGCACATGGTGGAATAGCTGTTCATTTTCAATCAAAGAATCTTTTGACACCATAAGCCACGTGGAGAATTGTTGTTCACCGGGCTTGAACTCGATTTCGAGCTTCCAGCCTTGGTCATAGCTGACGGCAGGGGACTCACGCTGGAACTCCACGACGCGGCTCGTTTCGCCGTTGTCGTAGGTATGCGAGATATCGTTGAAATAGACGGCGGTGCCGAAAAGTGCAGAGCGGTCGCCGTTTTCGATATAGCGCAAAGTCGTCGACAAGGGGTCATCGAGTTTGCGGGCTTTCCGGTGCGGATACAGCTCCGGAACGGGGGTGTCGGCTGTATATTGAATGGCTGCCTCGCCGGCAAGCGGCAGCGCCATTGTGATCGGCTCGAAATAGCCATCTGTCTGCGCTTCGATGTAAATCATTTCGTCGCCGTTCGGGAATGTTCGGGTCGTTGCAGTTAGGTGTGCTTGTGTGCTATTGTGCGCAATTGTATACGAGGTGATGTCCTCGGTTATATCTTCGAGTTGTGTTGGTTCGGTCGCATCACCCGAGACGGTTGTGCCGTTCGAGACGATTTCGATGGTGGGATCTGTATTAAATGGCAAAAATGCAATCAAGATAAGGCCGAGAGCTGCGAATGCCAGTAACCAAATAAAGCGTTTTTTAAGCTTCAAGGAAAAATCCCTTTCTTTACATCTCTAATGGCTCTATTGTAACGAAATTGGTAGAGAAAATAAATAAGGAAAAATTAGACTTTTATTTTTATGCTTTTTTTGTCTGTATGTGGATGTTGTCCCTGTGCATAACACAATTCGAGAGGGTAGAATTCTGTTATATCGAGATTTTGATGTGGGGGTGTCCCTGTGCATAACACAATTCAAAGTGAAAAAGCCTACCCTAATTGCTTGCAAGCAATTGGGGTAGGCTTTTCTTGTGAGCTTTTTTTTTACAAACCAGGCAGTATGCCGCTGAACAAGCTCAGGATCAATACGGTGATCAAAGCTGTCACGCCGGCGATAAAGCCGCCGCCTGTCCAAGCGAGAAGCGTTTGTGGCACGGTTAGTTTACCGAAACGGTTGACTACCCAGAATCCAGAGTCGTTTGGAAGGGACAGCCCGATTCCGCCGGCACAAATCGCGAGGCCGAGCAGGATTGGCGATACGCCAAGTTCTGCAATCATAGGCCCGAGTATGCTGGAAGTGGTGACCAGGGCGACTGTTGCTGAACCGAGAGAGGCGCGCAGGATTTGCGAGAAAATAAACGCCAGCAAGAGCACCGGGATGCTCCAGTTTTGCATCGTTGTGATCAAATGGTCGCCGATGCCGCTGCTGTTGATGACGGCACCGAATGCACCGCCGGCACCGGTGATGAGGATGATAATACCGGCCGAGCTGATGGCGTCAGAATAGAGACGGTTATTAGGAATTGCAATATACGGGCGCAATAGGATAATGGCAACGATCACACTGATCAATAGAGCGATGTTCTTCTCACCGATAAAGCCGAAGACGCTCGATAGCCCGCTATCCGGAATCAATAGTTGAGAAACCGTATTCGATAAAATCAAGACAATCGGCAATGCCAGCATGAAGAAGCTTAAGCCGGTGCTGATTTCTTTCTTTGGAAGATCTGCTTTATCCACGACCACTTCTTCTACTTCACCGGAATGTTTGACACGCTTGCCAATGAACATGCCGTATAAATAGCCGCCGACCAATGTCGCCGGAATTGCTACAAGGATGCCGTACAAAATAAAGAGGCCGAGGTCAGCTCCTGTGTTTTCTGCGACGACGAGCGGGCCGGGTGTTGGGGCGATCATATTATGCGAAACAATCAAACCGACACCAAGAGCTGTCACGAAGCTGACGACAGAGATGCCTGTTTTGCTAGAAAGCGTGCGAATCAATCCGCTTAAGATAACAAAAGCAGCATCAAAGAATACAGGGATGGAAACTGCCGTACCGGTCAATGCGAGGCCGGCCGGCGACTTGTTGACACCGAATACTTTCAGCACCGCTTGAGCGATTTTTTCAACGGCACCGGATGCTCCGAGGAACTGCCCGAAAATAACACCAAGGCCGATCAAGATCCCGACGCCGGCAAGTGTATTGCCGAACCCTGTGGTGACGGTCGACGCGACTTCAGCAAGTGGCATGCCGATCACAAGGGCGGTTAGGATAGCGACCGTCACCAAGGCCAGAAACGGTTCAACTTTGAGTTTAAGAATAGCGAAAAACAAAGCGGCGAGCGACAGGACGAAAATCACAATTAATAAATTTCCAGTAATCATGGAAACATCTCCTTTATCCATACAGTTTTTTATGTTGTTAAATCCAAGCTAGAAAAGATTTTGGAGCGGCCACTGGCTCGCTAGTTCCACTAGAGCGCCGTTATGGCAGACGACGGGATCATTTCAACAGGCGTGTAAATTTCGCCATGACGGGTTCTATTGCCGTTTGCATGCCCGCCATTATATCGGAGAGATGCATGTGTTGGCCTTTTTCGAAAGATTCTTTGAGATAGAGAGTGGCGGCCATGGATACTTCGGTATTGACGTTGACCTTGCAGATGCCTCTAGCGACTGCTTGCTGCATCGTTTCGTCGGGCGTGCCGGAGCCGCCGTGAAGGACGAGCGGAATGCCAACTGCTTGTTGGATTTTGTCCAATAGCTCGAGCTTGATATCCGGCTCTCCTGTATACATGCCGTGTACTGTACCGATCGATGCAGCTAAAAAGTCGACGCGGGTTTCTTCGACAAAGCGTTTGGCGGACTGTGGATCCGTCAAGGAGCCGGTGCCTTCTTCTTCATCGGAGAAGGCGCCGCGCGCTGTCGAGCCGATTTCCGCTTCTACGCTGACGCCCGCCTGATGCGCCAGTTCGACAATGTCTTTCGTGTAGTCGATGTTTTGTGCCAGCTCATATTTCGAGCCGTCGTACATGACCGAGGAAAAGCCACAATTGATTGCCCGAATAATCGACTCTTTTTGGTAGGCGTGGTCGAGATGGAGCGAGACTGGGACAGCTGCTTTTTCGGCCAAAGTTTTGGCCAGTGCAGCAAAGCCTTCTACATCCACCGTGTCAAAATAGCGTTCACCCAAAGCGATGATGACGGGATGCTTTTCTTGTTCCGCAACGTGAATCGCTGCTTGCAAAGTTTCGAGACTATAGACGTTAAAAGCAGGTACAGCGTAGTTGCCCTGTTGTGCAACTGACAAGATTTCCTTTGTATTGATGAACATCCCACACACCTCTTTTGAATTGTATTCGCTTACATAGAATGCAATGAGCACTGAACGCTCATTTTATGAATGCAGCAACTCGGCGACTTCTTTCAAGCTTGTTTTTGAACCGACATTGCCTGGGAAAATGACGTAAGCAAGCCCTGGGTATTTGCTTTCACTGCCTGTCAGCCACACCGGAATGCCCGGTTTGATTTGTCCAGCTACGGTAGCGCGTTTCACGGAAAGGCCGTTTGTGCCGATATCGCTGGAAGTGATGCCGCCTTTGGCAATGATAAAGCTCGGTCGCACACTCAGTTTCTTGACGATGCTGGTGACGGCATCGGAAATTTTCACCGATAGTTTCAATTCTTTTTCCTGTTGATTGTCGCCCAAGTCCAGACGTTCGCGCTTTGTGTAAACGGCGACGGTTTGACCTTGTCGGATGAGCCGTTCAGTCGTTTCAATGACACGCTCGATTTCGGCTTGAAATTTCTCAGGATGGAGAACGAGGTGGACGTCGAATTCGATAAATTCAATAAAGCTGGACGTTTTAAGCACTTCAAATTGTTCAGTCGTTTTCTTGACGTGTGAGCCGATCATGATCAGCCCGCCATTGCCATTGTCATCTTTAATCAGCTCTTGTTTGGTCAAAAGGCCACGATTGCTGATTCCGCCGATGATTTTCGTCAAAGCGGCTGCACTGCGGAACATGAAATGCTTGCCCGCGTTCATGGCACGGATCAATGCGATGACGACGACTTTGGCATCGATATATTGTGTCGCATTGACGATGACTTTGTTGAAATCACCGGCGGACATGAGCTGATCGACGAGGTGATCGATACGCAGGCTGCGGATGTCTTCTAATGAAAGATAGATGGCATCGCTTGCTTTAAATGCGCCCATTGATTTTTCTTCTGCCCATTCGCCGAGGTGCGAGGATGTATAGCCGAATGTCCGGTCTTTGGCGAATTCCGTTTCACCGGCTGGAATCAATAGCTCTTCGTCCTGGACGTAATGGACATTGTTGATGGTGACGCGGCCGCCTTCTTGGAAGAACGGCATAATGACTTCGCCGTCAAACGACACATCCGACTGGGCTTCGACCGTGTTTTTCAACACTTCGGTTTCGAGCGGGTAATGGCCGCGCAATGTGGAATCGCCACGGCTGATGATGATGAAGTCTTTATTGTGCTTGTCGGCTGTTTCGCGGATGACGCTTGCGATTTCTTTATGCGCTTTTTCCGTTTCCTCAGCAGTGAAGCCTCTTGAATTGGTGAGGATAAAAAACATCGAATTGTCTTCAGCAAATCCAGCTTCGATGTTTTCAGCCGACCAATCGGTGTAGACCGAAATGCCATGAACGGTCTGTACGCCGGTCGGGTCATCATCCAATACGATGATTTTTTTATTGAAATTTTTTAGTTCGTTGGCGAGCAATTGGTCTACTGTGTGTTCGTCGGGAACGGCTGGCAGTGCGGCGAATACTTTCGATGCCTGTAAAGTTTCAAATTGTGCCATTTGCTCACACCTTCCTTACTTCGACATTCGCCAATTTCTCATAGTACTGGACAATGCCGCCGTGGTCGTCGCTGGCTTTGCCGTCCACTTTCAATGCGTGGAAGATCTCCAATAGCTGGCTCGAGAGCGGAAGCGGAACCCCGATTTCATGGGCGGTTTCCATGACGTTGGTCATATCTTTCAAGTTGATGTCAATGCGGCCGCCTGCAACAAAATTGCGCTCGAGGATGAGCGGGACTTTTGCGTCCAGTACAGCGCTTCCTGCTAGGCCGCCGCGGATCGCTTGGTACATTTTTTCGACATCGATGCCGGCTTTAGCGGCAAGGACCAATGCTTCGGACATTGCGGCAATGTTCAAATTGACGATGATTTGATTGGCCAGCTTGGCCGTGACGCCGCTACCATTGTCACCGACGAGGATAATGTCTGATCCAACCACGTCGAGAACGGGCTTGACGGATGCGAAAACGCTTTCTTTTCCACCCGCCATAATCGCCAATGTGCCGTCGATCGCTTTCGGCTCTCCGCCGCTGACCGGTGCATCGAGCATGTCTACGCCATATTTAGCAGCTTGTTCTGCAATCTCCACTGAAGCCACAGGAGAAATCGAACTCATATCGATGATGACAGTTCCTTGTGTAGCTGTTTTCAAAATCCCGTTATCTTCAAGAACGACTTGTTTGACATGTTGTGAAGCAGGCAGCATCGTGATGATGACATCGCATTGCGCCCCCATGTCAGCAGGAGTGCCTGCTTGAGCCCCTGCTTGTACAAGCGCTTCGACGCTATTTGTATTGATGTCATTGACCGTAACCCGGTATCCGGCTTTCAATAAGTTCAGTGCCATCGGTTTCCCCATAATGCCTAAACCGATAAATCCAATAGTGTTATTCATGATTAGTTCTCCTTTCGGCGATCTCTATGATGCTATTTATAGAGCGCTTTCATAAGTATTAAAACAAATAGTACACACAATTCTTATTTTTGTATACATTTTTTTAAGAAATGTATACAAAAATATACGTACTGTTAAAATACCGTTATAGAACTTATACTTTGTAATGGGAAATAATTAACTCGGGAGACGATTCGAATGGCAAAAAAAATAACACAACATGCTTATAGCCAAGCATATGAATATATACGGGACCAAATCTTGAGCGGAGAGCTCGAACGCGGGACGAAACTGGTCGAGGAGCGGCTCGCTGAAGAGATGGGCATCAGCCGGACGCCTGTCCGCGATTCCATCCGTAAGCTCGAACAGGAAGGCTTGATTAAAGACAAACGTGTCGTCAATCCGAGCGACTCGGATTTGCGCGATGTTTTTCAGGTGCGAATGCTACTCGAAGGATTTGCAGTGCGTCACTGTGCCACTTATATAACAGAAGAGGCGCTCGCCAAACTCAAACAATGCGTTGAAATTGGCCGCACAGGCACCATCGATGAAGTGATGGCTGCCAACAAGGAATTCCACGAAATTATCATTGGCGCCACTAATAATCCCGTCATGATCGATATCTTTGATCGCATGCAATCGATTATTTATTTGTTCCGCAAAACGGTGGTCTATCACAAGCGTCCGCTGTTGATCGAGGAACATCACGAAATTTACGAAGCGATTGCGCAGCACGATGCTGATAAAGCGGAGCGGCTGATGAAAGCCCATTTGCAACTGGATCTGGAGTTTTGCTTGAACCGAATGAAGAGTAGTTAGTTCGTAGGTTATGTCCCTGTGCACCACACAATTCGAAGGCACGAAATGCTGGTTTAGCGGGATTTTGGTACGAGATTGCCCCGGTGCATGACACAATTCGATAGACAAAAAGAAGCATCCATCCGTTTTCACGGATGGATGCTTCTTTAAATTGTGTGGTGCACAGGGACACATGCGGTCACCACAGTTCCGGTGGTTCGAGTTCTCCTTCTGTCATATCTTCCTCTACTTTTTGTCGGTACTTCAGACAATATTGGCAATAGGAGCCGTTCGTTTTTTCGTGAGGGGGGGCATCAACGTAAAGAGTAAGTGACTGTCCGAAGATGGCGGGGGCGGCAGATCTTCGTTTCAATATTGTGTCTGATTGACGAAACCCATAAAGAAATCTGTATTTTATCTTAATAATATAATAATAACTGATATACAAATAACGGGAACCAACCAAATAATAACAAAATGCTAGTTTAATATATTTATGATTTAAATGAGTAATTGGTAGTAAAGGTTCAAAATTCTGAAAAAACTGATTATTTAGGTTTCGGATGGTTGAGAGAGGCTATTTAAAAGGGTGAATGGCTATAAAAAAATGAAAAGGAGAGGATGTAATGAATGCTCGAAAGCTTTCGTTCGCGGTCATCATTTTGATGATCTTGTCTCTAGTAGCACTTCCGTTCAGTACGATGGCAGCACAAACGGCATCGACTGGATCGAAGGCTTTGAAAAACATACCTGTTTCTGGCCAACTCGAGGATGGTAGAGATTTCGATGGTAAGTTAACAATTACGGAGTTTAGTTATGACGAAGCAGAAGGATTACTTGTCAGTGGAGTGCTCAAAGGAAAAACTCCAGCGGAAAATGGCAAAGGAGTGACTGTCGTCAATCAATCGTTTGAAAATGTGGCAACAAACTTAACGAGTGATAATAATGTGGCGGCAAGTGCTTTCCAAACTGCACAACAAGCACCAGGATGCCAGATTCTATTTTTGGATCTCGGACCTATTTTCCTTGACGTATTAGGGTTGCAAGTTGACTTGTCACAGATTGTCTTGGACATTACAGCGGTTCCGGGAGCAGGTAACCTGTTAGGGAATCTTTTATGTGCAGTGGCTGGTTTGCTTGATGGAACTGGTTTTCTAAATGGGTTGTTCGATGAATTGATTGGTGCTCTTGAAGGATTATTGGATGCACTGAACAATTTGCTTTAAAATAGCAACTTCTGAAGGTAAGATTTCAAGCCATTCAGTTAGCCGTAAATACAAAACGTTCCCATCTCTATAGGTGGGAACGTTTCTTTGTGCGAAAAAAGCCTTAACTAGCGCATTCGGCATGTGCCACTGAAAGGGTTTCCATGATACGATTGGCTTAACGGCATTGCCGAGAGAAAATGGGGGAATGGATTTTGAAAACGATGGGATTTGTCATAAGCCGCAAGAATAACGAGAAGCGGCGGGCGATTTTGCCAGAAGATTTAGCACAAGTCAAAAATCTTGGGCAATTGTATGTTGAACAAGGATACGGTGAGGTGCTCGGTCTTTCGGACGAGGATTACCGCGTATTGGGCGTCAATATCGCAACGCGCGAAGAAGTGTTGGCGTGTGATGCGATTGTTGACGTGAAGTTGGGCTATGCCGATTATTTCGACCAATTAGAAGATGGCAAACTGCTGATTGGGTGGGCGCATGCCGTGCAGGACATCCAGTTTACGGACGGCGCAATGGCCGGTAAGCATACGGTCATCGCGTGGGAAGAGTTGTTCGACGGCGGGCGTTATATTTTCTATCGCAACCGTGAAGTGGCGGGCGAAGCGGCTGTTCTACAGGCGTATCAGCATTGCGGGAAAATGCCGTACGAGACGCGTGTCGCGATTCTTGGCAACGGCCACACTGCAAAAGGCGCGATGCGCATCCTCCACGGTTTGGGGGCGGATGTCGACGTTTACGGCAGACGCTTGGAAAGCTTGTTCAAAGAGAAAATGTTTGAATACGATGTGCTCGTCAATACCGTCATGTGGGATACGACGCGCACCGACCGCATCATTTACCGCGAAGATTTGAAGCGCATGAAACAAGGCGCTATGATCATCGATGTCAGCTGCGACCCGGAACTTGAGATCGAAACGACAGTTCCGACGACAATCGACAATCCGGTCTACACAGTAGACGGTGTCATCCATTACGCAGTCGACAACACGCCGGCCATGTTCCCGCAAACCATCACCAAAGTCCTCAGCAAAGGCTTCGCACCCATGCTCGACGATCTTTTGGAAGGCAAGCAATCGAAAATGGTCCAAGATGCCGTCGTCATTGAAGAAGGCATCATCAAAGACCATCGCATCACCGACTTCCGCCTAGCACGCGGTTTAACGGTTTAATCACTTTTTTTCAAAATCCGCCAAGGCAATTTGCCTCGGCGGATTTTTTTCTTAAGTAAAAAGTATCTGTTCTTAAATAGTGATTGCGACCTATAATTTTCCAATATATAATTAATCAACTGCTAAATGTGTTAAAGCGGATAGAGAAAGAGATTTGTAAGACTGCGGAGCAACATTCCATTAAAGTTATTCTGAGCACTACTTGATGATGCACCGTACTTCAAAAAGCAACACACAAAAGGGGATAGAGACATGATGGCGACTGTGCACATTGAAACGGCGGATGATTTGGTCCGTATGATTGGGGAGTTATGGGAGAGAAAATCGCTGCGGGCGCTGAAACAGCTGTTGGCGAATATTCCGGACGAAGAGGAGTTTTATCGTTTGATCCGCTTGTCGGACGAGGCGGATCTATACGGCTGCAGTAATTTGCTCGCCACGACTAGCTATAAGCGCTTCGGCACGCTCAGTTCGTATGCGTGGCATTGTGCGAGACTTTCCGAAACTGGGCGCAGCTTGGAAGCGGAAGAAAAAATGCTGGCGCGTTTGCAAGGCATCCACGCGCATAGCTACACGACAGAAGAGCTGCTTCATGCGCATCATTTATTATTGAAAGTCTATTGCCAGCTGAACCGTATCCCGGAAGCAGCCGAACAGCTTGCTCGCATCAAAGAACTCGGCGGCACACGGCCCGACCAGGAAGCGTTTTTTCACATCTACAGCGGCAACTGGGACGGTGCTGAAGAAGTGCTCCAAAAAGAACTCAAGAAAAACGACCGCAAATGGAGTCCGGTCATCCATTTATTATACGCAGACCTGTTGTCGATGCGCGGTGCACCGGAACGCGCATTGGAGTTGCTCGAAGTGGGCCGGGCGAAATTCCCGGATGTCCATGCGTTCGATACAGAGCGGGTCGCGAGGTTTCATCAGCTCGGGCGCTACGAGGAATGCCTGGCGGAGATGGACAAAGTGCTCGCGAGAAATCCGTATCACGCACGGCGCCGACATTTCATCCATCTGGCGGCGCATTGCTTGTATGAACTTGGTCGATTCGAAGAGCTAGAAGCATGGATTGCGGCGCATCCGGGCGAGCTGAAAGACAGCTTGTATACGAAAGCGAAAATCGATCCAAATGGCAAGCATCAAAAACTCGCGCTGACACCCGAAGTGCAAAAGCTCAATTACTGCGTGCCGGCTTCCTTGTCGTTGATGCTCCAGGCATTCGGCAAACACGAGACACAAGACAGCATTGCGGAGCATGTGTTTGACGTAACGGGATCGAAGCTGCGGACGACGATGAACTATATGGAAACACAAGGCTTCGAGGCGCGTTATTTCAAAGGCACGGTCGATTTGTACAAACAATTCATTGACGCCGGCGTGCCGGTGCTCCTTAGCATGCTCATCGAAAACAGCGCACATGTCCAGGTAGTCGTCGGCTATGACGACCGGCTGCAGGCACTCGCGATCCAGGATCCGAACGACCTCGGACCGTTTTTGGTCGCTTATGACGAAGTGCCGAATATGTTCCGCTTGTCGGATTCACTAAGCATGGTGTTTGTGGACACGGCACGGCAAGAAATGCTCGCGCAATTGGATGACGACGACCACCAGTTTTTCAGCGAACTATATGATTTGCTGGATAAAGAACCGCTCGAAGAACAGCAATTCACGGAATTTTTGACGCAGCACCAAGACGAGCGCTATGCAGCGGTCGTCGGATTGACCTTGGCACTGAACGGCAGCGACGAGCTGTATGAAAACTGGCTCAAACGGCTGACCGATGAACTCGGCACAGATGATGCGGAACTGGCGCTGCTGGCGGCGCATTTGTATTACCAAAAAGAACAAAGCGACAAAGCGCTTGAAGCGTTGCAGTCGGTCCCGCAGTCGAGAAGCCCGTACGCCTTGTTTTTACAGGCGGCGATTTCCATGAGCCAAGGCCATTCAGAGCGGGCCATTCCGCTGTTGAAACGATCGATCGAACTCGATCATTACCAGCCGCTCGCCTATAGCCATTTGGCGCGTTGCTATTTGGAGAGCGGGCGCATTTTCCAGGCATACAAATGGTCGACAATCGCTATCCAGCAACTGGAAGAAGATATCTTTGCGCAAATTACGCACGGGCTTATCCAGTACGAGTACGGCGCTTATGAACAAGCATACCGCCGTTTTAAAGGGCTGTCCGACAAATATCCGGATGACGGTTATTTCATATATGAAATGGGGCGTTGCGAACAAGCGCTCGAGAAAAAAGAGGATGCTTTGAAAACCTACCGACGGTCGCTTGCGCTCGATCCGGCTTTGCCGTTTCCGTATTTGCGGATGGCGGAGTTGTTCATGGAAGACGAGCGCTGGAAAGAGGCACAAGCGGTGATTGAAGAAGGGCTCACTCAAGACGACCAGCAAGACATTTTGCATTTATACTTGGGCCATATTGCCATCGAACAGAAGCGCTACGTACAAGCGGAAACGTCGTACCGGCGCGCACTCGAACTCGATCCCGAAGATTTGTTTGCGCCGGTTCATATTGCGCACGCCTTGTTCGGCCAACAACGCAACGAGGAAGCTTTAGCATTATTGAACGACTGTTTGCCAAAAGCCGACGCTGCATTCCGCTTGCGCGCTGCGGACATTATATGGGACCAAGTGACGGATGCTAGTGGGAAAGTGTACGCCTTGGAGTTGATCGAAGACGGTTTGGCGGAGGCCTCGACAGAAGATCTTCATTTGCTGGCACAGCGCTACGCAGAATTCGGTGAGGAGCCAACGGTGAGACACCGCGTCATCAGCGGTCTCAAACGCTTGCGCCATTTGGAGGACCCGCTGCTATTATGTTTGGAAGCGGACCTTCACGAACTTGCGGGCAATGGGCGTTTTGCAAAGCAATTATACGAGCGTGCCGGCAATTTCCCTGAGGCACTCGTCAAGCGCGGGCTGCTGCAGGAGTCGATAGAAGACTATCCGCATGCGATCCGATTGTATCAACAGGCAACCGAGCAAGAAGCCGGCAATGCACCGGCGCTCGGCGGGTTGGTGCGCTGTTACCGCGAACTGGAAATGCACGGCAAGGCCTTTACGGCGACACTTGATTATTTGTCGGTCGAACCTTTGTCCACGGTCTTGCCGGAACTGGTCGATTTTGTCGACACAGAAGACGATATCCAAAAACTTGAGCGCACCATTGACCGCATCGAAGACCAAGTGCCGGCAGAGTGGCTGTATGCCGCTCGCGCCCATGTCCAGGAAGCGGCAGGAAACTTTCAGGAAGCGGAACAATGGTTCTTGCGCGCCAATGAAGAGCCGTCGGCGTTTCCCTCGCGCTTTCAATATGTCCAGTTTTTAAACCGCGTCGGCCAAACGAAACGCGCGCTCTTATTGCTCGAACAATTGATCAGCGAAGTGCCGGAAGAAGCCGAGTTGTACAGTGAATACATCGCGACGCTAGAAGCGCTCAGCAAAATGCCGCGCATTCATAAACGCATGAGCAAAGTCTTGTCGGGTGAGGCGCTGGGCAAGGCCTATGTACACGCGGCAGAAGCGCTCATCGCGCGGGTCGAGACGCTGGATGCGGATGAAACGCATGGGTTTTTCGGCAAGCTGCGACTTCAAAGCAAAAAGGTGCTATTTCCTAAAGCGGTGATCACATTGTGCGAATCGGCGGTGAAATTATTGCCGGACAGCGAAGAGCCGGTGTTAGTACTCGCGCAATTTTACTTGACTGGTGGCATGGCAGGTGAGGCGGCGTCAGAACTCAGACCGTATGCAGGCATTCCGGGCAATGCGAAGCGTTTGTTCATTTTCGCCAATTTGCAGCAAGCCCATGAAACGGCCAAACCGAAAGACTATAAAGCGGTACTCGCACAGCTTGAATCCTACGACCAGGCCTTCGATGCCGAAATGCTTACGTGGTGGAGCGAAGCCTTGGCGGCGACAGACGAGCCTAAGCAGGCGATCGTTAAATTAGATGAAGCGATAGCGCTAGAGCCATTCACTCCGGATCTCTACACGCGCAAATGGGATTTGCTCAGTCAAGTGGATGAGCAGGCATTGGGGGTGTTCGAACAGTCATTACCTGAGGAGCTCTTGGCGGCTGAATGGCTCATTCTGATCCGTGCAGCGACTTATTCCACACAAGGACAAGGCCAGCGGGCGAAAGAGTTAGTTGATCCCTTGCTCGCGGAACTGCCGGAGTTTGTGCCAGCGCGTTATGAATTGGCGCGCGCTGAAATGGCCCGAAACAATCCGAAAGTCGCAAAGGGGATTTTGCAGCAGTTGCTTGCTGAGGAGGAAAGTACCGCAATTTGGGAAATGGCAAGGGAAGACAGCCTATTCGATGATATTTTTGTTGAGCTTTCTAGGGCGAAATAGGGAGAATTGGCACTCGCGCCGGTGTTTTTTATGTGATATTGTGAGAGGGCAATAGAAAGATTGGATTATTGCAAAGCCACGGAGATTACCAAAAAGGGGTGTTCCGTATGAAGCTTGAAAGTATCCGCACCTTTTTATCAACGCTACAAGAATACCGCGGTGTGCGCATCACCCAAACTTTTAATTCCCCAGAGGGAAAAAGTTTGACTGTGACATGCGAACCGAGCACCGGGGCGTTTGTCATCCGTGATTTGGACAGGGCTGAAACTTGGCTGCACCAATCGATCGAAGATGCCGAAACGTTTATCGTCCACTACCTACAACTAGAAACAACAACTGTTAACGCTTGAACTTCGTGTTCAAGCGTTTTTTTATATGAGAAAATCGATCGTATATATTAAAGGCATTGCTTACAATTCAGGTAATAGTATTTTGAAGGGGAGGCGCGGAGATGAAAAAATGGATAGGGCTCATGACGCTCATATTCCTGCTTGCGGCATGCGGCAAGCAGGAATATGAGACGATTGCGATTGAAGAGATCGAAGCAAAACAGCAAGAGGGTTATCAAGTGATCGATGTACGGGAGCCGCTTGAATATGAGCAGGCGCATATTGTCGGAGCGGAAAACGTGCCGCTGAGCGGGCTACGGGAAGCGCAATTTCCGGGGCTGTCGACAGATGAGCAGTATGTGGTGATCTGCCAGACGGGCAACCGTTCCCAAGAAGCGAGTGCGATTTTACATGAGGCGGGGTATAAGGTTGTAAATGTGTCGGAAGGCATGTCGACGTGGGAAGGCGATGTAGAGTAAGAGCCGCTTTTTTGGGGCTTTTTTTTAATATGTAGAAATTGGAAAGGGTTGAGATTGCGCTCCTGGCGGAAGCTTGCCGGGGGGTGGGCGTCGAGCCCTTGTGGCTTCGCCACTTTGGTCTCGCCAGTCCCACGCGCCCCCCAGGCGTCACCGCCATGCGCTCCATCTCTAAATTATAATTAGTAAAACGATCTTCACTTTTTATACACCTAAACGTCAAAAATATAGCGCTCTTAACAAGAAGTAATGTTCATATTAGTAGGTTTTAGTCAGACATATGAGTATAGAATTGGATCCGTTTCGTTCCATCCATCCATCTAACTAAATAACTAACTAATGAAGTCTTTAAGGAGCCGAGCGCATACGGGCTAGCCGGAGCAATGAGGTAAGTGTTCTTCTTTGTTCATTGTGAGAGGCATACCAAAGTATGGCTGCGATTATTTGAAGAGTATATCTCTAGAACATATATGCAATTTACCTTTTCAAACCTAAAAGGGATGATTGAAGCCATGGATACAAAAAAGCGCAGCTCAATGGCTGCGTTTTTTGCTATTCGACCGTTTTTCCAAAGCGTTTTTGCGTGCTCGATAGTCTATAGAAGAAGGGCATAAGCAGCGAAATGAGCGGCATGTAGATGAGGAACACTAAAACGATAGTCAGCCACCCTGCATCTTGATAGGTACGTAAATAAGATGTTAAGAAAACAAAAGGCATCGTAAATAACATCGTAGTCAGGAAGCCTGATTTGCCGGAAACGTATTGGTTTTTATGGCAATTCGGACATTCCTTCTTTCCTTTAAAGCTGAGCTGCATCATGTCGCCCCAGCTCCATTTAAAGTCGCAGTTTTGGCAATGTGCCATGAAAGAACTCCTTCCTGAATCACTCCAGTTTTCTTACCAGAGCGGTTTTTGTTCGTTGGAAAGCTTGATGGTATAAGGCAAGATGCTGAGCATGCTGAGAATGTGCAACACGGAAAGCGTGATGAAAATCGGCATCGGGAACTCGAGGAAGCTATTAAAAATAATCAAGGTCAGCAACGGGAGAAACAGCAATACGTAGATTTTCGGGCTGAAGTTCGGAGTGATGTATTGCCTTGATCCACATGTGTCGCATCGTTTGCTTCCTTTAAAGCCGATTTTCAGAGTTTCGGCCCAGCTCCATTCAGCACCACAGTTTTGGCAGATCGGCAAGGTGTTCATGATCGATCTCCTTTCTCGTTCAACAACAGTAGCAGGTTAATAATCATATACCCTACATTTTTCGGGAAACCCAAAAATATGGAAAAAAAACACAAAATTCCTTCTGCACAGATAAAAATGCTGCAGGAACTTCTTCTAGCATGGCGTTTGAACAGCTTTGGTTAGTGGCTAAATCTTAAGTTAGATTCAATTGATTTTCGAATTCAGATAACGACTCTTAATTGCGTTTTTTGGTGTTCGATAGCTTGTAGAAAAAAGGCCAATGTCCCGAAAGCCATGAAGACGATGAACGCCCCAATCGCCAGCGGCCAGCTGAAACCGAAATCGGTCGTGAGGTAGGAGTACAGCAGCACCAGCGGAAAAGCAGCAAGAAAAGCCGACAGGTAATTCGATACGCTCAATACATATTGGTCTTTCTGGCAGTTCAGGCAAGGCATCTTTCCTTTGAGCGCACCTTTGATCACATCGCTCCATGTCCATTTGATTCCGCAATTTTGGCAATGTGGCATCGGTTTTCTCCTTCTTGATATGTCTTCATTGAGAACGAACCCTCTTTTATTTTAAAGAATAGCTTATTTTCAGTAATAATGAATGAATTTTAAAAAATTCTATTGACTACAATCACTGAAGTTTTTCATCGATCAACAACTCCGGGCACCGCTCCTTCAGTTCTGCTATAAATGCATCCTGGTCTGTCGGTGAGATTTTTATCGTGCTGAACATTGTCTTATTATTGGTGAGTTCCAGTGCATCGCGCGCCGACAACAAGCGGTAGCCGGTGAAAATGTTGCGTGTCGGGGAAACTTTCAAGATGTCGTTGTAAGGAATGCGGCTTCTAAAAGGGCCGCCTTTAACGAATAGATGATCCTTGTGAAAAATGTATTGTATATCGAAAATAGTCCAAAGGATAAAACCTGTAGTTACAAAGAAAATGGCCATTAAGATCAGCATTTCAGAAAACTGAACATCTTCAAGAAATAGCGGGACAATAGTAGCCGCTGCAATTAACAGGATCGCCGCCGAGATAGAACCGATAAAAGGAGCATCCATTTTTGAACGGAAAATCATATGTTTCGTCACCTCCACTATAGTTTACGGACAACTGCGATGAAAGGTTCACTTTTTTAGCTATTCTTTATAAGAAGCAATCACAATCTATGCAGAGAAGCTTGCTAGTTACCCCACAGCCGAGCACAAAGCATGCCCAAAACCTGGTTGCGGTTAAATTGATAATAAAAGTAAAGCGAATCCGATGTCACACCCTTAAGTTATGCTTATAAACGCCAACAAATCAATCCTCTTAACCGAAACAGCACGTGTAAGCGCCTTTCTTAACCTTGCTTTAACCTTATTAAATTAAGCTATGGCTATAAAGCGAGAAGATAGGGGGAGTGACATGAAACGAATAAAGAATGAAGTGAAGCTTGCGCTGCTCATCGCGGCGAGCGGCGCCGGGATGCTTTCACTTAATGCAGCATCAGCTTATGCGCAATACCAAGAGCTTGTCGGGCTGCCGGATGGCGTAGTGGCGAGCGATTTGGCCGTACATGACAAACAACTAGTAGCGGTGCTGGTAAAGCGTTCGGAAGCGCAAGCGGTCGTCGGCTATAACTTACAAGGCGGGGAACTTTGGCGCAAACCGCTCAACGGTGCACATTATGCGATTGGCGACGGGGCGTTTGCGGTCGTTTCTGAAAATACAGTGGCGGTGCATTCTCTCGAAGACGGAGAAGAAACCGTCACGTTTTCACTTGCCGATGAATTCCGCATGAGCGGTTCAGGTGCCAGTATCGAAATCGAATCGGGCCACTTGCTCATCACCGGCAATCTCGGTTCACGCCTAAGGGTCTATCAACTCAATGGAACGCTAGTGGCAGACGTTTCGGGGGGCACTATCCGCCAAGCGAATATTTCAAGCGAATATTTGGTGTATTTCGATGGTACAGTTCTTCAGGGGCGTCTACTGAGTGGAGGCCAGGTATGGCGCTCGAAGGATGTATTAGCACCTTATGTGCTGGGACAAGATGGCATCATTTATTATGTAAAAGCGCCGACAGAAGACATGGACACACTGGTCTTGGTCGCGCGTTCGCTCAAGCAGGAAAAAGTGCTTTACGAAACGGCGTTGCTGGCCGCAGAAGAAATGGTGTTGTCCGGTGTCGATAGCGAGGGAGTGATCGCCGAAATGGTAGCTAGCGGTGAATGGGTATTTTTCGACGCACAAGGTGAGGAGCGTATGCGCAAACCGGTCCGCTCGGCTGCTTTTAAGGCAATGGAACACCGCTACCGCCCTGTTTTCACACAAACTGAACTCGGGCTTGAGAATCAATGGAATCATCAATTATTGGTGCTCGGTGAAAAAGGGACGAGTGCACTCGGCAATCCGTATCAGCTCGGGGCGATTGACGTCGTTTCCAAAGACGGCGGATTCCAGAAAGTGCTGGAGCATGCGGTCGAAGCGGCCGCACTCTATCCGTCAGGCGCTGCGGCAGTGCTCGGCGGTGAAAAATTGAAGTTTTACGATCCGAAAGGCAATCCAATCAAGGCCGAAACCGTACCGGACGGCAGCGAGGACTTGCTGTTGTCGAATGGGGCCTTATATGTCTATGGCGGTAGCGGCATCGCGTCGGTAATGGATGAGCCCGAACCGAAAGCGGCGGCAGTCGAGAAAATCAGCAGTGCCGACCCTTATGAAACGGCAGTGTTGTTATCGGCGGCTGTCTGGGATTCAGCTGACACGATTGTGCTGGCCACCGGTGAATCTTTTGCTGATGCCTTGTCTGGCGTACCCCTAGCCTATCAAGAAGGCGGTCCGTTGCTGTTTACTAGGCAAGACGGTTTGAATGACCAGATGAAAGCGGAAATCGAGCGGCTCGGTGCAACAAACGCTATCGTTCTTGGCAGCAAATCAGCTATTTCGGATGAGCAGCTGGAGGAACTTGAGGCAATCGGGGTGTCGAGTGAACGCATCGGAGGGGAAAACCGCTACGCGACGGCGGCTCTTGTTGCCGAGCAGATGGATGCTGACGGGGCGATCATCGCGGACGGATTGGCGTTTAAAGATGTTTCCCAAGCATCGGTTTTTGCCGCTCGGCACGGTTATCCGATCTTATTGGCTAAAGACAGCAAGATGCCTAGTGAAACGAGTCGTGCGATGTCAGGGCGCAGCGATATCGTGTTGGCTGGTGATGATTTAAGCTTGAAGTCGCGTGCCGACGCCGAGCAGCCGCAGACATTGGCGGTGATCGCCCCTGCGTCGAGCTTTACGGATGCTTTATTAGCAGCAACTGCAGCCGCCAAGCGCAACGGCACATTGTATTTGGTTGAAGACAGTGGCATGACGGACAAGCTGGTCGAACAGCTTGCAGAGTATGAATCATTTCTGATTGTCGACTCGCTTGGTCTGATGGATGCCCAAGTTGTGCGTACACTCGAGGCGCTTGTCGATTAAGCGCTGTGCGCTATAATAGAGAGATGACTGCTTGAAAAGGATTTTGTACATGAAAAAATTAAGCTGGGCCTGGTTATGGCCAATCGTATGGATGGCGTTGATCTTTTATTTGTCCCATCAGCCGGCGGGCGTCTCGAGCGGCATCAGCTCCAGTTTGGCGCGGCATTTATTTGATGTGGTGGCACCGATTGTCCCGGTGGAGTTTGAAACGATTCATACTTTGTTGCGGAAAAATGCACATTTCTTGGCGTATTTCGTTCTGTCGATTTTGCTCGTCCGTGCTTTGCGAAAAAGCGGTGTGGGACTCGCACGTGCCATCATCTGGGCATTTGTCGGCAGTAGTTTGTATGCTGTGACGGATGAAGTGCATCAATTGTTTATTCCCGGGCGCAGCGGTGAATTGCGCGATGTCTTGATCGATAGCGCAGGAGCGGCAACGGGGCTCTTCGTCTACGGGATCGTTTCGCGAATGGAGTGGAAACAGCAGAAAAAGGCCAGTGCACATCAGTGACTGGCCTTTTTGCTTGCCGCGAGGGTGGTTTTTGGAACCGCAGAACGGGAATAGGAGGAGCAGGAGGTGGATCATTTTGAAAAACAAATTGAAGGATAAAGAAGAAAAGTTCGCCATCAGCAGTGAATACCGTGAAAATCTCAAGCAGACGATCCAAGTATTGCAAGAGCAAGTCGACATCACCGAGCAGTTTGAAGAAGATAAGGACATCGATGCGATGAAAGGGAAAATCGGGGATCTCGTCGCAAAGCACGAGCAACTCGATGAGCAATCGCATCGTTTGTCGAAGCTGTTATTGGATATATAAGCCTGGTGCCGCAGCGTTTTCTGATCTATTCAGGAAATTTGCGGTTTTTTTGCGGCAAATAATAAATGGAAGAATATGTTTTTAACTTATTTTCTTCCAAAAATTATGTGCCCAATGCCATTTCCTGCTAAACTTAGGACAACGAGTAGAGCGGGGTGTTTATATGGAAGAAATCTTTTTTTATTTCCTCGAAAATATGGCGCTGATCATCGCGATGATGTATCTCGGTCTGAAAGCGCGCGAATATTGGATGCCGAAGCTGGCAGAATCGAACAAAGGGCCGATGTTGAATGGCATTTTGATCGGTTTATTGGCGTTCGCCATTATGTACAATCCGTTTTTTTATGAAGGGATGCGCCTCGATTTACGCGAAGTGCCGCTTTATTTCATCGGCTTTATCGGCGGCTGGATACCCGGAATCATCGCGATGATTGTTCCGCTTGCCTACCGCATTTACATGGGTGGGCCGACAGTGTGGCTCGGAGTGGGACAGGCGATTTTGCTGCCGGTCTTTATCGGTGCGCTGTTTCACAACCGCAAAAGGCTGCGGACGCCTTTTGCATTGGTCGATATTCCTCGCTTGATGGCGGGGTTGCTGGTCTTCGAATTGATTAAATCAATCAGCATGGTCATCACAACGCCTGCGACGCCCGGTCTTGCAGCGATCATGGCATTGATGGCGGCCATCGGCGTACTGGCGCTCGGCTGGATTGTCAACGATGCACACCGGAATATTTTACGCTGGAAAACGCTGGAACATCAGTCGATGCATGACACGCTGACCGGATTGCCGAATTTGCGATTTTTCCATGAACGGGTGCGCGATTTGAAATACCGAGGAGTGCCACTGGCGATTGTCATGATGGACGTCGATTCGTTCAAAAACTATAACGATACGCATGGCCATCCTGCAGGAGACGAAGTGCTCAGAACAATCGGGCGCTTGATGAAGGAAGCGGCGCGCCCGGATGATATCGTCGCTCGTTACGGCGGCGAGGAGTTCATCCTGTGCTTTACCGGTGTCGAAGATGAGGCAGAAGCATTCGTATTGGCGGACGCATTACGCGAACGCATCGAAAGTCATGATTTTTACGGAGCCGAGAGCCAACCTACTGGGCGCTTAACAGTGTCACTCGGTGTCGGCATTTCTGAGCCGGTCAAACCGATTGATGAGCTGATCGAACGTGCGGACCAAGCACTGTATCAATCGAAAAGATCCGGGCGCAATCAAGTAACGGTGGCCAAAAGTGAAGATGAATCCGAGGTTGGGCACGAATACCAAATGAATCGGTGACACATTATGCTGAAGCGGTCCTTGAGGCCGTTTCGGTTTTTTTATAGAAAGAAGTTAGCGATGGCATTCTGAACAACGCGTATAGGCGAGCGGATCTCTTCGCCGTTCTATATGCTGTTTCAAGCTTGTAGTTGACATGCAAAAAAGCTAACCCAAATGGCGGGTTAGCTTTTTGTCAGTTCTTCGCCGATTTATAGTCGTTATACCAAGGAACGACAGTATGATCGACGTATTGATGGAAAAACCATTCGCCGGCGGACAGGACAACTGCGCAGATGAGCGCCGGCACGGCCATAGCGGCCAGTTCTCCGGTGAGCAACCAGCCGACGAGCCAGATTATGGCGACGGCCATAAACAAATCGCTGACGGTAGCGATCGTATTGCGGCCGTATTGGTTTTCAGGTTTCCCAGCGTTCAGGAAGATGAGCATGTCGCCGGTCGCATACGACAGCGCAGTGAGCGCTAGGCTGATGAGCAACGTATGCAGCAAGCTGACGTCGAATGCCCAGGTCAGAACGACGAGCAGGACGATGGTGATCATGGCGAACTTGATGGCAAGCGCGATGAGGTGCTTCACGATATTCCTCCTCCAATAAGAAGTTGTGTTAGGGATGTTTACCCTGTTCTTGGTGATTTTATGCAACGGAAACTAGGGAATACGGTAGAGGAGAGTCGTCTGATAAAATAGTTTCAGCTTATTTCTTACTAAATAAACCATTCTTTTTTGATTATGGTAATATTATGTAAAAAAGCAGAAAAGGGCGTTTTAATGTGGGGAAACTAAAATCGGCCGGAAAGTTTATCATCGGCCAATGGGATTATGCCTTGTTTGTGTTGTTATTGCTTGGGAAAGTGTATTATTTCTCGGAAGTGAGCGGGAATCTCTTTACGACGTTGGGACCGGTTGCATACGCTAAGGAATTTACCGCCTGGCTATTCGGTGCAGAAAGTGAGCAGATTTTTGACGGGGTGCTGATGATCAGCATCGGCACGGTGTTGTTGTGCACGTTTTGGCTATTGCTGCTGAGCGGCCGCAAGCGCTTGTTGTGGATGGCGATCACCAATATCGTGCTCAGTTTCATCATTTTAGCGGATTCCGTGTATTTCCGTTATTTCGAAGACATCATTTCGGTGACGGTGCTCATGCAAATGGGCCAAGTGGGGGACGTTGGGGACAGCATTCTCGCATTGTTCCGTTTGAGCGATGCGCTGCTTGTGGTCGATGTGCTGCTGATGGCGGTCTTGCTTATCGTCATGGCGCGCAAGAAAGTCGTCATCAACAAGACATCCCCATGGGCGAAAGTCGGTACCGCGCTGTTGGTGTTGGTGATCGGCTGGCAGATGACTGCTGTGCCGTTCAATAAATCAATGGAAAACGGCGGCGAATGGCAGTTCAATAAATTGATTTCCAATATGCGTGTCTATAATTTTACCGGCTTGCTTGGCTTCCATAGCGCCAATATTACGCGCTATGTGGAGGATAACCTCATCAACCGCAAAGTGTATAGCGCAGATGAAATATCAGCGGCTGAAGACTGGTTTGCCGAGCGCAACGCCGACCGCGCGCCGGGCCCTTATAGCGGCGCGGCAACTGGTGACAATATCATCGTCTTGCAAGTCGAGGCGCTGCAGCAGTTTGTCATCAATGCCGAAGTGAACGGCCAGGAAATCACGCCGAACTTGAACCGTTTGATCCGAGAAGGTTTGTACTTCCCGAACTTCTACGAACAGACGGCGCTCGGCCGGACTTCGGATGCCGAATTTTTGTTGAATACGTCCTTGTACCCGACAGCGGAAGGCTCTGCATACATGCTGTATGCAGAAAACAGCTATGACGCATTGCCGGCGATCTTGCAAGAAAAAGGCTATCAGACGAATGTGTTTCATCCTTACAAGCCGAGCTTCTGGAACCGCTACATCATTTATCCGCAGCTTGGCATCGACCGCTTCTACAGTGAAGGCGACTTCGACGAAGCGGAAGTGATCGGCTGGGCAATCAACGATGAAGCCTTGCTCGAGCAGTCTTTAGCTGAAATGGAAACGATGGAACAGCCGTTTTATTCGCACATCGTCACGTTGACGAGCCATCACCCGTTCGAGATGCCGGAGCGGTTGCAAGCGCTCGACACAGACGGCTATAACGGCTATCACGACCGTCATTTTCGCAATTACTTGCAGTCGATTCACTATGTCGATGGGGCAATCGGCAAGTTTGTCGATGCTCTTGAACAAAAAGGCATGCTCGACAATACGATGCTGGCCATTTACGGCGACCATAGCACAGGCATGACCTCCGATACCGAAGCATTTATCCGCTTCACCGGTGCGCAAGATCCATTTGATTATTTCGAGACCAATAAAAACGTTCCGCTTATCTTGAATATTCCTGGCGTTGAGCCGAATCAATTCAGCCAAGTGGCTAGCCAGCTCGACTTGGCCCCGACTTTGCTCGATATTCTCGGGGGCGATCCATCGGCGCATCATTTTATCGGACGTGATATGTGGGATACAGATGAAAGCCAGGCAACCTTCCGCGACGGGTCATTCATCACGAACGAACTGACGTATATCGCTTCTTCCGATGGCATCGATGAAAACGGCAGCTGCTATTGGCGCATGACGGGCGAATTGATGGGCGTCGAAGCGTGCGAAGAACCGCGCGTAAACGGCGCGAAGGAATTGGAAATATCCGATGACATGCTGCGCGGCAATTTGCTTGAGAAATTCAATCGCGAACCTTAAGCAAAATCCACCAACTTTCTTTGCGGGAGCGTTACACTAAGTGTGTTGAATCCACTCGAGAAAGGAAGTTTTCGCATGCATTACAATTTCGATGAAGCGGTCGAACGCCGAGGTACCTATTCATTAAAATGGGACGGAGCGGAATTGATCAAACAATTCGGCATTACCGACCGGTTCGATGAAGACACCATCCCGCTGTTTACTGCGGACATGGATTTACCGGTTGCGCAGCCGATCGTCGACGCGCTCCATAAAACTGTCGACCACCGCATTTTCGGCTATACGATTTTGCCGGACAGCTATTTCGAAGCGATCCAGCATTATTTCAACAAGCGCTATGAATGGAATATCCCGAAAGAGCAGATCGTCTTTAGTCCAGGCACGGTGCATGCCTTGAACATTGCGGTCAAAGCGTACACCGAACCTGGCGACGGCGTCATCATCCAGCGACCGGTATACCCGCCATTCACATCGGCTGTGGAAGGCAACGGTCGCGTCGTTAAAAACAACGCACTCGTAGCTGGAGAAGACGGCCATTACACAATCAATTTCGAGGAATTTGAAGAACTGGCGAAAGACGAAGACACGAAATTGTTCATCCATTGCCATCCGCACAATCCGACGGGGCGTGTCTTCACTCCGGAAGAATCGCAAAAGCTTGCGGCCATTTGCAAGCGCCACAACGTGACGATCATCGCCGATGAAATCCACGGAGACTTGATCCGTACCGGACAGACCTTTACGCCGATGGTGCTCGCGACAGACGACAGCGATCATATCATCACGTGCACTGCCATCAATAAAACGTTCAACGTCGCAGGCTTGCATTGCACGAACGTCATCATCGAGGATGAAAAATTGCGTGAGAAGTTTACGTTGGAGCTCGGTATGCAATTGCCGACGCCGTTTACGGTCGCGGCACTGATCGCCGCCTATACCGAAGGGGACGACTGGCTCGAACAATTAAACAGCTATCTCGACGGCACGCTCGAATGGGTGCAGGCGTTTCTCAAAGAGCGCATGCCGAAAGTGAAAGTGCGCATCCCGGAAGGTACGTATGTCTTGTGGCTCGATTTCCGTGCTTATGGCATCGACGATCAGGAGATCCACGACCGCATTTACAATAAAGCGAACGTTGTGTTGGAGGATGGGACGATGTTCGGCGAGGAAGGCGTAGGATTCCAGCGCATGTGCATTCCGTCGCCGCGACCGCTTATCGAACAAGCGATGGAGCGCATTGCGCATGAATTCGAAGATTTGAAATGATGTTTTCGTGTAAGGTTTTCCGGGAAAGCTAGAGGGAGACGGAAAACGAAAGGACGTGCTCCTGTGGCATTGAAAGCGGTATTTCTTAATTGTTCATTAAAGAGTTCAGAAGAAGAATCCAATACAGAAGGTTTCATGAAAGATGTGCAAGTGCATTACAATCAGCTCGGCGTTGAATCGGAAATTATTCGTCTGGCGGATTACTACATCGCATTCGGCGTAGAAGAAGATATGGAAGACGGCGACGAGTGGCCGGAGATTTTGGAGCTGGTAAAAGATGCGGACATCCTGATCATCGGCACGCCGCTTTGGCTCGGCGAGAAAAGCTCGATCGCGACACAAGCAATCGAGCGGCTTTACGGTTCGAGCAGCGTGACGAACGATAAAGGCCAGTCGATTTTTTACAACAAAGTCGGTGCTGCGGCAATTACTGGAAATGAAGATGGTGCCAAGCATGCGGCGGCGTCCTTATTGTATGGCTTGTCGCATATCGGCTTTGTCATACCGCCGAATGTGGATGCCTATTGGGTCGGGGAAGCAGGTCCTGGGCCGTCTTATTTAGAAGCAGGCCACGGCAACGACTTCTCGAAATCGGCCATCCAGCGCCTTGCGTATAATACTTTCCATTTGGCGAGCATGTTGAAGAACACGCCGATTCCGGCACAAGGCAATACATTATAAAAATAAGCCCCTTTCTCATTTTGAGGAGGGGTTTTTGTGTTGTGTCATTGAATAGGAGATGGCGCTCCAAGGGGCACGCTTTAGGCCCGCAGGATGCGGGTCATGCAGCTGGCGCGACAGGACGTCGCGATGCCAGCTGCCCTCGGACTCGTTTCACTTATTCCGCAGGAGTCGCCTCCTTGCGCTGCATCTCTAGTTTTAGAGCGGGGAATCAAATACAGCATTCACTAAATTCATGGTGTAAAAGCAAGTTCCTGTAATTAAAAATACATATGCTTGAGTAAAGGGAGAGATTGAATGAAGACTATTGCGGGGTTTCTCATATTGACGGGCATCATCCTGTTTTTGACGGATGCTGATGTGCTAGCGCCTTTGGCGGAGTTTGCGTATTATTTCATCGGCGGGGGTTTGTTGCTGTTAGGCATCACTCAGCTTGCTGGAAACCGCGAGAAGCATTGGCTGTGCCGGATCGGGGTTTCATGATTTCGATCGCCAGGAGCGTGTGTTGGAAATGCCCGCCATGCGCTGGTATCGTTGCAAGCGCTGCGGCAAGGAAAAGCGGGCAGCGTCCATCGTCTGATGAATAAAAAACCAGGAATCTGCATTCCTGGTTTTTCTACGGTTAAAAATCGAGTGCTTCGCCGTCTGCTCAAACATAGTTTTAACTGGATTGAGCCTTTTAAATAATGGGGGGGCCTTCAATGCTCGAAAGGAAAGTCTTTCAACTAAACAATTTTTAACAATTAAAAGGCTTGTATCTGAACCTATATAGTAATATTGTAGACAGATGAACAGAGCGATTCGGAAAATATTTCAAGGTACTTGCAGATGTACACCGACGATCAGTTGGCGAGAATGGAGAGTTATTGTATGGTGAATGATCAATCGCGGTATTCGAGGCTTGCGAACATCACACGCATTATCAATACGAAGCTGGATTTGCACGAAGTTTTACAACAGGTAACGACGGCAATTTCAGAGGAAATTGTCCGATGCGATTCCGTCGGGATCTATTTGCCGGAAGGTGATGGAACTTACCGCGGATTTGCGGGAAAACCGGAGGTAATGAGCGGAGTGACACTGCAATCGCAAATTATCGATCCGGCAATAGACCCTTTGGCGGCAGAATTAATCGAGACAGGAAAAACCATTTATATAGCGGACACATCAACAGACAACCGGCCGGATCCGAGGTCGGTGAATGCTTTCCAAATCAAATCCCTATTGGCCTTGCCGATCTCTTATGAAACAGAATTTATCGGAATGGTGTTCCTGTTCGATTACGGCACGCCGATGAATTTGACACAATCCGAGATTGAAAGCGTTGAAGCTTACGTAAATATGGCTGCGGTCGCGATTCAAAACGCGAAAAGCTTTAATCAAAAAGAGAAGTTGTTGACAGAAAAGCAATTATTGCTCGACCTTACCCGTGAACTGTCTTTCTGTTCGACGATCCAAGAAAGCCTGGACGTTTGCTTCGGCTATTTGAAACAAGCGTTTGACGATGGGAATTTTGCCGCACATATTATAAAACCATCGAGCGTGTATGGCGGCACGCCGATCCAATTTCACGCAAACGATGGAATGGCCGAACAGGACTGGAATAAACACATTGACAGAACCGCCTTAACAACCAGTTATGTGGAACTGCTCAATCGTGCTGCATTGCATAAAAAGCCGATAAGGACTGACCTAGGCGCTCATCAAGAGTTGCTCCTGCTTCCCGTAATTTCCATGGGAAAAGTGCACGGCATTGTTTCTGCGGTATGCAGCTGCGGGGCGGCACAACATGCCATCGAGTTGCAGATTCCTTTTGCCCAATCCGTTATCGATGCCACCGCTCCGGTATTTTCGAATTTATTGTACATGGATCAATTGGCAGGTATGGTCGAAGAGCGGACGAGTGCACTGTATGCCGCGAACAAGCGGGTCAATAGTGTGATCGAAAACATCACGGACGGTTTTTTTGTGTTGAATAGAAACTGGGAATACACCTATATCAACCAGCATCTTTTTTTACCGGGAGGCAAAAAAGCGGACGAGGTGCTCGGCAAAATGATTTGGGATGTGTATCCGGAAACTATCGGAACACTCACCTATAACGAGTTCCATCACGCCATGGAAGAGCGCGTGACGGTGCGCTTTGAGGCGCAATCCGATGCGGAAGATTTTTACTTTGAAATTACCGCCTATCCGTTTGATGACGGCATATGCTGTGTGCTGAAAAACATCAAGGAAAAGAAGAAATACGAGAAAGAACTGAAAAGGCTGGCCAATTTGGATTTGATCGGCCAGATGGCGGCGGGGATCAGCCATGAAATCCGCAATCCGATGACCACGGTACGCGGCTTCCTGCAATTGATGGTAACGAATGAGCAACTGGAGCCGCATGCTGCGCATTTCAACCTGATGATCGATGAACTGGACCGGGCGAACACCATCATCACTGAATTTCTGTCGGTCGGCAATACCCGAACTTCCGATATGAAAATGATGAACCTAAACACCATTCTCGAAGATATTTCACCATTGATCAAAGTCGATACATCCAATCAGAACAAACAAATCCGAATTTATACGCAAGAGGTGCCGGAACTTTTGCTGAACCATAATGAAATCCGGCAATTGATCATCAATTTATACCGCAATGGACTCGAAGCAATGGATGAGGGGCAGACGCTGACCATCGGCACCTATTTGGAAAACGACGATTGCGTGGTGCTGGCAGTGCAGGATCAGGGCAGCGGCATCGATTCCGCGATCATCGAGAAAATCGGCACGCCTTTTTATACGACAAAAGACGAAGGTACAGGCCTCGGCCTCGGCATTTGTTACGCAGTGGCGGCACGCCATAATGCGACGATCAGCATCGAAACGGGACCCGAGGGAACCATCTTTTTTACAAAGTTTCCGGTCGGACCACAGATAGACGGGGAGCATTCATCTCTTCGTCAGTGAACTAAAGTTTACCTTAGGGTCAACTTGATCCGTGAATAGAAACAAGGGCAGCTGGAAAAGGTCATATCTCATGACCTTTTCCAGCTGCCCCTGTTAGTTCTTAAAAATTGAAAGCTTCACCGTCTTGTGGAACGTGCAGTTTATCAGAGAAGCCTTGCTTGACTGCATATTGCTTGAGATCTTCGCGGGATAATGTCCAGTGATTGACTGCTTCCATATGGCTCGCGATCAATGTCGCTTGCGGCGCCGCTTTGTGCGTTTGTTGGACATCCTCTTTGCCCATGACGAGTGAGCCGCCTTGTAGGAATTGATTGTCGCCTGCGTTCAAGACGATGACTTCCGGCTGATGAGCCTCAATCGCTTCTTGTACGCCTTCATACCAAACCGTGTCTCCAGCGACATAGAGCGTTTTTTCGTCTTCGTGTTGAAAGACCACGCCGCAGACAAGCCCTGCCATTTTCAAGATTTCGCCACGGCCGTGTTCGCCTTGCGTCTTGATTAGGCGGATGCCTTCGAAACTCGTATTTTTGCTGAGGATTGTGACATTCGTGAAGCCGTCGTTGCGGAGCACTTGTGCGTCCTCTTCGTTTTGGCTGAAGAGCGGCAGATGTTTCGGCAAGATCTCTTTAGCCGCTTTGTCGTAATGGTCCAGGTGAAGGTGAGTGATGATGAGCGCGTCGATTCCTTCGATGAGCTGTTCTTTCGGTATCGGCAACTCCTTCAAGGGATTGTTTTGATCTTGCCGTGCGGAATTCGGGAATGGCGGATAGCTTCCTTTATCGCCGAGGAACGGGTCGACGAGGAAATGCTTGCCAGCGTATTGGATGCGTAAAGTGGCGTTGCGGATCTGTTCGATTTTCATGATTCGAACTCCTTTCCTGAGGTGTGCCCCTAGTATATACTGAAACTCATGATAGAGACGATGGCCTCGTGAAGGTCTTTTGGCGTTTTCACTTGATTAATGAAAGGAATTGACCTGGGAATGGATTCGACGGATCAACTTATCCTGCGTGAACTTTCCGGCAACGGCCGCATGACAATGAAAGAGCTTGGCGAAAAAGTGCATTTGACGGGGCAGGCGACCGCTGCGCGCGTCTTGAAATTGGAGGAAGCGGGAATTATCGATGGCTATACGATCCGGGTGCCAAAAGAAAAACTCGGCTATCCTGTACACGCTTTTGTCACGGCCATTATGCACGAACCCCGTCACCAGAAGTTTCTCGATGTCTTGGACCGCCGGACAGAAACCGTCAGCCGTTATTTCAAGACAAGCGGAGAAGGCTGTTATTTGATCGAATGCCATTTCCCGACGCATCAAGAACTTGACAGTTTTCTAAACGACATCAGCGAGTTCGCGAGCTACAAAGTCACCATCGCCATCCAGCAATACGGATAGGATTTCGAATGAATACAATCCAATGCAAAAAAAGCCGTGCAGCTGCACGGCTTTTTCCGTTCCTTATTTCTTTCCGATCGCCAAGGCGAACTGTAAATACATCAAACCGTTGCGCGCTTTTTGCGTCATCATCAATGTCAGGCGCTCAAGCTCCGCTTCTGTAATGTGATGGCTTTGCGCACGGGCGCTTTCTTTCTCAAATGGCTCCGCTTTTTTGACTACTTGCAAATAGCTATTGTCGATGCGGTTGCGGATATGCAATGCTTTTTTCACCAACATGCTCTGCTCTTCAGACAACTCATAGCCGTATACTTCTTTCGACAGCCAGTACAAGGCCTTTAGTGCATCGTTTTTTGTCGTCTGGATAAATGGCTTGAGCGGTTTTTTCAAGCTCTCTTCTTCAAACCAAATACGCTGGAAGTTCGCCCGTGGCTCCTCGACGCCAAGTTGCAGCGCGTGGTTCATCAATAGCGCCATTTTATCGAACAAGGAATAGGCTTGGCGATACACTTGCTTTAAGTTTTCGTTGCGCTGCGAGTAGACTGTATTGTCGCCGTCCATCTTATGATCATCCGCCACTTCGTCGGCAGTCAAAGCCGTATAAAGCGAGCGGCGCATCGACGTGAACTCATGCGTCAACGAATCCAGGTAATTCCCGAGAAATGCATTGTTTTGGATACGCAGCGGCAAATCGCGTTTTGCCATTGTATCGGGCTCGATATCGTTGCCGCTGTTAAGGAACAAACGCTGTTCGGCAGACCAGTCCAAGTAACGTTGTTCGTCCTCAGTTGGCGCCGGCTGGTCGACCAGTTTCACCGGTTCGACGTCACCGAGCTGCCCGACCATGTTTTCGGCGAGTTTGATGCGCTCCTCGTATAGCTTTTTGCCTTTGTCATCTTGAATATCGGTTTGCGCAACATGGAACAATTCAAGCGCTTTTTCCAATGCGCGCAGGCGTTCCGCTTTAACGGGCAGGAATGTTGAGTAGAAAATCAATGTCCAGCCGAACTCGCCGTTCAAGCGCTGGAATGATGGATCTTTATCTTCTTTGACCATTTCCTTCAACACTGCTTGCGCGTCAATTGAGCGACCGGTGTGGACGAGCGTTTCGGCATAGTTTAAGCATACTTGGTTCCAGACGCTCGCCGGTATGCGCCCACGGTAGGTTTCGAGTGTGTTGTCGTACAATTCTAATTGGAGCTGTTTGAGGTCCGAGTTCCAATCTTTTTGCTGTTGGTGGCGAATCGATAGATGACTCGTCTCCAGCAAGACGACGAGCGGGTAAGCCGCTTTGCCTTTTAGGCGTTCTTTCAAATGGTTAATCATCGAATTGATGCGGCCCGGGTAGGCTTCCGCTTTTGCTTGCTGCAATTCCTGAAGCAGCTGGTGGGTGGCACTGTAAATTTCCTTTATTTCAAATTGACCTAAATCGTCGGATAGCGCGATGTCGCTTAAAGTTGCCATGCCATTTCCTCCTTGATGCGTTTTGATGTGTCTATCTCCATTCTAAGGGAAAAAAGTCCATTGGTCACCCCGCTGCAGGAAATTGGCAGAAAATATGGAATATAAGGGGAGAGGGTGAGAGGAGGAATGACGGTGGATAATTCTCATGAACCGTTTTTGTGGATTCCCGTAGTGACTGAACATCAAGGAGAAGACTTTCAATTAAAGGACACTATGATCACAGGCAAGGAGTTCCGGACAGCCGCGCAGGGTGAATCCCGTAAGCATGCCCCGATTTCGCGGGCCAATCTAGAAGAGATGGTGCGCGGCTTTGAAGGATATGAAGTGGAAACGATCGAGTTGAATATCGTCGGCGGCATCGAAACCGGCGTTGCCCTGCAATTTATTGTCGCTGGGAAAGCAGAAGCCGGCATGACGGTGACATTGAAAAAGATAGGTGCGGTGAAAGAGCCCAGGAGGGAATAGCTGGTAACAGATGCGCTGCCAAAAGCAGCGCATTTGTTCGCTTAAAGAAGTTTATGGAGGTCGAGATGTTATTATTTATGGGTTTATTTACATACAAGGGTGTCGATCTATGAGTAAGATCGTAAGCGCTTGAGTGAAAAGAGCTATGTGAAAAGCAGTAGTTTAAAGGTATAATGTTTATTATATTCCAATAAAAAGAGCTATATGAATCATATAGGAATTTCCATGTTGATTAAAAAGTCCTTGTTACTATAATTAGCTCTTACAAATAATAAAGGCCTCTAAAAGGATAGTCCATTTTTGGGTTTGCTATGTCAGGAGGGTCTGCTGTGTCCACGGTTCCACATATTAGTTTGATTTCACTCACATTTGTTGTTTCCGTTGCCACCAGTTATACGGTTTTGATTTTGATTGAATATGTCCGCAAGCGTAAACCGGCTGATAACATCCGTCAAACCTTAATAGGAGCAATAACGCTCGGAAGCGGTTTGCTTGCGATGCATTTGATCGGTATTTTAACGTTCATGGCAGAGTATCAATTTACGCCAAGATACTGGTTGCTCGGTTTAGCGTTCATTTCGGCATGCTTAAGTGTCGCTCTTTTATTGCGCATCCTTGGAAAACCGCTTGTCGGCCGTCGTACGCTTTGGCTGAATGCCCTATTCACGGGTTTTTTCGGCAAGGCTGCCTATTTTTTAACCGTTTCGGGAATGCTTGACGTCAGGTTTGCATCGATTTCGCCACTGTATTATTTATTGTCGGTCATGATTGTAGTTGCAGTATGCTTTTTTGGCTATCGTTTCATACAGCAAATGGAATTAAAGCCTCAAACCGAAACGAGACGCATCACGAATGCGTTTATTATTGGAGCAGTGCTGACACTGCTTCATTACACATCGATGAATACTTTTTACACGGATGCGGCGCTGCCTGCTCCTGCATCAGAAGGTATGTGGGCTGTGAACATCGCTGTCGCTGTTGCAGCTGTTGTTGCTTTGCTTTTAGTCTCATCGATAAATCTGGCAAAGGTGGACATGCGGGCCATGAACACGGAGACAAAGCTTTTAAGCCAAGTGAGGGAAAGTGAAAAGCGTTTCCGAACTCTTGCTTATACCGACCAATTGACAGGCATGCCGAACCGGCATTGGTTCTTCTTCCATTTGAGGGAGTTGATGACCAGTGAGCAGAAAGAAGTACAATCGGTGACGGTCGTATTGCTGGATTTTGATGATTTTAAATCGATTAATGAATTACTTGGCCATGACGGCGCCGATCAGTTTTTGAAATTGGTTGTCGGCCGCTTGGATAATGTGTTACCAAAAGACGTGCAGCTCGCACGCCTTGGAGGCGATGAATTTGTCTTCGCCATTCCGGATGCATCCACTGCCCAGGTTGAAAAACTATGCAAAGTCATTTTGGCGGAGATGCAGCAACCAGTTGCGGTCGGAGCACGGCGCATTACGGCGAGCCTCAGCATGGGCATCAGTTGCCAACAGCAAGTGGAGTTGACTGAAGAGGACTTAATCAAGCAAGCAGACGTGGCATTATTCATGGCGAAAAGCCGCGGCAAGGAAAACTTTGAATTTTTCTCTACTGAATTATTGGATGGATCGATCCGCAAACAGGAAATCGCCGCCGCGCTTCAACAAGCACTGCTCCACGGCGAGTTTTCAGTTCATTATCAACCACAAGTGGAATTGTCGAGTGGCCGGATTATCGGGTTTGAAGCGCTATTGCGTTGGAACTCGGCGCTCGGTGCCGTGTCGCCATCCGAATTCATCCCGATTGCCGAGGAATGCGGTGCTATCCATTCAATCGGCGAATGGGTGCTGCGCGAAGCATGCCTGCAGTTGAAATCATGGCGCGAGCAAGGGCGGCCGGACATCCGCGTCTCGGTCAATGTGTCTGCCAAACAATTCCGCGACCCTGAGTTTGCCCAAAAAGTAGAGCGTATTTTAGTTGAAACAAAGGTCCCGCCTAAGTTCGTGGAAATAGAAATTACCGAAAGCTTGATGCTCGACATTGGTGCAGCAGCGGAATTGCTGCAAGAGCTGAAAGCCATCGGCGTCAATCTGGCAATCGACGATTTCGGGACGGGCTATTCATCGCTCAATGCAGTCAAAAATATTCAAGTCGATACGTTGAAAATCGATAAATCCTTAGTCGATGAAGTGCTCGGCAGCGACCGCAGCATGGCCATCCTCACGACGATCATCGAACTTGGCAGAAACTTAGGTGCCGAGGTGGTCGTCGAAGGTTTGGAGACAATCGACCAAGTAGCGTTGATGCGCCAATACGAAGTCATCGGCCAAGGCTATTATTTCAGCCGGCCCTTGCCTGCCGACAAGGCCACAAGAGTATGGGACAAATATTTGGAGCAGCCGAACGGCATGTTCCGTGCGCCGATTCTATATTGAATTTAAAAAGGCATAGCACTAGGTGTCGGATAACAACTTTTAAATAAATAGAAATAATGATTAATGATTATTATTAAATATGAATTTGAATGTTGAGCAATGCGAGTTTGGTTAACTAAATATCTTCGATTAACGGACGCAGATGAGACTGCGTCTTTTTTTTATGCAGAAATAATTTTTACAATAGTGTGATAAATATGTTCTATTTATAAACCTTTTAAATATTATTTCAGGTCATTTGCTGAGAAATAAAAAGTTTAACTAATCTTTAACCTTTAAGAATAATAATGAAATTGACAAGTAATTAAGTATCAAATTCTAGATAAGGAGGATGGGGAGATGACGTTAGAAATTCAAATACCAATCATGACTATCGTTGAAAATAAAGAGGAATGGAATCAGATTGTGAAGACCTTCGCCATCCAAGATGTGTATTACACGTATGAGTACAACGAATGGAATGCCGAAAAAGAGAATGGTAATGCTAAACTAGTTTATTTTCAAAATAGTTTAGCTAGTGTAATTTATCCATTTATCATTAGAAAGATCGATTGTAATTTTACTGAGCAACCTATATACGATATAACAAATGCTTATGGTTATGGCGGGCCTATTTGCATAGGAGATCCTGGAGGGCTTAAGGAGTTTGGAACACTTTTTCGAGAGTACTGCAAAAACATGAATATCATTTCTGAAGTGGTACGCTTGCATCCTCTTATTGATAACGCTAGTTATTTGGATATTTATTGTAAATTGCAATACATCCGAAAAACAACGGCTGTTGATTTGACCGATAGCCTTCAAAATATTCAGCAGCGTTATAGTCCTATGACAAGACGTAATATCAAAAAGGCTTTATCAAATCATTTGCAATGCCGAGTAGTTGAAAAGAGCGATGAAAATATTGCTATGTTTCTAAAGCTTTATAACGATACGATGTGTAGAAAGGAGGCTTCAAATAGTTATTACTTTAACTCGTCAATAATCAAAAAACAATTGGAAGATACAGGAGTATCCAAATCATTTTTGATATTTGTTTACTACGGGGAGCGAGTAATAGCGGCAGTAATCTTACTGATGACCAAACGTTTTGCGCATTATCATTTGGGAGCCTCAGATAAATTGTTTTTGAGTATGAGACCTAATAATTTATTGTTCGATTTCATGGTATCTTTTTCCAAGGAAAATGGCTGCGAAACTTTGCACTTGGGTGGGGGCTATCAAGAAGATGATTCTTTATTCAAGTATAAAACTTCTTTCACCAATCAAAATAATTATGATTATTATTTAGGAACTAATATTTACGACGATGCATTGTATGAAAAACTCACACTATTAAAGAACAACAGTGACAGTGAAAGGAATTTTTTTCCTTTGTATCGTAAGCCGTAAAAAGCAATGAAAGTATTTTCATAATATTAAGGGAGGAATTTTAATGAATATTCATGGAAAAAAAGTTGTTTTACGTGCTCTAGAAAGTTCGGACATGGAAAGTCTGAGAAGTTTTCATAACGATCCAGCTATCGGTCAATTACTTGGAGGATGGTCTCACCCAATATCATCAGAACAGCAAATTGAATGGTTTCAACGACAAGCGCTCGATACGCATAATTTACGCTTTGCAATTGACACTAAGGAAGACGGTTTTATCGGTGTTTCGACCATTACGAATATTGATATAAAAAATCGATCAGCTTACCATGGAATTATTATTGGTAAAAAGAATATGCAAGGGCATGGATATGGTCGAGATACAGTTATGACAACAATGAAATATGCGTTTGAAGAACTTCAATTGCATCGTTTAGATGGTGATATTGTCGAGCATAATGTACCTTCCTATAATCTTTTTGTTCATAAATGTGGATGGAAAGAAGAAGGGAGAATTCGTGAGCATGCCTATCGTAATAATCGTTATTACGACCGGATTATTGTAGGGATATTGAAAAATGAATATGAGGAGTTGTGTAATCAACAGGATTATTGGGGGCGTAAAACAGCAGAGCCGCTGAAAAGTTAATTGAAGATTTGATAATGGCTAGTGGGGGAGGGATATATATGGATCGAAAGCTAGAAGGGAAAGTCGCCATAATTACTGGAGCAGCAGGAACGCTGGGGACTGCCATAGCGGAACAGCTACTGGCAGAGGGTGCGAAAGTCGCGCTTATTGATCTCAATCAACAAGCCTTAGATGAGTTGGTAGAGCGCTTTAACAATGCTGAAGAAGTGCTTGGTTTGGTAGCGAATGTCAGTGTGGAAGAAGATGTTAAACGTTATGTGGGAAGAGTGATCGAACATTGGGGGAGTATCGATATTTTCATGAATAATGCTGGGATAATTGGTAAAACTGCTCCTCTAACTGAGCAAACTATAACGGACTTCGAAGCAATAATGAATTTGAATGTACGTGGAGTTTTTTTAGGACTTAAATATGTCTTGCCTATTATGTCTGCTCAAAAAAAAGGTAGCATCATTAATACCTCATCTGTTTCGGGCCTCATGGGAAGTAGTGGTAATTCACTTTACTCGGCTTCTAAGCATGCAGTTGTAGGATTAACAAAAACAGCCGCCTTAGAAGTTGCAAGAGATTCTGTCAGAGTTAACTCAATTCATCCTGCGCCACTCATATCAAGCATGATGGAAACAATTGAGCAATCAATAAATAAAGAGGAGCCTACTCAGGTTAGACAAAAAATAACTTCTAGAATTCCACTTGGGCGTTATGGTCAAACTGAAGAGGTTGCGAAGCTTGTTTTGTTCTTGGCTAGTGATGACTCTCAATTTATTACTGGAAGCCAATATAGAATAGATGGTGGCATGGGTGCACGGTAAGACTGGTCTTATTAATCAATAGAGGGGAATGATAAATGAAAATATTGATAGTGACAGATAATATAACAAGTTGATGAGTATTCTAATGGAATGCGGAAGGCGATTTCCTGGTGAGATTGCATACTATGTGCAAGTGTTTGTAATAGTAAACAGTCCTGAAATAACTTGTCTGTTTGAACAGTCGAGAATGAGTAAATTTTGTACCTGCGTTATCAACCCTATGAACTAAAGAGGTGAAGTTCCCGGCAGTCTTCATTAGACTATCGGGATTTTTTAGGTTTAACCTATGTTTAACATTTTATAAGTAAAATGTTAAACATAATTATTAAGAAAGGGGTTGCCGATTATGACATTTTGGAAAAAACCGCGAGAAACAGAATTGCTTCCACGTAATAAAGAAGACGTAATCCGGGAAATGTGGAGTCCGAAAAAGACATCGGATCAATTGTTCAATGTGAAATCCTACGGTGCAATCGGCGACGGCAAGGCGGATGACCGCAAAGCGCTGCAAAAAGCGATCGATGCGGCGTACGGTACAAGTAAGGGTGGCAATTTGTTTTTTCCGCCTGGGCTTTACTGCATTAGCGGGCCAGTGGAAGTTCCGGACTGGGGAACGGCTGCGGTGTCGTGGATCGGCCACAGTTCCGAGACGACGCGCATCGCACCTTCTGAACCAATGGATTACCTGGTACGCATGCGCGGGGGGAGCGGGGCTGTGAAGGGCATTCAGTTTATGGGGACAGATCCAGAAAACGGCCATATCCAACTGGCGAAAGTGTGCATGCTCGCGAGTGATATCCGCGATAAGTTGTTTTCAGGTGCTGCGTTCACTTGGGCATCTGTGCACGGTTTGCAGATTCTAGGCGAAGGCAATAACAATCTTTGCGTGTTCGACCGACTTTGCCAGTTTTCACAAAACGGCTCGGTCATTGAAGGAAGCGGCGCATCTGGAGGTGGTACGAGTGTTTCCTTCATGAAATTGGATCCTGAAGCGAGCGATGTCCATGTCGGCGCGTATTTCAAAGTCGGCTCCGGTGAAGGGTCGGTCTATCATATCGATGAAGTCGGTTCGCGCAGCATCAAAGTATCGCCGCCGTTAAAAGAGACGATTTCTCCGGGCACCCCCTATAAAATCCACCTCGGCTGCGGGTTGCAGACCGACCGCGGCAGCGACAACAACGTTTACGGTATTTATGATTGCCATTTTGTTGGTAATGCTGCTACAGGATTGATGGTGCGAGGACTTTACGGACATCACATTCAAGGCGGCAACTTCGATTCCAACGGCATATCCGGCATCCATATCGGCAGCGGAGCGATTAACACGACACCTGCTTATTCGGGCAGCATCAACCATAGCTATTTCGAAAACAATGGCTATGCCAATGTATTGCTCGATTATGCCTCAGGGCTCAGCATCATCGAACCGCTCCTCGCCGAACCTCGTGACGGCGTCGCCGGGGGGCTTGCATCGATCACTTCGCTGTATAGTGAAGAATTCCAGTATGATACGACGAGTATTTTGTTCAACGGCCGCTTGCACCAATACGTTCCGGAAGGCGGCCGTTCGCCGCTCGATATGAAAGATGAGCCGCGCGTGACGGTCAATCGCAGGGCAGGAGCAAACGATGAAGAAACGGTGAAATTACCGCCAGCGCCGAGCCACCATTTCAAAGAGGAAGTGGAGATTTTCGTTGAACACAGTGGTGGACAGGGAGTAAGGCTCATCTGTGACAACGCCAAAGTGAATAATAAGCCGGGTGAGGTTGGTGTGTTAGCACCAGTGGGTATTGGCTATAAGATCACAGCGTATTATAACCGGACAGAAAAAAGTTGGATGGTCTCGCATACAAGGCCTCTAAATTAATACTATAAAATAGAAGCTGAATTTTCAGAATTCAATTGACGATTCTGTTTATTATTGGTATTTTTGTATTACTCTAAAAAGGTTTAATGAGTATTTTGATTTTTTTATGTGCTATATGATCGATATTTTATAAAGGAGGGAGCTCTATGGAAAAGAAGAAGATTTTGATATTAGGAGGCACATTTCATATGATTGAAGTTGTGGAAGCCGCTAAACGCATCGGTCTGTATACGATCGTTACAGATAACATGAGTGGTTCGCCGGCAAAAAAAGTGGCGGACCAGTTCTATAACGTCAGTACAGGGGATATTCAAAAGCTTGCTGAAATCGGACGCTTTGAACACATAGACGGAGTATTCACTGCATTTGACGACCACAATACTTGGCATGCGATTGCACTTTGCAAAACGATGAACTTACCGTTTTATGCTACTCCAGCGCAGTTCGACACAACTTGCCATAAAGATCGCTTCAAAGAGTATTGCCATACATTCGGCGTTACGGTCATTGAAGAGTGTGAAGGCCGCTCACGAAGCCAGAAGCCGCTGGTAGATATTGAGTTTCCATTCGTAACCAAACCAATCGACAGCTTCACCAGTAAAGTTATACCAGTTTACTAGACGAAGGACCATCTTCAAAAGTAGTGATAAATGGTGACACATCACGGAATTTGGAAGAAGATTATGCTCGAGCACTTTGTTGTTAGTGACATTCAGACTCAAATTTTTTTATCTTCCGAACAGACCATAACATCTCGACAATTGTCGTGTACAACTGTATTACAAAAGAGCGGTGTGTCTCTACGGTGATTGATTTTTTATTTGGGTATTAGGCACTGCTGAGCCTGAGGAAGGTCCATTTTTTAAGAAGGCATTATATAAAACGGAAAAGATATGTATAATAGAAAAAAATTTGGGATTTCAAATTGACAAAACCTTAATTTGGTTGGTAAGTTTGTTCTGTTCACTATGAAAAAAGTTTCATAACTTGAAGCCTGAAAATAACTAGTTAATGGTATCTATAAAGACTAAGGGGGGTGTTTCCAGTGGTAAAACAGAAGAAGTTGCTCATTCTCGGGGGCATTACGCATATGATCGATGTGGTCGAAACTGCTAAAAACATGGGTCTTTATACCATTGTGACCGATAGTAACAAAGAGTCGCCGGCAAAGAAATTCGCCGACAAATCTTATAGTATCAGTACTGCAGATATCGATGCCTTGGAATTTTTGGCACAGCAAGAGGAGATCAGTGGTGTGCTAACTGCTTTCGATGATATCAACACGTGGAACGCCCAGTTACTGACCGAACGTCTTGGCTTACCGTTCTATGCCACAAAAGAGCACCTAGATATAAGTTCCAATAAAGACCGTTTTAAGGAATTCTGCCGACGTTTCAATGTGCCAGTTATAGAGCAATATGAAAAAGATGATGGTATGCCTGTGCGCTATCCAGTCATTGTCAAGCCTGTCGACAGTTCTGCCAGCAAAGGTATCACAGTTTGTCAGAATGAAGCAGAGCTATACGATGCGATTGATAAAGCCAGACGCTTTTCCCATAAAAGTCGTGTGATTGTTGAACGTTTTATTGACACGAACCATGGCGTTGAAATGTATTATACGCTCCAAAATGGTGATGTTATCTTATCGGCTGTTACAGATCGTTTTGTCCACAATCAAGGGCAACAAAGCCCTCCCCTGCCAGTGGCGACCATTTATCCTTCTAGTCACCTTTCCGAATTCGTCGCAAAGTATGATGCCAACATAAGAGAAATGCTTAGTGGCATCGGATTCCGGAATGGTCTTGTAATCATCCAGTCTTTATACGAAGATGGAAATTTTTATATTTACGAGATGGGTTATCGACTAAGTGGGGAGCAGCATTACCAAATTATTCAGCGTCAGACAGACGTTAATTTACTAGAGATGATGATTGATTTTGCGGTTGGAGAAGATATCTCCCGTTACGATTTAAGTGATTTTGACGATGGTTTTGTGCGTTATCCATCCTGCAATTTGTCGGTGCTTCTTGGACCAGGAAAAATTCGTGACATCAATGGCTTAAGTGAAATTCTAGATTTGCCGTCAGTGATTTCTTGGGTGCCGATACGTGAAATTGGCGATGAAATTACAGTGACTGGATCTTATTCCCAAATGCTAGGTCGATTCAATATCGTGTGCCAGACGATGGAGGAGTTAAACGGAACAATCCGCGAGATCAATCGGACACTTGAAGTTATCTCGCAAAATGGTGAGGATATGTTACTAGCACGCTATTTGGCGGAAGAGAAAATAACCTAAGTCGCAGCAGTTGCTGCGATTTTTTATTTTCAACAATAGAATGGTATGTCCTTAAGAATGTATATCAAATTGGGAGACCATCGCAAATGAAAATGGGATTGCGCCACATGATGAATCTCAGCTTTCCAATCATTAGTCATCCATGCCTTCCCGCACTGGTAAGACTTTAACTTTTGAAATGAATCGCATACTTAAGTATAGATAAATACTCTTAAACCCATTCAAAGAAATTATTTACTACCTCATTCGAAGCCTTTCAACTGCTATCAAGTCTAAATAAACATTTTCAATCAGCCTAAAAGCAAGATTTTGAAAGTACAATGTCTTATTAAGAAGACTTTAAAATATTTAAAATATCTATCGCGCAAGCATCAGCTGAAATGACGAGAATAGAATTTTAGAGGACCTATTAAAATTCTGGTAAAAGAAACGATTCAATATTGATAAATTATCAATTAAAATACTCATCGGAATTTCATTTTTTCCAAATAATAAAGAGGCTTCCATTTGGAAGCCTCTTTATTATTTGGAATATGTGGTGACGTATGAAGGACGTGGAAAGATATTCGGGCGTTTGTCGATGCCTTCCGATGTGCCGCGCTTCTTGTGAGCGTGCGAGTATGCTTGGGAAGACTGCCAATTGATAAAGGAAGCTTCATCTTCCCATAAAGTAAGAATAACATAGGTATCAGAAACAATCGGACGCAAAATGCGGATGGCTACAAATCCCGGTTCTTTCTCGACGAGCCCGGCGCGGTTCTGGAAACGTGATTCGAACAGTTCTCGGCCGTCTTCTGTAACTGGGATATTATTGAAAACTGCGAAGGATCCGGCTTCAAGCAAACCTTTTTGATCAAGAATTTCGTATTCTTCAATCTGATCACCACTAGTAGCTTCGTGTTCGTTGATTGCTGCTGCTGCGTCGTCATTTGTTAAAACGAACCAACCATTGCCTTTCAAGGCATCAGTTTCATGGTCTTTGCCGAGCCATTTATAAAGCTTCATCGGTACGCACCTCTTTTTTTATAATTCTACAGTTCTCATATTAAGTAAAGTAGTTCATTTTCGCAAAGAATTTTGTTTTCTAATATGTACAATTCTCCCTAAATATCAATCTGAAAAATTTTCCGAACTTGTTTAACCTGACCTTAACCCGAACTTCCTAGAATGTATTCTAAGAAATGTTTTCATTTAGAAAGGGGTGTTTATAATGGTAGGAACTCCACCAGTTAGTTGGCGTGACTATTCGGAACTTACAACAAGAAAGAAGGAAAAAAAGATGAGGGATCTGTATTTCGATGAGCGATATGGAAAGTTGTACGAAGAAATTGAGAAAGGCGTCTGCCAATTGTTTGAATTTAATCATCCCTTTGGGCGGGTTCGTCATATGTTCATCAAGCGCATGATTCCGATTCTGATTGGGCCCAATCGTTATTACGATATTATTACTCCTTACGGATACGGTGGACCAATGATGACGGATTGTACTACAGAAAACCGACAAGAACTGGGAGAAGCGTTTGAAAAGGCATTTGCAGCATATTGTGATTCCGAAAATATAGTAAGTGAGTTCATCCGATTCCATCCTGTCCACTGCAATGCCGAAGATTTTAAGGCAATCTATGAGGTGAACTATTTGCGTGACACTGTCGGCACTTCGATTAGGGTACATGATGATCCTATACAAGCAGAGTTTAGCTCTTCTGCCCGAAAAAATATTCGGAAAGCGTTGCGTGACGGAATCGAATACCGTGTGACACTTGCTCCAAGCGACTTACGAGCATTTCAGCAAATTTATTTTGCTACGATGGAAAGAAATCGTGCAGAATCGTTCTATTACTTCAATGAGCAGTATTTTAATCAACTGCTAGAATCATTCGGTGAGCGATTATTACTTGTCGAAGCGTTGTACAAGGGTGAAGTGATCGGCATGGAGTTGCAATTTGTCGATAATGATATAATCCATACACATTTATCTGGCACTTATGAAGCATTTCATCATCTTTCCCCAGTTTATATCATGCAATATGCTACGGTGCTGTGGGCTAAAGAACGTGGCATCAGCCTCATTCATGGAGGCGGTGGGCGTACAAATAGCCCGGACGATAACTTGCTTCGTTTCAAAAGGCAATTTGCACGCTGTACGAGCTTTTCGTTCTACACGGGTCAAAAAGTGTGGAATGAAGATATGTATAATCAACTTTGCAAAATAGCAAATACAGAGATAACTGATGAGTTCTTTCCCGCATACCGAAAGTTGCAGGAAAATGATACGAACAAAGTTTCGAAGTTCAATAGTGATGAGTCGGAGATGGAAATATAATCAACAAAACTGAAAATTGGTATAGCAAAAAAAATATGCGGAATCAACGTGTCAGATGGAGCAACCATTTATCTCACTACTTACAGTCGCAAAGCTTAGTATTAAGCCTTCTGCGTCTAAGTGGCATCTTTAGAAAGGATGTGGACCCTTTGAAGGATTTGTTTTTTTTAAAATCATACGGCAAATTATATGAAAAGGTGGAGCAAGGTAGATGCAAGGAATTCGTTTTCGAGAGTTCTTATGGAGAAGTAAGGCATATATTTATTAAACGCGAAGTTCCGATGTCTATCAACGGCGAGACTTGGTACGATGCTATCACTCCTTATGGATATGGGGGCCCAAGGATTACGCGTTGTGCTAAAGGCTGCCATTCCAAGTTAGTTTCGGCTTTTGAGGAAGCATTCCTTAAGTATTGTACTGACGAGCGAATTGTCAGCGAATTTGTACGCTTTCATCCGATATTCGAAAACGCTAATGATTTTTCTAAATGTTATGATGTCAGTTTTCAACGTGAAACTGTTGGAACGACAATAGATGGCCACGAGGATCCGGTGACTTCCGAGTTTTCAAAATCCGCTAAAAAAACTTTGAGACGCTCGTTGAATGCTGGTGTTACATACCGCATTACAAAGTCTCCCACTGATTTAAGTGATTTCAAAAGAATTTATTACGAAACGATGAATCGTGTGCAAGCTGATTGCTATTATTTCTTTGACGATATTTATTTTGATAACTGTCTGCAGAATCTAGCCGAGAGAATTGTTTTAGCAGAAGCCATTTATGATGGACAGGTAATAGCAGCAGAGTTGCATTTTCTCTTTGAAGACATCATGCATACACATCTTTCGGGAACAATCAGTGAGTTCCACCAGCTGTCGCCGATCTATGTTTTACAATATGGGATAGTTCGCTGGTGCAAAGAGAACGGCATAAAGTTGATTCACGCTGGAGGCGGAAGGACAAATGATGCTGACGACTCTCTTTACAAGTTCAAGAAAAAGTTTGGTCAGCATACGGGCTTCAGTTTTTACACAGGCCGGAAAATCTGGAATGCAGAGATTTACGATAAGTTGTGCAAAAAGGCCGGAGCCAATCAGGACAAATCATTCTTCCCGCTTTACCGTGCGAATGCCAACAAGCAACTCAGTAATGTCTGACAATTGAAGAAGTACAGCAAGCGCCTGCCAAGTTCCGGTGGGCGTTTTTATATTGAGTTGATATTGCTAATTGGACCTTTGGGTATGATTAATCAGTCAATTAATGTGCAGTTGATCATTTCACAGACACCTCAGCTCTTGCTGAAGGGGGTGTAAATGAGTTAATCGATTTCTACTTTTACGATGTTATTTAGGTGGATAAAAAAGTCGATGACTTAATTGGATATTTAGTAGTCACGTTAAAGAATAATTGTCATCTTGAGAATTATTCTGATTTTTATTCGTGCTTTATATATTAGTTTCGAAGTAAATACATTTTAGAAGAAGGAGAATCTCGAATGATTCTCATCGTGAGTTTATAAGTGACCCTTAATAGAAAGAAAGAATTAAAGATTTTTCACTCTTTGATTATGTTTCATGAAGTTGTTCAAAATATTCATCCAAGATCAGTTTCTGGAGGAATGTCATTTATTTACTAAAACCATAGATAGAGTGGTTATGAATTTCGCCATTATCTCCCCTCTTCCCCTTTAAGCAGTGTGATCAGCTGAATATCCCTTACCTTTTTCGTTATGAAGTTAGTGAAATACTAAAAGTTTTTTCTAAGCACATATTCAATTTAACCCTCTTTTAACCTCTGTTCCCTATGATTACTAGCAACAGGATTATATTTGCGAAAAAAGTTGAAGAATGAAGAAGGAGGCCGCCTTATAACGACTGCAGAACCAAATTAGCTATGGATAATAGAACTCTGGGAGCGGTTCCTGCTTCAAGAATTAATTTAAAAGAGGTTGATAATATGGAAAAAACAGTAATATCTATTATGTTCATTGTTATTATTACGAAAGTTATGGGGTTTTCTCGTGATATATTCCTGGCCTACTTTTATGGTGCAGATGGTCTCACAGATGCTTATTTAATTTCCACTAGTATATCTACTGTCATTTTTGCCTTCGTCGGTATGGGTATTGCAGCCAGCTATATTCCAGTCTATACAAAAATATTTAATGAGCGCGGAAGAGAACCAGCAGAAAAATTCACTGTAAATGTCACCAATGCAGTCATGTTATTAACAACAGTTCTGATACTTATAATCATGTGCTTCACTACTCCGATTGTTAAATTGTTTGCATTTGGCTTTGAAGGAGAAACTTTGCGTATAGCAGTTATTTTTACACGTATCATTTCAGTGACATTATATTTCACTGCACTAATTTATATTTTCACAAGCTATTTAGAAGTTAAGAATCGCTTTCTTACTACAGAATTAAGTGGTTTGCCTCTAAATATAATATTGATTACTACTATTGCGATTAGCTCATGGCTGGGATTGTATGTACTCGCAATAGGAACAGTAATTGCGGTAATTGTTCAATTTTTGAGTATGATACCAGCGATAAAAAGGAGTGGTTATCGACATAGTTTGATATTGAATTTTAAAGATCAGGATTTAAAACAAATGGTGTTTCTAGCAATTCCAGTAATTATTGGTGTCTCTGCTGATCAAATAAACGTTTTAGTTGACAGAACTATTGCATCGCAAATTATAGAAGGTGGAATTTCAGCTTTAACCTATGCACACAGACTAGTTTTTTTTGTCCAAGCGATATTTGTTCTAGTTATAGTAAAGGTCATGTTTCCAAAAATTTCAAAGTTAGCTGCAAGAAAAGAAATAAGTGAACTGAAAAGCGTAGTTGGAAAAGTGATTACGACAGTATCTTTAATTGTCATACCCGCAGCGGTCGGCATGATGATATTTTCTAGACAGATTACTGAATTGCTGTTTGGTAGAGGCGAATTCGAAGAGTACGAAATTGAAATGACTACGGGTTTAATGTTCTTTTATGCTCTTGGGCTGCTGGGGTTCGGTTTACGGGAGGTATTGACGAAAGTGTTTTATTCCTTAGAAGACTCACGAACTCCGATGATTAATGCATTTGGAGCGATGTTTCTAAATGTGAGTTTGAATTTGGTGCTCACGCGTATTATCGGCCTGAATGGCTTGGCGCTTGCGACAAGTATTGCCGCAATCGTCAGTACGATGCTCTTGTATATATCCCTTATCAGGAAAATAGGCTCACTAGACAGTCGGCGGCTAATGTTTGACTTAGCGAAGGGTTTACTCGCAGCACTCATCATGGGAGTCGCCGCAAAGGCGGTATTCACGCTTTCCTTAAGTGCGATGGGTGATCTTCCAGCATTATTCATAGGAGTTTTAACAGGTTTCCTTGTATATACAGGAATGCTGTGGATACTTCAATTAAGTGATATCGCCTATTACAAAGCCAGGTTGATGGGATTGGCCAGACGCTGAAAGAAAGGGGTGAAGGTTTGTGAGTTATGTACTTGGTTTTTTTGTAATACAGATTCTCGCAACATTTTTAATCAAAGATTTTCTTCCGCCCGGTGAAGTATATTCGATGCTACTTGTCTTTACTGGTATCGTCGCTATTTCCCTATACCTATACCGCAATTTGAAAAATGAATGGTTGTTTATCATTTTTATAGGTTTTGCTGTTCGAGTGATTATCCTATTTATAGACCTATATGTACCATCGATTGGAATATTTTCAAGTGGAACAGACACGGAATATTTTCATGAAGTGTCGGTTTTAGTTGCCAATGGACAATATCCGCTTGACCAGACACACACTGTGTATGTTCCCTTCTTATCCGCGCTCTATTATATGGTTGGCGATCAGCGTGCTTACTCGCAATTCCTTAATATTGCTTGCTGGGTTTTCTCGGTAGTATTCCTTTTCAAAACTTTGAATTATTTGCAGATTGAGAAAAACCTGATTTTTATTGCAATGCTCATTTTCACACTAATGCCTAACAGTATTTTCATGTCGAGCATCTTACTCCGAGAAGCGCTGATTATCTTTTTTACGACCGTTTCACTTTTTTACTTTATAAGATGGGTCGGTGAACGGTCATTTCTGCAGTTTGGCTGGGCAGTGGTTTTGTCAATCTTAGCTATGACGTTCCACAGCGGAATGATTGGATTGGTTTTTGTTTACATTGCATCATTTGTATGGCTTGAGCGCAACAAAATGGGAAAGCAGATTTCGACACCACTTATTTATCTTCTATTCATAGCTAGTATCACCTTTATCATTTTTCAGAACTCAGATTTGTTCTTAAGTAAGTTTGTCAATGATGAAGGGGCAGCGGTTGATTATGAGATTTTCGCTGAAGGCGGCTCAGTGTACTTAGCTAGCTTCAGTGGATTATCGGGGGTAGCAGCGTTGCTTGTCGCTCCACTTAAAATGTTCTACTTTCTGTTTTCGCCACTTCCGCTTGATTGGCGTGGAGGTGTTGACATGGTTAGCTTTCTGTTTGATTCAAGTGTATATCTTTTCTTGATTGGCGCTACGTTCTACGGACTCTACCGCAGCCAGATGCCGTTAAGGACAAAAATATTCATTTTGCTAGTGATTGGGGTAACTGTTTTCATTTATTCATACGGAACACAGAGCGCCGGTACAGCAATGCGCCATCGTAATAAAATCATTCCACTACTGTTGTTATCATTCGCTTCAGCGAATAGCAGACAGTTGCTAGATTTCATTAAAATTAAATGGATAGGGAAGAAGGGGGAGAAGGTGGACTCATGATAGAGAATATGAAAATCGCAATTGTAGGAGCTGGTGAGACGAGTGTGCTAGCTGCAAAAACATTCAGCCGTGTCTATCCGGTTATTGTCTTTGATACTGATCACTCTAAAAAATCCATGTTTGATGAAAATGGTATTGCTTTTACTGATCAAGCAGACAAACTGGCTAATGCCGACATCTTCCTTTTAACTGGTTCAAAGAGTCTTATCTACTCATTGGATGTATTGTCCGAGCAATGCAAAATCGTAGGACAATATATGAAAAAAGGTTCTGTAATTATTTTTGAAGCACCTGTCTATCCAGGGACAACTGAACAGGTGTGCATTCCATTGCTTGAGCAGCACTCTGGTTTTGTTGTCGAGAAGGAGTTTTTTGTTGGCTATGTACCCTCAGCATGGCATAGCAGTGGAGAGCAGAGAAAGATGGGCGGGATGTGTAAGGTGATTGCCGGTCAAAGTAATCCGGTCACCAATTACCTCGCTGATTTATTTGCACCAATTCATGATGGAGGGTTATACAAAGCGAAAGCAATCAGTATCGCCGAAGCTGCACAAGTACTAGAAATTGCACAAAAAGAAGTGAATATTGCACTGCTGAATGAAGTTGCGCTGACTTTGAACCAGCAAGGAATTGACATGCAAGACGTATTAGAGACCGCTAGTAAAAAGCGAGGTTTTATCAAATTCGAACCGAACCTTCTCGGTGAGGATACCATTTCAGTGCAGGGAGCCGAGCAATATTGGTGCAGGGCAGAGAAAAAAGGTCGGCAAGTAGCACAGCGAATCATTAAAAATCTGATTCAAAATGAAGTAGTTATCCATCAATCGCGTATTACGGTACTTGGTATCTCGGCAGGGAAAGGAAAAAGTGGTACGCCTGAAGCTGGTGTACTTGAGCTTGTGAAAGAGCTTCAGGAATATGGTATGGAAGTCCAGGTAGCGGATTCTAAACTAGATTTTGAGAAAGTAGAGTGTGCCGGAGGCATAATGCTGACAAAGCAAGAAGAATTGCTTCCTGGCGATTCGGTGATACTTGCGGTTCCACATGAAGAATATCGCAAAGCGGGCTGGAAGTTGATCGAGCGATTGCTTGAAAGGGATGAGGGATATGTATTTGATGTAAAAAGTATACTGGGGCGCAATGAAAAACCGGAAAAGGTGACTTTATGGAGAATATGAGGAGGGTGCAGCCTATGATTATCAGAGATCTCAGTGAAGAAAAAAAGAACCCGAAGCGAACGAACTCGGCAGTCAGGTTTCTAGAGGTTCTGATCGCCAGTGTGTTGCTATTATTGTTATCCCCGTTATTGTTAGCTGTCCCTTTATTGATTCGCCTTGAATCTAAAGGCCCTGCAATGTTTAAACAGCAGCGTGGGGGACTTTACGGACGGCATTTTACTATATATAAATTCCGAACGATGGAGCACGGGCAGGATAAAAATTTCACTAATGCTGCTCTATTGGATGGTGATCCGAGCATTACGAAAGTTGGTAATTTTCTCCGTAAAACTAGCATTGATGAATTGCCTCAACTTATCAATATTATTAAGGGAGATATGACGTTTGTTGGGCCTAGGCCAACAGTTACTGATCAGACTGACAATTACAACGATTATCAGAAGCAGCGGCTGATGGTAAAACCAGGGGTTACCGGACTGGCACAAGTGAGCGGTCGTAATAGCTTGAGTTGGGATGAAAAAATTGATATCGATATCGATTATATCAAACAAAAAAGTGTGTGGCTCGATTTCTATATATTACTTCAAACTGTGATTAAGGTGTTCAGAACAGAAGAAGTTTATGAAAAAAATTGAGCGGAGGATAACATATGACGACAAAATTGATTCATGCCGTAACTGTTTCTGAAAGCTTGAGCTTTATGGATGGCCAACTGCGTTACCTTAAAGGCAGGGGATTCGAGCCTAAAGCAATGAGTTCAAAAGGCTTGGATTTCGAAAAGTTTCGTGCAAGCGAGCAAGTAGAGATGCTTGAATTGCAAATGGACAGAGGAATTTCACCATTACATGATTTACGATCACTTTTCAATTGCATATCGATTATCCACCATGAACGTCCTTTAGTTGTAAACGCAAGCACGCCAAAAGCTGGCCTGATTGTCACGATGGCAGCATGGATTTGTCGCGTACCTGTTAGAGTTTATACAATACGTGGCTTGAGAATGGAGACCACTTCAGGCTTGAAGCGCAGCTTATTGTTGACTATGGAAAAAATGGCTGCTTCATCTGCAACTCATTGTTTAGCAGTGTCAGAAAGTTTACGGGAAAAGGCGATCGATTTCGGTATTGCAAGTGAAGATAAAATCAAAGTCCTTGGGATAGGTAGCGGCGATGGTTTTGAAATTGATAGGTTTGTAGAGAGCCCGGAAATTTTGATCACCCGAGACAAACTGCGAGAATGCTATAAGTTAAGCAAGGAGCACCTCATTCTTGGGTTTGTAGGGAGGCTGACAAAAGACAAAGGGGTTAATGAACTTGTTGAAGTATTCAAAAAATTGAGTGTTGAAAATGAACATTTACGTTTATTGATTGTCGGCGACTATGAGGACGATGACCCGGTGGGGGCTGAAGTGAAATGGGAGATCGAGAACAATCCGAAAATTATCAAAACCGGATTTTTGCCAGACCCAGTTGCTTACTACTACTTGATGGATGTTTTTGTGTTCTTAACTAAACGTGAAGGTTTTGGAAATGTGTCAATCGAAGCTGCTTTATGTGGTCGACCGGTTATCGCATCAGATGTCACAGGTGCAAGAAATACAATTGTGGATGGAAACACAGGATATCTGGTAAATCCTGATGATTCTCAGGATGTAAAAGAAAAATTAAGTCGTTTGATAGAATCTGAAAGTTTACGCTTACGGTTTGGGGAAGCCGGTCGTCAATGGGCAAGGGCAAACTTCAGCAACGAAATGCTATGGAACGAACTGGATATTTTTTATAAAGGCTGTCTCAGTGAAGCTCTAGTAATAGTTAGTGAATCGACCTGAGTGTTCGGGTTATGCGGGGGACTTAAAAGTAAAGGGGAAGTTTCAATTGAAAATATACTATTATATTGCATCTGTAGGAGTGCTAGGGGTGAAAACAAATATAAAAAATTTTGGTTGGTCATATGGACATAATGTTCCGGAGGGCACAAGGGAACAATATGAACGTTGCGTTGTCCGGATGCATGTCAATCTTGAAGAGTTCAATGATGATATTGACCACATAGGGTTGGGGAAATACCATTATTTCAACGGGATGCAAGGGGCGGATAAAATTTACTACACACGCAATTACGCTGGCATTGGATGTATGCGAATTCGGGCAGAAGGCTTTTTATCGGATGAACCTAAAATAACTGTTAACCGAGCTTATTATAAACTTATTATTCATAGAATTATGAATCTTCATTCTATACCTTATATTATGACCGATCTTGCTACTTTGTTGTTATTGAAGAAAGGGTATGCGCCAATTCATTGCTCAGCGTTTAAGAAAAACGAGTCTACTTTAACTGTTTTTGCGCCATCGAATACTGGTAAAACCATGAGCTGTCTGATAGCTTGCACAGATTATGGAGCTGAATTCATAGCAGAAGACTTGGCTATTACAGATGGATTTTCAGCCTATTCGGTTCCATGGACAAATTCCTTTAGGCATTATCCTGGAATAAGAAATAATGAACAGACAAAAACTTCATATATAACTAAAACGAGATTTTCAATATATGATTATTTCAATAAAAAAACTAACAATAAGAAAAAGATTACTGAGTATGTTGGTGACTCCTCACGAACAAATGTCCATAAGGTAACACATATTGCAATCTTAGAAAGAGGAGATAATTTAGTTAGAGAAACCACTGAAGAAGAATCTCTACAAAAAATTATGAACTTAAATCGTTATATTTTTAATTATCTTCGTTCGCCTCTTCTTACCGCTTATGAATTTTTCAATCCTGAATTGAGAATCGATCAGGCCCTGGCTAATGAGCGCGAGATATTAACCGATTTGATTCGGAATAGTGAAAAAGTGTTTTCTGTTAAAAAGAATGATGCAACTCAGTATGCTAAGGAATTGCTCGGACAAATTGGTAGTCCAATCACACATGCCGATGCGGTGAAGGGGTTCTGGAAGGAAGCGGTTGATTATGAGAAAGAAATTGTTGTACGCCATGACTATTCCACAAAGTCTGCAGATAGTGAAGGGCCAATTGAAGACATTGGAAATGGCCGGGTATGAAGTAAAAGCTTTAACGTCTGAAGGGGGATATGCACAGATTTTTGAACAAGCGGAAGGGGTTCGGGTGCTCCATATCAATATGGAGCGTGAAATCGCGTTGAAGCAAGACTTGAAATCGCTGTTCGCCTGCATCCGTCTCATCCGCTCCGAAAAGCCCAACATCGTCAATGCCGGTACACCAAAAGCCGGACTCATCGTCTCGCTCGCCTCTTATTATTGCAGGGTGCCGGTGCGCATTTATAACGTGCTCGGCCTGCGCTTGGAAACGACTACAGGTGTGAAGCGCCAAATCTTGCTGATGGCGGAAAAGATCGCTGCCGCTTCGTCGACCCATATGCTTGCCGTGTCGCCTAGCTTGAAACAGCAAATCGTCGAACTGGGTATTGCGCCGGAAGAGAAAATCCGGATTTTAGGCCACGGCAGCGTCAATGGGTTTGATTTACAAGGTTTTGAAATGGATGGGGTGATGCAGGCGCGAATCGATGAAAAACGTGCTGCGTATGGCTGGACAGATGAACATCTCGTTCTTGGATCAATGGGGAGAATTACAAAAGATAAAGGGATTGACGAAACAGTGCGTGCTTTTCTCGAGCTGAACAGTCGTTACCCGAATCTGCGCCTGCTCATTGTCGGCGATTACGAGTCAGCAGATGCAGTGTCAGAAAGTACACGCAAGAAGATTTCCGAACATCCGCACATCGTACACGAAGACTACCAATTAGACCCGGTGCCGTACTATCATATTATGGATATGTTTTTGTTCCTGACAAAACGTGAGGGTTTTGGAAATGTGTCGGCAGAAGCTGCGCTGACAGGCATTCCGGTCGTAGCGGCGAACGTGACAGGCGCCCGCGATACACTGGTGGACGGGGAGACCGGCTATTTGGTCGATCCAAATAATCATGCAGATGTGCTGGAAAAACTGGAGCTGCTCATCCAAAACACCGAACTTCGTAAACGATTAGGCATAGCGGGGCAAAAGTGGGTGCGCCAATACTTCAGCAACGAAGCTTTGTGGGAAGAAATGGACGGCTATTACCAAAACTGCCTGCTGGAAAAATCCGGCGTGCTCGAAGAAGCATAATGATAAAGATGTACCGGATAGACTGATTGGGCAGCCAATAGGTTTTCCGGTTTTTTTGTGCTTTATATTAATATGAGTAAAAAAGGCGTCTTGGATTTATCATCTAAAATAGCAAAGTCTATTAGACTGCGCTGCAGGGGCACGCTTAGGGCCCGCAGGATGCGGGTCATGCAGCTGATGCGACAGGACGTCGCGTTTTCAGCTGCCCGGGTGTGGGGCGGGTGCCCGTCCAATGTGCCGCAAAATAAGGTCCCTGCTCTACATCTGTAAGCAGATGCCTCGCAAATGAATAAGCTCAGGTCCCCTTCACTTATTCATTTGCTCCGTCTCTAGATTTAGAGTGGTTGAAAGTTTTTTCGTCCTTACAAATTAATGTGTAGACATTGATATTCCGTTGTAGCGAAGTTCGGTGTTGCACCATTTTCCTGATAATTAGATATGTGCAACAGGTTTTCAACATCCATTTTTGAGCAATACTCATTTACTTTTCTGAACCCTCGACTAAGGAAACGATTCCCAAAACAGCGGACAAAAACTTCAAAGAAAGCTCATCGTTAACACGCAAGCATCAAAGAAAACGCAAAGCTGCCTAGCGCAAACGGGTGAGCCGATGCAGCAAGACAGACGTTCTTCCTGGCTTGCTGCAAGAGGCCATCCCTAAGCATGGCAGCGAATCGATTAGTGATACTCAAACAAAAAACACCGCATCTCCGCAAGTTAATTCCAGCTCACTTTTCTCCGATCCAATTCTAAGGAAGCGATTCCTCAACCAGCGGACGCATTCCACAAAGAAAGCCCCACTTTAACTGGCTAGTCTCAAAGAAAAAGAAAAGCCGCCTAGCGCTCACGGGTGAGCCGATGTCGTAAGACAGGCGATCTTCCCTGGCTTATGACAAGAGGCCAACCCAAAGCAAGGCGGCGGATATTTGAGTGACGGCCAGCACACCGACCCATACATCTCTGCAAGCCAATTCTAGCTCTCCTAAGTCCTAAAGATGATCCAAGTAAGCAACGTTCCCATCCACAAACGAAATTATGCAAACACAAAAAAGCTCAGCCAAAGCAGGTGCGTTTTCGCTGAGCTAATGGATGAAACTATTCTTCACGTTCGTCGATGCTCAATGGCCGGATCGAGCCCCACGGAGAAACATCGATCGTGACTTGTAGATCGACAGCTGCCTCAAGTTCAGGGCCGCGGCCTTGTTCGACATAAAAGTTTTCAAGTTGAGGCGCAACTATTCGGCGGTCGTATTTGTTGCCGTTGATGGCACCGAAAAACGGACGCTCCTCAATCCGGTCGATGACGGCATAGCCATCTTCGCCTTCAGTCAAGGTGAAATAGACGGCACCATCCGAAATCCCGGACGGTGCATCAAGATCCGGATATTGCAGCATGACATACTCGCCGTAAAACGGATCGAACGGATCAAATGGTTCGGCACGCAAGACGTATTGTTCCCCGAACCAGGAGGTAGCATAAAAACTCAGGACGAGCAGGCCGACGAATGCGGTCTGCAGGGCGGGCATTAGCCATTTCTTCATGACACAGCACCTTCTTTCTTGCGGTTAAGCCACCAGGCGATGCCTGATAGCACGAACAGCAGGATGGCGCCGATCAGGAAGAACAGCGACATGTCGAGCCGTTCCCATGCATAGATGACGTAGATAACAAATTGGACGACGATGAAATAGACAAAGCCCATAGCGAGCGGTTTTTCTTGCCGCTGAGCGATAATCAAGTAGCCGAGTGCAGTCAATTCAGCCACGATGGCAAGAGCGATGGCCGTTTCATCATAGAGCATGAAGCCTACAAAACCGAGCACAGCGAGCCACATCAATTCGCGGTGGCGCAACCATGCGAATGCGAACACAGCGGCTCCGGCCACTGCCAAGAGGATCGATTCAGTCATGTTCAAGTCCACAAACCGCATATCGCTTTCGCCGCGCATCGCGAGATAGACAACCAGCTGAATCGCTCCTGTAATGAGGTATAGCGGAGCCAATAGCTTCTGCTTGTCTTTTGGGATAAGAAGCATCAGCGGAACAAGCGCAAACAATGTCCAGATCGGCACGAGCGGGCTTTCGATGTCCCATATATTCCAGACGAGAAAACCGGAGCCGAACAACAGCAGCCAACTGAAGATCATCGCCGCGCCATCCTTGCTTAGGAACAACCAAGCGGCGGCGACAACGATGAACAGCAGCCATTCGATCAGCCCGATTCCCGGCGCAGCACCGGTCAGAATGGAAATCCCGCTAATAAACGCTATGAGAGTGAACGCAGCGTGTCGCCAAATGAAGAAATGCGCCAAAGCGGCAATGAACAATGCCCACGGAACGATGCTTGAGGAGGTTCCAAGGTGGAAGGCTTGCCCTGTCACAATCAAACTGGCGCCGAACATCGCATAGCCAATAATGCGGAATATAATCGGTTGGCCAAAATGTTTTTTCTCGGAAAAATGGGCGAGCACGTAGAAGATCCACATAAGCAGGACGACCATGCCGACTTTAGCGATTGGTGGAATAGCTTGCCAGTTGGCAGCGATAAAACTGAAAACGGCAAGTGCAAAGAAAATCAAGCCGATGATGAGCAAAAGCGGCAGTTTTCGCTTTTTCGGCTGACGGGTTTCAAACGCCTGGATGCGTTCTACGGCTTCCTGGTCGATGAGGCCTTCGGAGCGCCACTGGGCGAGTTTGCGATCCCATTCCATATAAGACACCTCCCTAATTATTAACTATATTATAAACCTTTATTGTCAGAAAAGACAGAAAGTGTTTTTGTTTTATAGGTCTATTTTAGTGATTCGAACCGCGTAATATATGGCTTCGGATAACAGGAAGTTAGCGGATTCTATACAATTATCTCCCCGATAAATTGCATTAAAAGGGTTCTCGGGCTACGGTGGCGAAAGATTATATATTATCGATGTGGAAACGAATCCACATTAACTAATGACGGCTGGGGTGTGGGAAAGGTGGAGGTCATTTATCAATGGATGGGCATAATCCAACTGGGGAGCTTTTTGCTCGGGGGGCTATTGCTTCCGTTTTGGTTAAAGCGAATGGTATGGCTTAAATTTGTCGCAATCGGATACTGCTTTTATGTGCTATGGGGTCTATATAGCTGGTATGGCCCACAAAATGGGCTTTGGGCAAATTATGAACGGATGATAGTGCCTTATTTAGCGGTGATTTCTTTGATTGGTTATGTGCTGCAGAAGTCCGCTGACCGAGGAGACAAGGGTTCGGAACAATAGAAAAAGGAGTGGGCGTTCGTGATTATCGATCCTACAGAACAAACGAGCAAGGAAAATTATAAGCTGCTGATCGGCAGTGTGTTGCCGCGCCCGATAGCTTGGGTGTCTTCATTGTCAAAGGCAGGCGAATTGAATTTAGCGCCTTTTAGTTTTTTTACGGTCGCTTCGCGCAATCCTCCGATGCTCATTTTCTCAATCGGCGAAGGGGTCGAAGCGCGGTCCGGGACGGTGAAAGACACGCTGGCGAATATTAGAGAGTGCGGTGAATTTGTGGTGAACATCGTATCGGCGCCGCTGGCCAACAAGATGGCTATAAGCGGCGAGCATGTCGCGCCAGATGTCGATGAATTTGACTACGCGGGACTCACGCCAACGGCATCTGAAGTGGTCTCTGTGCCCCGTGTAGAAGAGTCGCCAGTCAGCATGGAATGTGTGCTGCATCAAGTGATTGCGCTCGGTGATGATCATTTGGTCATCGGAAAAGTGGTGCGTTTTCATGTTCAGGACGAGTTATACCATAACGGGCGCATCGACACGAAAAAGCTAGCGCCGATCGGTCGTCTTGCCGGCAATTACTCGCCGGTCGAATCCATGTTTTCACTGCCGAACGAACGCCTCGGAGAATATTTGCAGCCGCTGGTGGACAAAGACCGGGATTGATGCTGCGCCGGAGGGATGCTTAATGGGATTGCAAGTGGACAATATCAGTTTTGAGAGGCTGCGGCGTGAGCATTTGCCGCTGCTGTATGAATGGATCACTAAAGAACCGCCGATCAACCGCTTCTGGGGATATAGCTATAGCGGGACTTACAAAGAGTTTGTGCACGAATTCGTCGGCAGCATTAAAGGGAGCGACCCGACGGAACCGTATATGATTTTTTACGAGGAGCAACCGATCGGCTATATCCAAACCTTTCGATGGAGCGATTACCCGGGCAGTGAAAAATTCGCGGAACTGGAGCGCGCGGCCGGTCTCGATGTTTTGATCGGGGCGCCGCCGTTTCGGGGCAAAGGTTTCGGGCAACAAATCATCCGGCGCTTTTTGGAAGATATCGTGTTTAGCGACGGCTCGGTGAATTGCTGTGTGACCGACCCGGACGTCCGCAATATCCCTGCCATCCGTGCGTATGAAAAAGTCGGATTCAAGATTGTCCAGCGGGTAGAGGAAGTATCGGATATTTCGCGCCCGGTGTGGTTTATGAAAGTAGCGAGGCAACAGCTTGAACAGAAGAAAAACTAGCCGTCCCATATGCGGGAGGCTAGTTTTTGAGTTTTTGTTCGGCATCGCGAATTGCCTGTTCCATAAAGCGCACTGGATGGTCAAGCATTCGGCCGTGGCCGACAGCCAGGTAGGTCGGCTGCAGCGCGGTTAACTTTTTCGCGCTGTCGAGCGCAATCTGTTTGTCCCATGTGGCGAGTGCCGGAAATGGGAAAAGCGGTTTCAATGTTCCGGACACGGCGATGCCGCCGCGTGTTTGGAACGCATCTCCCGCAATCAGAAAGCCGGTGCGTCTGTCGAAAAAAGAAATCGAACCTGGCGAATGGCCCGGAGAATCAACGACTTCGAGCGAGCCGACAAAATCGCCTTGTTCCAAGAGACGGTCCGGCTTTGTTGCGATGTTTTTCGGGACGCCGCCTTTGACGAGCTTGCCGGCATCTCCGGTTGAAGGGCTTTTATCGCCTGAAAGAATTTTTGCTTCCCGCTCGGAGGCGCTGACCTCCGCCTCCGGAAAGCGTTTCTTCAATTCGTCGAGAGCACCGACGTGGTCGACGTGGGCATGAGTCAAAGCGATTTTGGTGATGGGTTTGCCGATCGCTTTTGCGGATAATGCAATGTCGCGTGCTGCTCCTGCCAATCCGCAATCGATGAGCGTCAGTTCTTCCTGCTCTTCGACCAAATAACAGTTGATGGGAAACAACGACGGCAGAAACGCCAGTTGATAGACGTTTGCTATTTTCTTGACGCGCATAGCTGCCAACTCCTTATAGGTGATTTCTTCCATTTTAGCGCAAAAGACATACAAAATGAAGCTAGGGGTTTATTAGTTGTGCGGAGCAGTAAGCTGGCGCATAATGACCGTATATTGTATTTACAGCGGAGGAGGAGAAACTGGTGGTTGTGTTAAAGGGTGTATTGCCGGTTATGCGGAATTTGAAAGAATTTGAACGCTTGCTTGCGAGCAACCAGGAAACGATTATTTTCCTCGAAGTGCGTCTCGCGCAACTCAAGCCGCTTGTTGCAGCAGCGAAAAAAGCAGGCAAGAAAGTGATTCTGCATGCGGATTTGATTCAGGGCTTGAAAGCGGATGCATATGGGTTTGAATACTTGATCCGTGAAGTAAAGCCGGACGGCATCGTTTCGACGCGAAGCAGCGTCATCGCGCTTGCGAAAAAGAATAAATTGACAACCATTCAGCGCTTGTTCTTGCTCGATAGCCATGCGCTTGAACATAATTTATCATTGATCGACCAAGTGAAGCCGGATTATATTGAACTGTTGCCTGGTTTGATTCCATCGATCATCAAAGAAGTGCACGAACGCACCGGAATCCCGATCATTGCGGGCGGTTTGATCCGCACGCAGGAAGATATCGAACTGGCTTATGAGGGCGGGGCGCAGGCGATTTCGACATCCCAGCCCGAGCTATGGGATAAATGAGGAAATCCATAGCTTCAGGAAAAGTCAGCAGCTGGACCATCGTTGCTTGACTACATAGCGGCAACTGAAACTGTTGACAGCGTTTTCAGAAACTGCTAAATTGATTTTACAAGTTAAGCACCGTGCAGGAGATTAGGAGACCCGCATCGGACAAGGCTCATATTATAGAGCCTCGGTTCGTTGCGGGTTTTTTTCGTGTTCGGGTATTCAAGTATAAGTGATGAGCCGGGCTTTTCCTTGCTTCAATTTTCGCAAGAGCGGTGCATCCAAAAAGGAGCGAGCAATATGACAGTGTTTTTGGCAGAGTTGATCGGTACGATGATCCTCATCATTTTTGGGGCAGGAGTCGTTGCCGGCGTTGTTTTAAAAGATTCCAAAGCGGAAAACTCAGGTTGGATCGTCATTACTATCGCGTGGGGACTTGCAGTCACCATGGGGGTTTATGCAGTCGGGAATTTCTCAGGAGCACACTTGAATCCGGCAGTTACGCTCGGGTTTGCGTTTGTCGGCGAATTTGCTTGGTCTGAAGTGCCAGTATACATAGCAGGACAGTTAGCTGGTGCCATAATCGGTGCAGTCATTGTGTTCTTTAATTATTTGCCTCACTGGGAACGGACGAAAGAGGCGGAAAGCAAGCTGGGCGTCTTTGCGACAATCCCTGCAGTCCGCCGCCCCTTATCCAATCTGGTCAGCGAAATCATTGGTACGGCAGTGCTCGTCATGGGCTTATTGTTTATCGGTGCCAATGAATTTACAGAAGGCTTGAATCCATTGATTGTCGGTGCATTGATCATTGCGATCGGCATGTCGCTCGGCGGAACGACCGGTTATGCCATCAATCCGGCCCGTGATTTGGGGCCCCGCATTGCGCATGCACTGCTGCCGATTCCCGGTAAAGGTTCGTCGGACTGGAGTTATGCATGGGTGCCGATTGTCGGGCCAATCTTTGGCGGCATCTACGGCGCGGTTTTCTACAAAGCGATGTTTACAGGCGACTTTAGCGTGCCGTTCTTCGCGATGAGTTTTGTACTCATCCTGGTATTTGCCGGTGCCGCAAGTGTAGAATTGAAAAAGGACAGCGTAAAAGCGAAACAATATAACGAAAACACCATTTCCTAAACAAGCGGAGGCGATTCCATTGAGCAAAAAATATATTTTATCGATCGACCAAGGAACAACGAGTTCACGTGCAGTTTTGTGGAACCATGCAGGCGAAATTGTCGGCACGGGGCAGCAGGAATTCCAGCAATTTTTCCCGAAACCAGGCTGGGTGGAGCATGATGCCAACGAAATTTGGACTTCGGTCCTCGCGTGCATCGCGGAAGTACTGCGCGTTACGGATATCGACCCATCAGAAATCTCTGGCATCGGCATCACCAACCAGCGGGAAACTACGGTTGTTTGGGACCGTCATACCGGCAAGCCGATTTATAAAGCAATCGTCTGGCAATCGCGCCAGACAGACGGTATCTGCAACGACTTGAAAGAACGTGATTTAAATGAGACATTCCGCAAGAAAACCGGCCTGTTGATCGACGCGTATTTTTCCGGCACGAAAGTCAAATGGATTCTCGATAATGTCGAAGGCGCCAGAGAAAAAGCCGAACAGGGCGACTTGATGTTCGGAACGATCGACACTTGGCTCGTCTATAAATTATCGGGCGGTGCTGCGCACATTACCGATTACAGCAACGCATCCCGTACACTCATGTACAATATCCACGAACTAAAATGGGATGATGAGCTGCTCGAAATCTTGACGGTACCAAAAAGCATGCTGCCAGAAGTGCGCCAGTCATCAGAAGTATACGCAAATACGATCGAGTATCATTTCTTCGGCTATAGCGTGCCGATCGCAGGCATTGCCGGCGACCAGCAGGCTGCATTGTTCGGACAAGCTTGCTTTGAAAAAGGCATGGCGAAAAACACGTACGGAACCGGCTGCTTCATGCTCATGAACACGGGTGAAAAAGCGGTGGAATCCGAACATGGGCTGCTCACAACACTCGCTTGGGGCGTCGATGGCAAAGTGGAATATGCACTCGAAGGCAGCATCTTTGTCGCGGGCTCAGCAATCCAATGGCTGCGCGACGGGTTGCAAATCATTGAGACTGCTCCGGAAAGCGAAGACTATGCCAATCAAGTAGACTCGACAGACGGCGTTTACATGGTGCCGGCATTTGTAGGACTCGGCACGCCTTATTGGGATACCGATGCGAGAGGCGCGGTGTTCGGTTTGACGCGCGGTACGACGAAAGCGCATTTCATCCGGGCGACGCTCGAGGCGCTTGCATACCAGACAAAAGACGTCGTAGATGTTATGATAGAAGATGCAGGGATTGAATTGAAGACTTTGCGCGTAGACGGCGGTGCGGTCGGCAACGATATGCTGATGCAGTTCCAGTCCGATCTTCTGCACGTGGCGGTCGAACGTCCCCAAATCCAGGAAACGACTGCACTTGGCGCTGCGTACTTGGCAGGCTTAGCAACAGGATTCTGGAAAGATAAAGACGAAATCGCGGCACAATGGCAGCTCGACAAAACCTACGAGCCGCATATGTCGGATGAAACGAGCGAGCGGCTTTACGCTGGCTGGAAAAATGCCGTAGCAGCGACGCGGACTTTCAAGCCCGTCAACTAAACCAACAAGTTAATATCGAGACATATATGGCCGGAGATACGGAGAGACCATACCAGTGCAGCAGGAGCGAATTCTGCGGCTGTGTACAGGTCTCTCTTTTTATATGGAAAATAATGGATAAGGAGTCGGTAAAGAATGAAATTTTCAAGCTTATTGCGTACAGAAACTTACCAACAATTAACACATGCACCACTTGATGTATTGATCATCGGAGGCGGCATTACAGGGGCTGGGATTGCACTTGACGCGTCCGCACGTGGCATGCGTGCTGGCGTTCTTGAAATGCAGGATTTTGCAGCCGGTACGTCTAGCCGTTCGACCAAGCTTGTCCATGGCGGCTTGCGCTACTTGAAGCAATTCGAAGTGAAGATGGTCGCAGAAGTCGGCAAAGAACGTGAAATCGTCTATGAAAACGGCCCGCACGTCACAACGCCGGAATGGATGATGCTGCCGTTCCATAAAGGCGGCACATTCGGACCGCTCAGCACAAATGTCGGCTTGCGTGTCTATGACTTCTTGGCAGGCGTCAAAAAAGGCGAACGCCGCCAAATGCTATCACGATCTAAAGCGATGAACCTAGAGCCGTTAGTGAAACAAGACGGTTTGAAAGGCGCGGGCTATTACGTCGAGTATAAAACCGATGATGCACGCCTGACGATGGAAGTGATGAAAAAAGCAGTTGAAAAAGGTGCGCTTGCCTTGAACTATGTAAAAGTGAAAGGGTTCCTTTACGATAACGGCAAAGTGGTTGGTGTCGTGGCGGAAGACCAGCTCAACGGCAAAATCCATGAGATTTTCGCCAAGAAAATCGTCAATGCAGCTGGCCCATGGGTCGACACTTTGCGCGATGAAGACAAATCGAAAAACGGCAAAACTTTGCAGCTGACAAAAGGCATCCACTTAGTATTCGACCAATCGCGTTTCCCATTGCGCCAAGCCATTTACTTTGACATGCCGGACGGCCGCATGGCATTCGCCATTCCGCGACAAGGCAAAGTGTATGTCGGCACGACCGATACGGTATATAAACAAGACATCGCCCACCCGACGATGACACGTGAAGACCGCGATTATGTGTTGGAAGCCGTCAACTTCATGTTCCCTGATGTGGCCATTACAGTGGAGGACGTCGAATCGAGCTGGGCTGGACTGCGTCCGCTCATCCATGAAGAAGGCAAAGACCCATCAGAAATATCCCGCAAAGACGAAATCTTCGTCTCGGATTCCGGTTTGATTTCCATTGCTGGGGGCAAATTGACCGGCTACCGCAAAATGGGCGAGAACATCATCGACCTTGTCTCCAAGCAATTAGAGAGCGAAAGCGGTGCAACATTCCCGAAAGTGTCAACGAAGAAAATGGCGTTATCTGGTGGGGAAGTCGGCGGGTCGAAAGGGTTTAAAGCATTGAAAGCAGATCGCTTGAACCGTTCTTCTGAATACGGCCTGACGACGGATGCGATGGAATTGCTCGTCGACCGTTACGGAGCCAATGTCGATGTGGTGTTGGATTTCTATAAAGAAGGCTTGGCCGAAGCGGCTGATGCCAGCCTGGACCCGCTTGTCTACGCTATGCTGCGCTACGGCATCGAAGCCGAAGCGGTATGCAAACCAGTCGACTTTTTCATTCGCCGTACGGGCGCCTTGTATTTTGATATTGAGTGGGTGCGCTCGCACAAACGTGCGGTGAACGACTATATGGCTGTCGTGTTCCAATGGACGGACGATCAGCAGGAGCGTTATATGAACGAATTGGACGTCTTGCTGCATGAAGCGGTCATTCCAACAACTGTTTCGGAATTGAGCAAATAACAGATTACCAGTTGCAACAGCTGCTTATCATTCTTTTGATAAGCAGCTGTTTTTTTAATAGAAGTATTTAAGTTTATGTCAAAAGTGCTAAAATTTGATTAAAGTGAGATAGAGATTAGTATCCATTTCTTATTGAAATTCAAAAGAATTTTAACATTCACTAGGAAAATATCCGGAAAGGCCGTATAATTTCCTTAATTAATATGTTGAATTTTCAGAAAAATAGGGATGATTAGACTAATCGTATAGTGAGGAGAATGATCATGAAGAACACCACGGCAATTATAGCGGCTATTGTATTAGTCCTTTCTCTGATTGGCATCAACCCTTCGGAAAATGTTCAAGCGGCTGCACAGCCGACGACGGATCGCGTCATCGTGAAAATGGATGAAACGACTGAGTTGGATGTATTCAGTACACAAAAAGTCCCTACTGCAGGCGCCACCAGCGATCCCATTGTCACAATCGATGTACCGGAAGGCCAAACGCTGGAATCGTTCATGGCGGAACTCGAGAAGCGTGAGGATATCGAATATGTCGAGCCTGACTACCAAGTGCAGCTGACCGTCATACCAACCGATCCTTATTATAAAGGGTATCAATATCATCATCAGCGCATCGGTTCAGAAGCCGCATGGCAGAAGACGACCGGCAAGCCGGATGTGCTGGTGGCGGTCATTGATGATGGCTTCGATTTGAAACATCCTGATTTAAAAGGGCGCATCGTCGCTCCGTATAACATCATTACGAAAAATGCCAAGGTCAGTATCGATGCGCACGGCACCCATGTGGCAGGGCTGATTGCAAGCGGCATGAACAATGGTGTGGGCGGCGTTGGCGTCGCTCCGAACACGAGCATTATGCCGATCGATGTATTTGACGGCGAGGTCGGTTATATCACCGATGTGGCAGCTGGTGTCTATCATGCGGTGTCGGCTGGGGCAGATATCATCAATTTGAGCCTCGGAGCTTATTTTGATGCGGATGTTTTAGCTAAAGCTGTACGTTATGCTTCTGCACAAGGCGTTTTGGTCATCGCGGCGGCAGGCAACGATGATATTGATTCCCCGCATTATCCGGCAGCATATGGAGAAGTATTGGCGGTCGCGTCTACCGATGCTGGGGATAAGCGTTCTGAGTTCTCAAACTACGGGTTATGGGTTGATATCGCAGCGCCTGGCAGCAATATCTTCTCGATTTTGCCGACCGACCCGGCTATAGGATACGAATCGTTCGGGGAACTGAGCGGAACGTCGATGTCGACACCAATTGTATCCGGAGCTGCGGCATTACTGAAAGCGCACGAGCCGAATTTGACGGGCAACGATATTATGGGGCGTTTGATGCTGACAGCGACAGATCTTGGAGTGAAAGGAAAAGATCCGTATTACGGTTACGGGCGCCTGAATATAAACGAAGCGCTCAAGATGGACGCGACAAAATGGTCCAATCGCATTGCGGGTGCGAACCGCTATGAAACGGCAGTCAATATTTCCAAAGCCGGCTGGTCGGATGCTTCGACCGTGGTCATTGCGACAGGCACTGATTTTCCGGATGCGTTAGCCGGTGGGCCGCTCGCTTACGGGGAAGGAGCTCCGATCCTGCTGACAAAAGGCGATACATTGCATCCGGATACGGCAGCGGAAATCCGCCGCTTAGGTGCGAGTAATGCCATCTTGTTAGGCAGTACAGGTGCTTTGTCAGTAAAAGTTGAAGCTCAGATCAAGAACATCGGGCTAGAAATCACCCGTATCGGTGGACAAACCCGTTATGAAACAGCCGCTTTGATCGCGAAACGCATCCCGAGCAAACGTGCCGTCATCACCAATGGCCAAAACTTCCCGGACGTGTTGTCCGTTTCTCCTTACGCGGCGAAACAAGGCATTCCGATTTTACTGACACGGACCACAAGCTTGCCGCCTGAAACGAAAGCAGCTCTGGCCGGCAAAAGCTCAACCATTGTAACCGGCGGGACCGGTGCCATCAGTGCAGAAGTGTTCAAGCAATTGCCGGGCGCTGAACGCTTCGGCGGCGCAACTCGCTACGATACGGGCAAACTGATCAATCAACGGTTGCCAATGGGCAATCAAAAAGCATTTATCGCGACGGGCATGAATTTTCCGGATGCACTCGCTGGTTCCGTCCTTGCAGCGAAAGTGGATGCGCCGATCTTGTTGACGGCAAAAAATTCAGTGCCGCATTCCACCTACAGCCTGCTGCCGAATTATACCAATTTTACTATTTTCGGAAGTAAAGGAGCGGTCAGTTCGGAAGTGAAGTTTGAAATCGATAAGTTATTGAAATAGTTTAATCCCTCTCAGCACTGAGGGGGATTTTTTAGTTGAGCGCACAATGATTGCTATGCCAATAGTTTTAAAAAAACAATCCACCCAGTACATATTCTTTAACGGATGAGGGTAAAGAGGGTTATCAGGCGGCTTGAGCCGCAGCAGTTACTGTATTGGAGGATGGAAAAAATGAACAAAATGAAAACAATGAAAGAGATGAAAGAAATGAATCGTGGAATGATCACAGCACTTGGGGCAATCGGCGTTGCTCAGGCATTAAAAATTGTCACCCATAAAGTGGTAACAGATAAATGGGATTGGCAACAAGCGTTCACCACTGGAGGCATGCCAAGTTCCCACTCTGCAGGCGTAGCAGCACTTGCTTCTTATGTCGCAGCCAATAAAGGTGCCCGTCATACTGAAACGGCGCTTGCCGTCGTATTCGGTGCCATCGTCATGTATGATGCACAGGGCATCCGCCGTCACACGGGTGAAATCGCGAGACTGGTCAATGACCTAGAAGACAGCTTTTCAAAAATCTCGGGTGAATTCCCAAGTTTCGAGTATGTAGAACGCGATAAAGAGCTAAAAGAATTGCTGGGCCATCAGCCGGTCGAAGTATTTGTCGGTGCTGGATTCGGTGTTCTATTGGGTCTTATTTCCGCAAAAATCGAAAACCGTGAACGTGAATTGGAACAGCAAAAGAAAGTTCCGCGTAACAGCCGCAAGACTCGAGCTGACTATAGATAACGAAAAACCGCTGGCATGTGCCAGTGGTTTTTTTTATGGGAAAAAATAATTGTAAAGTTTGTTAAGAATTGATGAAGTGTTTGCTGAAGTAGTCACGAGATGAGAAAAGTCGGTTACGCTAATAGTGAAAGCAGCCCCATTCAAAGGAGGAAAATCATTTGAAGATTTCTGCTCTGAACATGTCATTTTCGGCACTGGCTTTTGGACTGGCACTCGCACATTTTGAACCAGCAACATATCCGCTGCAAACCGCACAGGCGGATAAAGAACACGAACCGGGCCGTGAAGTGATCGAACGGCTGGGCCCTCATGAACAAGGTTTGTTGAAAGACTTGGAACAGCTGGAGCAGCACGTGGAGAGTAAAGGGTTTTTGACGATAGAGGAATATCAGGAAATTCAAAGCCAATTGGATGAGTTGTTGCAGCGTATAAACGATGAAGTGAAAACAAGCGGGCAGGCGGATGCGAAGCTGTTCGGGGAAGTGCTGGAACTGCAGGAAGTCGTGGTCGGAATAGATGTCAGGTGATTGGGCACAATATAAAGCGGGGATCGAAGCGATGCTGAGGCGTTGCTTTTTTTATTATATATAGTTTGTTTTCTATACTTGTTATGAAGAAATTTACAGAGAAATGGCATTTTTTTTTAGTTTTAAGAGTTCAGCTAGTGTACCCCATGAAATAGTAAGCACATGATGCAGACAGTTGCAAATGACCAACTAATTTTCAAGCAGCGGGTCGTAGGACTAATTTCTAAAAAAGCAACCCATATTCGTTCTGAATTTTGAAATATATTACCAAATGAGGACAAAATATTACAAAAGCAACCTAAGGTGGAGGTTTGGCGTTCTAAGGTTTATAATGAAGAAAATTCGGGGATGAGAAATGTCCGGCAGGAGGTACAGCTATGAAATGCACAAAATGTGGCGCAACGAACAGCGAGTCTGCAAAAGTCTGTGAGAAATGCGGAGCTACGATGGGCACGCGTAAAATGCGCAAGCCAAAACGCAACAAGTTTTTATATGCAATCGTATTATTAGTAGCGCTTTTAGGGTTGGGACTTGGGCTTAGCCAATTGATCGGAAACGATGAACCGGAACAGGCGTTGCCGCAGGAAGAAACCGAAGCAGTCGAAGAAGAGGTTGTCGAAGAAGAGCCGGCGGAAGAAGTCGTAGAAGCAGAGCCAGAAGCGGAAGTTGAGGAAGAGGTAATAGTAGAAGAGCCGGAAACGCAAGTGTCTTCTGAAGAACAGGTCGAAGGTACTGTAACGAAAGCTGAAAACATTACACACCCTTCCGATCAAGAAGAAAAAGTGGAACCGAAAAAGATTGATAAAACAGCCATCATCAAAGATGCGCAGTCGCGCGTCTATACCATTTTGACTGAAGGCGGCCAAGGCTCCGGGTTCTTGTTTACGGAAACGGGCATGGTTGTCACGAACGCTCACGTAGTGGCAGGGTATACGGATGTCATTGTCCGCAATATTAACGGCCAGGACCACGAAGGAACCGTTGTTGGAATTTCAGCGGAATCGGACATCGCATTGATTCAGGTGGGAGACTTAACAGGGATTGAACCGCTTGAAGTAGAAATGGCAGCCACTGCAGTCGGCACGGAAGTTATTGCGCTAGGCAGCCCATCCGGTTTTGAAAATACCGCATCTTTGGGGTATTTGACAGGCATTGACCGTGATTTCTACCAGGAGTTTACGTATGAGGATATTTACCAAATTGATGCAGCACTAGCCCCAGGCTCAAGCGGTGGCCCGCTCCTGGATGGAGGAACTGGCAAAGTCATCGGCATCAACTCGTTATTGTTCCCGGATGGCGATTCGATCGGCTTCTCGATTCCGATGTATTCGATGTATGATCAATTGAATGCTTGGGCTAATACGCCGATGAGTCGCGAAGCCGTTGCGGCAATCTTCCCCGTGTATGACGATTTTGATGGGTATGAAGACGATAATTACGAGTTTGACTACAGTACAACGCATGAATTTACAGAAGAATCTTTGACCGAATTTGTCACGAGTTATCAGGAGTTTTATGAGCTCGCGCTGAATGAAGAAGACTTCTATTATGTGCAAAACTTGCTTGTGTACCAAAGCAATATTTACAACAGCATGATTGAATACATTGATCAGATTGCCGGTAAAAACATGGAACACAATTTCAATAAACTGGACATCAACAGCATTGAAATTGAACAAGACCATGCGATTATCCGCACGAATGAAGCATTTGAGTTCAAGGATGCACAAGGCAATTGGTCGCTGCAAGAGCGCAGCAAAGTGTATACCATTGTGATGGATGATTACGGGTTCTTCTATGTATCCGATATCATCAATGTCGAATAATTCAAATAGAACTGCCTCCCGAAAGTTAGCGAACACAGCTTTCGGGAGGCAGTTTTTGTATAGGGAGAATGAAATGGAGACTTGCAACAAACCACAAAAAGTGCCGAATCCTTTAAGGATACGGCACTTTTTGTGTCAACTGCTTGAAACGAGGTCAGCAATCAGAATATAACGATCAGGAGCATAGCCGACAAAATCGAATGGATAGCAAGTCGACACAGTCAGTGTAGCTTTTGGTTTCGGAACGATGACGGTGCGGTCGTCCTCATCGACAATACGCACTTGCCGCACGCGGTACGTAAACGTGCCGTCTGCGGTATGGACGATAAACTCATCGCCTTTGCCGACTTTGCCGAGTTCACGGAACACGGTGTCGCGATGTCCAGATAACACGGAGTTATCGGATTGGCCGGGCATGACGCTATTGGCGTAATGACCGACACCCTTTTCCAGTTCATCTTCGTCAGTACCGTGGATGATTGGCAAAGTAGCACCAAGTTTCGGGATGACCAGTTCACCCATCAAATCCCCGATTTTCGGGTTCTTGGGGTAGTCGCCGCGTACTTGGGGAATTGCTGTTTCCGACCTGGCTGCACTCGTATCATCTTCTACCGTAACCGTACCTGGGTCAACTTGTGATTCGTTTTCGGGCAAGTAGATGCGGGCATCGCTTGTCTGCAGTTTTGGAACAAAATCTTCAGCAGAGACAGAATCCGCTTTATACAGCATATAGCCTTTTAAAAACGTCGCCGCTTGTGTGCCGCTGAACCATAGGCCGAACAAAATCATGCCGGCTGCCGTGGCGGTGACGAGCCAGGAAGTTTTTTTCTTGGTCATGCTGCCCGTTTTGCCCGGTTGCGTCTTAGCAACAATGCGCCGAACAAGACAAAACCAAGGCCGATTGCTGCGTTTGTGGCAAAGCTACTAGCGGTGTTTGGCAATTTTCCGCCTTTGACCGTCTGGTGCGTTGTACTTTCAATATTTGTTTTCGGGGGGATCGGAGTAATGGTCGGCGTCGTGCCGCCCAATTCTTTTCCTGTATCCACAATCAGTTCGGAGCCGAACATTTCAGCGGTCAATAGGATGTCCGCCAAAAAATCACCTTGCAGGTTGTACAACTCGATCAACAAGTCATATCCATCCGTCGTTTCCAAAGAGATAAGCGATTGGATGTTCATTTCCTTTTTCTCGTCGCCTTTAATAAAATAATATTTGGCTTCCATTTCGAAAAGCTTCATGAATTCATCGTATATTGCCAACAACTCCGCAATTTGTTCTGCACTCAATTCGGTAACCGTCGAAAACTCTTCGATTGCCATCATCCGTTCGCTTAATTGCATCAAACGCTCTTCGAACTCTGGATTCATGTAATCGATTGTTTCAAAATGTTGCATAAGCCGTTCAAGTTCCTGCTCGGTCAATCCGAATTCCGCAAACAAACTATCGAAATCCATTTCGAACAACCAGTCTTCCTGGTAGAACACAATCGAGCTTTCCAAGTCTTCGATGAAATCATAATTTTCAATGGAATCATCGAAGGAGTTCAGGAATTCTTCAAGTTCAGATGTGGAAGAAAATCCATACTTGGCAGCCAAGGCCGCCAATCCAGCATCAGATATCGGCGTCCAATCTTGCTGGTAGGATAAGTAAAAGTCGACAGCTTCTATCAATTCTTCAGTAAAGATGAGGTAAGTGCCATCAAGTACATCTTCACCTTTGTCAATTTCCCCGAATTCCTCGAGTAAACTATTCAACTCTGCACGTGTCAGATTGTATGTTTTTAATACTTTTGACACTCCATTTTCTGAAAGCGGTGTACCCAATTCGTCGACGGAGTCGAACTCATCAAGTGACCAGTCTTTGCTGTCCAAATAAGCTAGATAATCCGCTTTTTCCCATTTGATGCTTTGCAAAAAGCGCTCAAAATCGCGGCTATCTTCAGAAACGGCCAATGCGGGCAATGCCCCGATCGTAATAGCCAGTAAAAGGGAAGTAATAATCGTTAACGCAGCTTTCATGTGAAACCTCCTGTATGTGTAATAAATGGAATATCTAGAATAGTATAGTATTGAATTGCGTCATTTAGAATAGGTATTTAGTATCGTAAAGCTTGAAAGCTTGTTCGCAACCTATCAATACTCATTGAGCCTATTTAAGAGAATTATTGAAATTGTCTTGCTTTTTTATTATTCAATATCGTATAGTCTATACAATAATGAATAACAGGGGTGAAAAAATGCACCGACATATGCTCATACCAGATGCAAAAGAAGAAGTGATGGCGATGCACGATGAAGATATCATCATCACGAACCGTGAGGGACGCATCATTAAAGTGACAGAGTTAAGCGGCCGTCATTATGGGGTCACTCCAAAAGAGCTGCTTGGGCGTTCGATTTATGAACTCGAAAGCGAGGGTGTGTTCACGCCGGCTGTCACGCCGCTAGTCATCCAACGGAAGAAAAAACTCGTGCTCGTACAGGAAACGGCTACGGGCAAAAAAATGCTCATCACCGGCATGCCGGTTTTCGACGAGCAGCGCGAAGTGGAATATGTTATCAGTTATTCCTATGAAGTATCGGAATTGATGGTCATGAAGGAATACCTGGAATCACTGGAAAGCGAAATGGACCGCGTCAAAGGGGAACTGGCCCATCTTCGTGGCCGTCAGCTATCAATCGACGGCGTCTTGACTCACAGCATTCAATCCGAACGCGCGTTAAGAAGTGCATTAAAGCTTGCGGATTTCGATGCAGCATTGGTAATTGAAGGGCCAAGAGGGGCAGGGAAAAGCCTTTTCGCGAAAATCATCCATCAACATAGCGCTAGAAGCGGCGAAGCGTTTATCGAAGTGGATTGCGGGGCGGTGCCGGAGACAATTTTTGTGGAATCGTTCGAAGGCGAGGGCGGTTATTTCGATTTGGCTGAGCGGGGAACGCTCGTCCTGAATGAAATCGACCGTTTATCCGAACGGACACAATCGATGTTAGAAAAAATGCTGGCGCAAAACCGCGCGATCCGCTTGATTGCCATCAGCGACACCTCCTTGGAACAGCGTATGCATTGCGGCGAATTCCGTGAGGCGCTGTTTTACCAGTTGCACGTGTCACTCATCGAACTGCACGCCCTGCGCGAGCGTCCGGAAGATTTGGAAGCGTTCCTCATTCAAACGGTCGAGCAACTCGGCCAAAAATATGGATCAGCTAAAAAGCTCTCGGACGAAGCGTATGTCCATTTGCTGCAATTGGAGTGGAAAGGAAATTTCCGTGAAGTGCGCAATGTGCTCGAACGCAGTTATTTGGAAAGTGAACAAGCGAATATTACAATTGAAGATTTGCCGATCAATTACCGGCCGGCACAAGATGAACAAGTAGGAATCGAACTTGCGGGTCGCACGTTGCCTCATCTGCTCGACGTCGTGGAAAAAAAGGTACTGGAAAATGCCAAGAAACGCTACCGCACGACGACCGAGATGGCAGAGCGGCTTGGCATCAGCCAACCGTCCGTCGTCCGCAAGCTGAAAAAACATGCAATCGCAACAGGAAAGGATGAATCGTAATGATTGAAAGACAAACGAAGGATTGGCTGGACATGACCCATTCAATCGGAAATTTATTAGCGCCAAGCATGGCGAAGGACCACCCGAATCTACCTGTCGTCAAAGCGGAAGGCTGTTATTACTACGGGGCAGACGGGCGAACTTATTTGGATTTCACTTCCGGAATTGCAGTGGAGAATGTCGGCCACCGCCATCCGAAAGTCGTCCAGGCGATCAAAGATGGGGCGGACCATCTGATCCACGGCCCGTCCGGCGTCATCATCTATGAATCGATCTTAAAACTGGCCTATGAATTGCAGCAGATAATGCCCCGCAAACTGGATAATTTCTTTTTCGCCAATAGCGGCACAGAAGCGATCGAAGGCGGTATCAAACTCGCGAAATATGTCACAAAGCGGCCGTATGTTGTGTCGTTTACGGGTTGTTTCCACGGACGTTCAATGGGGGCGCTTAGCGTTTCGACATCGAAAAGCAAATACCGCAAACATATGCAGCCGTCTTGGTTGACCTATCAATTGCCTTACGCACATCCGGACGATTTGCCAGAAGGTGCGGACCCGAAAGTATTTTTCCCTGAAAAACTCGAGCGCGACATCGAAAAGCTCTTCAACCATCAAGTGACGCCGGAAGAGGTGGCGTGCATCATTTTAGAGCCGGTGCTCGGGGAGGGCGGGTATATCATCCCGCCGAAAGAATGGCTCGAGAAAGTGCGGGAAATTTGCGATCGCCACGGCATCCTGCTCATATTCGATGAGGTACAGACAGGCTTCGGCCGCACTGGCAATTGGTTTGCCGCCCAGACTTTCGGTGTGACGCCGGACATCATGGCTGTTGCCAAAGGCATTGCAGCAGGCCTTCCGCTCAGCGCCACGGTAGCATCTAAAGAATTGATGGACCAATGGCCGCTCGGCACGCACGGCACGACGTTCGGAGGCAATCCGCTCGCTTGTGCCGCAGCACTTGCTTCTATAGAAGTATTGAAAGAAGAACGTTTGTTGGAAAATGCCAAGACGCTCGGCGCTTATGCGTTAGAAGAGCTCGATAAGCTCAAAAGTAAACACGCATGCGTCCGTGAAGTGCGAGGTGTCGGGCTGATGATCGGCATCGAATTGATGGACACGGAGACAAAGCGCCCGGACGGGGAAGCGGTAATGACCGTATTAGACGATTGCTTGAAGCAAGGGGTGCTGTTCTATCTATGCGGCAATTCAGGCGAAGTCATCCGGATGATTCCACCGCTCACTGTAACAAAAGAACAAATCGATGAAGGCATTCGGGTGCTCGACCAGGCGCTCTTAAATTTAACTTAATCATTCAGGGGACTAAAAAAGGGGGAAATGTTCATGACAAGCATTCCAAAAGAAAGACAGGAGCTGCCGCAGTCGGCTACCTGGAAATTTATCATTCCGTCATTGATCGGGGCATTATTGTTTCTTGTGCCGATTTCCTATGACGGGCAAATTACGATCGGTGTCGGAATCCTCGCATCGTTTCTGCTGTCGACTTTCGGAGAGTGGATTCCTGGATTCATTGTCGTTCTGCTAGGCTTCTCAGCAGTCGCAGGGCTGGTGGCGACCATTGCAAAGCCTGATTTTATCCGAAATTCATCGTTGCTGCGGCCGATTTTCATTGTCGGCCCCATCAGCTTATTGATCCGTTTTATCGGATTCGCAGTCGGAGTCATGGCATTTTATGAAATCGGCCCGGCTGCGATCGCTTCACGCAATACCGGCGGCGTCGTGTTGTATGACCTGGCGCCTGTATTACTGACGTGGTTTTTGTTTGCCGGCATTCTCTTGCCGCTGCTTGTTGAATTCGGTTTGATGGAATTTGTCGGGACCTTGCTCAATAAAATCATGCGCCCTGTGTTCACATTGCCGGGCCGTTCGTCGATCGATGCCATGGCATCCTGGATGGGTGCAGCACCTGTCGGCGTATTGGTAACGATGAAGCAATATGATGAAGGCTATTATACGAAGCGAGAGGCTTCCGTCATTGCGACGACCTTCTCGATTGCCTCTGTCGCCTTTAGCTTAGTGGTCGCAAATGTCATCGGCATCGGCCATTTATTCCTGCCATTTTATTTGGCGGTCTCGGTTGCATGTCTCGTCGCTGCCGTCATTATGCCCCGCATCCCGCCATTGTCGAGAAAATCCGATACGTATAGAGAAGGAATCGGAAAACAAATTGATGACACCATCCCGCCTGATGTTTCCTTGGTCAAATGGGGCTTTGAAGCTGCGCGCTCGAAAGCCAATCGTGCTGCAAGCGGAAAAAAATTGGCGCAATCCGGTGTCGGGACCGTTATGGACATCTGGCTCGGCTTGATTCCGCTCGTCATGGCGCTTGGTACTGCCGCGCTGGTCATTGCGGAATATACGCCGATTTTCAAAATCATCTCTTACCCGCTCATTCCGTTATTGACGCTATTGGGATTGCCTGAAGCGGAAGCGGCGGCTCCGACTTTACTGGTCGGATTCGCGGATATGTTCTTGCCGGCAGTGCTCGGCAGCGGCATCGAAAGCGATTTGACCAAATTCGTCATCGCCGGCATTTCGCTGACGCAATTGATCTATATGTCTGAAATCGGCATCCTGATCCTACGTTCAAATATTCCCGTGAAATTTTGGGAACTTGCAGTAATTTTCTTGTTGCGTACAGCCATTACATTGCCGATTATCGTATTGTTTGCCCATCTGTTCGTCTGAACAGGAGCCTCCGTTTATGCGGAGGCTTTTTTACGTTACGGAAACAATGCTATACTCACAACCATACAATCGCATTTTTTGAAAGGTGAGAGGTTCCATGAAAGTAACGAAAGCAATCATACCGGCTGCGGGGCTCGGCACGCGCTTTTTACCCGCAACGAAAGCTATGCCGAAAGAAATGCTGCCGATTGTCGATAAACCGACCATCCAGTATATCGTTGAAGAAGCAATCCAATCGGGAATCACGAGCATCATCATCGTTACCGGTAAAGGAAAGCGCGCTATTGAAGATCATTTCGACCACGCCTTCGAACTTGAGCATATACTGAGACAAAAAGGGAAGCTTGACGTGCTGGATTCGGTTTTGGCTACTTCTGAAGTGGAAATTCATTACATCCGCCAAAAGCAGCCGCTTGGACTAGGCCACGCCATCTGGTCTGCGCGTCATTTTATCGGCGATGAACCGTTTGCCGTGCTGCTCGGCGACGACATCGTGCAAAATGATCCTCCGGCATTATTGCAGCTGATGGAACAGTTCGAGAAAACAGACAGCCCGGTAATCGGCGTTAAACAAGTGCCGGATGATGAAACGCATCGCTATGGCATCGTTGCGCCGAACGAAACGGATGGCGCGCTCATGGCTGTCAATCATTTCGTCGAAAAGCCGGCAGCAGGAACAGCTCCTTCCAATTTTGCCATCATGGGCCGCTATGTACTGACGCCAGAGATTTTCCGTCTGCTTGCTGAACAACAGCCAGGAGCTGGCGGCGAAATCCAATTAACCGATGCCATTGAAAAGCTCAACACAATCCGTCCTGTCCATGCTTATGCTTTTGAAGGAAAGCGCTATGATGTAGGTGAGAAGTATGGCTTTATCGAAACGACGATCGAATTCGCATTGCAACGGCCGGAATTGAAAAAACAGCTGTTGGCATTGTTTGAAAGGAAGTTGGCAGAAGAAGGACCGAAAAAATAACTTCCGGATGATTGAATTTTCTGATAATAAATGACATACTTATACTATATTCAAGCGAATAAACGGAGCAGAGGAGGACTTCGATGATTACAGAAGATGACATTCATGTCGATTACCAGATCCAAATGAAAGCCGGCACAGAAATCTTTACTTGTGCAGCGGATTGTAGGATTAAAGATGAGGAACAACAGGTGAAAGTAGGAGATGCTCATTTTTATTTGTTCAACCCGCAGCGCAGTTCGCTCGAATCTCTGTCGATGTATGCTGGTGAAATCTCGGAAGGCCTGGGCGATGTCTACCGTGATTTAAAGCACATACCGGATATTGATGATGTATTTGGCCTCATCGCGGTATTTGATGATTTGCAAGTAGTCGAAGCAGAGCGCAATAAAGGAATAGGCGAGTCATTTGGCCAAAAGCTGCTCGAAGAACTGCGCTTTTTGGATGTCGAATTATTGGTCGTCATCCCTGGCTATTATACGAATACATCCAAACAGGACGAGGTGTATAATAAAAGGATCCGTACGTACTATAAGAAGAATGGCTTTAAGCGATTGAGAAAGAATATGGACAACCCAGTCATGTACACCTATTTGTAGATCCTAGTAAAAGCTGCCGCTTGGGTAGCTTTTTTTATTGTCTTTTATTTACGGCTCATAGGCAAAAATAAGCTTCTAATTGGCTGTATTTATGCAATCAAACCGAAATGTTCAAATAAACGGAAATTATTTAAAAAACTTTCCCATATTCATTTACATATTATGTATGCGCTTTCAAATTAGTGGTATAGCACTTAGTGTGACTATACTCACTCAAAATATTATATCTGAAAATTTAGTTTATATAGCACTAAAGGTCTACTTAAACGAAATTTGTACAGGATTTTAATACTGACAATCCTTTTTATACTAGTTTTTATCAGTTTTATGTAGTAGTATAGGTTTATGATATTTCAATGTTTATAATATTGGAATAAATAACAGGTAATTAAACCTATGTGATGGGGTGGGCAGAATGAAGAACAATTTAAAGCTTGGGGTTTTGATTTTGATGGTGCTTGGATTCGGTTGGGCAATGTTCTCGCTGGTTCTACCGTTTTCTACCGAAATGCTATTGGTTGCAGGGCTTTCCATCCTTTTCATGACTTTGATCCACGAGCGCTATGTATTCCTCTATGGGATAAGCGTCATTTTGAGTTATGGGATATTCTTGACAATATTCGCCTTTTTCTTCACACAACGTCCCGATTTGGAAATGATGTATATCTACAGTCATTTACTGTTTACTGGGTTCATCTTGTCATTTTGGCTGCTGTTGAACCAAATGAAGCAGATTGGCTACGAAGCAAGCGAGTTGCGCCGGCAAGTGCAATTGCTGCAAAAATATCATGGTGAAACCGATATTTTGACGGTCAATGAGTTTACCGAACAGGCGCAATGGCTTTTGAAAACGACCGAGCGTCGCCAGGAAGAAGCTTGGTTTGTCGAAATTACCATCAATACGAAAAACAAACGGACGCAACAGAACATAAAAGAATCGCTCGAGCGTGCCACATTGTCGACGATACGCCAAAAGTTCGACTTGGCGACTTCGACGGGTCAATCGATTTATTTATTGCTTAAAGATATCGATGAAGAAGGCGTTCGCTTAATGCTCGAACGTTACCGCGACAAAGTAAAGCAGGAATTGAATTTGCTCGATTCGCCTTATGAAATCAGGAAGGAACAGGTGTCGAATATCAACGAATTGTCGCGTGCCTTAGGTAGAGCGGTATGAGTATATTCATCGGATTCATCGTTGTCTTGTTCTGGGTTTTGCTGTTGTTCTACTCTGCTGTGACGATCAGCGGAATCTGGTACCGCCTGCGTTTCAAGAACCCGCCGAAAATCAAGCATTATCCGAGTGTCGCCCTATTGATTCCTGCTCATAACGAAGAAATCGTCATTGAAAATACTTTGCGCGCCATGGCAAGGTTGAAATATGAAGGTAAGTTGGACATTTATGTGTTGGATGACAGTTCCAAAGATGGCACGGCAGATATTGTCCAGGAATTCGCAGAAGTGTTTTCTCGCATCCATTACATCCCTGTGCCGCCTGGCAATCCGAAAGGGAAATCACGGGTCTTGAACTACGGCTTAAGCATTACCAACTCGGAGTATTTTGTGGTTTATGACGCGGATAATGAACCGGAGCCGGATGCGCTGGAAAAATTGGTGCAAGCGGCGGAAACAGTCCCTAATGCGGCTGGAGCCGTTGGATATGTCAGAACGAAAAACGTCGATACGAATATATTAACGCGCATGATTGCGCTTGAATTTCAGGTATTCCAATTGCTCATGCAGTGTGGGCGTTGGGCGATGTTCAAAATCGGTTCGCTTGCCGGCACCAATATGTTGCTGCGGCGTTCTGTCATCGAAGAGGTCGGTGGCTACGATGTGTATGCGCTAGCAGAAGATGCCGAGTTGACAGTGCGTTTGACTGCTGCCGGCTATGTGTTGCCGGTGATCCCGACTTCCCATACATGGGAGCAGGAACCAGAGACCTTAAAAGCGTTCATCAAACAACGGACACGCTGGTTGACTGGGAACTTGTATTTATTGGAAAAATCCTTAAAAGATTGGACTCACTGGAGCGGCAGAACTTTTGTGCTTAGCTTGCAACATCTTTTCACCTACTTGATATTCGTGCTCATGCTGATGATTTCCCATAGCTTTTTCATCTTAAACGTAACGGGTGTGGATATTCCAGTTATCGGCGCTCCGCTCATGATGCTTTGGTTCATGACGTATATCGTTTACACTGCCCAACTTCTGAGTGCACTGGTCGTCGATAGGAATGTCTCCTTAACGAATGTGCTTTATGTATTGATCATGTATTTCACTTATGCTCAGCTGTTTCTTCTATTATTGGTTCTCAGCATTTCAACATATACATGGAGCAAGCTTCGCAAGAAAACAATTGCTTGGGATAAAACACAACGCTTTAGAGGGAGAGTAGACTCATGAGGAATTGGTTTTTGCCGTTCATGGCGATCGCTTTGACGCTGGGTGCTTGCAATGACGGAGCAAATGAACAGGCGCCTGAACCGGAACAGCAACCAGAAGTCGAAGAGCAGCCGGAAGAAGAGCCGCAGGAAACTGAGGAGCAGCCGGTAGAACAAAAAGCAGTTCCAGAAAATTTTGGTGAACGTTATTTCGATCAGAATGATTTTATCCATGCGTACCCGAATGCATTGGATTCTCAATTCTTGTCTGAAAGCATCGGTTTATACATGGAATATTTGGTCATGATGGAAGATGAAGAGAAATTCGCTGAACAGTATGAGAATCTATTAGATGAATTTGTGGTCGAAGAAGAAGAAAACTTTTTCATCAATTGGCTCATTTTCGAAGATGCTACCGTCAATGCGTTGATCGATGATATCCGGATTGCCGCGACACTGCGTGAAGCGGACGCGTTGTTCGGGCAGCCGGAGTATTCCGAGACGGCAGACCGCATCATCGAAACCATTTCCCGTGTACAAACCAATAATGGCTACACAGTCGATTATTATGATTGGGAAGTGGAATATCCTGCACAACGAGTAACGTTGAGCTATTTGATTGCGGATGTACCAGAAGACATGAATGCAGACCGCTTGCTCGAAAACGTGGATGCGGATGAAGTATTCTTCCCTGAATATTTTGATGTGGCCGATGAAGTGTATGTGAAAAATGAAATTGTCCACATGATCGACCAACTGCTCATCGCGATCAACCGCGAACGGATCGGCCTCTCTTCGGAACCTTTTGAAGAATGGTTAAAAACCGAATGGGAAGAAGAAGGGCGCCTGTTTGGAAGATATGACCGGGAGAGCTTAGAAGCAACAGTCGCATACGAATCACTGGCGATGTATTTCTATATGAACGAATATTTCCTGGTAATTGGCGAGGACGAAAAGGCAGAACAAGTAAAGGACCGTGCGACAGAAGTTGCTGAAGCCAATGCCAACGGTGAAACGCATTTCTTCGACTTTATCCATTATCACATGATGATGGAAGATGAGTCGAAATAAGAGAGGGGGCGCTGCTTTTGAAAAATCAACTAGCTATCTTGTTCCTGATTATGCTTTTGGTCGTTGCCCCTTGGCACCAAGCATCAGCGGATGAGCCGGCAAGCGACGAACCGAAAGTGCTGATTTTGTATCATGCAGAAGAAGTGACGCAGCAAGAGGAAGTTCCGATCTTGGATATGTTGGTGGGCCACTTTACTTCGGACATCACAATTCAATCGATCGAGGAAGCTGCCATTGAGTACGAAAAAGGCGATTATACACATGTAATCTATTTTGGTTTAGGTGAACGGCAATTGACTACAGAAGAATTGTTTATTGTCGATCAATACGATGACATTAAAAAAATGTTCATCGGAAACTATTTTGAGTATTTTACAGATTCACATGAACTGAGCCTTCGTGACTTCCGGACGATGACTTCGGTTTCCGGAGATGGAATCGAAGTTCCGCTTCCAGAAGGGAAAGACATGATGCTTATTAACGGCATTGAGCAAATGGAAGTGCTGTTCGAAGGAAATGCTGAAGACGGAAGCTACCCGCTGATTTTCAAGGACGAGCTGCGCTATTATGTCGCTGCCAACTCGATCACCGGTAATCTCAGTCATGTCATTGGCGAATCACTATTTGACTTCTTCGATAAGGAAAAAGCGGCGCCGCAAAAAATAGTCCGTTTGGAAGACATCCATCCCAAAAGTGACCCGGTGCTCGTCAAACAAGTTGGCGATTATTTGGCAGAGCGCAATATCCCTTATGCAGTGACCATCGTGCCGGTTTATACCAATCCTGATACCGGCCAGCGAATCCATTTGTCACAGGCGATCGAGCTGGTGGATGTGTTGCAGGAAATGCAGGCAAACGGTGCCAGTATGATCCAGCACGGCTACTATCACCAATACCGTGCAGATGAAACCGGTGAAGGTTTTGAATATTGGGATGTGGACCATGACCGTCCGATTTATCAATCCAATGAGGATGAAGTTCAATTAAAAGAGGATTTCGCTTCCGAAGAAGAATATGACGAGTTTGTGCAGAACATCGGCTTGCCATACGAGCAAACGTATATTTACGATTCTATTGTCAATGGCGTTTATGACATGACGGCAGAAGGTTTGTATCCAATTGCGTTTGAAGCGCCCCATTACTCCATGTCGCAAACTGGATACAAGGAGCTGTCAAAATATTTCACGACTTATGTCGGGCAAATCCAAACTTCGAACCGGACATATGATGGAACGTTCGCTCCTCTTTATCCTTCGACTCCTGCCGGGCTTCACGGCATGACTTTGTATCCTGAGACGCTCGGCTATATCAACCCTGACAATCCAGATGCAGTAGATGAATTGATGGTAGAAGCGGATTATGTCTCCCAGTTCAGCAGCAGCTACTTGGCGTTTTTCTATCATCCTTATCTCGGGATTGAAACTTTTGAGGAATTGATGGGCGAATTCGAAAAGTTTGATGAATATGAATGGGTCGATTTGAAACAGCTGGACCACAAAACTGAGGTCGATGGCATTGTGGTGGAAACGACTGACGGTGATATCAATGTCTCTCGGCCAATGAGTGTACTGGTCGCACAAACAACCAAAGATATGTGGTGGGTAGCCATACCGATCGGTCTTTTCATTATCGTTGCGATTATTGCGTTCGTCAGTAAACTGCGTAAACGTAAACCGGAAAATGATTTTTTTCGGGAACGTTGACGCACAAAAGTATTGAAAAGAAGAACATGGGGCAGAGAATTTCTCTGCCCCATAGTTTTTTGCCGCGAGCTAGTGTAAGATAATTTTGGTAAAGAAATTAAATATCTTTTTGATTTTTTACCAATTATTTTACGAGGAAGAGAATAAAATGAATAAATTGAAATTATTACCATTATATATAGTGTTAGCATTTTTCTCAGGAGCCGTTTTATTGTATATGCGTTGGCCTTTTTATGAACATGCCTTATTTGTCGCATTGATTTCTGTACCGGTCATTTTTTTGCTGTCTAGAAGATGGATACCGGTCTTTTTGCTAGCTATTTTAATAATATCTGTCGTCTATGCTTGGCAAGAGCCTGCTTTTGTTTTGACATCGATCGGAACGTATGGCTTGTTGTCTGTTTTTCAGTTTGCACTTTGGTCGATAGCGGATAAGCTGAATCAAGTTGCAGATGAATCTGCGCGGCTTAAAGAACAGTATGAAGTATTGTCGCAAAAAGACGGCGAACTTCGCGTATTGAGTTTGCAGGAGTTTTTTGAACAATCTCTTTGGATGGTGAAAACGAACAAGCCAAAAGAGCGAGCATGGTTTATGGAAGTGCTGCCGCCGGTGAACTGCCCATTGCTGACAACTAAATTGGAGCAAGTGGCTCTCGGCGCTATTTCCACGGAGCGTGATTTGGTGACCAGCAAAGAAGGGAAGATTTATCTGTTGGTAAAAGTGGCGGAAGAACAAGCGCTGCAGCCTTTGATTCATCGTTTTGAAGAAGTGCTGCATGCGGAAAATCTTTCTGCTGCATATGAAATCAAGAAAAAAAGCATTACAAAAGTAGTCGAGATGAGGAGTATATTAAATTGAAGCGGACAATCAGGAATGGATGGGCGTCGTTGTTAATCGTCAGTAGTTTGATTTTTGGAATCGGGGGGTGCGCAGTGGCTAAAGGGCAGGAAACTACAGTCCAGCAAATAGTCAGTTCTCATTACGTTAACGATAAAGGGGTGATCCACGCATATCCAGATGATGAAAAATCGGAATATTTATCGGAAAGCATCGGCTTGTACATGCAGTATTTGCTACAAATCAATGATGAGCAAGAGTTTCGGAAGCAAGTGGAAATTTTGCAAAACCAATTTTTAGTCAAAGTGGATGACCGATATTTCGTACCATGGCGCGTATATGAAAATGCCAAAGTTAATGCCTTGATCGACGATATCCGCATTGCAGCAGTTCTGGACCAGGCAGCTCAAACCTTCAATGAACCGGATTTTGGAGCTCTTGCAAAGCAAATACGTTTGCCGATCGAATCGCAACAACATCAAGAGGGCATTGCCGTAGACTATTACGATTGGTCTTACGGCCTGGCTGGCAAGCGCGTGACACTGAGCTATTTGATTGAGGAATTAACAATAAATACGGACTCGTTCAACTTGCTCAAGCTTGAGAAAGACCAGCTTTTCTTTCCGGAATACTATGATTTTGAAAAAGAACGCTATATGGCAAGCGATGAAGTTCATATGATCGATCAATTGCTGATTGCCATTAACCGTTTTGACCAAGATATCCGCTCGCCTGAGTTCGATAGCTGGCTGTTGGCGGAGTGGGAAGAAAGAGGCATGCTGGCGGGACGCTTTAACCGAGAAACGGGTACGCCTACTGTCGAATACGAGTCGCTCGCTGTCTATTATTATTTATGGCAATACTTAGAGAGAATCGGAAAACCTGAATTGGCCAAGGAAGCATTTAAGCAAGCTGAATTGGTCATAGGTGAGGAAGTGCCGGGGGAATTGCATTTCTTCGATTTTATTCATTACCAAATGATGGTTGCTGCTCAATAGGCGGCTCCTTCAATGAGAAAGGCGAAAAAGAGGATCCTCTTTTTCGCCTTTTTTTAAAATGGATATTCTCCTGGACAAAAGCTGGATAGCTGATTTGTTAGTTTAATTTAAGTAAGGGTATGGAATCATTAATAGCATAAACCTGGAGGTGATCTGATGGAAATGGTTGTTGCGGTTTTCGTCGGTCTAGCATTAAGTGCAACGGTAGGTTTTCGCATCTTCACCCCGTTATTGCTGACGGGTATCTTTGAACGTGTGGACTGGGTCACTTTATCTGAAGGTTTCAGTTGGGTAGGAAGCACGCCTGCGCTCATAGCTTTCGGCGCCGCTACAGTATTTGAAGTGCTGGTCAATTACATTCCGGCAGTCGGTTCATTCATGAAATTGATTTCCACCCCCGTTGCGGCCTTGGCGGGCATTTTGCTGACGGCTTCGTTTATTGGGGACATGAATCCGTTTTTAGAGTGGTCGATTGCAATTATCGGAGGCGGTGGAGTCGCTACGGCTTCACATGCGACATTGACGGCAGTGAAAGGCGTCAGTGATACCGCTATGATGGGTCCGGCGGTATCCATTGCGGAAGATGTGACCGCTACGGTCGCACCGATCCTATTCTTTTTCATCCCCGCGCTGGCTATTGTCTTCTTGTTGATAATGGTTTATGTCATCTATCGCTTGTATAATCGGTTTCTCCGGAAAAAGCAACCTGTTTGAACTGAATAAGCGAATTCCCTGTTAGTGGAAGAAAACTTTAAAGTTACTCAAAAATTCAATTATTCACCGCAATGCAATCGAATCCCCTCTTTGCGTTCGCTGCATTCATAATGAAGATTCGACATCTATGCACAAAGAAACGCCCTCGTCATGAGGGCGTTTCTTTGTGCATAGCGTCAGCGCGGAATAATGAGAACTTGGCCGACGCTGATGGAATTGACGTTGGTGATTTTGTTGGCTGTAGCGATAGCTGTGACTGTCGTATTGTATGTGCGGGCGATGCTGTATAGTGTATCGCCGGCTTTAACCGTGTACTTGATACTTGTTGCCGGCGGCGGTGCTGCTTTAGTTGGGATGATCAGCACTTGACCGACGCTGATAAGATTGACGTTGGTGATTTTGTTGGCAGTGGCGATAGCGGAAACCGTCGTATTATACTTGGAGGCAATACTATAAAGTGTATCTCCAGCTTTGACTGTATATTTAACTGTCGTTGCAGGAGGTGGAGGCGGCGGTGTAGTTCCTGGGATTACTAAAACTTGCCCTACACGGATTAAATTATAGTTGGTGATGTTATTGGCTTTTGCTAGAGCTGCAACTGTGACATTATATTTTTTGGCAATGCTGTAAAGTGTATCTCCGGCTTTGACAGTGTAGGTGGTTCCGCCGGTAGGAGGCAATTTCAAGAGCTCTGAAACGGTGACGAATGAATAGCCTTTCGCTTTCAGTTTGCTGATCATGCCTGGCAAAGCAACCGGAGTTCCGGGTGCCCCGGCACCGGTATGCATCAATACGATGGAGCCGGGCACGATGTTGTTGACGACTTTGTTTGTTATTTCAGTTGAAGACAAGCCTTTCCAGTCGATGGTATCAATGTTCCACTGAATGGTATGCGTATAGCCGGCATCACCGACACCTTTCAAGACGGTCGCATTAGTTGCGCCGAACGGGGCGCGGAAAATCGGCTTGGTCGACTTGCCAGTGACATTTTTGTAGGCTGTTTCTGTTTTGGCTAATTCGCTTTGCATGGCTGCGATGCTGATTTTCGTGAAATCCGGATGTGAATAGGAATGGTTACCGACTTGATGTCCCGCATTGGCGATATTACGGATCCAGCTAGGATGATGATTGATGCCGGAACCTGTCACAAAGAAAGTGGCTTTTACGTTATTTGTTTTCAGGATGTCGAGGATTTTATTGATATTCGTCCCATCGGATCCATCATCAAAAGTTAAAGCTACCACTTTGCTCGTCGTGTTGCCTTTCGTGACATAGGTTGAGGATGCGGCATCTGCTTGGCCTGTGAACGACAACAGTGAAAAGAGCAATAATCCAGTAATCGCTATCAACTTGCTCCATTTGGAAAACATTCTGCTCACCCCTTAATATTTTTGCCGACAACCGGCTTATGTATGAAGAAAAGATGATGTAGGTAATAAGATTAAAACTTACATAGCGTATAACATAATGACGTATTTTATAGTCTTATTATATCACGTACATAATTAAAAACTATCATTATGATTGAAAATTCAGTGAATATATTTTTTTATTTTATCTGAATCCTAAATTTAAAATGGATCAACTCGTATTTAGCATGTTTTCCGTACCTGTTTTTTTGCAGCGCGCTTTCAAGATGACTGAAACATCCGAGAGGGGGTATGGAAAAGCAAGTAATCTGAACGGGAGGGGATAAGTGGATATGTATTATTTAAATGAGCCAATTATCGAACAGCGCAGCGACCAGCCTTACGTCGGGATAGCTGCACGGGTATCCACCGGAACAGAAGAAGCTTCGGAGCTTGCCGCTGAGATTTTAGAGTGGCTGCGCAATCATAAGGAATCAGCTGCGGGGCGTCCGTTTATTCGTTTTTGGTGTGCAGAAGAAGATGGGCAGCGTTTAATTGAAGTAGGGATTCCGACTGAACGTCTGCTTAGAGAAGATCATCGCGTGGTGACAGGTTATCTACCTGGAGGCGCGTTTGTCCATGCTGTTCACCATGGGCCGCCGAGTGAACTATGGGAATCGTCCGAATGGCTCATCGACTGGATCGAGAAGGAAGGGCTTGCTGCCGCATTGCGCTATGAAGGCGAGACAAAAATTTGGGATGGGCATTTCGCTTTTTTCGTTACGGATCCAATCGAAAAAAAGATGCGTGATGCATGGACGCTAGAGCTGTATATTTTGTTGCTCGGCGATCATGCCGCATAAAAAGACACCTCGCCCTTTGACGGATAAAGTCCGGCAAACGGAGAGGTGTCTTTACTTTTCAGCCTTTATTGCGTTCGCGGATTGCAGAATAGAAATACATCATTTCATATAAGCGTGTCCTCTGTTTCGATAAGGTGTGCATCGACACATTCACTTCGGTAAAGACGCCGTAATGGTCGTAAATGATGCGTGTCCGGTTAGGGGAAAGTGCTTCTAGCCTGTACTGATGATTGAAAATCCATACACAATCAAGTTGTGCAGGGGATTTGGTCGGGTATGCTGCCAACCCATCTTCTGATATGAGAAGAGTGGTTTTTTGGTGTTGCTTGAGGTTGTGGCGGGTAGCCTTAACGCGTCCTTCGTAGGTAGAAGCGTAGCGCATGCATGCTTTGTCGATTAAGACGAGCGGGGAATCGCGCGAATAGCGGACACCGTCTTTCGTTGTGATTCTTGAACGCCGTTCCGTTTCGTAGAAAGATTCCAGAAACAGGACATTGCGGTCAATCGGGGATTCTTCATAATTCTTCAACTAATACCTCTCCTTTCTCAATTACTTAAAAATCGTACCATCTGCATAATGTAGAATCAATATAAATATTTAGATAATTGTATTTATTTTGAATTTAACTAGGTCAAACGTAGTTTTTAAGGATATGCATAAATCTCTTTTAAGGGCATATATGTTCCGTTTTCTGGTTCGCTTTGGTCGTTCATTGCTTTTATGCTGTCCTTACCCGGGAATACAAGGACGTCCAGAAGGAATAGAACATGGAAAGTTTCAATGAGGTGGCGGAGCAATATGCTCCTATGGTGTCATCGATTATTCGTAAATTGCATATTTACACCGATTATGAATCTTTTCGGCAATTGGGCATGATTGCATTATGGCAGGCTTGGGAACGGCATCAACCAGGCATCGGACATTTTGCGCCATTTGCCTACCGGAGTATTCAAGGCGCCATGAAAGATGAGTTGGGCAGAAGGCAAAAAGGTGGAAGATACGTGAGGGATGCGGAACAAATTCTAGCAGAAGTTGAAGCCGGTGAATGGAAGTCCGAAGAATTACCGGAATGGCTAGAGGAAGTTTCCCTAACCGCCAAAGAACGCCAGCTTTTACAAGAACTTTATGTAGACGGCTATAGTCTTACCGAATTGCAGAAAAGATATGGACTGTCGTTGTCGGGAATGAAAAAACGCCGTGAACGCACACTTGCCAAAATCCGCTCAGCTGTTACTAAGCCGTATATGGAAGGCTAAAAATAACTGGAAGAAACGGGTAAGTTATCGGTATAATGAGAGTCTGAAACAGGAAGGGAAGGTGCCCGTATGGAAGCGATGATGACCGGCATGATCAATAATATCTTTTTTATCATCTTCCCGATCATTCTTTATCAAATGTTCGCAACAGCCGGGCAGCGCAACTTTTTTGTCAGCCACCGGATTACGATGACGATCTTGTTTTCAATTTCAATTATTTTATGTATGCTATTTCCTTACCAGTTTTTAACGGAAGACTATATATTCGATTTAAGGCAAGTGCCGATGATTGTGGGGGCTTTGTATGGCGGGCCGATAGTCAGCGCTGTGCTATTTATCGTGTCGGCTGTCGGGCGAATAGCTATCGGTGGGGACGGCATGTATATCGCCATACTCAATCAATTTCTCTTAGCGGCAGGGGTTCCGTTTCTGGCCCCGCTTTACCGTAAAGTCAACCGATGGTGGAAAGCGGGGCTCGTCTTCATAATTTCCATTGTGTCGCTGCTCTTTAACTTGTTTGCCGGTTATTTCTTTTTCGGCGACCCGGTTCATGACTTGATCGGTATTTGGCTCATGCTGATGCTCAACCAAGGCGGGATTATCATTCTGACTGCCTTGCTGATTGAGCATTTGCAGAAGCAGGAGTATTTATACACATCGCTCATGCGTCACGAAAAAATGGAGACGGTCAGCCATTTTGCGGCGGCCGTGTCACATGAATTGCGAAACCCGCTGCAAAGCATTAAAGGGTTTGTGCAATTGATGCAGGAATACGAATACCCACGTAGCAAACAATTGGAGTTCCAGCAGACGATACTAAATGAAATAAACGCCGCCGAAAACTTGATTGATGATTACCTTGTGTATGCGAAACCTGCATATGACGAACTTAAGCCGATAGAAGTAGAGCCCGAACTGCTGCATGTCATCAAGATCATGTCTCCTTATGCGAAAGCGCGAGATGTAGAATTTTTTGTCCGTACTGATCATTTGCCAAGCAAGATTCTAGGAGATTCCCAAAAGCTGCACCAAGCGTTAGTCAATATCATACGCAACGGTATTGAAGCGATGCCTACTGGCGGAAAATTGGATATTGAACTGGAAAATTCCTCGCAATCAGTTTGTGTCCTCATAACGGATGAAGGGACCGGCATGACGAAAGAAGAGGTGAAACGCCTGGGTGAACCATATTTCTCCAATAAATCCAAAGGAACTGGCCTTGGGCTGATGGTTACTTATAGCATCATTCATCAAATGGGTGGAGACATATCGGTAGATTCAGAAGTTGGGATGGGGACGAAGTTTACATTGGAATTTCCGAAGCTGCCCGAATAAAAAAGCGCTTGGTAAGCCGGAAGATCCGGTCTTCACCAGGCGTCTTTTATTGATTTTGCAGCTTTTTCAAAAACGGCAGCACAGCTTGCTCCTTCATTTTCGCCTCGAACATGATGTCGACTTCATAGCCTTTCACCAGTTTCAGTAATTCCATAAAATCTTCTTCAGCAATCAAGTTATGATGGCGTAAATCAGTAAAGCCCTCTTTGCCGCTGCTAATATGGATTTTCGGCCGGCCGACTCCTTCCCATGTCGCCAAAATCTCTGCGAAATCAACAGGATTTCCGTCGTTATTGCAATTGTGGTGGTGGATATCAAAGCAAATCGGTACATTGCACATCGCATATACATCCAAAACGTCGCGCACTGTGAAGGTTTTATCATCGTTTTCCAGTCGCAGCCGCTGGCGTATGCTGTCCGACAACATCAAATAATTCTCGGCAAAGCGTCTTTTGGCGGATTCCTTATCGCCATATGCACCGCCAGTATGAAGGATGATATCGGTGCCTCCTAACAGTTGGATCAGTTTATCGTGGTATTCCAAGTCTTCGATGGATTTGCGGACGACTTCCGATTTTGGTGAATTGAGCACCGTATATTGGCCGGGGTGCACCGAAATCCGAATGCCATGGTCCACTGCCAAGCCGCGGATCTCTTCTGCTATTGCAAGAAAGTCTGCATCTTCCCACCAGCGCCAATCGTTGATCGGATGTGTAGATAACGGCACGATGGAACTTGAAGCACGGTAAAAATAAATACCGTGTTCCAAATTCCAACGGATGACCTGTAAAGTAGTTTCCATATTTTGGAGTGTTAATTCTTTTATCTTCCCAACGCCTTCTTTTTCGGCGGTTGCCAGACGTAAAGTCCGGAAAACAGTTTTCAATTCTGTATTCATGCAAGCGTAACCCAATCTCATTCATTTTCAACTCCTCCTTGGCAATATACCCGATTTACGTAGATAACACACGGGAATTGGGTATAATATATGTAATACGAGTGGAGGAGGAATTTCAATGACAGCAGAAATCACCAAAAATCCCACCGGTTACAACGCAACATTCGAAAGGCATTTTAACCATCCGCCTGAGCAGGTGTGGGCAATGCTGACAAATAATCACAAGATCAATCGATGGTTCTCGGGGCTTCAAATGGCACAAGAAGGCGAATCCGGCCATTTGACACTAGCTATGGGGCACGGGAAAAAGAAAGAGTTTCCTATTACACAATATGAACAAGGCAAAATTCTCGCCTTCGAGTGGGGCGACGACCATGTTCATTTTGAGTTGACGCCTGCAGAGAACGGCACCAATGTGCGCATGATCGAAACTTTGCCGGATATAACGGGTCAAACGCCTAAAGACGTTGCTGGGTGGCATGTCGCACTCGATATAATGGAAGCGATTCTTGACGGGCACGGCATCGAGCGCACGGCTGAATGGGATCGTTGGTATCCTGAATACAAGCGCCTTTTCGAAAGCATGGGCGTCGATTTTGCATAAGTACGAAAAGCCGAGTGCATGTTGCTTGGCTTTTTTTGTTGAAAAACAAGGAGAAAGTGTTCGTCTGCTGGTTGGGAAATCACTTTTCTAGAATCAGATCGGGGAAAAGTGAGCTGGAAATGATGTGCGGAGATGTGTAGTTGTTTGTTCGAGCCATCACGTAAGTATCCGCCGCTTTGCTTTGGGATGGCCACACGCAATAAGCCAGCAAGAACAACTGTCTTATTGCTTCGGCCCACCCGTTTGCGCTAGGGGGCTTTTCATTTTCTTTGGGACTAGCCAGTTAAAGTGGAGCTTTCTTTGGGTGGGTATTCGTTGGTTGGGAAATCGCTTTCTTAGAATGTGATCTGGATGGGGGAGCTAGAATTAGATTGCGGAGATGTCTGCTTGGTTGTTAGAGGCATCAGTTAGAAATCCGCCGCCTGGCTTTGGGATGGCCTTTCGCAATGAGCCAAGAAAAGCGCTTGTCTCATTGCTTCGGCTCACCCTTGGCGCTAGGCGGCTTTTCATTTTCTTTGGGACTGGCCGGTTAAAGTGGAGATTTCTTTGATTGGGCATTCGTTGCTTGGGGAATCGCTTCCTTGGATCGGGTCGGGATGCAATGAGATGGAAGTAGTGTGTGGAAATGTTTTCGCCTCTGTTTGAGCATCACAAAATGTAATCGCCGCCTGGCTTTGGGATGGCCTTTCGCAATGAGCCAAGAAAAGCGCTTGTCTCATTGCTTCGGCTCACCCTTGGTGCTAGGCGGCTTGGATATTTCATTGACTTTAGTTTGTTAAGGATGAGCTTTCTTTGAAGTTTTGTCCGCTGTTTGGGGAATCACTTCCTTAGTCGGGCGTCCAGAAAAGTAAATGGGCATTGCTCAAAAGTGGATGTTAAAACTTATTGCACCTCTCTAACTATCAGGAAAATCGTGCAGTACCAAACGTCACCACAGAGGGATCTCTTTCTCCACACACTAATTTGGAAGAATGAAGAAACTTTCAACTTTTTAAATTTAGAGACGGAGCGGAAATGGCTGACTCCTGGGGGACTGCGCGGGCTGGCGAGACAAATGTGCCGCGTCCTTGGCGGCACATTGGCTCAACACCCGCCCCCCGGAAAGCAGCCATTGAAGCGTAGTCTCATAGTACAAGCTAGTTATACATGAAAAGCCTAACACATCTTTCCTGATTCAGCTTTCCATTTCCGCACATTGACAGGACGTCCTATCGCATCAGTTGCATGACCCGCATCCAGCGGGCCCCTGAAGTGTCATCGTTATGTTTGAAAATGAGCTTTGTTCAAGAAATCTGAAATTCATACTTCCGGTCTTCGCGAAACTCTCCGTTTTCGTAGCTTCGTTCTGCAAATGTGACAAGACCTTCGTGGTCAATCAACAGAACTGTTGCCGAGCGTGTGCCGTAATCGGGCATCTTGATGAACATCGGAGAAAGTGCACGCTCTAATTCCAATCCAACGCCCGTTTCGGGTAGCCGGTCGTCGCTCGCCTGCTCGGCATCTGCCAGAATTTCGAATAATCGATCGAGTTGTATATCTTCGTTTAATGAGACATATGCCTCGAGCTTTTCTTTTCCGCGTTCTACTTTCGGCCAAGGGGTATTCAAGAAATGATTGCTTAAGCCGTGTGTTCCTGGAAGTACTTTGACCGGCTCCCTATGGATATTGTTGTAATAGTAAAGGCCATCCGCATCGCCGGCGATTAAATTGAATCCGGCATACTGGCGGTCATCAATCGCTTGCAAATAGGTTTCTGGTGAGATATGGCCTTTAAGAAATTGTGTCACCAGCTCGCCGCGTGATTTTGCGCCGGCAGCCATATGTTCAGGATCGCGGTAATTCGTCAATGCCGCAAAGCGTCCGGATTTGTTGACGCCTAGCCACGTGCCCATCTGGCTCAAATCGCGTCCTGCTAATATGCCGGGAGCGTCTTTCCAAAAATGGGCTGCTTGTGCAGGGCGTCCGTAAAACTCATCGCGGTTAGCTGCGACAATTAATTTATAGCGTGGGTGCTGCTGGAATTGCAAATTGATCAAGCACATACGAAGCCCTCCTTTTTATAATAATTATAACGGAAGCAGTGAGAATTGGCTTTTGATGTGCTTATTCAGTATAGTTCTGTTGAACCAATATTTCTTCGGACGGAATGAGTACAAGGAATCTGCGGGTAGGTAAAAAGTTTCTGTTTCGCGGATAATCTGATAAGATGTAGAAAAGTGAATTTTGGTAAAGTTATTAGGGAAACAGGGGGACTTTTTTATGGGAAACAAGTCTGGCAGGTTGTCACTAGAGCGTGTTTTGCTTGAAGGTATAGAGGAAATGGTGTTTATCGTCAAAGTCGAAGAGGCGGGCTGGGTGTATGAATGTATTAATGATGCTGTAAAACCCATACTCGACTCGACGACACTGCCATCGGTAAAACATTTTTTGAAGTGCATGACAAACCAGTGGCGGATGCGTTGATTCGGTATTATGAAATGGCGCGGTCAAGCGGGACGAGTATATTCTATGAAGATTCCTATCGTGCACCGAACGGGGAGCGTCGTTATTCCAAGTCGCGTTTAACGCCGATGTATGATGACACTGGGAAGTGCAGTCATGTGGTCAGTGTGGTCAATGACGTGACTCAAGAAAAGCTTGCGAAGCATGCGCGCGAGGAAGCATTAAAGCGACTCGAAGAAAGTAATGCTAAGTATCGATCTTTGTTTGAAAGCAATGGAGATGCGGTATTGACGCTGACCTTGCAAGGCAAATTGAATGGGGGCAACCAAAGAGCAAGGCTGCTTGTGAAATGGCCATTGAGTGAACTTGCCGGAGCTGATTTCTCTGTACTGATTGAGGCAGAGGATGTCGGCCGTGCGCAGCTAATGTTTGAAGAAGCGATAGATGGCATTTATAATGACCATCGCCTTCACTTAACGAGTAAAGAAGGAGATACGATCGCCTGTGTAATGAAGCTTATTCCCATCATCGTTCAACACGAAGTGACGGGCTTTTATTTGATGGCGAAAGACATGACAGAACTAGATCTGTTGGTAAGTAAGTATTTGGAGAGCGAGAGAAACTTCCGTGTCATGGCAGAGAATGTCTATGATGTCATTGTTTTAATGAATCGGCAAAAGCAATACTTATATGTCTCGCCATCGAGCACTGAAATTTTCGGCATTCCACCTGAAGAAGTCGAAAGCCAACAGCCGTTTTTTAATGTCCATCCGGAAGATTTGCCACACGTCGATGAGCAATTCCAGCTGGCGGTGCAAGAGGCACGACCTTATTCACTGCAATTGCGGATCGATCATCAACACCGCGGATGGATCTGGACAGAAATGAACGGTACTCCAGTCTATGACCAAGAGGGTGCATTTTCCCACATGGTCATGATAGTCCGCGATATTTCAGTCCAGAAAAAACACGAACAGCAGTTGGAGTATTACGCATTCCATGATGTTTTGACGGGATTGCCGAACCGGCGATATTTCCAGGAATATAGTTCAGCGAAGCTTGCGGAACGTGCACAGGAAGAATCCTCCATTGCGTTAGCCGTCCTTGATCTAGATGATTTCAAGAAAATAAATGACAAATATGGCCATGAAGCGGGAGATAAGGTATTGAAGCTGTTCGCACAACGTTTGTCTTCATTGGAGCGTGCTGAATTTATGCCAGCGCGAATGGGCGGCGATGAATTTGTCGTGCTATTGGAAAGCGCAAAAACCCCTTATGAAGCTAAGCGGGCTGTGGAGCAAATCCACAGGGCGCTTGCCGGAGATTGGGAAATTGGCGAAGAGTGGGTGGCGGTCGATTTCAGTATCGGCTTTGCAGTTGCGTCCGCGAGCGGCGAAACGGTCTCTTCGATATTCAAACAAGCGGACAAAGCGATGTATAAACAAAAAGGATTGGAACAAAGCGATATAGAAATACTTCAGCCATAAGCGAAAAGCTTATGGTTTTTTTGTGGCTTTTGGACTAAGTGGTAAAAATGAATTGAAAAACAATAGGGCGAACTATATATTTGAATATTCGGAAATTAAAATGGTTTTCTTTTCCTGTGATAAATGATATGATTTCATTAAATAAATAAACCTATTTAATATCCATAATATGTATTTAAAAATACAAAAACACTCCTTTAGAATTAGGTACATGGGTAAAAAGAATTCTGGATGGTAAAATGTTGAAATTAAAATTAACTGATAATTCGAATAAAAAGAGGTGCAGTATGATGAGGTATTCTTTTAGAAAGATAACTACCGCGTTACTCTTCTCTCTTATGTGCTGCATTGCGGTCTTCGCCCCATCTGTAGCTGGGGCAACGAATAGCGGGGGGCAACTCGTGTTAGAAAAAGGCATAGAGCAACTGCCGGTGGGCAGCGAGCTTTCTGTATTCGAAGATCCGACGGGTAAGTTGGAAGTGGAAGAGGTACTGAAGCCTCCCAACTTGTGGAATTTCTTGCCTGCCAGCGAATATCCGATGAATATCGGTTTAAGTAATTCGGTGTATTGGCTGAAGCTTGAAGTATTGAATCTCGCTGACACTGAACATGAATGGCTTCTCGAGTTAACATCGTCTAGCGTAGACAAAGTAAGTTTATTCACATCGAACGATGATGGCGGATTTACCGTTGAGCAAGCAGGAGAAGGGGGGCAATCTGATATTACCCATCGTTCGGCAGTGTTTTCGATTGTTCCTGTCTTAAATGAACCCATCATTTATTTGATGCGCGTAGAATCGGATTCGCCCATTCAATTGCCCGTTACCATCTGGGAAAAAGAGGAGTTTGAAATTCAGGCGAGACAGCAAATTGCCATTGTCGGAGGGCTCGGCGGGTTAAGTTTATTGTTTGTGGGACATTTTATTTACCGCTTCATCGTTTTGCGGCAACGCGCATACTTGTATTTTGTCTTCTATGCAATCACTTCATTTTTCCTGTTTTCCTCGCCCGCAGGTGTCAGTTTAGATGTCATATGGCCAGAGTTGAATTTGTGGAATAGCCATACTGTTTTATTGGTCACCGGATTATCCACGATATCTGTCCTATTATTGACTGAAGGTTTTTTAAATACGAAACGCTATTTGCCGGAAAGCGATCGACTGATCAAATCCTTGCTGGTGTTCAATGCAGTTGTGCTGACGATGTTATTCATTTCGATTGAATGGGCGCGGCTGCTGTTATGGCTCGCCTTGGCTGCGACGCTTGCCGTTAGCTTGTTGATTAGTTTCCAAAGCAAGAAGAGAGGCTTATTGCATGCCAGAAATCACATCGTGTCGCTCGTGTTTTTTTCTCTGGCGACAGTGTTGAACGTCTTATATAAACTAGCGGTTTTGCCAGTGTCGTTAATTGTGCAAAATAGTATGTTGCTGATGGGCATACTTGCCGTGTTATTTGCAGCTTGTGCTTTAAGGGATAAGGAGAAAATACGCAAGCAGGAACAACGGCAGCGAGAACGCAACGCGGCGGAGCGGCAGCGTCTGGAAATCGATCGGCTGCGCCAGGCAAATGAGCGGAAGGACGAATTGCTTGCCATTACTTCGCATAGTTTGCGGACGCCATTATACGGCATGGTCGGCATCGCAGAGTCTTTGCAGGAATCGGCCCATAGCAAGATGCCGCATTCGGCAATCCAGCAGCTGGAAACGATCGCCGATAGCGGAAAGAAACTGGCGCGCATGATTAACGAGACGCTGGATTTCTCGGGTTCGAAGCAGCATCTCGTACCATTGCATTTCGAAAAAGTGAAGCTGCCTGCAATCGTCGATTCGGTCATTCGCCTATGCACACCGCTTCTTAAAAATAGTGAGGTCGTATTGAAGCATACGATTCCTAAAGATTTTCCGGAAGCGATCGCCGATCCGGAACGAGTGCGGCAAGTACTTTATAATCTAGTCGGCAATGCGGTTGAACATACTGAAAGCGGCGAAATTATCATTTCGGCGAAAACGATTAGAAAGCAAGTGGCGATAACCGTGAAAGACACCGGAAACGGAATGGAAGAAGAACAAGTAGAGGCATTGTTTGAACCAGCCAGCCAGACGGCTATCCCCCATTTAGGACTTGGCATGGGCTTGAAAATCACCAAGCGGCTTGTGGAGATGCAGGGTGGTTGGTTGAAAGCGGAATCTGTCATCGGCAAAGGATCCTCATTTACGTTCACTCTGCCGCTGACCGAAGAAGAACGTGAGCCGGAAGAAGACACGCATGATATCAAGGAACTGACGGCTTCGCAGCTCGCAGACTCACTCATAAAAAGCAAGGATGGTAAAAAAGGATTGCGGATTCTCGTCGTAGAAGCCGAAGAAGTGAACCGCCTTATGCTTGTGCATCAACTTAAAAGTGAAGGCTATAAAACACAAGGGGTCAGCAGCGGTGAAGAAGCGCTTGTCCATTTAGAGAATCGCCTGGCTGATTTAGTCGTTCTCGACGATGAATTAGTGGATATGGGCGGAGATGAGCTATGCAAGCGGATTCGTCTCAATGCGACATTGACGGAATTGCCGATTCTCATGCTGTCCGATAAAGATGGTGTCAAAGAAAAGACGAATGCGTTCAGTGCGGGCGCCAACGACTATTTAGTCAAACCATGTGATTTGGAAGAGTTCATGATGCGTGTGGAAACGCTTGCGACACTCCGCAGCATGACACAGGAAATCACCAATTTAAATTTCTTTCTTGAGCGAAATGTCAAGGAACGGACGATGGCCTTGGAAATCACCAATATGAATTTATTGACAGTCAACGATGAAATTCAGGAAGTGGAGAAATCGCGCAACGAAATGCTATCTGCCATCTCGCATGAGTTGGGCACGCCGATTACGTTGATCCACAGCTATATCCAAGCGGTAAAAGAAAGTTTGATAGAAGAAAACAATCCACGTTATTTGGATATGATCCATAAAAAACTGCTGCTGCTCGAGCGGTTGACAGAAGACTTGGTGGAGTTGACGAAATACAAATCGGGTAATATGACCTTGCGCTTTGGCGACATTCCCGTCGCTTCGTGGTTGGAGCGGGTAGCCGGCTCGATGGAATCCGACCTTGCGCAAAGCGGACGAAGCTTCCGGTTTGTCGGACCGGATAAAAAAGAATTGCTCACCGACTGGCGGTTGCTGCTCGATGTGGACCGCGTCGATCAAGTGTTTTCCAATCTATTATGGAACGCTGTCAAGCATACGTCAGCTGAAGAAGGGCGCATCATTCTAACTGCCAGCATACAAGCGGCCGGGACTGCGCTGGATTCGCTGGATGCCGACGCTGAGCTATTGATTCGCGTCGAAGATAACGGGTGCGGTATCAAGGCCGAAGCTTTGCCGCATATTTTCGATCGATTCTTCAAAATTGATGAATCGATTCAATATAAGGGAAGCGGTCTCGGGCTGGCGATAGCGAAAGAAATCATACAATCGCATAAAGGCGAGATTTGGGCAGAAAGTGAAGAAGGCGTGGGCAGTACGTTCATCATTGCCTTGCCGTTGAGATATTAAGGAATGGAGGGATTGGTTTGAACACTGCAACTGTACTGATTGTTGAAGATGAAGATGGAATCCGTGAATTGATGCGCTTGTTTTTATTGAAGAAAGGCTATAAGGTGCTCGAAGCGGAAGATGGTTTTGAAGCGATGAATGTCCTGTCGAAAGAAAATCCGGATCTAATTTGTTTGGACATCGAAATGCCCGGGATGAGCGGCTTGGAACTGTGCGAAAAAATTCGGATCCGAACGAAGACACCGATTCTATTTGTCAGCTACCGCAAGGAATTGGCCTATAAAATTCAAGGACTTGATGTAGGCGGTGATGATTATATTACGAAGCCTTTCGATTTCACGGAACTTGAAGCGCGCATCAAAGCGATTTTAAGGCGCAATGGCTGGAAGAGCGGGGAAGAAGACAAGCTGTCGATCGTAAAATTCGGCGACCTCCACATACACGTGGATGCCCGAGAGCTGTATGTGAAAGGCAAGCCGGTCAAACTTTACCATAAAGAATTTCAGCTGCTGCTGTTAATGGCGCAGACGCCAAACCGGGTATGGACTGCTGAGCAATTATACGATCAAGTGTGGGGGTATTATTCCGAAGGGGATGTCCAGACAGTGAAGGTTCATATCAGCAATCTGCGGAGAAAAGTTGAAAGCGATCCGGCGTCACCGCGCTATATTCAAACGGTTCGCGGATTCGGCTATAAGTTTACAAGTTAAATCAGAAAAATCGGCTCGTTGCCCATGAGGCTAACGAGCCGATTTTTTTATTTTCCGGAATTATGTACAGCGCACAAGCTGTAATGGAGTGTGAACTATGCAAATTAACCTGTCTGCTATAGAGAAATTAAGGAGAAAACGGTTTTTTTTAGATAAAGCAAACTAGTAAAATTATTTAACTTTGTTTTAACCTGCTCTCTTTAGTATTGGGCTTAAGCGATAGGAAGACAGATCTCAAGGAGGAAAAGCAGATGATTGAGAACAAAATCAAAATCACGAATGAATCCCCTGTGAAGTTCGAACAGCAGACCGTCTTCAAACAAAGCCGGGAAGCTCCGGGCGCCCAGCCTTCCATTACGGGACTGGGGCTCTCGGAACATGTAGCCGGGTCCTTGGCGTATCTGCTAGGATTTTTCTCGGGTTTCATTTTGCTGATGGTGGAGCGGGAAAATCGTTTTGTCCGTTTTCATGCATTTCAATCCGTATACGTTTCGATTTTATTTTTCACCTTATTCACAGCAGTGGGACTGACTCCGATGATGGGCTGGGTCTCAGAAGTGCTGCTAATGCCAATTGCGTTAGTGCTGTGGATCATCTTAATGCTCAATGCACATAACGGAAAATCATTACATTTGTGGATCATCGGCCGCTTTGCAGAAAAACAGCTCCATTGAACAAGCAAAATCACCCCGTAGCAGGGGATATGAGGTGAAGCATATGGAAAGCACATTCAATATGAAAGAGTTTCTGAAAAACTTGAAAAAACGGTTGCCGCTCATAATTGCGATGACTGTCGCTTTTGTCGCCATTGCGGGAGCGGTCAGCTATTTGTGGATGAAGCCGGTGTATCAGGCATCTACACAAATCCTGGTCAATAAAGCGCCTGCAAACGCCCAGGAGTTCAGCATGCAAGACATCGATACCAACCTTCAATTGATCAGCACCTATAATGTCATCATCAAGAGCCCGGTCATATTAACGGAAGTCATCAGCGAACTTGGGCTGAATGAAACGGTTCAATCACTGAACGAACGGATTACGGTGTCCAGCATTGAAGATTCCCAGGTAGTGACATTGGAAGTCGAAGATGCTTCCATACAGCAGGCAGTTTTGATTTCCAATACAACCGCTAAAGTATTTGAACGGGAAATCCGCAATTTGATGCGTGTCGACAATGTCAGTGTGCTGGCACCTGCGACAATGCCTGCGGATCCACAGCCAATCAAGCCGGATCCTTTATTCAATATGGCGGTAGGGGCGATTATCGGCTTTATGCTTGGCACTGGCCTTGCCATTGTGCTCGATCAATTGAATACAAGTGTAAGAACTGAAGAAGATATCGAAGAATTGCTCGGGCTGCAAGTGCTTGGTGTCGTAAGCCCGGTCGGCGATTTGGGGAAGCCGGAAAAGCCTTCGAAACATACTGACAGAATGGAGTTGGATGAGAATGTTGAACCAGACAGCGTCAAAGCGGCCACTCGCCCGAAAGTTGGTAGCACGTACTAAGCCGAACTCGGTCATTAGTGAACAATACCGGACAATCCGGACGACGATTAATTTTTCTTTGCCCGGCAAGGAAATGAAAACTTTGCTGTTTACATCTGCTTCTAAAGAAGAAGGGAAATCGACGACTTCCGCCAATATGGCAATCGTTTTCGCCGAATCCGGAAAAAAAGTGCTACTTATCGATGCGGATATGCGCAAACCGACCTTGCATCACACATTCCAGTTGAATAATCAGACGGGATTGTCGAATTTGCTTGTTGGCAAGGGCGAACTCGAGCAAAGCGTACGCGATAGCGGCATTCCTGGACTGGAATTATTGACTTCTGGCCAGATTCCACATAACCCGGCAGAATTGCTGGACTCTCCCGTACTCGATTCACTCATTGTGGAGATGAAACAGCGATACGATTTAATCATTTTTGATTCTCCTCCGATTTTATCGGTGACCGATTCCAAAATATTGGCGAACAAATGCGATGGCACCGTGCTGGTTGTCAATACCGGCAAGACGGAAAAGCAAAGTGCCTTGAAAGCACGCGACAGCCTGTCAACAGCACGTGCGTATATTGTCGGTGTTGTGATGAATAATTACAAACTCAGCAAAGACCATTATTACAGTCATGAATACAACTAAAAGCGGTCTCTACGCGAGGTGAAGGAGCTAACGATATGACGATTAAAAAACGCTATACTTCATTGTTTATAATCGACTCGCTGATCATCCTCTCAGCTACTTATCTATGTTATTTGTTTTTGCTGCCATTCGATAACTTCATGTCGGACCAATTGCTTCTGCTCACGACGATCACCTTGTTTATCGCCCATCATTCCTTTGCCTGGCACTACGGGCTTTACCGGAAAGTTTGGGCGTATGCCTCAGTCCATGAACTGAAGTCGATCGTGAAGGCCGTCACTTTGACGATGTTTGTCGTGACGGTCATGCAGTTTGTACAGACAGGAGAGTTGTTCGGGCGCATCTTAGTGCTGACATGGATGTTCCTTATCCTGTTTTTGGGAGCATCGCGCTTTTCTTTCCGGATGTTGCATGAACGGGAGCCCCGGGCAGGTGAGAGCCAGTTGAGCCGCACATTAGTTGTGGGAGCAGGAGAAGCAGGACGGATGATCGTGCGGCAAATGAAGCAAAATCCGCAATGGGGTAGAAAACCGATTATCTTTATCGACGACGATCGCACCAAATGGGGACTTGAAATTTTCGGATTGGAAGTTTCCGGTCCAATATCAGAGATTCCACATTTGGCCTCAGCTCACCAAGTCGACCAGATTGTCATCGCCATCCCGTCACTATCCAAAAAGCAAATGGCAGAAGTGACGAAAGTCTGTATCGAGACAGGATTAAAGGTGCAGACCATTCCGCGCATCGAGGATTTGATGGTCGGCAAAGTAAAAGTCAGCGATATCCGGGATGTGAAAATTGAGGACTTGCTCGGACGCGAGGAAGTGCGGCTCGATATGGAGGAGCTCACAGAGAAAATCGAAGGCAAAAGCATCATGGTCACTGGTGCTGGCGGTTCGATCGGCTCTGAGATTTGCCGTCAAATCAGCGTATTCAAACCGGCGCGCATCCTGCTTCTTGGGCACGGGGAAAACTCCATCTACACAATCGATCGTGAACTCCGCGCATCGGTTTCAAAACAGACCGAAATCGTGCCGATCATTGCAGATATTCAAGACCGCGAGCGGATTTTCCAGATGGTCGGCAAATTCCAGCCCGACATCATCTATCACGCTGCGGCCCATAAGCACGTGCCATTAATGGAAGCAAATCCGCTCGAAGCGGTCAAAAATAATATATTCGGAACCAAGAACGTGGCAGAAGCCGCAGATCGCCATGGCGTTGGAAATTTCGTCATGATTTCTACGGATAAAGCCGTCAATCCACCGAATATCATGGGGGCTTCTAAACGTTTTGCGGAAATGATTGTCCAGAACTTGGCTGCATCTTCTAAAACAACAACCTTTGCTGCGGTGCGCTTCGGCAATGTACTCGGTTCGCGAGGCAGCGTCGTGCCGCTATTTCGCGAGCAAATCGCCAAAGGCGGGCCTATTACGGTCACGGATCCGAAAATGACACGCTATTTCATGACCATTCCGGAAGCGTCGCGCTTGGTCATCCAGGCCGGCATGCTCGCTTCAGGAGGGGAAGTGTTCGTCCTTGATATGGGTGAGCCTGTGAAAATTGTCGATTTGGCACGCAATATGATCCGCTTATCAGGGTTTGAAGAAGATGAAATCCAAATTAACTATACCGGCATGCGGCCGGGGGAAAAGCTTTACGAAGAACTGCTAGATCCGAGTGAAATCCAGTCGGAAAAAGTCTTTCCAAAAATCCACATCGGCAGAGCGACACCGATTAGCCAACTCGAGATTAGCCGAATCCTAAAAAAGATTTCAGAAATGGAAGAACAAGAAATCCGCAATACTTTACTGAAGCTCGCAAATCGTCCGAAAGAGGAAAAACTAACAGAACCCGAACGGAATATAAAGTGGAAATCCAAAGGGGAATTTGCATAAATGTAGCATTGAGTGATAGTCACAGGGGGGATGGGAAATGAAGTTGCTTTCATCAGCGTTATACGGGAATTCTCCTATCTATCTTCAAAATCTGCTGCTGAGTTTTTGGGAATATGCAAACTCAAGAAAGCGTTATGGCATAGGGTATTATCGCTTTCTTCATCAGCTTTCCATAATGGATGAGAGAGACTCGCAGGCAGAACAGGAATTTCAAGATCAGGAGCTTCAAGCGCTAGTCCAGCATGCTGCGCTGCATAGCCCATTTTACCGGGAGCTTTATCGAAATAAAGCTTCAGAAATTCAAACAGCGGCCGACTTGACGCAGTTGCCGGTTATCACTGAAATGCTCTTTGAACAGCGTATCCAAGAAATCCGTACACAAGCGCAAAGGAAAAAAGAGGCATCTACTATTCATGCGGCAGCAGGATTGTCGCTTCCCCAATTAACGAATTTGGATATACAGAAGCAAACAGCGGCAATCGATCATTTCAGGAAACAAAACGGCGCGATTAATTTGGAAATGAAACGCGCTACAATCTATAACGGCGATTTTGTACCGCAGACGCAGACACAAGGAGTTTTTTGGCGGGATATTTATTACCTTAACCAGCGCCTTTACTCAGCACAACATTGCAGAGAACCGTTTATCGAGCAAGTAGTGCGAAACTTAAATGAATTCAGACCGGATTTCATCGATGGATTGCCCTCTGCGATATTGACCTTATCCCGTTTCATTAATGACCATCGCATCATTTTGACCTTTCAACCAGCGGCGGTCTTTGTGGAAACGGACATCTTGTCAGAAACCGAACGCCTAGAAATTGAAAGTGCATTCGGGTGCATGGTCAGGCGTTGGAGCATGGCATCCGACCGTTCGCCGTTTCTCTATGAATGCGCATCTGGCAATTTGCATTTCAATATGCGCACCGGCGTTCTTGAATTTGCCGAATGCGGAAAAGTTCTGCTGACTCGTTTCCATACAAGAGGCACGCCGCTGATCCGTCTGGAGATCAGAGATCGCTTGTTGCCTGTTTCCTGTCCTTGTGTTTGCGGCAGCGCCCATCCGGTCGTTCGCAGACCTGCTGTACCTGAGTCCGAATATCTCCAATCCAAGAGCAGGGGGAAAGTGACAAGCTTATATTTGGCAACGCTTCAAGAAAAGTTCCGTGAGATGGCACCCGCCATGCAATTTGTTCAAAATTCCTTGGATGAAATTCTCATTTGGATCGACGGGAATGCGCCCTTGCCATTCGACTCGGAACAGCAGATCAGGCAGGAAATGATCCAGGTGTTTGGCGCAGATATGCGTTTTACGGTCCGCAGCCGCGAAGTCAAACAAATGGATCTAGCCGAATCTAGCGGATTGATCATCAATAATTTGAACTTGAACAAGCGCATTTGCCCAAAGGAGTGCGGCATGGAATGACCATGCAAATGAAACTAGAGGAGGCTGTTGTACATGAACATTCGACAAGAGACAGGAGCGTCGGTTGTGCCATTTCCGGTTCCGGCCAAACAAACAGATGATCGGATTTTCCTTTCTGCACCGCATATGACTGGGAACGAGCAAAAGTATATTGCCCAGGCGTTCGAATCCAACTGGATTGCACCGATGGGTGAGAATGTCAATCAGTTCGAGACGGAAGTGGCGGCTTATGCGACAACGAATGCGGCAGCCGCGTTATCATCCGGCACAGCCGCCATCCATTTGGCACTGCAATTGCTCGGCGTAGGGAAAGGGGATCGTGTGTTTTGTTCGAGTTTGACCTTTGTGGCGAGTGCAAACCCGATTCTTTATGCTGGTGCTGAACCGGTATTTATCGATTCAGAGGAAGAGACATGGAATATGTCTCCATGGGCTTTGCAAAAAGCATTTGCAGCGGCAGAGCAGGAGGGCAAACTTCCGAAGGCAGTGATCATTGTACATATATATGGACAAAGCGCCCGGATGGATGAGCTCATTGCCCTATGCAGCCATTATGGCGTGCCGATCATCGAAGATGCCGCAGAATCACTTGGTTCCACATATAAAGGGAGAAAAACCGGAAGTCTTGGAACATTTGGGATTTTCTCGTTTAACGGAAACAAAATCATCACGACTTCCGGAGGGGGCATGCTCGTTTCAAATGATCGTAGAAGCATTGCGAAAGCACGCTTTCTTGCTTCCCAGGCGAAAGACGAAGCCCCCTATTATGAACATAGCCGTGTCGGCTATAATTACCGGATGAGCAATGTGCTGGCAGGAATCGGACGCGCCCAATTGGAAGCGATTGAATTACGCGTCGGCGCAAGACGGGATGTCTACAACCGCTATTTTACAGCAATCGGCAGCCATCCCGCAGTAAAATTCCAGCCCGAACTTGAAGGGACCCGTTCAAATCGCTGGCTGAGCGTCATGCTGCTGGATCCGGAAAAAACAGAACGTTCTCCGGACCAACTGCGGGAATGGCTAGAGTCGGAAAACATCGAGTCGCGCCGTGTCTGGAAACCGCTTCATCTGCAGCCGCTGTTTGCGGGATGCAAATTTTACTCGCATAATGCACACGGCAAAACAGCTGTCAGTGAGAAATTATTCGAACAAGGGCTCTGCTTGCCTTCGGGTTCCGATTTGGAACCGATCAAGCAAGAGCGCATCATTCATTTGATTGAAGAAATTTTAAAGTAAGCTCCCTTAGACGGACCCGCTTTTTGGTGGTACGATAAGTACGATATAAAAGACGGTTCGCAAGGAGCAGATGAGTGTGTCACAATACACAGAAGTTCATCGAATGGTCAGGCTGCTTCCCGGCCTGGCCATTTGTTTAGTGGTCATTATTGTTGGAATTTACGGTGCGGATGCTATCGGGGTTGCACTTGGTGCAACCGGGCTCTTGCCGGAAGGTGGCAAAAGCCCGGTTTCGGGAATTTTTGTCGCAATCCTGATCGGCATCCTCATCCGCAATACCATCGGTTTACAAGAGTTCTTTATAGAAGGCGTCGGCTTTGCGGTGAAATATGCGCTGCGGATTGGCATCATCCTGCTCGGGTTGCGCTTGAGTTTGACAGAGGCCTTGACGCTCGGAGCTTGGGGGCTGCCGCTCATAATTGCCTGTATTTCTGTCGGTATCGGCGTTACCTTGTTCTTCACAAAGCGGTTGGGGCAGTCGAATCGGCTCGGTGCATTGATAGCGAACGGCACCGGCATTTGCGGCGTTACTGCGATTATGGCGACGGCACCGGTCATACGCGCCAAGGAAAATGAAATTTCATATGCTGTCGCCAATATCACCATTTTCGGATTGCTCGGCATGTTGTTTTACCCGTATTTGGCTCATTTCTTTTTTGCAGAAGAGCCGATTAAAGCTGGGCTGTTTCTCGGAACCGCCATACATGATACGGCACAAGTGACCGGGGCTGCCCTTATGTATGAACAAATGTACGGTTCGACATTGGCGCTCGATGTGGCGACTATTACCAAATTGACGCGCAACTTGTTTATCATTGTTGTGATTCCGTTGATTGCGTATTTATTTTTCCGCAGTGAAGGCCGCGTTAGTGGAAATATGCCGAAATGGTATAAATTGTTTCCTTTTTTCATTCTTGGGTTTTTGTTCTTATCTTTTGTCCGGACTATGGGAGACGCCACGCTTGCTTCTGGCGGTGAAGCGTTCGGTTATTTCAGTGCTACCCGTTGGGAAAGTTTCTATAGCTTTTGGAGCTCGTTCGGTTCGACCTATATGCTCGGGATTGCCATGGCGGGGGTCGGTTTATCCACGAACTTGAAAATATTTCGCGGCATGGGCTTGAGACCTTTTTACATCGGATTGATTGCAGCTGTATCTGTTGGAGCGGTCAGTTTGCTGCTCATTTCTTTATTCGGTGATTTTGTACAGCTCAATAGTTGAACGTTTGTCCACTTGGCCTATTTAAAAGGCCGGGTGGATTTTTTGTTGTATGGCCTGTCCAGAAGTGTATTTATTTGTTAATATTATCCATTTATTTTCTCAGTAAATTCTCATAATGATCTCAGTAGTTTCTCAGTAAGCTTGGCTATACTCGTTTTATAGCTAATCAACAATGAAAGTTGGAGGAGGGAACTAAATGGCTATTGAGATTTTCAGCAGGCGTGAACAAAAGTATTTGATCACGACAACGCAGTACGAGAGTTTGAAAGAAAAACTTAAGCATCACATGCGCAACGACCAGAACGGGGAGAATGGACGTTACACGGTAAGCAGTTTGTATTTCGACAATGCCGAGAGAGACATTTATTTTGAGACAAAAAACAAATTGAAGTATAGACAGAAACTACGCTTGCGGGTTTACGGCCAGATCGACCCGAACGGCATCGCTTTTTTTGAAGTAAAGCAAAAGCATAAAAACGTTGTCCATAAGCGCAGGTTGACGATGCCGTTAAGCGAAGCTTACCGCTATTTGGAAACGGATGCGTACGGAGCGCTCGATGAGTATGACACGTCCAATCCGCAAGTGCTGAGGGAAATCGATTATTTCCGCCGCTTCTACCGACTCGAACCGGCAATGGTTGTCGCATATGATCGACATGCGATGCATGGATTGGATGACAGCAACCTGCGCATCACTTTCGATTTCAATTTACGCTGCCGGAAAGACGAATTGCAATTGGAGAAAGGCCCATACGGAGAACATTTCATCGATCCCGATTTGGTGATCATGGAAGTAAAGGTCGACCACAGTGTGCCGCTCTGGCTAGTGCGCATCTTGCAGGAATTGGACTGCGAACAGCGCAGTGCATCGAAGTTTTGCACAAGCACGGAACTACTGTCAAAAGGAGAGTTCAAAAAGACTGATGTCGAACAAACAACTTTAGGAGGATATTCTAATGGATATGATCAATAATTTATTTGCAGTGAATACAGAGACCGGGGAATCGACAATTTGGATGAGCTTGTTCGCGATGGCGATTGCGCTTGTTTTAAGTTTGATCATCACTCAGGTGTATCAACTGACGTTTTCCGGTGAAAGTTATTCGCAGGATTTTGTCCATACGATCGTCATGATGAGCGTAGTCGTATCGGTCGTCATGAACGTGGTCAGCGGCAATGCAGGAGTGGCGTTCGGTTTGTTTGCAGTATTTTCGTTGATTCGATTTCGCAGTGCTGTGACGAATGCGAAAGACATCGCCTATATTTTCTTCGGGCTTTGTGTCGGGATGACTGCCGGACTATTCCAGTTTCAGTTGGCAATTGCGCTGACGCTGTTTGCTTCCGCTGTTTTTTACTTGTTGTTTAAAAGCAATTATGGCCAAGGGCGCAGCACGCAGATGCTGAAAGTGATGGTGCCTGAAAATTTGAATGATGAACAATTATTGGATGATATTTTGGTAGAGCAAACCGAGGAATTCAAGTTGCGGCAAGTGGAGACGACCAATCTCGGCACGATGATTCTTTATACATTTGCCATACGCAATAAAGCGGGTGTCAAAGACCGTGATTTGCTCGATCGAATCCGTGAACGCAACGCCAACTTAAAAGTATCCATCTCATATCCGCAAGCGATCGATTAACTGGACGCTCCAGTCTTTTAAGTAGAGGCTGGGGCGTTTTATGTGTCCACCATGTGGAAAGTCCGTTTCCGCTAAGCGGTCTAAGGGTATGGAAAAATTAACAGCTTCAAAAGGAGGAGAGAGGATGGATATTCAAGCAGAACGAGATTTATTGAAGGATGATTACGGGAACTATTACGTCGTTTCTTACGCCACGAAAGACTCGTTGACGGTTGTGAACGCAGCACTGTACCACGCGTTCAATCAAATGCTGACGGAGGATTTCGTTAAAGAAGTAAAACGTAAATATCCAAAAGACGTCGCGGTGGGTGTATATTTTGCCGATTTGGTGCACGAGCAGATCGAAAAACTGGAAGATCCGGCTTTTCCAGGCAATATTTACGATTTGAACGAAGCAAGAAAAGAATATGATATTCACTTAAAACCGATTTACCATGATTCGCTGCATCTGAAGTAGGCCAATGAAGAGATGGGAGCATTCGATTTTTTTGCAAAATATTTACTGAATATTCGGTAACTATTTAAAGTTACAAACGTCAACTCTAAAAAAGGAGGATTGTCGATGAAGTATTGGGTAGGTGCGGGAGGGCTCGCACTCATATTAACCGTTGCGGGCTGCGGCACGCAGGATGTGGCCACGGAGCAAGAACCGGAAGAGGTAGCTGTCGAGGAGGAAACGACCGAGGCGGTAGATCAGCCGGAAGCAGAAACTGAAACAGAAGACAGCAAGGGCGGGGACAGCCACGATGATGAAGGCACCGCTGTAGATCCATACGATTATTTTTTGGAGGATGGTTCCACCGCCCGGTTTGAGGGATATGGCAATGAATTTGCTGAGTTCACGTTAAGAACCGACTACATGGAGGCGAATCATGTCGCGACTTATGAAGACAATGGCGGCACGGTCGGCCTAAAAGTGTTCCGCTTGCATGATGACCGCATCGAACTGGTCAAACAAGAAGGTGAATTCTATGAAGATTTCGAGGCTAGCTTTGAAGAATTACAAGCGCTTGAAGTGATTTCGACTTACCTGGAATTCCCGATTGAACAGGATCAAGAAATTGGAGATGCAACAGTAGTGGAAACCGGTGCTAGCTTGGAAACTCCTTACCGGAACTTTGAAGACGTCTTCGTACTAGAACAGGAAGAAGAAGGCTCGATCAACCGGAACTATTTTGTGGAAGGTTTCGGTGAAGTGAAGCGTGAGTTCCGAGCTAATCCTGATGACCCGGAAGAGTTTTGGATCACATCGACTTTAGCGTCCATAGAATTGGCTGAAAAAAAGAAATAATAATAGTAAACATCGAAAGCCCGCTTTGACAGCGGGCTTTTTGTATTTGCGAATGTGTCATTGAACCAAGGGGTTTCAAGAAAACTTCCAAGTAAGCGCTTACTATTTAATTCTCTATCCGACTAAAGGCTGAAATTAATCCGAATTGTTAGAAAAGTCTTTCAATTAAGCGGATAGACGATATAATAAACAAATATATTCAAAAGGAGATGAGGCAAATGACCGATTTGAAAAACGATTCGCTGAGCTTGCATAGAAGGCATCAAGGGAAATTGGAGATTCGTTCAAAAGTGGCTGTAAATAACGAAAGGGATTTGAGCCTCGCCTATTCTCCTGGTGTAGCAGCACCGTGTCGAGAAATTCATGCCGACCAAAACAAGGTGCATGAATACACGATGAAAGGCAATACGGTTGCGGTCATCACAGATGGCACCGCGGTCCTAGGGCTTGGTAATATCGGCCCGCATGCAGCTTTGCCGGTAATGGAAGGCAAAGCCTTGTTGTTCAAGGAATTTGCCGGTGTCGATGCATTCCCGATTTGTCTGGATACGACCGACGCTGAAGAAATCATCCGAACCGTGAAACTGCTCGAGCCGGGCTTTGGCGGAGTCAATCTGGAAGATATTGCTGCCCCGACCTGCTTTATCGTGGAACAGCGCTTGAAAGAGGAAATGAACATTCCGGTCTTTCATGACGACCAGCATGGCACTGCGATCGTGACACTCGCTGGGCTTATCAATTCACTGAAATTAGTCGAGAAGGAAATTGAAGATACGAAAGTGGTCGTGAACGGTGCCGGAGCAGCCGGCATCGCCATCGTCAAATTGCTGGCAAAATTCGGTTTTGGCCAAATCGTCATGTGCGATACGAAAGGCGCCATCTATAAAGGCCGCCCGAATGGCATGAATCCGTTTAAAGAAGAAGTCGCTGAAATGAGCAACTACGACATGCAGCAAGGCCTACTTGGCGATGTAATCGTCGGAGCCGACGTCTTTATCGGCGTTTCGGCAGAAGGTGCCTTGACCGAGAGCATGGTGCGTTCAATGAACGATGACCCGATCATCTTTGCAATGGCGAACCCGAACCCTGAAATTTTGCCGCATGCAGCGAAATCAGCTGGTGCACGGGTCATCGGGACAGGCCGTTCTGATTTCGCCAACCAGGTCAATAACGTCCTGGCGTTCCCGGGATTGTTCCGAGGTGCGCTGGATGTACAGGCAAGCGATATCAATGACGCCATGAAAATTGCGGCAGTCGAAGCGATTGCATCGTTGATTGCAACCCATGAATTGCATGAAGATTACGTGATCCCGAAGCCATTCGACACACGTGTAGCACTAGCGGTCGCAGACGCTGTAGCCAAGGCCGCTGTGGAAACCGGCGTCGCAAAAGTATCACTCCAAGAACCTGTCCAGCAGAGTGTTCTTTAAAAGAAACTTCACTAATGGGAAGATTTTGATCCCTATAGATTGCAAGTAACTCTAGTCGTGCTTGCAAGAGTGCGATAAACCGAAAAAAGCCTGAATTCCCCTCCCCCTGGAATTCAGGCTTTTTTGTGCTGTTTGCCTATTTTCCAGACAGCAAAAAGCATCCATTCTTAAAAAAAGACCGCCTAACAAGTCATTTCAAATGGCTTGCCTGGCGGTTTTATTGAATTGAATTAAAAAGCGATGCTGACGCCTTTGGCTATGGCGATTTTTTCGAGTGCTTGGCTAAAATCGGCAATCAAGTCGTCGGCATGTTCAAGCCCTGCGGAAAAGCGCAGCAAGCCATCGGTGATGCCGCGTTTTTCCCGTTCTGCAGGAGGCATAGCGGAATGAGACATGGTTGCAGGGTAGGATAGGATCGATTCGACGGCCCCAAGGCTCACGGCAAAGACGGGGATTTGCAGTTCTTTTACAAGAATGCGTGCTGCGTCTTTGTCCGCTAAGCGGAATGATAGAATACAGCCGGCGTGTGTCGCTTGGCGTTTATGGATCGGATTTCCGGGATGGAATGAAAAGCCTGGGTAATACACTTCTTCGACTAGTGGATGCTTGTTCAAATAGTCTGCAATGCGTGCAGTCGTCTCGCCTGATTGTTTCGTGCGGGCGCCGAGTGTTTTAATGCCTTGAATCAATGTAAAAGCGTCTTGTGCCCCGAGAACCGCTCCGAACGTATTTTGGATAAACGCCAGTTGCTCACCGAGTCCTGCGTCTTTAGTTACTGCGAGCCCGGCAGTGATATCGCTGTGGCCGGAGAGAAATTTGGTTGCGCTGTGGAGCACGATGTCTGCACCAAGCGCCAAAGGGTTTTGATAGAGCGGCGTCATGAAGGTATTGTCAACAAATGTCAGTGCGTCGTTCGCTTTTGCGAGTTTGGCAGCCATTTCAATATCGGTGATTTTCATGACTGGGTTGGACGGTGTTTCGATATAGACGACTTTTGTGTTGGACTGGAATGCTGCAGCCACTTCACCAAGGTCGGTCATGTCGACAAAAGTGAAGTCGATTTTGAACTTTTCAAGCACTTCTGTAATAAAGCGGTATGTTCCGCCGTAAACATCTTCTGAAACGAGCACGTGATCGCCCGCTTCTAGCAGCATGAACGCCGATGAAATGGCTGCCATGCCGGAAGAAAAGGCCAGGCCGCGGGCGCCGCCTTCAAGTTTCGCAATCGTTTCTTCGAGCGAAGTGCGCGTCGGGTTGCCGGAGCGGCTGTAATCAAAAGGCCCGAATGCATCAATGCTTTCCTGATGGAACGTCGATGATAAATAAATCGGCACGTTAACTGCGCCTGTTAATGGATCGATTCCTGCAGAATGAATCAGCTTCGTTTCAATTCGTTCACTCATATGAAACGACCTCCTTTTCCAGTTTGGCCAAGGCTTGTGTCAAATCAGCGATTAAATCTTCGGCCTGCTCTACGCCTACAGAAAAGCGGAGCAGGCGATTACAAACGCCGCGCGCTGTGCGTTCGGCAATCGGCATGTCGGCATGGGTTTGAGTGGCAGGATAGGTGATAAAACTTTCGACGCCGCCAAGGCTTTCGGCAAACGTAATCAGCGATAAGCTTTCAAGGAACTCCCCGATCCACTCCTCTTCGCGCAAGCGGAACGACAGCATGCCGCCTTTTCCTGGATAAAGCACTTCCGTGATGGCATTGTGGTTTTGCAAGTACTCCGCGAGTTCACGGGCGTTTGACTCGTGTTGGCGCATGCGCAGCGGTAAAGTCTTCAAGCCGCGGATCAATAACCAGGAGTCAAGCGGCGATAGCACCGCACCTGCTGAATTATGTGCCGTGGCGAGCTTTTCGCAAAGATCAAATCCTTTGGCTGCGACGAGCCCGGCTAACACATCGTTATGTCCGCCGATATATTTGGTCGCACTGTGAAGAACGATATGTGCACCGATTTTGAGCGGCTGCTGCAGGAACGGCGTCAAAAACGTATTGTCCACAATCAGCAATAAATCATGCTGCTGTGCCAGTTCAGCGTAGGCTATCAAATCGATTTCCTGCATCAAAGGATTGGTCGGCGTCTCGATAAAGATAGCTTTCGTATTGGCGGTGATTTTCGCTTCAGTCGATTTCACATCTGTAAAAGCATCATACACCGGGCGGATATGGTAATTTTCATCGTATTGCTGCATCAAACGGTATGTCCCGCCGTAAATATCTTCAGGTAACAGGATTTCATCATTCGGACGGAATAAGGAAAGGACCAATTGGATCGCCGCCATACCCGAACTGCAGGCAAACCCTGCATCACCGCCTTCTAAGTTTGCAATGCCCTCTTCTAAAAGGTTTCGCGTCGGGTTTTTCGTGCGGGTATAGTCATATCCAGTCGATTTACCGAGCCCTTCGTGTTCATAGGCGGTCGAGAGGTAAATGGGCGGATTGACCGCTCCGGTTTGTTTGTCGCTGCGGTTGCCGAGCTGCACGAGACGTGTTTCCAAGCTAAAATCTGTCATGGTCCTCATCCTTTCAATCAAGTAAAACTTCTATCAATGCTGATGCCAATGTTCAAGTGAAATGAAAAATGGCCTTCTTCTTTGTAATAGAAGAAAGCCATTGCTAGTGTATGCTATCTTCTCATCTGTCAGGCAGCGCCTATTGGAATTAGCACCGTGAACGAGTCCGGTTGCTGAGACTTCACAGGGCCAAGTCCCTCCGTCTCTCTAGATAAGAAATCGTGTTATGTAATTGGTTGATGTTTTCCATCATACGGTAAAGGGAAAGAAAACACAAGCGGAATATTGAAAATAATCGAACAAATAGAGAAATGTTGCCTGCTTTTATTTCGTATCTTGAAATGGTATGCTAAATTACGTTGTTAATTTTTTGAGCTGGATTTCCACCTCTATCATTTCGAGGGGAATTTATTGAGAAGGAGTTTTTTCATTGTATATCGTTACATCTACTGTTACTGTGCCTACAGATAAAATTGAAGAAGTCATTGAAATTTACCGGAAACGTTCACGCCGTGTGGATCAGGCAGAGGGCTTCACATCGTTCCGGCTGATTCAAAACACGAAAAAGCGTCACGAATTGACCGTTCATTTGGAATGGCAGACGAAAGCAGCATATATGGCTTGGGTAAAAAGCCAAGAGTTTAAAGAAATCCATGATCTGGAGAAGAATTATCCCGACCAAGAATTGGCGGGTATCGTTCCAAAAGTCCACCAATATGAAGTGGTGGCAGAATGAATCTTCAACAAAAGCAGCAAATTGCCCAAGACACGGCGAACGGCATATATGAAGCCTACCCGAATTTATGGGAGCGTTTCGGAGACCGCGGATTTGAGCATACCGTAAAAGATAACCATCATCATTTGGATCATCTTGAAACGGCCTGGGAGTTGAAAGATCAGCAAGTCTTCCTGGACTATGCCGTTTGGCTTGAGACCGTGCTGGTCAGCCGCAATGTCGAAACCGCGCTCATTATTGATAACTTCGAGCGGTTGATGGCCGTCGTGCCGCATCACACAGAAATGGCTCAAGCAGATTTTATGCAAGGCTGTCTTCGCAAGGCAGTTCAGTTATTGGAGCTGCCCATTGAAAGAAGGGATTGATTGAATGAACGATGTAACGCAGCTATCGGAACTTTTCCTTCTAGGGGAAGAGGAAGAAGCATTGAAATTTGTCCGGAACTATTTGAACAGCCATTCCTACGAAGAGCTTAACGAGCAATTGGTGAGGCCGGCCATGTACCGGATCGGGGAATTATGGGAACAAAACAAAGTATCAGTTGCTGAAGAGCATTTGGCGACAGCGGTTTGTGAGTTTGTGTTATCCGCGACGGAAATCCGCGCTGAAGATAATGATGGCCGCTTAAAAGCGATGATTTTTGCGCCACAAGGGGAAGAGCATTACATCGGCTTGAAAATGGTCGCAGCAATGTTCCGCGAAGAAGGCTATGCCGTCCGTTATATGGGGCCGAACGTGCCGCTCGATGCAGCGCTCAGCCTGGCCGATGATTGGCAGCCTAATGTAGTTGCCTTGTCAGGAGCGCTCGCACACCGGCTGCCGGTATTGAAAACATATGCACAATCTTTCACAAAACTAAAACATGGACCGACCGTATTGATCGGCGGACGTGCGGTAACATTGGCGAATTATGGGGAATATTCCGTTAAGGGAGCGGTCATCGTCCGTCACTTGGGCGCACTGCGCGAATGGATTCGAACCGGAAAGGGGTCGAACGATGACAGCACGCTCTCAACTGGCTGAATGGCCGCTGCCGGCATTTCAATTGAACAATAGCTTTGCGGTCGTCGACCAGTCTGAGGAAGCACAACAGATTTTCGGCAAGACGACTGATTTTTTAATGCTGCTCGACGAAGGCAGCCGCGGAAAAGCGCAGCGTTTGCTGAAGCAACCCGGAGATAATGGAGCGGTCGAATTGAATTTTATCACTGCACAAGGCCTGCTTTTGGCCGATGTTTATTTCCGTTGGGACAGCGAATTTGCCCTGAACGTGGTGATGGTTCCGAAAGATGACAAGATCGCTGCCATCTCTACACAATTACTGCGGCTACGCGGCCGCTTGCGCGAAACGGATTATGAACTGCTCCAGGAAAAAGAACGTGCGGATGCCTTGTTGGAGAAAGTCCGCAAGCTCTCGGCGCCGTGCATCAAAATCGGCGGCGGCTATGTGCTTATTCCGCTCTTCGGGGATTTGGATTTAGACAAAGTGGAAGCAATCCGTCCATATGTCATCGATTATATTTATCAATACGGGGGAGAAACGGTCGTTCTTGATTTGACCGCGATGGGCACTGTCACGCAAGACGGCGTCGATTATTTGGACTCTCTCGTCCAAACCTTATGCGTCATGGGCATCGATACGATCGTCACAGGCGTCAAGCCCCAACATGCCAAGAAAATGCATCTGCTAAAAGCAGAGCTGAATTTGCGATTTGAATCATCACTTGAAGCTGTACTGAATAAGGCGCTGGCAATGAAATAGCATGAAACCCAAAGGGCTGTCCCAAAGGTCATAAAAATGACTTTAGGCGACAGCTCTTTTCTCGTCCTGACAAGCGAGGGATATTTTTTTTACACCATTTCTTTTTTTAATGCGATCATCTCTTGCTTTAGTCAAAGAGAGTAGTAGAAGCGCCATTACTCCGGATTTTACATAGCCTTGCATAAGTTTCCTCGTAACCAATAGGAAAAAAGCCGGTTTTTGCGTATATGACTATTATAGATGGCTCTGCAAGGAAGAAACTTTATAAAAAAGGGCAACGAAATTCCGTTGCCCTTTTTTTGATTAAAAATGTCGTTTTGACCTTATTGTCGCTTGAACATATAAGTATATGCTGATATGCTGTATTAGTATTGAATATAATGGTAATAACAATAAAAAGAACCCCTAAATAGAACGAGGTGAAGACGACATGGAAGTGAAAATGCGTGAAGTTGAAATCGATAAAGCGAGCATGCTGCTTAAGTTGTTGGGCGATAAGACGAGGTTGTCAATGGTCAAATTGCTCGAAAAGAACGATTGCTGCGTCTGCGAATTCGTTGAAATTTTCAACGTTAGCCAGTCCGCGATCAGCCAGCATTTACGAAAATTGCGCGATTTGGGCTTGGTGAAGGAAAAACGCAAAGGGCAATGGATTTTTTATTCATTGAACCAAGATAGTGAATTGTATGAAATGTTGATGCAAGTGCTGGCATTTATCCCGAGCCAAGACGAGCGCATCGAGAAATTGGTGGAGCAGGGACTGCGCATCCGTTGTGAGTAATTGTTAATGAGAGCAAACGTAACTTACGACTATTAAACAAGCAACTAAAAACATCATTCATTGGAAAAGGGAGTTAGCTAACATGACGAAAAAAACATTGTACTTTTTATGCACAGGAAATTCATGCCGCAGCCAAATGGCAGAAGGCTGGGGGAAAGAAATTTTAGGGGATGAATGGAAAGTTTTGAGTGCTGGAATCGAAGCTCATGGCTTGAATCCGAATGCAGTGAAGGCGATGAATGAAGTGAGTATCGATATTTCACAACAGACGTCCGATGTCATCGATACGGACATTTTGAACAATGCGGATTTCGTCGTAACGCTTTGCGGCGATGCAGCAGACAAATGCCCGATGACGCCGCCTCATGTAAAGCGCGACCATTGGGGCTTCACGGATCCGGCGAAAGCGCAAGGCACTGAAGAAGAGAAATGGAAAGTGTTTCAGTCGGTCCGCGATGATATCGAAGCGCGCATCCGCCATTTCGCGACAACTGGTGAGTAAGTGAAGTTGCGGGCGTTAACATGGGTGCAATTCCGTTAGTCTTATTTGATAGAACCAAACTACACAGGTTGAAGGAGAGCTGATCATGAAAAAGGTAGAAATATTCGACCCGGCGATGTGTTGTTCGACAGGTGTTTGCGGTCCTACTGTGGATCCGGAACTGACGCGCATTGCATCGGCTGTGTATTCACTCGAGAAAAAAGGCTTCACTATTTCACGCCACAACCTGACGGACGATCCTGGTGCGTTTGTGGAAAATAAAAAAGTTAATCAAGTGCTGGTCGAAAAAGGACCTGACGCCTTGCCGGTTGTGCTGGTCAACGGAGAGGTCGTAAAAGTCGCCGAGTACCCGACAACGGAAGAATTGGCAGAGTGGTTCGATACATTACCGGCCGAGTTGAAGGAAAAACCGCGCGTGCGCGTGTCACTGAACATCAACAACTAAAGGAGCGTTCCTATGTATTCATTGTTCAATCCGAATAAGATGGCCGTCACTCCGTTTTTGTTTTTCACCGGTAAAGGCGGTGTCGGGAAAACCTCGACAGCGTGCGCGACAGCTGTATCCTTAGCTGATCAAGGCAAGAAAGTGCTGCTCGTCAGCACCGATCCCGCTTCCAATTTGCAAGATGTCTTGGAACTCGAACTGACGAACGATCCGCAAGTTATTCCCTCAGTCGAAAATCTTTCCGCCTGCAATATCGATCCGGAACAAGCGGCTCGGGCTTATAAAGAAAGCGTCGTCGGCCCTTACCGCGGCAAGTTGCCGGATGCGGTGCTCGCGACGATGGAAGAGCAATTATCCGGTGCTTGCACCGTTGAAATCGCAGCATTTGATGAGTTTTCGCATTTGCTGGCAGATGACGAGATTTTAGCGCAATACGACCATGTCTTATTCGACACCGCACCGACTGGCCATACGCTGCGCCTTCTGCAATTGCCGACGGCGTGGAGCGGCTTCTTGGAAGACAGCACACACGGCGCGTCCTGCCTTGGCCCGCTTGCAGGGCTTGAAGGCAAAAAAGCGCTCTATGCGAAAGCGGTCGAATCGTTGTCGGACGGTGAAAAAACCACTTTAGTATTAGTGGCGCGCCCTGATAATTCATCCTTGCTTGAGGCAGACCGTGCTTCATTTGAATTAAAAGAAATCGGCATCAAAAACCAATTGCTCATCGTCAATGGGCTATTGCAGACGCATCAGCCGGAAGATGCGGTCTCGGCAGCATTCTATAAGCGGCAACGTGCGGCGATTGAACAGACACCTGAAGCATTAAAGCAAGTGATGGCGTATTCACTTCCTTATGTCTCCTACTCGTTGACAGGTGTTGATAATTTGCGCCATCTGTTCAGTTCCTATGCCATTACAAGTTTTGAAACGGAAGACACAGGAGAGAAGTTGGAGTTGCCGGGCCTTAACAAGGTCATCGATGATTTTTCCGAACACAATACCCGCGTCATTTTCACGATGGGCAAAGGCGGCGTCGGGAAAACATCGGTCGCCTCGGCTATCGCAGTGGGCTTGTCCGAAAAAGGCCATAAAGTCCATTTAACGACGACCGACCCGGCAGCGCACTTAGCTTACACATTTGAAGGCAGCGAACAGCGAGATAATTTATCGATCAGCAGCATCAATCCCGAAATCGAAGTGGCGCGCTATAAAGAAAACGTCATCGAACAGGCGGTAAGCGGGTTGACAGAAGAAGAGCTCGCCTATTTGAAAGAAGACCTGGAGTCTCCGTGCACGGAAGAAATCGCTTTGTTCCAGGCATTCGCCAAAGTAGTCGAGAAATCAGAGAACGAAATCGTCGTCATCGATACCGCTCCGACAGGACATACTTTATTGCTGCTTGATTCGACGGAAGCGTATCATAGAGAAATGAGCCGCTCGACAGGTGAGGTACCAGCTAGCGTCAAAAAACTATTGCCGCGCTTGCGCAATCCACAAGAAACAGCTGTCGTCATCGTGACATTGGCAGAAGCGACGCCGGTATTGGAAGCTGCTCGACTCGAGGAAGACTTGAAGCGTGCAGGAATTGATCCGAAATGGTGGGTCATCAACCAAAGCTTATATGCGACGGACACAGTCGACTCGGTTTTACGGGGCCGTGCCGCTTCCGAAAAGCAATGGATACGAAAAGTTAGCGAAGAACTTGCACAGAAATGCGCCATTATTCCATGGCTCGAAGACGAGAAAATCGGTTATGATCAATTAAAAGAATTCATTCTGTAAAGGGATATGAATAGACGAAGGGAAGAGTGTGCTATGAACGAAACTTACCAACAATTAGTGAAAGACCGTATTTTCATCGGCGGTGCCGCGGATGCTAAACAAGCAGTAGAAAATGAAGGGATCGATGTGGTGTTTGACTTACGCGCAGAAGCTGAAGACGTCGACGAAAGCTATACGCGCGTCCATGCACCGATTGTCGATGACTCCACAGAACAGCAGGATGAGTCAATTCAAGATGCCATTAATGGAGTGGTCACAGCTTTTGATGAAGGCAAGAAAGTTTTTTTCCACTGTGCTGGCGGCAGCAACCGGACCGGCGCTGTCGCGGTTGGAACACTGTTGGCATTAGGGCAAGCGGGCACTATTGAAGAAGCGGAACAGATGGCAACCGCTGTCCGTCCGAAAATCAGTGTGAAGCCGGAGCTGAAAGAATCCCTGCAGCGCATTTTTCCGCAGGCTTAAGTAAACTAAATTAAAGTAATCCCTATTAAAAGAGCAGGAGTGATGACGATTATGATGATCACCAATGAAGCAAAAACGTATATCCAGACCATCCTTGAAGAAAAGCAGACCGAAAACTTACGCCTTTATGCAGTCGCAGGCTGCTGTGGACCGCAGATCGGCTTGTCACTTGATGCACCGGAACAGGCGGATGAACTTGTCGATGTAAACGGCATCCGTATGGCGATTGCGCCGGATGCAAAGCCAATGGCAGAAAACTTGACCTTGGATTTTGATACACAAGGCGAAGAAGGCGGCTTAGTTATGGTCGGTGCACCAGCTAGCTGTTAATTAATAGAAAAAAAGAGTTCGTCCTTGAGCTCTTTTTTTCAGGCTGTCGAGAAACAGCCAAGAACCGTGTTTTCCGAAGCTTGCCACTCGCTTTCCTCGGGGCGGGAATCGAGCCTCCTCGTCACTTCGTTCCTGCGGGGTCTCTCAAACCCGCTGATCCCGAAGGAGTCGAGCGAACGCTTCTACAAACACTTAGACAACTCACTCATTTTTTAATACAACGAATAAATCCATTTCTTAAGAATTGAAAAGTTTTTAGACTTATTCAACACTCAGGAAAAAAGAGCTCATCCGTGAGCTCTTTTTTTAATGGATTCCATTAACGTTGCTTCTGCGCTCGAGGAGCACATTATCGCGCCAGATGCCGTCGCGCTTTCCGATGCGTTCGCGGATGCCGACTTCACGAAAGCCATTTTTCAAGTGTAGACGGATGCTCGCTATATTTTCAGGAAAGATTTTTGCTTCCAAGGTCCAAAACCCTTGCTGTTCCGATGCCTCAATCAAGGCGTGCATCAAATGCTGGCCGATCCCTTTTCTGGAATGGGAAGTGTCGATGTAAATGCTCACTTCACCGACGCCCTGGTAAACCTCGCGCTTTGAAACGCGTGAAAGCTTGCAAAAGCCGAGCAGCTCCCCGTTTGCTTCGATAACCATGCGGCAAGCGCTTATCTGTTCATCGCTCCATTGTTCATAGCTAGGTGCTATGGTTTCGAACGTCGCCAGTCCTGTATGCATTCCAGCTTCATAAATGCGTTTGATTTCCGGCCAATCGGCTATAGCTGCCGCTCTGATGTTAAAGTCGATGGTACTCACCTCCCAAAAATGAATTAACTCAAGTATACGAAAAAAAACTTGCAATATGCAAGTTTATTTTGTATGATATTTATAGAGGTGTTTAGTATGGAAAACAAGCGAGAGCTTTTTCAAAGCATGGTTAAGCGTTTTGGGCTATTGAACAAAAATTGCTGCATTGTCGGTGATGTGGAAATCAGCTTAGTGCAAAGCCATATTCTGTATGAGATCGACCGCCGTGATTGGCCGTCGATGCAGCAAGTCGCGGATGCATTAGCAACGGATTTATCGACATTCAGCAGGCAAGTGCAAAGCTTAATGAAACTCGGATTGGTAACGAAAATGCCGTCTGCTACCGATAAAAGGATTTCGGTTCTTGGCTTGACCTCAGAAGGTCAAGCGGTGGCAGCTGTCATCCAGCAAGATATGGAAGCGCATCTGGAAGAAATCTTTTCGCACATGACAGATTTCGAGCGGGACATGGTGTTGCAATCGATCAAACTTTTGAATAAAGCGATGGCGAAATCATCCGTCTGCTGTAAACCCATGTATTAAAACCGAATAAATACTTGCAATAATCAACTTTTAAAAAATGAGGAGGCGCACACATGAATGCACAAACAAATTGCTGTTCAGTCACTCCACAACCAGTCCGATTTGAAAAACAGGAAAGTGAAACGCGAAGTTTGCCGGTCGTTATTATCGGAGCCGGTCCAGTAGGCTTAGCGGCGGCTGCACAGCTAGCGCTGGCGAATGAACCGTTTCTAGTGATTGAAGCAGGAAAATCCGTCGGCCATCACGTTCTGCAATGGGGCCATGTCCGTTTGTTTTCTCCTTGGCGTTATAATATCGACAAAGCGGCGAGGCAGTTATTGGAGCGTTCCGGCTGGCAAGCGCCGGTGGATGAGGAATTGCCGATTGGGTCCGAGTTGGTCGATCGGTATTTAGCGAAACTCGCCGCCGTCCCTGAAATCGAACCGTTTCTCCGTTTAAATATGCGTGTCATTAGCATTAGTCGGAAACACCAAGACAAAATGAAAACGGCAAATCGAGAGAATCAGCCATTCGTCTTGTACATCGAAGGTGCGGGAAAACAAAATCAACAAATCGAAGCGAAAGCCATCATCGATGCGACCGGTACTTGGGGGCAACCGAACCCGCTGAATGCAGACGGTGTTTGGACCCGCACTGAGAAAGAGCTTCAACCGCACATTTTTTATGGCATTCCAGACATTCAAGAAAGTGACCGTGAACGTTTTGCCGGAAAGCATGTCGCCGTAATCGGCGGGGGACATTCGGCCATCAACACGCTATTGGATCTGGCTGAACTTCATGAGCCTGGTGGGAAAATTACGTGGATTTTGCGCAAGCCGAAAATCGAAGACGTGTACGGCGGACAAGAGAACGATGCACTCGCCGCCCGCGGCGAGCTTGGCATGCGTGTCCACGAACTCGTTGATTCCGGCCGTGTGGAGATCCATACGCCGTTTTGGATCGAAGATGTCTTTGAAAAGGCCGGGTCACTCGTCTTAGAAGGGGAGCTTAAAGGTAGGAAACATATAATTGAAAGCATCGACGAAGTGATCGTCAATACAGGCAGCCGTCCAGACTTCAGCTTTTTGAGAGAAGTCCGCTTGGAACTCGATTCCGCAACTGAGAGCATCAAAGCATTGGCGCCGTTGATCGACCCGAACATCCACAGCTGCGGCACCGTCCGCCCGCACGGTGAACAAGAGTTGCGCCAACCGGAGAACAATTTCTATATTGTCGGCATGAAGAGCTATGGACGCGCACCGACGTTTTTGATGGCAACCGGATACGAACAAGTGCGCTCTGTTGTCGCCTATCTGACCGGTGATTTCAAAGCTGCCCAAAAAGTGGAATTGGATCTGCCGGAAACGGGCGTCTGCAGTTCCGGTGTCCCGAAAGCGGGAAAACAAACGATTACCATTGGCGGCGCGGGTTGCTGCTGATAAGGAGAGGGTCTGAATGACAGTCAATCATGGGGGACGTTTGCAACCAGCGTATTTCAAATCTTTCTTATCGCTGATCATGCGTTCGCACGAGTGCGAACTGGACTGTGCACGGCGCTTTGCCATCAAAAGATTTTTCAAGGGCAAGCCTGATTATTACGGGGCAGAGAGCCGCGAAAGCTTTGAAACAGCAATCGAATCGTTAAAGAAAGCAAGGTAAATAACAATAGACAAAAAGCGCTGAAGGATCTATCTTTGGCGCTTTTTTTGGCGCCAACGAAAATTAACTCCAAATCCAAAAGAAAAGTCTGTCAATTTCGCGCAATATTATCTAAAGTAATTAAGACATACATAATTTTGGTAAAGAACAGGAAAGACAGCTACTTAAAGAAGCGGGATAGGAGCTGGTATATTGGAAATTTGGGATTTGGTGGACAGTTCGAGAAAGCCGATTGGCAAGCAACACATTAGAGGAAATGACACACTCGCAGGGGAATATCATCTTGTTGTAGAGATCATCACATTGAACGCAGACGGCCGGATTTTGTTGACGCAAAGAGACGCTCAAAAAACCCATCCGCTGCTATGGGAAGGAACGGGCGGTTCAGTAACTGCCGGTGAAAGCAGTTTAATTGGGGCAGTCCGGGAGTTGGAAGAAGAAACCGGGTTAAGGGCAATGCCTGAAGAGCTCCATCTGCTAGGGGAAATTCAAGGCGGCAATTATTTTATGGATAGTTATGTGTGGAAATGCAGGGAACCGATTGACCCGGATGCCCTAAAGCTTCAAGCGGATGAAGTTTGTGCTGCGAAACTTGTCAGCTGGCGGGAACTGGAGAAAATGAATCAACAAGGATTGATTGTTCCATCTGTCTGGAAAAGGCTTGGAATATATTACAATCAAATTGCCTCGTTTGCTAAAGAAGCTGCCAAATAGTAAACAAGCAAACTGATTTGTAAAAGGAGAAACTAAAATGACGACCATAACGGGGAACTGGGGCGAGGCTATAGTGAAGTTAACATGGACTGCAACTGATGTGACTCCTGAACATCGTTTAGTCACAAGTGTCCATGGCCTATGTTTTTACGAAGGTAAAGTGATGCTCGTCGATTTACATAATAGGGGCTGGGATTTTCCGGGAGGCCATATAGAGAGCGGCGAATCTTCAATAGCATGTCTGCAAAGAGAAGCAATGGAAGAAGGGTACGTTTCGGGAGATTGTCGGATGCTTGGATATATTGCGGTTGACCATGAAAAAAACAAGATGTGGGATGAAAAATCGAAGTATCCGAAGCTTGGGTATCAACTGTTTTACCGAATGAATATTGAAACCTTACATCCTTTTCTGGGAGAACATGAGTCCAAAAAACGGATTTTAATTCCGCTTCATGAAGCATCCAGCCTGCATCACGAGTGGAACCCATTGTTTACTGAAATTCTAGAACAAGCTGCAAAAGTAACCACCTGAATGGATAGAAAGCATAGTCTATAAATTAGTGGAGGAGCAACCAGTTTGATAAAGAAATTAGTGAATTTGTTTTTTGAAGATGATTCCCAGACGAGCAATGAAGGCCATCACGGCTATTTTCTTGTCTTTGTGGTTTGGGGAGCAATTCTTTTTATTAATGGTATTTTTGAATATTTCACCGAGAGAGCCCTTATCGAAAGTTCATTTTCGATCTTGATGATCGGCCTTGTCGTCTACTTTGCTGCAGAAACGTTCGCGAAGAAATCAACAAAAGGGGATCGCTAACTTGAGACATATCACATTAGCAAGCGGGGAATCCGTCGAAGTCGAATGCTTGAGCTGTGCACTCGTTAATGGCTTGATTGCACCCGAAGGCGGTGTCATTGTGGAGACGGAATATTTTCATGCCCACCAAGATGTGGCCTACCCGGTGCCGGGCTTGGTCATCCTCGCGTCCAAACGCCATCTGAAGGCATTGGACGAATTGACCGAAGCGGAGCGGCTCGATTACATCAGCATTCTGTCTAAAATCCGCAAAGCGCAACGCGAGGTCCTCGGCATCGAATCGGTTTATTATTTCTACAACGAAGACACCACCCATCATTTCCATACATGGATGGTGCCGCGTTATGAGTGGATGTACCAGTTCGGGCGTTCTGTCGAATCGGTCCGGCCGGTGTTGCTTCATGCGCGGAACGAGATGAACGGCGGACAACATATCGCAGAAATGACAAAGGCGATTGCTGTGTTAACAAAAGCGTTAAATAGGGAATCTTAATACACAAGGCAGGAGGTGTAATTGAATTGAAAAAGCCGCAAAAATATAAAGCGCAACTCAGCTCCGAAGACGATATTTGGAATGCAGCGGTTGAAGCAGTGAGTGAAATGGAGTTGCCGATTGAAGAGGGCGTAAATCGAAATACATTTTGGGCGTTCCAGTACTATTCCGCCATGGAAAGCGGGGGACACGAGAGTCTGCTCCATGCTTTTTTCGAGTATGTCCAAGACATCGGCACCGAGCAATTTTTAACTGAACTTACCGCTGCTCTCGACAGTATAGGGGCTGAACATTATGCGCGCTATGAACGCCAGTACGGCAAAGAAATGTGGTATCAATTTGTTGCATTAGAGCACGGTGAAACAGAAGAAGGAGCTTATTACAAAGTAATCGAGCAAGCAGACCAGGCGTATTACGAGTTAGGCAACTCCTTAGAGCAAGTATTGGCGGCTCATTTTGTGGCCGTTCACGAACAGCTAATCGACATTATGGATGCATAAGGAGGAGCCCAATGCCGATATTCGATGCGCATTTACATATTATCGATCCGCGCTTTCCGATAGTTGAAAATCAAGGCTATGTGCCGAAAGCTTTTACTGCCGATGATTACCGGCAATCCGTATCGCGATTTGATGTGAGGGGCGGCGCAATCGTGTCGGGATCGTTCCAAGGCTTTGACCAGATGTATTTGCTGGATGCCTTGCAAGCCTTAGGCGATCGGTTTGTCGGCGTCACCCAATTGCCTGCTACTGTTTCTGATAGAGAGATCTTGGAACTGCATGAAAAAGGGGTGAGGGCTTTGCGCTTTAACGTGATGCGCGGCGGCCCCGAAACGATCGCCCAGCTGGATTATTTCGCGAGGCGCGTCCATGATATCGCCGGCTGGCATGCAGAACTGTATATCGACTCAAAAGATCTCGGTGAGCTCATGGAAACGATCGTGAGCTTGCCGGCCGCTTCGATCGACCATCTCGGCTTATCAAAACAAGGATTGCCCGAACTATTGAAGCTAGTCAATCAAGGCGTCAAAGTGAAGGCGACAGGATTCGGCCGGCTGGATTTTGATGCGGCCGAAGCAGTCCGGACCATCCACGGAGTCAATCCCGAGGCCTTGCTGTTCGGCACGGACCTGCCGTCGACGCGGGCTAAAACACCGTTCCAGGAAAGTGACATTGACTTGATCCAAGAAACTTTAGGAGAGCAGCAAGCAGAAAAAGTACTTTATCGAAATGCATTGACGTGGTATGGAATTGAAGAACGATAAGTAAAACCGGTATCCCGCCGAACTAGAGGGATGCCGGTTTTTTTACGTGATAAGAAAGGCTTGCGCTTTACGTTAACGTCAATGATAAACTAAAAATATCAAAAAAATCAGATAAAGGAGGCGGGAGATGAAAACGATCCGGGAAGCCGCGGAAGAATTCGGGGTGACGACCCGGGCGATCCGCTATTACGAGGAACTGGGCATGCTCAAGCCGGAGCGGACAGCTTCCAATACCCGCATGTTCTCGAATGCTGAAATCGCCAAGCTGAAACTAATCGACAGGGGCAAGAAATACGGTTTCACTTTGGAAGAAATCAAGGAAATGGTGCTGCTGTTCGATGTAGACCGGTCGGGTAAGAAGCAGCTTGAACGAACAATCGAGTACGGAAAAAAGCAGATAGAGGAGATGGAGCGCCGCATCGAGGAGCTTGAAAAAACGAAACAAGAGATGGAGTCTTTGCTGGGGGAGTTTAACGAAAAACTATCGAAACTGAAGGGAATGGGGAAATGAATATTTCACAATTGTTGGAGCGAAATGCACGGAAATATCCGGAACAAGAGGCGTTGGTCGGAATGGGGCAGCGTTTGAAATTTGGGGAGCTAGATAGATGGGCGAACAATTTGGCACATGCACTGCTAAAGTACGGCATCGGGACAGGAGATAAGGTTATCTTGTTCATGCCGAATGTGCCGGAATTCGTTGCTGCTTATTTCGCCGCACAACGCATCAAGGCGGTCATCGTACCGATCAGCGCGAAGCTCGGGGAAAAAGAAATCGAATACATTGTGGAACATTCGGATGCAAAAGCGCTTGTCGCGCACGACTTGTTGTTTGATGCGGTAAAAGAACTGAAAACGGATATGTTGAAGGTCAAGACAGGCGGCGCTGTATCTGGCTGGCAGTCGTTTGAGGAACTCGCCAATACGGAATCGGCGGAAAGATTGTCATCCGATGCACAGGACGATGAGCCGTCAACGATCCTCTACACGTCTGGCACGACCGGCAAACCGAAAGGCGTCTTGTTCAGCCACCGCAATGTGTTGACGGTCGCGCAGATGATTTGCGTCGAGATGGAAATGAAACCGGAAAGCCGTCTCCTGCATATGATGCCGCTCAGCCATTCCGCACCGCTTCATCTGTTTTTGGTGGCGGGAATGATTGTCGGCGCGAAGCATGTGCTCGTTCCGACATTCACGCCGGACTTGTTGCTTGATACAGTAGAAAAGGAACGGACGACCCATTTCTTTGGCGCACCGGTCGCGTATCTCATGACTGGCAAGCACCCCGAGATCGCACAGCGTGATTTGTCTTCAATGAAATGGTGGATCTACGGGAGTGCGCCCTTATCTGCGGGGGAAGTGAAATTCGTCCAACAAGCGTTCCGCACCGATAATTTGGTGTGTGTGTATGGCTTGACCGAAGCTGGGCCGAGCGGAACTTTGATGACGGGGACGGAACATGCAGAAAAGGCGGGAAGCATCGGCAAGCGTGCCGCACTCCATACCGAAATCCGCATCGTGAATCCTGATGGGCAAGACGTGGCGCCTGGTGAAGTCGGGGAAATCCTGCTCCGAGGCGAAGGCAATATGCTCGGCTATTATAAGAACGAAGAAGCAACAAAAGAAACCTTTATCGGTGACTGGCTGAAAACGGGCGACTTGGCGAAATTCGACGAAGACGGATTTATTTGGGTCGTCGACCGAAAGAAGGATTTGATCATTTCTGGCGGTGTCAATATTTACCCGAAGGAAATCGAGGAAGTGCTCATCACCCATCCGGAAATTCACGAAACCGCAGTGATTGGCGTGCCACATGCGGAATGGGGCGAAACGGTCAAAGCGTATTTTGCCGCATCGCGTGAACTGAGCGCAGATGAAATCAAAGCATTCGCCGGAAAAGAATTGGCAAGCTATAAAGTGCCGAAGCTCATCGAACAAGTCGAAGCATTGCCACGCAACGCCTCCGGCAAGATCCTCAAGCAGCCGCTGCGCGAAGGAAGTGTTTAAATGGTCGTCTTGAAAGGTGCCGCACCAAGCGGCGAACGCAATTTCTACGCAAAAGATGAAACCTTGAAAAAGATTTTAGCGAAGCGCTTGCCGGAGGAGTTCTTCCGTTATGCCGACCGCGAGCTCCACTCGTTCGGCAAGCTCGCAGCGGGCGACATCGATGAACGCGCACGCCATACAGACCGGGAAGGTGCGCCGAAGCTCGAGAAATACAATCGTCTTGGAGAAGATATATCTCGTGTGTGGGTCAATGAAGGGTATAAAAAAACGGTCGATGAAACGTATAAGACGGGCATCGTCGGCTATGTCCATAAGGAGATTCCACAACTCGGCAGAAAAGGCAATTATGTCTACAGCTTTGCGCAAGGTTATTTATTGTCGCAATCAGAACCCGGCTTTTACTGCCCGGTCACGCTAACGATGGCGACGGCGTACTTGCTTAACCATTACGCAGACGGAGCCGTTAAAGAAAAATTCCTCCCTCATGTGTGTGCGACAGGGGATACAGAACTGTTTGAAGGCGCGACGTTTTTGACGGAGCGCCAAGGCGGTTCGGATGTCGGCGCGAATGTCGTTCAGGCGCTCAAAACGGATGATGGCTACCGGTTATACGGGGAAAAGTATTTCGCATCAAATGCCGGCATGGCGGGTGTCGCCATGGTGCTTGCCCGTATGCAAGGGGCACCGGATGGATCGAAAGGGCTGACGCTTTTTGCGGTACCGTGGAAAGTGGACGGGGCGCTGAACGGCATCAAGATCCGCCGCTTGAAAGACAAGCTTGGTGTGCGCGCAGTGCCTTCAGGTGAAGTCGAGTTCGACGGGGCACAGGCGTTTGTCGTTGGAGACCCGAAAAGCGGGCTTAAGTATATGATGGAAGCCTTGAACTTATCGCGCATCTGTAACGCGGTCGCCTCAATTGGCATCATGAAACGCGCATTGGATGAGGCGACAGAGTATGCCGAGCGCCGCAATGCATTTGGAAAAAAACTCACGGATTTCCCGATGGTACAAGACAGCTTAATGAAACTGCGCGCCAAACAGGAATTTGAAACGGCGGCAATCTTTGACTTAATCGACTTGTATGACCGCGTCACAGTAGGCAATGCATCGCCAGACGAACAAGTGTTGAACCGCTTGCTCATCGCAGTTTTAAAGAAAGAATCGGCAGAACAGGCGATTCATTTTTCGCATGAATCGATTGAAATGCATGGGGGCAATGGCTATATCGAGGATTTCATCACGCCACGCCTATTGCGCGATGCACAAGTGCTCACCGTTTGGGAAGGCACAGCAAACATTCTTGGTCTTGAGTTGATCCGCCTTGTCAATAAATTTTCAGCGCATGAGTTGTTTATCCAGCATATCGAAGAGCGTCTGGAAAAACTACAGACGACCAAGGATGTGGAGTTAGTGAAAGGGAAAACGGAAAGCCTACAGGCGGAGTTAACAGCATTTGCCGAATTTGATGCAGCACTGCAAAGCTTTGATGCAAAGGGTTTGATGAAGAAAATGGCGCAGCTTTTCGAGAACACCATTGCGCTTGAATGGGCAGAACAACACGGAGGAATTTATGCGCCGCTGTCGGAAATTTTCACCGAACTGACCTGGGAGACGAGAACAACAGGCGGGGACATGAAGACGGTAAAATGGTTTGAAGAAGTGATGGGAAGATAGAAGATTAAAAAAATTTTGACTTACGTAATACTATGGGATATGATAATTGAAAAATATGTAAATTCTATGAAGAAGAGAGTAGTTATAATGAATCGAAAAGCGAGTCGGGGACGGTGGGAGCCTGATGGATTGATTGTAATGAACCGCACTTCTGAGAAGCAGCCTGAACCGTTAGTAGGGTTTGCCGGGAAATCCCGTTAGCGAGTCTGAGCTGGTCCTTTTTCTGGACAATAAGAGTGGTACCGCGGGTCAAGCCCGTCTCTGTATTGAGTTATACAGAGACGGGCTTTTTTGTGTTTCTAAATAAGGGGGATGATGTTTGTGGAGTTAGTGAAAACCTATGCGCAAGAAATTTCAACGGCAATAGAAGGAAAGCTGACGGTGACGGAAGTGTCCGAATTGATTGAACAGCCTAAGCATAGAAATCAAGGGGATTTAGCTTTTCCGTGCTTTGTCTTGGCAAAAAAGCTCAAAAAGTCACCGCTTGTTATCGCAGCCTCGGTAGCACTGAAAATCAATCATGCACATTTCGAGAATGTAATAGCGGAAGGGCCTTATATCAACGGGTTTTTGAACAGAGCTGTAGTGAGCAAAAATGTGCTGCTATCCATTTTAGCATTACAGGATGGGTACGGATCGAATAACGAAGGAACAGGCAAAACGATTACACTCGACTTGTCCTCACCAAATATCGCCAAGCCATTTTCGATGGGCCATTTGCGTTCAACCGTCATCGGCAATGCAATGGCGAATATCGCCGAGAAATGTGGATACGAAACTATTCGCATTAACCATTTGGGGGATTGGGGCACCCAATTCGGCAAACTGATCACAGCCTATCAGTTATGGGGCAGTGAGGAAAAAGTAAAGCAAGCACCCATTCAAGAATTATTGTCTCTCTATGTCCGTTTTCATGAAGAAGTGGAGGCTAATCCTGAGTTGAATGATGAAGCAAGGTTATGGTTCAAGAAGCTAGAAGGGCATGATGAACGAGCTGAACTATTATGGAAATGGTTCAGGGATGAATCACTCCAAGAGTTCGATAAAATTTATCAGCTGCTCGGAATTTCCTTCGATTCAGTCAATGGAGAAGCATTTTATAACGATAAAATGGATGAAGTGGTGGCCATGCTTGAACAGAAAAACCTGCTAGTCAAATCGGGTGGAGCGGACGTCGTCTTATTGGATGAATACGGGCTGCCACCGCTGCTCATCCGGAAATCCGATGGCGGCACATTATACGGCACGCGTGATTTGGCCGCAGCTTTGTATCGCCAACGAAATTATCAGTTTGAAAAATCGTTTTACGTGGTCGGGCAAGAGCAGTCCTTGCACTTTAAGCAAGTCTTTCTTGTGCTGAAAAAGCTCGGATTCAACTGGGCACACGGGATGGAGCATGTGCCATTTGGCTTTATCTTAAAAGACGGGAAAAAGATGTCGACCAGAAAAGGCAAAGTGGTCTTGCTCGAACAAGTCATTAAAGAAGCGGTAGACATGGCAGAAAACAATATCGCCGAGAGAAACCCGCAGCTTCAAGAAAAGGAAGACATAGCACAAATGGTCGGAATCGGTGCCATCATGTTCCACGACTTGAAAAATGACCGCTTGAATAATGTGGAGTTTTCACTCAGCGACATGCTGAAATTCGAAGGCAATACGGGCCCTTATGTGCAATACACACATGCCAGAGCTTGTTCTATCCTGAAAAAGTCCACTGTGAAGGTGAATCCAGAAACGTTTAAAGGGCTAGAGGATGCTTATAGCTGGGGAGTCGTTAAAGCGCTGATGGCGTTTCCCGATGTGATTGAGAGAAGTTTCCAGCAAAGTGAACCTTCGCACCTTGCAAAGTATTTGCTGAATTTATCACAGGAATTCAACTCGTTTTACAGCCATGTGAAAGTACTGGCAGACGATGCCGAACAACAGGATAGATTGGCGCTCGTCATGTCGGTGGCGATCACGTTAAAAGAAGGTTTGCGTTTGCTCGGGCTTCGGGCGCCCGAAAGGATGTAACAAAAGAATAGTGTCTATGCGGCCTGTTGAAAGATATGAAATCTGTCTTTCAATGTAATTTTCCAGAACCTTCCTGTAAACTAAGCGTCTTATCTATTACTAATAATAAAGGGGTGGGCGCATGGGCTTCTGGTATATGCTGTTGTTATTCATCGGAATTTGTTTATTATTCGCCGGAATACTTCCGAAAAGAGGATTTTCGCTCGGTGTGAAAATCGCTTTCCTATTGGGCGGCGCCTTGTGCATCGGTGTTTCACTTTTTATGTTTTCTCCCGGCAGCGCGGAGATCATGGTGGATATACTTGGTTTGTAAACGGAAACGGAAACGGAGTGATGTTAAATGACGGCGATCTATATCATTCGGCATTGTGCCGCGCGCGGACAAGAGCCGGATGCTGAGCTTACTGAACATGGAAAGAAACAGGCTGTGGAATTGGCTGGATTTTTGGCAGATGCAAATATCAATCGGATCGTCTCGAGCCCATATGCGCGAGCCGTCCAGTCGACTGAACCTTTAGCAGAAGCATTAGGTATAGAAATCGAAACTGACGAACACTTGAAAGAACGGGTCTTGAGTTCGAGCGACCTTCCCGATTGGTTGGAGCAGTTGAAAAGCACATTCGATGACCACGATCTCGCGCTTGAAGGCGGGGAGTCAAGCCAACAGGCGCTGGACCGTATTTCGCAAGTCGTGGATGAGCTGAAAAACAGCGGCTGTCAAACAGCGGCGATCGTTACCCACGGCAATATCATGGCGCTGCTTCTATCAAGATATATAGAAGGCTTCGGGTTTAAAGGATGGCGCTCATTAAGTAATCCAGATGTTTTTCTTTTGAATGAAGGGCCCAGGGAACCGGAATGCAAGCGTCTATGGAATAAGGCGACTCGATGATCAAAGCAGTGCTGTTTGATTTGGACGGAACGCTGCTCAATAGAGACGCATCCGTCGTTTCATTCATCCATGATCAATATCGGCGTCTGGAGCGATTTCTCGGACATATCCCAGAACAATTGTATGCCGAACGGTTTATCGAACTGGACCGACGTGGCTATGTGTGGAAAGACAAGGTTTATGCACAATTGATCCAAGAATTTGAAATAAAGCATGCGACGATGGAGTTTTTACTGGTGGATTACCTCGCTCATTTCCAATTCCATTGCGTCCCTTTTGACGGGCTCCAAGCAATGCTGGCGGGCTTGAAAGATCAAGGCATGAAATTGGGCATCATCTCGAACGGTAAAGGCCGGTTCCAGATGGATAACATTGAGGCTTTAGGAATCAAAGGTCTTTTTGACATCATCATGATTTCAGAAAGCGAAGGCTTGAGAAAACCGGATCCCGGAATCTTCATGAGAGCAATGACCGGATTGGCTGTGAAGCCGGCACAAAGCCTGTTTGTCGGAGACCATCCCCTAACGGATGTGGAGGCAGCGAAAAATTCCGGCATGATCGCGGTCTGGAAAAAAGATGCCGGCTGGGATCAGGCTGAAGCTGATTATTCAATTGTGGAATTAGATGAAGTAGAGCGGGTCATCGAGAGATTGAATCAAGTTTGTTGGCTGAAGAAGGAGAGATAAAATGAAAGTTTTCTTATTCTGGGGAAACTTATTGTTCAGCGGGTTTGTGGCTATATCGATTTCCATGTTTTTCGCAGAAGGGGCTATCGGGGAGAATTACACGAATGAACGCTTCGTTGAACCTGGATTTTTATGGTTGATTCCATTATGGGTTGCGGCTGCAATCCTTATTACTACCTATTTCTATAAACATAAAGCAACAACGCTTTCGTACTCGACCCTCTTTTTGCTGAATACGGCGATTTGGGTGCAGATTCTATTTTGCTCATGGGTTTTCCTCAAATGGGTCGTATAAGCATTCCCGACGATGGATTTTCGAGCTCTGAGCATTTTCATACGCCTTCCGGATATTGAGCTGTACAATAGGGAAGGTAAAGGAGTGCTTAAAGATATGACACAAAAAACATTTCAGCAGATTCCTGTGGCTGTGCTCGATTTGGCGCCAGTCAATTTGGGCAGCACCGCAACGGAGTCATTTGCAAATAGCGTAGAACTTGCGCAGCACGTCGAAAAACTTGGATTCAACCGCTACTGGCTGGCGGAGCATCACAATATGCCAGGAATCGGCAGTTCGGCAACGTCCGTATTGATCGGGCATATCGCCGGAAAAACCAACTCGATCCGTGTCGGCTCGGGCGGCGTCATGCTGCCGAACCACGCACCGCTCGTTATCGCAGAGCAATTCGGAACACTTGCTTCACTTTATCCGGATCGCATCGACCTCGGTCTTGGCCGCGCGCCAGGAAGCGATCAGGCGACGGCTTACGCACTGCGCCGTACGCTTCACAGTACAGGCGATGAATTTCCCCAACAAGTGCTGGAATTGGAGAATTATTTCTCCGATAACCCCGTCGGGAAAGTCCGGGCCTACCCGGGAACAGGCATGAACATTCCGCTTTGGCTGTTAGGCTCCAGCGGGTTCAGTGCACAACTCGCCGCGCAAAAAGGCTTGCCGTTTTCATTTGCCAGCCATTTCGCGCCGGATTATACGATGCAGGCGCTGCAATTGTACCACCAGAACTTCAAGCCGTCCGCGGCCTTGGATAGCCCATATGCGATGGTTGGCGTGTCACTCATTGTCGCTGATACGCAAGAGCGTGCGGAATGGCTCGCCACGTCTTCGCAGCAGCAGATGTTTTCACTCATGAAAGGCGAACCGACGACATTCCAGCCGCCGATTGATGACCTCGGATCGGTGTGGACTCCTCGTGAAATTGTCATGTTCCGTGATAAACTAAAATCCGAATCGATGATTGTCGGTACGCCAGATTTGGTCCGTGAGAAACTCGCTGCCTTTATCTCGAAAACCCGCGCCAACGAAGTGATTGTCAATTCACCAATCTTTTACCAAGAAGACCGCTTGCATTCTTGGTCTTTGCTTGCGGACATGATGGAATAAAGAAAACACCAGCTCATAAGCTGGTGTTTTTTTCATATTAGAAAACCCCTCCGATTAAGAAGGGGAGAGATGATCAGTGAAGGTCTTGCGGCTTGGCTTCGTCGTGTTTCATGATTTGCATTTCGATATCTTCATCGTTTCTTGCGTAATCGGGACCGCCTTCGCCAATCATATTCAAGATCGAATCGAACTCTTCAGCGAGCCAATCTTTCAATTCTTGAGGTTTCATGTCTTCGTCATTGATTGTGTAATCAGGACCGCCTTCACCGATCATGTTCAGAATCGCGTTAAATTCTTCATCAAGCCGCAGTTCCATTTCTTTTCGTTCGACCCATTTGCGTTCCATGATGTTTTAGCCTCCTTCGTATGCAAATCGCCACAACGACGGACATTTCTTTATCACTTCCATTATACAGACTATTCTGTTTATTTGATATTTTTTTGACTTGCAATATGGAAACAATCTGTGATGAAGCAGCTTTTGTCAATATCTTGCGTACTCTTTCTTTATTAAAGAAAAGCAATTTTGGTTGTCAGCACAAAAAAACCTTGGCCGCATGGAACGGTCAAGGGGGAGACTACTGGGCTAAATATTGGGCCATCGATTCAAAATAGCGTGCAGAGCTTTGTTCGAACCATTCCGTATACGCTGCTTCCGGCTGATCCGGTATAGCGTAGGCTAGTTCGGTCCGGAGGTCTTCCGTCAATGCAATTTTTTGGCGGGGCCCAACAGGTGTTAACCAGTTGAATTGCTCGCGCCGGTTGGCGTTCGCAAATTGAACCCAGTCGGTTTCAGTTTCAGGGGAATCGAAAAGCGCTTCACTTGAAATCAGCATCCAGCTTTCGCTCTGGTGCTTAGGCGGCAGCCAGAAGCTTTTCGATAGGATGCCTTCTTCTACCGTGAATTCGTGGATCTCGTGTCGAAGTTCCTGAACGCGATCTCCGTTGCCGAGCGTAAGCTCACGGGAAACGTAAATATTCCCGACCAAGGTCTCGGTGCTGTCGGTTCTAACGGTGCCGTATGGGTTGCGCGTCACATCGTTGCCGTATATGGCTTCATCCGCTTGGAGCATCGGTTCTTCGTTCCAACGGGTAACGGTCGCATCCTCAAGGCCAGTCAGTTTCACTGTTACCGTAAAGGGCATCCATCCGCTATTGTCGACTTTATCGAAGAGCATAATGTCACCGTTCGGCAATTGCTGTTCGGTAATGGTCAGTGAACCGATCGACAGTGTCAGGAAGCTTAACACATGAACTTTTTCTGTCACAGCGCCTTGCGATTCGGTTTGGGCATCTCCGATGGTGATAAACTGCGGCTTATCGATACTCACCGCAAGATCTTCGTACGTGTAAAGTGTTTCTTCACTTTTCAAAAACATGATTGCTGTAAAAATAATGAGCACCATGAAGAACAATGTAATCGCTAATATGACAATCTTTTTGAACACTATTTTCCACCTCTAGTTTCGGGTATTTCCTGCCTTACCGATTATAGCATGGCCGATAGGGGAAATCCGGGTGGAGTTTTGAGCATCGCATGAACAATTGCTGTGCGTTTACAGCACTTTATCCAGAAAGTCCCGTGCGCGTTCGCTTTCAGGCCGTTGAAAGAATGCAGCCGGATGGCCTTCTTCGACGAGTATGCAATGGTCTAAAAACAGCACACGGTCTGCGACTTCACGCGCAAAGCCCATTTCATGCGTAACGACGACCATCGTCATGCCGGTTTTCGCTAAATCTTTCATGACTTCAAGAACTTCCTTGACCATTTCCGGATCGAGCGCAGAAGTCGGTTCATCAAATAGCATGAGTTGCGGTTCCATGGCAAGGGCGCGGGCGATGGCAACGCGTTGTTTTTGGCCGCCGGACAAGCTGTTTGGATAGGCCGAAGCTTTTTGAGCCAAACCGACGCGCTTGAGAAGTTGCTGGGCTTTTTCCCGCGCCTCATTTTTGTTCGTTCCTTTTGCTTTTACCGGGGCATACATCAAGTTTTCCAGCACGGTCATATGCGGAAATAGATGAAAATGCTGGAAGACCATACCGATTTGCTGGCGGATTTTATGGATTTCCTTTTTGGAAGCGGTCAAGTTTTTGCCGTTGATTTCAATTGTTCCGGAAGTCGGGGTTTCGAGCAGGTTCAAGCAACGCAAAAATGTCGATTTGCCTGATCCTGATGGCCCGATAATGGCGACGACTTCTCCTTTTTTGACAGAAGTCGTAATGTCACTCAACACGAGATTATCGCCGAATTTTTTTGATAGTGCTTGTACATTAATCACTCAACTTCAACCTCCTCTCCACCATGCGGCCGACCACTGTGAGGCCCATGACCAGGCACCAATAGATGACGCCAACAAATAACAGCGGCTCAAAGTTGCGGAACAAGTCCGCGCCGACCACTTGTGCACGGCGCATCAAATCCAAATAGCCGATTGTGGAAACGATGGCGGATTCTTTTGTTAAGGTGATGAATTCATTCATCAATGCCGGCAGGATATTTTTCAGTGCCTGCGGCAAAATAATGTCTTTCATCATCGCTCCGTAAGGCACGCCCAACGCTTGCGCGGCTTCTAACTGGCCTTTGTCGACCGCTTGGATGCCGGCGCGGATGATTTCGGATATATAAGCGGATGAATTCAGCCCGAATGCGAGAATCGCCGACAGAAACGGCGAAATATCGTAGCCGGTCAATTGCGGGATAGAATAATAGATGATCATCAACTGCAAGATGAGCGGCGTGCCGCGAAAAATCGATGTATAACCATCCGCAAACCATCTCAATGGTTTGATGGCGCCGATCTTAAAGAGCGCCAGCAGCGTTCCAAGAATCGAGCCGAGGATGATTGCGAAAAAAACGAATTTTAATGTGACCCATATTCCTTCGAGCATGAATGGAATATAAGGGATGATTTGCGAAAAATCCAGATTCATAACAGTTCCAACTCTTTTCCAATGACGGAGCTTATTGCTCGTCCGTCAGCCATTTTTCTTTCAGTTCGTCCAACTTGCCGTTCTCTTCCATTTCAGCGAGCACTGCGTTGACGTCATCCACTAAATCGCTGCCTTTCGGGAAAGCGACAGCCATGCCAGGAGAGGCAGTTGTCGGGTCATCGAATGCATCAAGCCCTTGCGATTCGATATAGCCGAGTGCCACTTGCTTATCCATATAGGCGGCATCAATGCGCCCGGACAGGATCTCTTGGATCAACGCACCAGAATCGTCCAACGCTTTCAATTCAAAATCGATCTCTTCGTTTTCGATGATGCTTTTCGCACCTTCTTCTTGGATCGTGCCGAGCTGAACCCCGACGGTCAAGCCTTCAAGGTCTTCAAGCGTTTCAAGACCTGAGCCTTTTTGGGAAACAAACATTTCACCGGAATGGTTGTATTCAGTCGAAAAGTCGACGTTTTCTTTGCGGGCATCCGTTGCGGACATGCCGGCAAGCACCAAATCGACGCGGTCGTTTTGCAAGGCGCCGATCAGGCCGTCGAATTTCATATCCGTGATTTCCAGTTCAACCCCAAGCTCATCTGCGATATAATTAGCAAGATCGATGTCAAAGCCGACAATGTCCCCTTGTGGATTGCGCGATTCGAATGGGGCGAATTCTGCGGATGTGCCCATCTCCAATACTTGCTTTTGTTCTGCAGATCCTGATTCCGATTGTTCTTGTCCACAAGCTGCAAGCAATAAAGCACTAGCTCCGGCGGCGATGATAAATGACTGTTTCATAATAGTTCCTCCAATGTATGTTTATTCGATAAAATGAATTTTAACACGGACTAATCACAAAAGGAATAGTATTTATGCATATATATAAATATTTATTAATTCAGAAATTTTAAAAAATTGGAGTGTGAGCAAATGAAGACTTTACTTTTAACAGGCTTCGAACCTTTCTTGGAATACACAGTCAACCCGACAATGAAAATCGCTCAACGGCTGGATGGGGAAGTGATTGGCGATTACCGCATCATCAGCCGCATCTTGCCGGTCGATTTTAATCAATCAGGTGAGTTGGCTTTGAAGTGGATCGAAGAACTAGGGCCCGATGCGGTTGTCTCCTTAGGCCTTGCTGCAGGAAGATACAAGATAACACCGGAACGTGTGGCGTTGAATATTAAAGACGGGGATGCCGATAACGAAGGCTATCAGCCGGTCGATGAAGCCATTTCTGTTGAAGGGCCAGCCGCTTATTTGTCGACGTTGCCGGTGCGTGAAATGACACAGGCGTTGCAAAAGGCAGGCTTGCCGGCAGAAATCTCCAATACAGCAGGTGCATATCTATGCAATAACATTATGTATGAAGCGCTGCATTACGCTGCCACGAAGAAACCGGCAATGCGCTCAGGTTTTATTCACATCCCGGCAGATCATCAATTGGCGATTGAACACGGCCGGCTTCCGAGCTGGTCGCATGAGGATTTGCTAAGGGGCGTGCGGGTTTGTCTGGAGACAATGAGCGATAGCCTTGCTGAACAGAACTAGTGGAATGGAAAAGACAGGGCACATTTTCAGGTGCTCTGTCTTTTTTTAGTCCGGTAAACTTACAGCAAGAGTAGAAGTATAAACAATTTATAGAATATAATGGCATTTAATGTGATTTACAGTAGGATGGAATTAACCAATTTTTTAGGGGAAGAGGTGCCTTATGCTCGAAACGGACAAGTTGACGAAGAAATTCAAAGATGTAGTTGCGGTGAATCATGTGAGCATCGAACTTAAGGAAGGGGAATCGGTTGGGCTTTTAGGTCCAAACGGGGCAGGCAAATCGACTGCCATTTCACTGATTTCCACGTTAATGAAACCGAGCTCTGGCGATGTGCGTCTCAACGGCAAAAGCGTCTTGAAAAACCCGGATGAACTGCGCCGTGTGCTCGGTGTCGTGCCACAGAAAATCGCCTTGTATGAGGATTTGAGTGCTTATGAAAACTTGAAGTTTTTTGGGCGACTCTACGGGTTGTCCGGAAAAAAACTTGAAGAGCGCATTTCTTACGTTCTGGAGCTTGTCGGGTTGGCTGACCGGAAAAATGAACTGGTCAAAAACTATTCAGGAGGCATGCAGCGCAGGGTCAACTTGGCTGCAGCGATGATGCATGAACCTAAAGTGCTCATCATGGATGAGCCGACAGTCGGCATCGATCCGCAATCGCGCAACCACCTGCTTGAAACGATCCGCAAACTCAACCATGAAGAAGGCATGACCGTGTTGTACACGAGCCACTATATAGAAGAAGTCGAAAAGCTATGCGACCGCGTCTACATTATGGACCATGGGAAAGTGATCGCCAATGGCACGAAAGAAGAGCTAAAAGCCATTTTATCAGAGCAAGAAACGGTGTTGATCGAATTTGACCAAAACTATCCGCAGCTGTTCGAGAAACTTGGCCAACTCGACGGGATACAGCAGGCGACAACGGAAGAGCATAGCTTAAAGCTGATCATCCCAAAAGGCACACGCCTGCTCGGGACTTTATTCCACGAAGCCGAACGCTACGATGCACAAATCATTAATGTCAACGTCCAAACACCGACGCTTGAAGACGTGTTTCTACGTTTGACTGGCCGGACATTACGGGACTGAGGAGGGAGCAAATGGGTGCGTTTTTAATAAAAGACATCGTATTATTGCTCCGTGACCGTTCCCAATTAATGATACTTCTCGTGATGCCATTTTTACTTATTGCCATTCTAGGATTCTCTCTAAGAGGTATTTTTTCAGGGGATTTGGAAGCACTGGAAATGGACATAGCGCTGGTTGCGGAAGAGGATGAAGCGCAGGCAGTGGCTGCAGTTCAAAGCGAAGTAGATGAAATGGGCCTTCCACAAGAGGCATCACAAGCTTTAAAACAAGCGGCTGAATCGGCCAGTCCACAGACGATGCTCCTGGCGATGTTGGAGGATGAAAATTTGGGCGAAGTGATGACGGTCAACCGGATGGGCCACGTGCAAGCACGGCAAAGCCTGGAAGAAGGAAGCATTGATGCGGTGATCACTTTACCGGAGGGGTTTACTGAAGATTCCTTAAGAAATATGCTATTCGGCACTTCGGGCGGAGGCGAACTGGAATTGCTCGTAGCAGATGCATCTTCGATTCGAGCGGACGTGTTGCAATCGCTATTAGAGGAATTTGTCAGAACGGTAAACTTTGAAGCTTCGATTTCCCGATTGGCTGGAGAAGAGGCTACAGTGGAAGTGTCGGGCGGCATAGAAACGATCACCGCCCGGCAACCGATCACTTCTTTTCAGTATTATACAATCGGCATGGCAGTCATGTTTGTTTTGTTTGTCGGATCGACGATAGCGGGGCAGGCGAATCTTGAGCAAAAACAGATGGTCTTTGACCGGATCCGTTTGTCGAACCGCCCACCGCTCATGTATTTAGGCAGCAAAGCGCTCGCAGCCGCCGCCATTGTCTTTGTGCAGCTCACGTTATTATTCGGTTTATCGGCATTATTGTTCCAAACTTTTCGGGCGGATTCTTGGGCATTCTGGTCGGGAACCGCCCTCATATCCGTTGTGTTGGCATTAGCGGTCGGCAGCCTTGCTGCTTTGATGGTCGCCATTACATTGCGTCTCGAAAGTGATGCTGTTCCAGCAATTTTCTCCGGAGGCGTCATTTCGCTTATGGCATTTATCGGTGGTAGTTTTATGCCGCTGGACGGTATGCCGGAAGCGTTGCGTGCAATCGGCAATTGGACTCCAAACGGCGCGGCGCTATCCGCCTATTTCTCCTGGCTATTGGAGCCGGATATTAGTCAGTTGGCCGGCCCGCTTGCGCGGATTGCCGCTGTGGCATCGGCATTCTTGCTGATGGCTTTGGTGCTATTCCCTAGAAAGGGGGCCGCTTCATGAGGGCAGTATTCCTATTGCAATGGCGGCGTTTTTACCGCAGGCCATTGCTCGTTTTGGCAATGTTCGGGCTTACCGTGATTTTTGTATCCGTTACAGCAGCAGGCAATCCGAGCGGCCCGCAAACCATACCGGCTTTCGCGGGTGAATCGGTCAGCGGTGCAGAGGCGCAAGTGTGGGTTGAACACTTGAACGAGGAAGGACAATTTCTTTTTGAACTGATGCCCGAATCACAGGCCCGTACATATGTAGCGGAAGGCGATGTTTCGCAGGCAGTCAAACTGCTCGAAGCGGATTACCGGTTATTGGTCGGCAGGGAAGATCCGGCGCGTTTTACGTTGGATTCATTGCTCCGCCGTACCTATTCAGAACAATTGCGCCTGGAAAATGCACAAATAGATACCCCGAACATTCGCAGTGAAGTGGAATTATCATTGTCGGAACCGGCACTCGCTTTGTCGGTTGAATCCCTTCAAGGAGACGATGACAGCTTTCAGTATAACGGTGAACTGCAGCTATTGTTCGGGATGACTTTGTTCTTTGTCATCTATACGATCATGTTCAGCCTCGTGCGCATCGTCGATGAAAAGCGCACAGGCACATGGAGCCGCATGATTATTTCACCGGTCTCAACATGGCAAATGTATATGGGACATCTCGGTTATAGTTTTTTGATCGGCTTTTCACAAATCACATTACTGTTCTTATTATTCCGTTTCGTATTTGGATTTGAACTCGGGAATCATTTTTGGCTATTGATTTTAATTGCGGCGTGCTACACTTTTTCGATCGTTGCACTCGGATTGTTGATCATCTCAGTCATCAGCAAACCTCAACAATTGGGAGCGGTCATTCCGATTGTCGCGACCGGCATGGCGATGGTGGGCGGCGCGTTTTGGCCGATAGAATTGGTGACCAATGATATTTTGCTGGGGATTTCAAAAGTACTGCCGATCACGTATGGCATTCAAGCTTTAAACAGTGTCGCCGTTTATGGCAATGGATTAGATGCGGTTGTATGGCCGCTGCTATTGCTGCTCGGCTTTGGTGGTGTCTGCATGGCAATTGGCATCCGTTTATTGGAATGGCGCAGCTCCTCATAAAAAAGAACCGCATATAGCGGTCCAATTTTAAATAATTTCCCATTTGCGTTCGGAAGCAATGGTGCGGAGCCTCGGTTCTGGGCGCACGGCGACTGGATTGCCGACGAGCTCTAGCACAGGTAAGTCGGAATGACTATCGCCATATGCGTAGCTGTTTGCCCAATCGATCGATTCTCCTCCGAGTGCTTCCATGATTTTCTTGGTTTTCAATGGGCCTTGGATGTGAATGACCGGCGTCCGGTGCGCCAGAATATTTGCTTCATAAGGAACTTCAGTGCCGATGATTTTCTCGATCGGCAGATTTTTCGTCACCGCATGCAAAAGTGGCGTGAAAGCACCGGAGACGAGCATGCAGTAATCTTCATTGGAGACGTGCTGTTTCAGGCGTTCGACGACTTCGTGGTTGAAATCATCGTGCATCAAGTCGGCGATTTCACCAAAGTATTCTTCCAGTTCTTCACGTGAGAAGGTTTCAAGTGCCGCCAAATAAGCCTGGACAGAGCGCGCACGCATCTTCGCTTCGGGATAGATTTTCAGTTTATGGCCGACATAAGGCGGCATGATCGTGCGGTAGAACTTGCGGTATCTGCGGCTATGGATCGGGTGGTTTTTCAAGTGATTCATCATCAATTGAAATGTTTCTTTTGCATACAAAGTGCCATCGAAATCGAAAATCGCAACGCGCATAAAATCCCTCCACTTTCATTATTCTACTGTTTCCATCATAGCGGAAGCAGCCAGTTTTATCCATTTATGTTTAGCTGTTTTCTTCGACAGGGTATGTAGAAGAAAACGACAACCATGGGGGTATAGACATGACAAAGCAACGAATCACGGTCGGCTACGTGGAATTGACGCAAGAGGAAGCAGACCGTTTATTTGAAGAAGTGAAGAAGGAAAAAGGCATCAACACTTACGGGGAACTGCAAAGTTTGATGGAGGAATACGATACGGCGATCGAAGAGCCCGTTAAGCAGCCGCTCCAAGAAGGCCAAGGTGCGAATGCAATCGAAACTGCACCGCGGAAAAGCCTGCGTTATATCGAAGTATTCAATGCCATCGAAACAAACGATAGGTTCCGTATCGAAGCATCCGACCAAAATTAAAAAGGAAAAAGAAAAAGCTGAGGGGATGCCCTCAGCTTTTTTCTATTCGTCTTTATTAGCGATGCAACGTTCGCATTCGTATATGATTGATTCGCGGCGTTCTTTGATTTCACAACCGCATTCCCGGCATTCTTTACGTGTACGCGTCTCAAATGTTTGCATGTTTTTCATAGTGATCTCCTCCAGTTTTTAGTGTAGTTTTTCGTACCCTGGCAGCGTCAAGAATTCAGCAAAATCACTTTGCAATGTGAGACTTGTAAACAACTCGCGGGCTTCCGCGTAGTGTCCGGTGTTGTAGCGCTGTTCGCCGACCGCTCTTTTGATCAAAGCATCTTCTTCTTCGATGACTTCGTGGAACAAGCTGACATCGACTTTGCGTCCATCTTCTAGAACGCCTTTTGGATGGCGAATCCATTGCCATACTTGGGAGCGGGAAATTTCCGCTGTGGCCGCATCTTCCATCAAGTTGTTGATTGGTGCAGCGCCGTTTCCGGAAAGCCAAGAGGCGATATACTGGATGCCGACCGAGATATTGGAGCGCAGGCCTTGTTCGGTGATCGATCCTTCTGGAACTTCCACCAGTTGCTCTGCGGTTACGTGAACATCGTCGCGCTGTTTGTCGATTTGGTTCGTCGTCGGCATGTATTTATCGAATTGCTCCATTGCCGTCTGGACCATGCCAGGGTGGGCGACCCAAGTGCCATCATGCCCGTCCGTTACTTCACGGCGTTTGTCTTCAGCGACTTTATTGAAAGCAGCTGTATTGGCTTCATCATCGCCTTTGACCGGAATTTGTGCAGCCATTCCGCCCATCGCCGGAGCACCTCGTCTGTGGCAAGTTTTGATGCAAAGGGACGTATACGCCTTCATGAATGGCACCGTCATTGTCACTTGCGAGCGGTCCGGGAAAATGTAATCCGGGTTGTTGCGCATCCGCTTGATGACCGAGAAGATGTAATCCCAGCGGCCACAGTTGAGGCCAGCCGAATGATTACGCAGTTCATAAAGGATTTCGTCCATTTCAAATGCCGCCATGATCGTTTCGATCAATACTGTTGCACGGATTGTGCCTTGTGGGATGCCGAGCTCATCTTGTGCAAAGATGAAGGCATCGTTCCAGAGGCGTGCTTCCAAATGGCTTTCGAGTTTCGGTAAATAGAAGTAGGGGCCGGTGCCGCGTTTGATCAGCTCTTTTGCATTATGGAAAAAGTAAAGGCCGAAGTCGACGAGGCTGCCGGATGCTGGTTTGCCATCGATCAGAATGTTCTTCTCTGGCAAGTGCCAGCCGCGTGGGCGCACCATCAACACCGCTGTTTTTTCATTCAGCGCATACTTTTTGCCGGTTTCAGGAATTTCAAAATCGATTTGGCGGCGAACCGCGTCCCGTAAATTGATTTGGCCATCGATGACGTTGAACCAGCTAGGAGCTGTTGCATCTTCGAGGTCGGCCATGAACATCTTCGCGCCGGAATTCAGCGCGTTGATGAGCATCTTGCGGTTGGTCGGGCCGGTGATTTCCACTCGGCGGTCTTTCATATCTTCCGGAAGGGGAGCAATTTTCCAGTCTCCTTCGCGGATATCTTTCGTTTCAGGAAGAAAATCGAGCTTTTTGCCGCTATCGAGTTCTTGCTGCCGCACTTGGCGTTTCTCCAAAAGTTCGATCCGACGCTTGTCGAAACGAGTGTGCAGTTTTTCAATGAATTCCAGTGCTTCGGGAGTCAAAATCTCTTCCATGCCTGGAACCGCTTCACCTGTAATCTGTACATTCGATTTCGTCAGCAATCAAATCACCCTTTCGTTGTCTGGAATTGTTCTGTTTCAGTCGAACCTTTCATGGCTGTTGTTGAACTTGTGCCACCGGATACGATTTGTGAGATCTCATCGAAGTAGCTCGTTCCGACTTCACGCTGGTGGCGCGTCGCAGTGTAGCCTTTTTCTTCTGAAGCGAATTCAGCTTGCTGCAGTTTCGAGTAAGCGGCCATGCCGTGGTCTTTGTAGTCGTGAGCCAGTTCGAACATGCTGTGGTTGAGTGCATGGAAACCAGCAAGTGTAACGAATTGGAATTTATAGCCCATCTTGCCAAGTTCCACTTGGTATTTAGCGATGGTTTCTTCGTCAAGCTTCGCTGCCCAGTTGAATGAAGGCGAGCAGTTGTAAGCGAGCATCTTGCCAGGGAACTGTGCATGGATCGCATCCGCGAATTGCTGTGCTTCTTCCAAGTTCGGGTGGGAAGTTTCACACCAGATCAAGTCAGCATATGGTGCGTAAGCAAGGCCGCGGGCGATTGCCTGGTCGATCCCTGGGTTTGTGCGGTAGAATCCTTCTGGTGTGCGTTCACCAGTGATAAACTGATGGTCGCGCTCATCGATATCGCTAGTGATCAAGTCTGCTGCGTCAGCGTCTGTACGGGCGATGATGATCGTTGGGACTCCCATCACGTCAGCTGCAAGTCTAGCAGAGACCAAGTTTTTCACTGCGTTTTGAGTCGGAAGCAATACTTTGCCGCCCAAGTGTCCGCATTTTTTCTCGGAAGCGAGTTGGTCTTCGAAGTGGACGCCAGCTGCGCCAGCTTCGATCATAGATTTCATCAACTCGTATACATTAAGTGGTCCGCCGAATCCAGCTTCTGCATCCGCGACGATCGGTGCGAACCAGTCAAAGCCTTCTGTGTTTTCAACGCTGTCGATTTGATCTGCACGCTGCAATGCACGGTTGATTTTACGGACAACATCCGGAACCGAATTAACCGGGTACAAGCTCTGATCCGGGTACATCTGTCCTGCGGAGTTGGCATCCGCTGCTACTTGCCAGCCGCTCAAGTAAATCGCCTGCAGTCCTGCTTTTACTTGTTGAATGGCCTGATTGCCGGTAAGTGCGCCTAAAGCGTTTACAAACGGCATCTCATTAATCTGGCGGTAGAGGCGTTCAGCTCCACGCTGTGCAAGTGTGTGCTCGATCAAGACCGAACCGCGAAGCTTCACAACATCTTCTGCTGTGTATGGGCGTTCAATGTTTTCCCATCTTTTATCTTCCTGCCAAGTTTTGTTTAATTCCTCGATTTGCTGTTGTTTGTTTACCATTCCAACCATCCCTTTCTGGAGTAAAAATATTTTCTAACATAAACTGTATTAATACAGTTTGTTTTGATGTATATTAATATATAACAGAATATTCCGCTTGTCCTGAAAAAACGACAAGAGCCATTATAAAGCGACGAAAGGCGGAATATTCGGACGAAAACACTTGAAAGGGGAAACGGCAATGGCAAACACTGTATTAGAACAGGTAGGATTTATCATCGGGGACTGGATTCCGAAGGAGGCATCGATCGCTGTCGCAGCCGATAATCACTATATCTACTATAAAGCCGGGGTTCATGATCTCTCTATTAAAGAAGGACAGCCAGTGTCATCCGGCACAATTGCGGCACGCGTTGCAAAAGAAGGAAGCAAAGTAGAGATGTATGTGGAGAAATCCGTTCTAGGCGCTGCCTACTATGGAATCGGCTATCCGATTGCGCTAGATGGGAAAGAAGCGGTGCTGGTCATCACCTTGCCGCCGGACTATGTGGTCGGCAGAAAAAAACCGCTCGCCTTTCTGACAGGCAAGCAGGACGATAGTTGGCGCCCGATTCCGGTCGACAAAGTTTCCCATATCGAAAGCAGTCAAAAGAAAACCTGGTTCTATGCAGATGAAGAGCCCTATTGTTCAAGCCATACATTGAAGAACCTGAAAGAACAGTTGCCTGATTATTTCTTGACGGTCCACCGATCGTTCATCGTCAACGTGAATTATATAGAAGAGATTGCAAAAGACGTTGCCTCAAACTATGTGTTGACATTGCGTGATGGCTCGACGATTCCCGTGAGCCAGAACTATACAGCCGAAGTCCGCAGCCGTCTCGGATTTTAACAAACTTTACAATTGATTCGGCAGGAAACAACTAGCTCAGGTGGAATAGACTAAACAGAAAGAAAATTGCAAGGGGAAAGGCGGAGGCGGATATGAAACTATGGCCAAAATCCAAGCTAGGCAATATTTCAGTTGTCTTCACGGTTGTCCCATTGTTATTGGCGCTAGTCATCTTCCTTGTGGATGCATTCCAGGAATTGCCGCTGGCGTTTGAAGGCGAGATGACAAATAACCTGCTGCTCACGCTCCTCGTCTTAGCTTCTGTTGCATCGCTCGTTGTAGCGGTGTTTGCTGGTGTACTCGCGATGCTAGTCAGAAGAGAACGCTCGCTCTCAGTCATCGATTCTGTTGTCGTATCGGTTATCGCATTGATCGTTACATGGAGTTGGTGGATGTAAGTTTCTTCTATATGAATAAAAGCAAAAGCCGCTGAGAAGTTCTTAGCGGTTTTTGGCTGTTCAAATAGTACATTATGTGTGACTTCTTTCATGCAGCGAAGACGTAAATAGGTTTATAGAGAGCGATATTATTAAGCACTAACTATATAATTATTCGTTTCCACGGTATATTAGGAGCAGGCAACATAGAAGTGTAACGAAGAATGAAAGTCACGCTTAATGAAAAAGCACACTCGCTCGAGAAGATAAGGAACAAATGGACTTTCGAAGTTAAAAGGCACATTGGACAATGATTAAGAAATAAAAAGGATAAACGAAGTGAAGATCGGAGAGGCATGTAATGGAGCTGTTCTATTTGTTTTGCAAATTTTTGATTGTTTTTTGCGTTATAACTATAAGCAATCCCGTCTACGATCTGACTGGGTGGTGGGGAGCTGTTATTTTATTCTTTCTTGTATTATGGGGGTTTAATTATTTTGATAATAAATTGAAGAAAATACAGCTACATAATATTCACACCAGACTGCCAATTTTAAAAGACTTAGATCTAGGGGATTTGGTTACGCTGGAGCTAAAGAACGGAATGATTTTTTCAAATTTCATTTTCAATTCTTATAATGAACACGATATAACTATCTACAGCCAAATAGACTTAGAGCAAATAATGCAAGGCAAAAATAATGAGCGAAGTATAAGGATAAAAAAAGTGATTAGTATACAAAAGGTGACAAGTTAATGCGGCAACCAAACATTGGTAAGACAGGCGAGCTGTTATAAAGTGAAGCTTGAAGTTTGGACTTGAGTCAATCTTTCTATATGTAATAATCTCCTTAAGGTAAATGAAACTTTCTTCAATAGGTTTCGTATTGTATGGAAAGGAGTGGAAATTATGAAAAAATATATCGTGTTCATTTTAAGTCTTATCCTATTGTATATAGGAGTTCAAATTATATCGGGCTGGGTTCTAACCACTCTCTATGTCCCTGATATATCTTCATCCACTGCTAGTGCAGGAGGAGAATCAGTAATCGCTCAATCTCCCTCCATTCAACTACTAGTGGTTTTACTGATCGCAACGCTAGCCTACGTCATTTCTCAAAAATTCTCAACAAAATCTAGCGCATAATTTCAATTGCGGAGCCATGCTCGAACAAAGCATGGCTCTTTTTTTCTCACATTTTAGCATTGAAAAATTTTCCAATGGATATTTACTTGGAAAATTCTGATGGTATTCTATTAATAACTAAACTATTAAATCAGTGCCTTTATTGAATTCATTTTTTAGTTACAGTCTATTTAAGGAGCGAGGGCCTGGTGTCTCGAGAAAGTGTGAAATTGGTTTTATCAGTTCTAGTTATAGTTTTTGTTGTAGGACTCGGCATGTATCTTCAAAAAATTGATGCACCCGTGTACGGGGTTCCGGCTCTTCTAGAATCATTTTTCGAAAAATAAAGAGCCTCGTAAAAAACTCGTTCCATTGGAATTTCAAGCCGATGAAATGGGTTTTATTTTTACTGTTAGCCACTTACAAAGTAGATTCTAAAAGAACTGTTTTTGCATGGGGATTCAATATACTTGAACGAAAAGAGGAAATGACCATAAAAATTAAAAAGCTGACGGAGTTTACTCTAATATACATTATTACCTTCAATATTCTTTTTCGTTAAGCCCTGTAAACTCACTCCGTTAAATGTGTGGCACCCGTAATCTTAAGGAGATGAACCTATGACAAGAGGAGTCAGCTTTGAAATTCCTAACAACTATGGCAACTATCTTAAGGGCATACTCAAACCAATTGATATCGCTGCTTTTGATTGGCAAATTGGAAGCGGCGAATCATATGCGGTGATTTGGGGCCGAGTGGATAAAGAACTTTTTCCGAGCGAGAAAAACATTATCGAAGGCTCAGAACTGAAAAATCGAATAGAAACGAACAAACATTACCTCGTTTCCGTTGATTTACAAGCCTATCGACATAATGAAGTGGGGCGTGTGGAAACATTTGAAGATTTTATAGTGAGTAATTGCCAACTGGTCCTGCTGGTGGTTGACACTATCTATGTCACAATATATTGCAAAAATCAGGATACGATTCAATTGCTAATAAACAATGCGAGAGCCTGTGGATTTGAAGATATTGAATACATCACCGATGAAAACGACGGCAGGACCAGGCTGTCTGTGTGGTGAATAAAACTAGCACTCATAAAACTGGAAAAACATATAGGGTATTCTATTGCAAGTCAACTTCAAAACGCGTGAGTCAGAATACTAAAGGATTGCGAGGGAGGCAATAGAATGTCCAATGATCAAGACAAATTGAAGTTAACAGGTGGAAATGTATCGGATGTTTATCGTAGAGGAAACATGGTACATCGTGACTTGAAGCCGGAAAGCCGAAAAATCCATGGCTTGTTAAAACACTTACAGAGTAAAGGTTTTACTCAAGTACCACAATTTTTAGGAGTGGATAAAGACGGAAGAGAAATTTTAACATATATTGAAGGGGAAGCAGGCAACTATCCCGTCAAAGACTATATGTGGTCAAACAATGCTTTAAAGGAAATAGCAGAAATGCTTCGACGTTATCATGATTCCACAAGTGACTTTCCAGTGGATAATACTTGGCAACCATTAGATAACACACCATCAAATCATGAAGTGCTATGTCATAATGATTTTGCTATTTACAATATTATTTTTAAAGATAAGAGACCAGTAGCTATCATTGATTTCGATAATGCCGGACCCGGTCCAAGGCTTTGGGATATCGCTTATACTCTTTACACGTGCATTCCTTTAAGTAGATATAGTTTGTCCAATACTTTCGAGGAAAAAGCGCATTACGATTCTGCTCAAGATGCAGATCGTATAAAACAGCGAGTGGAGTTGTTTTTTGAAGCTTACGGGGAGCCGGTGGAAGAAAACTATTTAGAAATGGTGATGCTTCGATTAGAAGGTTTATGCAAAACGATAACGCGAAAAGCGGATGAAGGCGATATAGCCTTTCAAAAGATGGTCGGACAAGGACATGTTGAACATTATCAAAATGAAATTAAATTCATTCTAAAGCATGGCCATGAATGGGCTTAGTGAGAAAGGCAGGGAGAAGCTGTATTTAAAGATTGGCAGATGTCTGGGAAGAAGTTTGCATCGCCATTAACCAACTGCGCCCATTATTGATTTTCTGCATTTTTGAAAAGCCGCATTTTTCGTAACACCTTATTGCGCGAGGGTTGGAAATAGCCGTATCTAGAATAACGAGGTCAGCATCTGTTGTCTCAACTATAGAAACAATGAATTTTTTCACCATGATAGTTCCTAAGCCTTTGTTAAAGAGGCTGGGCACGCCAATAAATTGGTCTATTCCATATACATCTAAGTTTGCAGGATAGCCGAACGTCTGCTGTTCACACTTCTCAATTTTGTAATACTGCATAAAACCTATTGGAGCGCCATTTAACTCGACTATGAATGGAACTACTAAGACGTCGCCATCTATTCTTGGCCCATACTTTTTCTCAACTTGTTGCAACGAAAATGGAGAATTTACATCTCCGTAAAATTTCAAAACCGCTTCTGTGCTAAGCCATCGAGCCATCGTTTCAAGGTCGGCATGGTTCATTTTTCTAATTGACACATTATCTAGGTTCATCCTCAATCCAACTCCTCGTTTTACTGTGTTAATTGAGCCCACTGGCCAATAAGCTGACAAAGTTTTTAACTAGCGCATGGTCAAGGAAAGTCTGATTTCCAGAAACCTTTTTGATGAAATATAGGGATGAGAATATTCTCGATGAGGTGAAAATGTGAATCTGCTTAAAAATATCATACTTATTTTTATATCGCTGCTGGCATCCCAATTTTTAATGTATTACATCATTGATGAAATAATAGTGACTTTTGTTAATTCACCGGTGCCTTATCTAGTTGGCAGGATCTTGCTCGCTTTCATCATTTTTGTCAGCATAAAGTTTTTGCTAAAAGAATTTAAAGTTGACTCTGTCTATGTGGATTTAGCAATGATATTGTATTTCATCTTGTTAGCTTCAATAACATTATTTAAAGGTAATGAGACCTCGAGAGATTTTAATTTTATACCTTTCAATTTCATCAGCTATGCTGCCGAAGTGAATCTTTCTATTTTCATACCAGCTATATTGGTTAATCTGCTGCTTCTCGTGCCACTGGCCGTTTACTTGCGGCTTAAAAAAATTAGATTTACATTTGCATGTAAAATGATTCTTTCGGCAAGTTTACTAATTGATGTTCTCCAATTTCTTACAGCGAGAGGAACATTTGATGTGGATGATTTACTGTTAAATACGATAGGTGCATGTCTCGGGTATTTTGCGGCAAATGCACTTCACAATCAAATCACAAAAACCAACCTAACAAATTCAACTAGATTGCCATCGGAAATGTAAGTGCCAGTTACTGAATATGTTTACGGCTTATACCAAAAAACATAATAAACTAAAGGAGCCATTACAGATGTCTAAAAATGTAGAGTTCCAGTACAACTGGTTACAGGGCGAGTCATGGGCTTCTGGCCATTTGTGCATTGGCAGCAGCAAATTCGAATTTGTTTGTTCCTATATACTTGGCGATCCTTTAGAGCAATTATTGCACGCAGTTTATCAGATAGTACCAGGTCTGGCTCCATTTCCAAGGAAGAAAATTGACTTTGTCATGTTGGAGGAACCGGTTGAATACATATGGGAATTCGAATGGATTACACAACAAAACTTGTCTGTAACTATTCGCGAAAAAGGCTCTGAGTTAAAAATGGGAGTCGTTTACCGAGAGCTTTGCCATATTGAGGATTTGCTGAAGGCGCTGGTGCATGGCATAAATAAAAATGCGGTACTCAGGTCCAATGAAAATATCGAAAAGGTATATCAGCAATTTACAATATATCTTAAAACCGCATAATAGCGATGAATATATATTGATAATAGGCAAACTTCGTACCAATCATTTGAATTTAGATAAGCGAACTGGTGAATAAGAGGGGCGGGGATCAAGATGAATAAAGAAATGGAACAATTGATAGTCAAATCTTTTTTCGAAAAAAGTGTTCAGGACAGAGTGCTTCATGAATTGTTTTCGTCAAAGAAAAGAGATCACGCCTTGAACCGGCTTTGCCATGAATATCAAAGGATGTTGAAAGGCAAATACATGATTGAAATTCCACCACCTAACTCAGATCCCCAAGACATTTACGAATTGCTTATGAACAACGGCGCTGACAAAGAGTGCTATTCATTGTCCTACAACGAAAAAATAGATGGAAAACAATTGCCGCTTCGAGAGGCATTAAAACATGCTGTCGGTTATGGTTTTCCCTCAATTGTTTCATGTGTTTCAGGTGAACTAGCTTATTTTGAAGCTGAACAAATCTACGGTTCCCCGCCAAGGTATATGCTTAAGCGTCCCAAAATGAATTAAGTGGATTTGAATAGTAATTAAGGTTCATAAGCAGCTGAACTGACGAGGATTTTATTTTAAGAGAGGAAGGAAGTTTAATGACCCAATTATTTAAAATAGAAATCACTTCAATTGAGAAATCTATACCTAGGTAGAGAGAATTTCTCGCGAATTTGCGTGTTTTTATTCACCGAAAATATTTAAGGGACTTTTTGATTTTATTAGCAAAGGAATATATCATGTCTCTTGTCGTATAGGAATGGAAAAAACGTGAAAGTTCAAGGGGGATATGGTTTTAAAATATCAGAAAAATAACAAATGAATGATTGTTATTTTTCGTAAAGGGGTACTTAAGTAGTGATGATAAAAATATAAATGGAAAGTAGGGAGGTAAGATGAGTAAACTTCATTTGAACCGTGTCCCTCAAGCCAAAAACGAAGAGCCGCTGTCTTCAAAAGGAAAGAAACGAATGTCCAAAATCCTCTTATCGTTTGCGTTAGTCTCGTCCGCTGCACTTGCAGGACCAGTGATGACACCGAGCGCTGCTACTGAAGTGGCCAGTTATTACATTGTCCAAAAAGGAGACACGTTCTACAGCATCGCGAAAAAGTATGGATTGGTCGTTGAACAGCTGATGGCGGCTAACTTCACCAAGAGCACTCATATCATCGCCGGCCAGAAAATCGCCATTCCGCACAAAAACCAAGCATGGTCTGGAAACCAGGAAAATTTGGATAACCGAAATTACCGCGTGGTCAAAGGAGATACTTTGTATTCCATTTCCAAACGGACCGGTGTTTCAATCGACAGCATCAAGCGGATGAACAATTTAAAATCAGACCTGATCATGATTGGGCAAGTGTTGACGCTTAATCCAGATGTCGGAGTGATTCATCGGACTTCTGCGACTTATTACGTGAAGTCAGGCGATACGAAGTATACTTTGCGCAATAAATTCGGCAGCACAATCACCTTGCCAAGTGGTGAATTGCAAGTGCTCCAACCACTTAAAATCACTGGCAAAGTGCTTGAACTCACGACAGAAGAACCTTTCGGATTGGCGGATGGGCGTGTGATTGAAGTGAAAGTGGGCAATGATTATTATGCGGTCAATCTTTACCAAGGAAACGGCCCGATTCAGCATTTGGCTGATCGCAATGATCTTCGCCTGACGTTTACGGTGGTTCGTGTAGGGCTGCGCTATGAAATGGTTTCTTATGCGGTTCAAGAATTGCAATAGGAGAACTTGAGTCAGGCTTGAACAGAAAAATCACCCGGACAAAATTGTCCAGGTGATTTTTTTGTTAGCTGATATATTATGCTTGTTGCAATTCTCCGGCAAATTGGAAGAATTTGTCCGTTCTCTCGCATACAAGTATTTCCCGCAGAAACAAGGATTTTTTTGCTATGCATCGGTCGGTTATCGTGAAGCCTGCGCCTTCTATCATATGGTCGATCGGATCAATGGTGACGACAAGCAGTTTTTCGGTGAACGGCAATGCGTGTTTCAGGATGTCCTGTTGTTCAAGGGATGTCGCGTGAGTATACAGATTATAAGGCATATCAATAATGGCCACGTCGTATTGTTGATCGATATCCGCAATCGCACCTAAGTCGACCGCTCCAGATAAGCCGAAATGTGCGATGTTTTCCCTTGAACCGTCGACGACGAGCGGATTGATATCGCGGCCGACGATGTCGATGCCCATCGATAAGGCCTCGACCAGCACTGTCCCGATGCCGCAGCACGGGTCGATCGCTTTGACTCCCACAGGATTTGGCACTGCAATATTGGCTAGCGCCCGCGCTACTCTCGTGCTTAATGCAGTCGAGTATTCGCGCGGTTTTTTCTGGTGTTTAAACCAGATAGACTCACTGAGTTCGTAGAAGCCGAAATACCAGCGGCCCTCAAACGGAATCAAACCGAAAGTGACATCCGGGTTGTGGACATCGGCTTTCCCGGTGATGACGAAACCGATCTGCCGCTCAATCTCCCGTTTTTCTGCATACTCCACTTTATCGCTTGTGGCCAATCCGTTGATTTTTGGGAAAATCACTTTGAAAGTAGAATCGTTCATATCAATTTCAGCAGCTTGCTTTAAAATATGTGGCAGTTCCTCGCCTTCAAATAATACTTCAATCCGCTCTTTAATGAATGGGCTCCGGCCCGGTGCAATACCATGCTTGCTTTTGACGACTTTCTCTTCTGTATCCTTGCCGAAAAAAGCACGCATCTCTAGCTGGCATAAGTCTTTTTCGTCTTGATGATATGCATATGTATAGATAAATTCACCTGATGGCGTTACTTGTTTCATTTCATCCCGTCCTTCTTCGCGAGCCCTGTCTAGGCTGCATGAAACAAGTATACCAATATCAACGGCACAATAAGGCGCCTTGAACATCAAAAAGACGACGAACCCCATAAATAGCTAAATCCTAAACCCTGCAATGAAGCATTTCTAAGGACACGAATACATAATGAGTTAGACAGGCGCACTCCCTGATTCGGTGCGAAAACTCAACCCACAGCTTGCCGCCAGATATGATAGGGGACCTAAACAATTCCGCACCCAAACTCCAGCATGAAATTAAGCATTCGATCCATACGGTTAAACAGCAATAAATTTTCCTTGAGCTTGGTACAATCCGCTCGTCATTTAACTCACTCTTCATGTATTATTGCACGTAGTGGACAAATTAACGAGCCGACTCAAAGTCTATCATTTTAGTGATCGGGGTCACGTTCAAGCTAGAAAAAACGTGGCTATGTATAATCTATATAGGTACCATACTTGTCTAAAATCATTCACTACGCTATTAATTATTCACAAAAGCCATTGCTAGTTGCAGAAAGGTTGATTCTCCATGAGCATGAAACTAAATAAACGAGTTGAGTCGATTCGGATTTCGGGAATCCGCCAATTCGCCAATCAAATACCGGCTTATCCCGATGCGGTCAATTTGACGATCGGCCAGCCGGATTTTCCTACACCTGAAGCGGTTAAACAGGCAGGGGCCGAGGCCATCCGCAATGATCGGACGAGCTACACTCACAATGCAGGCGCGGTGGAGCTGCGCCAGGCCGTTCAATCGTTTTTCAAAGACAGCTATGGCTTATCGTACCGTGCAGAAGATGAAATCATTGTCACCAACGGCGCAAGCGAAGGGCTTGATTCCGTATTCCGGACGATTTTGGAAGAAGGCGATGAAGTGATTTTGCCGGCGCCGACTTACCCGGGCTACGAGCCGCTAGTGCAACTATGCGGCGCCAAAGTCGTCTACTTGGATACATCGGAAACCGATTTCAAACCGGATCCGCATGCGCTTGAAGAACTGATCACCGAGCGCACCAAAGCGGTCTTGATGAACTTCCCATCCAATCCTACAGGCGTCACCATGACGATGGATGAGTTGGTCGCTTTAAAAACAGTTTTCGAACGCCACGAGCTGTTTATCGTGGCGGATGAAATATATAGTGAAAATACATTCGGCGGTGCCCACTGCACATTCGCCTGCTTTGAAAACTTGCGTGAGAAAACCATTCTTGTGCATGGCTTATCGAAATCCCATTCGATGACCGGATGGCGCATCGGCTTTATTTTAGGGCCTGTGGAAGTGATGCAGCATGTGTTGAAAGTCCATCAGTACAACGCGATCTGCGCATCAACCCCTTCACAGTACGCGGCGATTGAAGCGCTTGTGCATCAACGCCATGTGCCGGCTGAAATGAACAAAGCCTATATCGAACGCCGTGATTTTGTTTACAAGCGGCTGACGGAGATGGGGATTGATGTCGTCATGCCGACGGGTGCATTCTATATTTTCCCGTCCGTAAAAAAATTCGGCTTATCATCTTATGACTTTGCCATCCGTTTATTGAAAGAAGGCGGCGTGGCAGCGGTACCCGGATCAGCTTTCACCGAATACGGAGAAGGCTTCCTGCGCATTTCGTATGCATACAGCATGCCGGTATTAAAGCTAGGAATGGACCGCTTGGAGAATTTTGTCAACACACTTAAACTACAAGCATAACAGCAATATGAGACAGCCCGCCGCGTAAAACCGCCCGGGCTGTTTGGAGACTCAGCTGCTGAATTCAATTTACAGTCGTGTGCTTTTTTAGTCATTCGCCAGGAATATCATTGCTTCATATGGAATAAATGAACTGAATTTTTGTGTCATTTCAAGTATATGGAAAACGAAAGGATTGGTTATGATGGAACGTTTCTGGGATACTCCGGAGAAATTGGAGGACTTGGTATGTGAGCTGGTCAGCTGGGAAAGTGTTTATTTAACACAAGGAGAAGCAGAGTTCCCAGTAAAACTCAAGGGCTTGCTTGGCGAGTTGGAGTATTTTAAACAAAATCCGGATCATTTGGAGCTGGGGGAAGTCAACTGGGGCAGAACGTTTCTGACCGCACTGTACAAGCATGAACAAGCGCAACATACGGTGGTGCTGATCAGCCATTTCGATACGGTATCGACCGAAGATTACGGCGTCTTGCGCCCGCTATCGACCAGTCCACGGTTGTTGACGCGTGCACTGCATGACCGCAAAGAAATGCTCAACGAAGATGTGCTAAAAGACTTGGAGTCGGGGAATTATTTGTTCGGACGCGGTGTTATGGATATGAAGGCAGGGCTTGCCCTGCATATGGCGCTGCTGGAAAAAGCGTCGACAGAACAGTGGCCAATCAATTTGGTTTTGTTGACAGTACCGGATGAAGAAGTCAATTCCAATGGCATGCGCCATGCAGTGCCGACGCTTTTGGAAATGGCTGATGAACATGATTTGACCTATTCATTGTTCTTGAACGGTGAACCGGTATTCGCTCAAGACCCAAATGAACAGGATTTTAAAGTGTATACGGGCAGCATCGGGAAAATCATGCCGAGTGCTTTGTTCTACGGCAAGGAAACGCATGTCGGCGAACCATTAAGCGGTTTGACATCAAATTACATGGCGTCGTATTTGACGCAAGAGATGAGCTGGAATCCGTCATTCCGTGAGACGCTTTTCGGAGAAACGTCACCGCTCCCGGTCACCGTATTGCAGCGCGACGTGAAAATGGAATATTCCGCACAGACGCCATATCGTGCGGTGTCGATGTATAATGTCTTTTTGCTTGAACGCAATGCAGAACAGACGATGCGGCTGTTTGAAGAGACGGCAAGAAATGCACTTCATAAAATGAGCCGTGATTACGTCGAGATGTGTACACGCGAAGGCATCGAGCCGGTCAATGAAGTGAAGGTGTTCCGCTTTGAAGAATTGAAGGAATATGCATTAGAGAAGTTAGGCGTAAAAACGGTCGAACAAATCATGTCGAACGTCACGGAAGATGTCGACCACGATGTGCGGGAGCAGTCCCATGCCATCACAGACCAATTGCTGATTCAATGCCATGAGCTGACGCCTGCGGTCATCTTGCTGTTTGCACCGCCGTATTATCCGCCGGTCAATTCCAGCGAATCCGAACTGGTCAAACGTTGTGTCAAACAAGTGCAGGAAACTGCGCTCGGTCGTTTTGATTTGGAAGTCAAACAAGGTCATTACTTTAACGGGATTTCGGATTTGAGTTACGTCAATTTCCAAGACCAAAATGATGGCTGGCAAACATATGAGCAAAACACGCCGGTGTACGGCAGAAGCTATAGCATACCGTTTGAAGAAATGCACAAACTGCAGGCGCCGGTGTTGAACGTCGGGCCGTTCGGTCGCGATGCGCATCAGCGGACGGAACGATTGAACCGCAAAAGCGCTTTTGAGGAATTGCCTGTTCTGTTGGAGGATTTGCTGCTTACTCAATTTACGCCGCTTCATACAAATAAACACGCATAAGCACAGGTGTAGCGGGTAAAGAAAGGAAAAGGAGCTGATACCGATGAACGATGCTCGACTTTTCCGTTTTCAAGACGACGGCAGCATCCCGAACAATCCATCGCTGCCTGTGCTTTTTTATCCCGGTGCATTCACTGCGCAGCCAGAAAAGATTGAGCAATCTTTTCAACAGCATGGCTGGGGCAACACGTGGCAAGGCAGCGTCTTTGGCTACCACCACTACCACAGCAATACCCATGAAGCGCTCGGTGTCGTGAGCGGTTCAGCCCGCTTGCAGCTGGGCGGCGAAGAAGGAGAAATCCTAGCCGTTAAAGCAGGGGATGTATGTGTCCTGCCGGCAGGGACAGGCCATAAATGCTTGGAAGCCAGCAGTGATTTCCGCATCGCCGGTGCTTATCCGGGTGGTGTCGAATACAATCTGAAAACAGGCGAAGCGGATGAGCGGCCGTATGTGCTAGAAGACATTCAGAACGTTCCGCTGCCCCGTCAAGACCCGGTATACGGAGAAGAGGGTCCATTGCTTGTGGAATGGAAAGTTTGAGGGAACATAAAAAAGAAGCACACGGCTGATGCCGTGTGCTTCTTTGTTTACCTGATCAAAGCTGGTGCAAAAAACTCTTGATACAATTCATTGAGGATTTTTTCTTCATCCGCTTTTAAAATGCCGAATACGAGGCTGACCTCGGATGATCCTTGGTTGATCATTTCAATATTGACATCGGTCCGCGCGAATGCAGCGGATGCACGTGCAGTTAGACCTTTGTGGTTGTTCATGCCTTCGCCGACGAGCACGATCATCGAAAAGTCGTTGCGGATGTGGACATCGTCAGCCTGTAATTCACGTTTTACTCGTTCCACGATGCGCGCTTCTTTTTCAGTATCAAGCTGATGGCTGCGGAGAATGACCGATAAATTATCGATGCCTGAAGGGATGTGCTCATAGGAGATTTCTTCATCTTCTAAGATCTGCAGCAGTTTGCGGCCGAAGCCGACTTCGCGGTTCATCAAGTATTTACTGACGTATAATGTCGAGAAGCCACTATCAGCAGAAATGCCTGTCACTGGCCGCGAGGAACTACTGCGCTCTGCGACGATCATCGTTCCGGGCGCAGACGGGTTATTCGTATTGCGGATGCATAGCGGTACAGAGGCACGAAACACAGGCATCAGCGCTTCGTCGTGCAGCACGGCAAAACCGGCATACGAAAGTTCGCGCATTTCGCGGTAAGTCATTTGTTCGATTTCGACGGGGTTTTCGACCACTTGAGGATTTGCGGCAAATACACAATCGACATCGGTAAAGTTTTCATAAAGTTCGGCTTTGACAGCAGCTGCCAGGATCGACCCGGTAATATCGGACCCGCCGCGGTCGAACGTGCGGAGCATGCCGCCTTTTGTATAGCCGAAAAACCCTGGGAATACGGTGATGACCGGTTTGTCCGCCAGAGCAGACAGCAATTCATAGGACTCCGGCAGCGCTTGTGCCCGGTCAGGCGGCTCATTGACGAAAAGACCGCCCTTCGCTGGATTGACATATTCTGCTGTTAATCCGATGGAAGTGAAATAAGCGGCAATCAGTTTTGCGGAATTGTCTTCGCCCGCCGCTTTGATCGAGTCGATATACAAATCATGCTGGCCGGGGTCCGCGCGCAAACGGCTTGACAGGTCAGCGCGGATGATGTCGATAATATCGCGCTCGAGCCCGAGTTCATCGGCTATTTCCGCATAGCGGTCGATCACTGACTGCAAAGCATGCTGGACCGGTTCGCCTGAGAGCGCGGCTGTTGCCAAGCGGATCAATAGGTCGGTTACTTTTGTGTCTCCGCTAAAGCGTTTGCCGGGTGCGGAGACGACCACAATGCGGCGAGCGGGGTCTGCTTGGATGATGCTTGCGACCTTTTTGATTTGTTGTGCGCTAGCGACTGAAGTTCCACCGAATTTGCATACTTTCATCGTATCAAGTCCCATCTTTTATAATAGTCTGGAAAAAGGGTTGTTTTAGTTAATATATAATACTATAATGTCTCTATGACAAAAACAACTGTTTTTTCACAGTGTACACACCATGGGAGGAATCGTCAATGAAAAATGAAATTTCAATCGGATTATTAGGTTTCGGAACAGTTGGGAGTGGAGTTGCTAAGATTATCCAGCAGCATCAGGATGATTTGCAGCATAAACTGGGTGCCCAAGTTGCAATCCGAAAAGTATTGGTGCGGGATGCCGGCAAAGATCGGTTTTCGGACCTCGATCCGAATGTCTTCACGACGGATATCGAAGAAATCTTGAATGATTCTTCCCTCGACATCATTGTAGAAGTCATGGGCGGCATGGAAGGCGCGAAATCCGCGATGGAGCAAGCGCTGAAATCCGGCAAGCAAGTCGTTACGGCAAATAAAGATGTTATGGCAGAATATGGCCATGAGCTTTTAAAATTGGCGGATGATGAAAAATGCGACTTGTTTTATGAAGCAAGTGTAGCAGGGGGCATTCCGATTATCCGTACACTTGAAGATGGTTTGGCGTCTGACCGAATTTCGAGCATGATGGGAATTGTCAACGGTACAACCAACTTCATCTTGACGAAAATGAAGCAAGAAAAGAAAAGCTATGAAGATGCATTAGCTGAAGCGACACGTCTCGGGTTTGCGGAAGCCGATCCGACTGCTGATGTCGGGGGACTGGATGCAGCCCGCAAAATGGTCATTCTCTCGTCGCTCGCCTTTTCCACTGAGGTCAACTTGGGCGACGTTCACATCCGCGGTATGGAAACGATTAAAGACGGCGATGTCGAAATGGGCGATAAGCTCGGCTATACAATGAAAATGGTTGGATCTTCGACTAAAGATGAAGATGGAATCGACGTGTCCGTCGAACCGATCTTCCTGGCAAACACCCACCCGCTCGCGGCAGTCAATAACGAATTCAACGCCGTATACATTTACGGGGATGCCGTCGGCGAAACGATGCTTTACGGACCAGGTGCAGGTTCCTTGCCGACAGCAACATCGGTTGTCTCGGATATCATCGCAGCCTGCCGCAATCTTTTGCTCGGCGTTAACGGAAAACGGAAACACTCCGCTCAGTACGCACGCCTCATCAAGCCGGCAGAGAAAAGCTGCTCGAAATATTTCCACCGTCTGCTCGTCGATGACGTGGTCGGCGTCTTATCAAAAGTCAGTGCAATCTACAGCAAGCACGGCGCAAGCATCCAGTCGATTACACAGACACCGGCAACTGGTGAAAACGATGGCAAAGCGGAACTGATCTTGCAAACACATGAAATTTCCCGCCAACAGCATTTGGACGTATTAAATGAATTGCAAAGCATGGCGAGCGTCATTAGCCATTACCGCATTGAAGGGGAGGACGCAGCATGAGATGGCCTGGACTGATCGAACAATATAAAGAGTGGCTTCCGGTGACGGACGCTACCCCAACACTTACATTGCAAGAAGGCAATACGCCGCTTGTGCATCTAGAGACCTTGTCAAAAGAGTGGGGTATCGAGGTATACGCCAAAATTGAAGGCGCCAATCCCACAGGGTCGTTTAAAGACCGCGGAATGGTCATGGCGGTCGCAAAGGCAAAAGAAGAAGGCAATAGCGTGCTGGTTTGTGCATCTACAGGAAACACTTCTGCCTCCGCTGCTGCATACGGTGCAAGAGCGGGAATGCGGACAATTGTCGTCATTCCTGAAGGCCGCATCGCGCTTGGCAAGCTGGCACAGGCGAAAATGTACGGAGCAGAAATACTGGAGATCAAAGGGAATTTCGATGAAGCATTGGAAATGGTACGCGAAATCGGGAAAGCTCCGGGCATCGCACTCGTCAACTCCGTCAACCCTTACCGCATCGAAGGCCAGAAAACAATTGCGTTCGAAGTGATAGAACAGCTAGGGAAAGTGCCTGATTTGTTTGCACTCCCGGTCGGCAACGCGGGAAACATCTCAGCTGCTTGGAAAGGCTTTAGTGAATATGCGGAACGTACAGGCGCTAAACGCCCTGTGCTGCTCGGTGTGCAAGCGGAAGGTGCATCCCCAATCGTTCAAAACAAAATCGTGGAACAGCCTGAAACTGTAGCAACAGCGATCCGCATCGGCAATCCGGCAAGCTGGCAATTGGCGCTGAATGCACTGGACCAATCCAATGGCACGATATTAGCTAGAAGCGATGAAAAAATCCTGGAAGCTTACCAATTGTTGGCGAAAACAGAAGGAATCTTTGCAGAACCAGCCTCTTGTGCATCAATCGCTGGTTTAAAACAACAAGTGGAAGCCGGGCAGGTTGAAAAAGGTTCAACGGTCGTCTGTGTCCTGACAGGAAATGGATTGAAAGATCCGGCAACTGCCATCGAGGTCAGCAAACAAGATGGCATGCTAGAAGCGTCTAACATGGAGCAATTTTGGGAGGCATTGAAAAAGGAGGTCAGCGTATGAGCTGGAAAGATTTTTCGATAGCGGTACCCGCTTCGACAGCGAATCTCGGACCGGGCTTTGACTCGATCGGTTTGGCGCTCGATCTCCATTTGAACATTCACGTCTCTCCCGCAGACGCTTGGCAGCTCGAATACCGAACGGCTGAATATGCACATCTGTCTGACTCTGAAGACAATTTGATCCTTCAGGCGGCACGTAATACCGCCGTTGCTTACGGCAAAACACTGCCAACGGCGAAACTTGAAATCGAAACCGACATCCCGCTCGGCAGGGGGCTTGGCAGTAGTGCATCCGCGATTGCAGCGGGCATCGAATTAGCAGATCGCTTGCTCGGACTGGAGATGACGCCACAAGAGAAAGTGCGTATCGGAACAGATATGGAAGGACATCCGGATAATATTTCCGCTTCGCTGCTCGGCGGCTTGACGATTTCGTATTTTGATGATGAACAACTCGAGACGGTGCATGTGGAACAAGTGGATATCGGAGTCGTGCTGCTCATTCCACAAGCCGTTTTTCTAACCGAGGAATCAAGAGCGTTACTGCCTGAACAACTGTCCTATGGTGACAGTGTGCGAGGAAGCGCTGCAGCGAACGTATTGTCCGCTGCACTTGCGCGGGGCGAGTGGAAAAAGGCGGGAAAACTGATGAGCAAAGATGTGTTCCATCAGCCGTACCGTCAAGACCGCTTTCCGGATTTTCAGGAAATCGGAACCGCTTGCCGGGAGCTCGGTGCTTACGGCTATGCCATCAGCGGCGCTGGCCCATCACTTTTCATTCCAGTGAAAAGCGGTGAAGAGGAAAGAATTGCAAGAGCACTCGGTGAACGCTTCCCTCATTATGAAAGTTTGGTTACTAAGCCGGCAATTGTCGGAACCAAATCGCAAGAAACCGTCGCATAACGAAAACGCTCCGGAAAGCATTGGCTTTCCGGAGCTTTTTTTTATTTGCATTAAAGCTGGATAGAAATGTATTTCGTTTCAAGGAACGCTTCTAAGCCTTCTTGGCCGCCTTCGCGTCCGATACCGCTTTCCTTCATGCCGCCAAATGGCGCCTGTGCAGCAGACGGGGCCCCGTCGTTCCAGCCGACGATGCCGTATTCCAGATGTTCAGCTAAGTACGTGCCACGCGTCATGCTTTCAGTAAAGAAGTAGGACGCCAGGCCGAACCGTGTATCGTTGGCGAGCTTGACGGCCTCTTCATCCGTTTTGAAACTCATGATCGGTGCAACCGGCCCAAAAGTTTCTTCAAACATGACCAACATGCCTTCATTTGCACCGGTGAGTACGGTAGGGTTGTAGAAATAAGCGTCATTTTCAGCTTTGCCATCACCGCCGACGAGCACTTTCGCGCCTTTTTCGACGGCATCTTTCACGTGTCGTTCAACTTTCTCGTAGCCATCTTTATCGACCAGCGGGCCGATATCGACGCCTTCTTCAAGGCCATTGCCGACTTTTAATTGTCCAGCCGCTTTTTGCAATTTCTCAGAAAAAGCGTCGACAATGCTTTCTTGGACATAAATACGGTTGCCGCAAACACATGTCTGTCCGGCATTGCGGAATTTTGAAGCCATGACGCCTTTAACGGCTTTATCAAGGTCCGCATCGTCAAGCACAATGATTGGTGCGTGGCCGCCAAGTTCCAGTGACAAATTGATCATCGTTTCCGAACTTTGCTTCATCAATTCCTTGCCTATCTCCGTCGAACCGGTAAAAGTCAGTTTGCGCACTGATGGATGGCTCGTGAACACTTTGCCGATTTTGGACGCACTGCCGGTCACCAAATTGATAACGCCTTTCGGGAATCCGGCTTCTTCAGCTAGTTCAAAGACGCGGACTGCGGTGAGCGGCGTCATTTTTGCCGGTTTGGAAACAAAAGTACAACCGGCAGCAAGTGCGGGCGCCATCTTTCTTGCCATCATCGCAGCAGGGAAGTTCCACGGCGTAATTGAGGCGACAACACCGACCGGCTGCTTGGTGACTTGGATTCGCTTGCTATCGCTGCTCGCAGGCACGGTACGTCCGTAAACACGTTTGCCTTCTTCGGCGAACCAGGAAATGAACGATGCAGAATATTCAATTTCACCGATCGCTTCCTTCAAAGGTTTGCCCATTTCCTTTGTTAAAATCTCCCCGATCTCTTCTTTATGCTCCAATAGCAAATCGTGCCATTTCATCAATAATTTTGCGCGTTCGTAAGCGGTCGTTTTAGACCATTCCGGAAATGCGGCTGCGGCTGCTTCGACGGCTGCGGTTGCTTCAGCTTCTCCGCCGTTAGGTACGGTGCCGACCTGTTCACCAGTCGCTGGGTTCATGACTTTGATCGTATCGTTGCCTTTATCGGTCCATTCGCCATCTATATAATGTTTGCCGTTCAATATAAACTCCTCCTTATTTTTGCTTCTTGTAGTCAATACCTCTCCTAGAAAATGTCTAAACTTAAACTCCGCCCTGTTAATGCAACGAACACCAGAGGCTCAGCAAAAGTTTTTTAATTTCATATCAAAAGTTTGAGGGTTTTCTAAATACGCAATATATCGCTATTGGAGGCGTTTTCATTACGCTGAACTTTTGTTTAATTTAAAGTTATTTCGAAATAGTCAATAAATTTTATTTCCGAAGTCGAAATTGTGTGCTACTATAGCTTAAAACTAAAAAGCTTCCGAATAAATCATGTAGTAGATAATATTTTGAAGTTGAGAGAGGAATAACAATGATGCCGCAAATGTTAGCCTTGGCCATTATGGCCTTTATCCTGTTTATCGGAGAATTGATATCCATCCGAACCAAAGCCTGGATTCCATCAATTTTTGTTAGTGGGGTGCTGTTCTTAATCGGATATTGGACATTTTTCCCGGAAGATATTGTATCGATCGGCGGCATACCGCCAGTCGTAGCCACTTTACTCATTTATTTATTGATTACGAACATGGGGACTTTGTTATCGCTTGACGAATTGAAAAAGCAGTGGCGTACCATTTTAATCGCTTTGTCGGGTGTCATGGGGATCGTTGTATTCCTGTTGGCAATCGGAACGCTGCTTTTTGATTTCCAAACGGTCATCGTCGCCATTCCGCCGCTCGTTGGCGGTTTAGTGTCAGCATTGATCATGTCGGAAGGCGCAACTGCAGCAGGGCTCCCGACACTTGCGGTGTTTGCCATTGTCATCTATGTTATCCAAGGCTTTGCGGGCTATCCGCTGACATCTGTTATGCTGAAAAGAGAAGGGCGCAATTTGCTGCATAAATACCGCAACAATGATTTGCCGGATTATGTGCCATTAGCGGTCGGGGCAGATGGCGAAAAACAGCAAGATGAGAAACCGAAAATGTTTGCTGCGCTGCCTGAAAAGTACAATACCGATTTCTTTAAATTTTTCCGCTTGGCATTGGTTGGTTATGCTGCGTACTTAGCTTCGACACTGGCAGCACCGGTTGTAGAAATCAGCCCATATGTATTGTGTTTGTTATTCGGTGTATTTGCCCGTTCAATCGGATTTTTGGAACGCCACCCGCTGCAAAAGGCAAATGGCTTCGGCTTTGCCATCATGGCGTTGTTGCTGTTCATCTTTGATGGTTTAAAAACGGCGACGCCGCAAATGATGCTGGAAATCCTGTATCCATTGATCGGCTGTATCATCATCGGCCTGGTCGGCATGTATATCTTCTCATTCATCATCGGAAAAATCCTCAAAGTCAGCAAGGAAATGGCATTTGCTTGTTCATTGACTGCATTGTACGGATTTCCGGCAGACTATATCATCACCGTCGAAGTGATCAATGCGTTGACTCAGGATGAGGCAGAGCGAGAAATGCTGACGAGCCGCATGCTGCCGCCGATGCTCGTGGCTGGATTTATTACCGTAACGATCGTTTCGGTCATACTGGCTGGCATCTTTGTCGGATTCCTTTAAAAAATAGGAGGGTTTTGCAGTGATTCATCAAACAATCAAACACTATATCGCCGAACATAATGAAGAATTAATCAGCATCCGAAGAAAATTGCATAGTGAGCCGGAACTGTCTTGGGAAGAATACAACACAACAGAATATGTGGTGAACTATTTGGCGGATATAGGGATCGCGTGCCGCAAAACAAAACCGACGGGTGTCATCGGTGAACTGGTTGGTGGCAAACCTGGCAAGACGGTGGCGTTAAGAGCTGATATGGATGCGTTGTCGGTAGATCAACTGACGGAAGACTTGCCATATGGATCCAAAGAACCCGGTAAAATGCACGCCTGCGGGCACGACGCGCATACGGCAATGCTGTTGATTGCGGCTAAAGCACTTGCCTCGATTAAAGAGGATCTTTCCGGCACGGTGCGCTTTTTGTTCCAGCCGGCAGAAGAAGTAGCGACGGGTGCACGCGCAATGGTCAAGCAAGGGGCAATGGAAGGCGTCGATAATGTCTTTGGAATCCACATCTGGTCGCAAAGCCCAACCGGCAAAGTGTCGTGCACACCTGGGCCATCGTTCGCATCCGCTGATATCTTCACTGTCCGGTTTACCGGGCGCGGCGGCCATGGAGCCATGCCGCAAGATTGCATCGACGCATCAGTCATGGCATCTTCATTCGTCATGAATGTGCAATCCATCGTTTCGCGGACAATCGATCCGAAGCAGCCAGCAGTGGTGACGGTCGGGAAAATGATGGTCGGCACACGATTCAATGTAATTGCCGAAAATGCGGTCATCGAGGGAACGGTGCGTTGTTTTGACCCGTCGGTCCGTGATCATATTGAAGAGCAATTGGCAATCTATGCGAAAAACACAGCTGAGTTATATGGTGGTACTGCTCAGTTGGAGTATATTCGCGGTACGCAAGCAGTGATTAACGATACGGAAAGTGCAGAACACGCCCAAGCAGTGGCAGCGGAAGCATTCGGAGAAGATGCACTCTATAGTGAAGATCCAACTATGGGCGGAGAGGATTTTTCGTTCTTTCTCGATGAAGCGCCAGGTTGTTTCGCATTAGTCGGTTCAGGGAATCCGGAAAAAGATACCCAATGGGCCCATCACCATGGCCGATTCAATATCGATGAAGATGCACTTCCGACAGGTGCGGAATTATAGGCACAATACGCGTATTCATATTTGGAAAAAAATGAAAACGGTAATGGAGGGGCTTATGGGAAATAGTACAGTATATGAAGATTTGCTTAAAACCTATGACACATCACTGGACCATTCAGGTGTAAAGGGTGAGCGCTTGGCCTGTAGGTTACAGGAGTTATCGGAAATCGGCTACACCGAGCCAGGTGGCGTTAAACGCCCTGGTTTATCCGCTGAAGAAAAACAAGCCAAGCAATTGGTCAAGTCCTGGATGGAACAAGCTGGGCTGAAAGTAAAAGAAGATGGAGCAGGAAATGTTTTTGGGTACTTGGAAGGAAAGACGCACGGTCCGGCCATTGCTTCAGGGTCTCATGTAGACAGCGTACCGAACGGAGGGAATTTTGACGGCCCGCTCGGGGTTTTGTCGGCACTCGAAGTAGTGGAAGCTTGGAAGGAAACTGGATTTGTTCCAGATAAACCGTATGAGATGATCATTTTCACCGATGAAGAAGGCTCGCGCTTTAATAGTGGATTGACAGGAAGCCGTGCGATGACCGGTGATATCACTAAAGCGGAAATGGATCAATTGAAGGACTACAATAATGAAGGGTTGGAGCAGGTGCTGACTAGCTACGGTAGTTCTTTAAAAGCTTTTCAGCAATCTGTCCGTGATTTAGCAGAACTTGAATTATTTGTTGAAGTCCATATCGAACAAGGAAAAATATTGGAGCAGCAGGATGAACCGGTCGGCATCGTCAGCGGCATTGCAGGGCCAGCGTGGATGCAAGTCGAGTTTTCCGGTTCTGCAGGACATGCAGGCAATACGCCGATGATTGGCAGAACAGATAGTTTAGTAGCTGCAGGAGAGTTTGTCAGCCGCTTGCCCGAACTTCCCCGCACTGTCAGCAATACGGCGGTTGCTACAGTCGGTAAACTCGATGTTTCGCCAAACGGCATTAATGTCATTCCAGAGCGTGTCGTCTTGCATGTCGATGCGCGCGATATCCATACAGAGCCAAGAGATTTGCTCGTCTCACGCATACAGCAACTGGCGGAAGAGGTAGCGGAAAAGCACGGTGTTGCGATACATCTTCAACAAAACACCAGCATCACCCCTGTACCGATTGCGGATGAATTGCAACAGGAACTAGCCGGTATTTTGGAGAAACATAACATCAAGCCTGTCAGAATTCCAAGTGGTGCAGGCCATGATGCCATGATTCTAGGAAGGCATATTCCAGTCGCGATGCTATTCGTACGCAGCCAAGACGGCATCAGCCATAATCCGAAAGAATGGTCTTCGTTATCGGATTGCGTACAAGGCGTACATGTTTTAAAAGCGTTCATTGAATTGCAAATGGGGAAAACCTAACGGAATAAGTATAAATGACAAAAAGACGGGGACATGTCCCTGTCTTTTTTTTAGTTAAATGGGACTGAATTAAAGCGATTTGGAACTGGTAAGTTAGTATACATTATTTGGTTTTTATTAAAATTCAATGGAGTTAACAGGATAAAATGATATACAGTGTATATTTTTCAGTAATTCGGGTATAGATAACTACGAACTATCCTGAGAAAGGGAGATGGAGGTGACGAACGTGAAAGCAGTTGAGAGAAACGTAACCAATTCTGGACGCCCATTTTCTGAGGAAAAGATCCTCAAGGAATGCCGCCACTATTTTTCATCAGAAACTGCTCGAACAGCAGAAATTGGCGAAAGATTCATGGAATACTTCATCAAGAATGCCTCCAATGAAGGGGTTCTTTTCAAGACAATTAAAGAAATAACCCATGACTTGAATATTTCTCACCAAACCTTGACGAAAGTATTGAAACGACTCGAGGAAAAAGAGATTATTTATAGAAGAAATGGCATTATCGGCTTTTGGAATGAATAAAATAGAGTATAAAAACCAGGCGGAGATTTCCATTCTCCTCCTGGTTTTTTTGTATTGATATTTGCAATCTCCAGCAATACACATAGGTGCTTGCATGAGTAGTACTGGAGAATCTATTTGCTAAATTGAAAAAGATGAATATTTATTAGGTTAATATCCACTGATTTAAATTGATTCTATATAACCATTTCGTAATCTAATGATAGAAAAAATGTAAATTAAGAAGCCTTTATACTTATTATTATTGAAAAATATTGAGAAAAAACGATAAAAAGAGTAGAAAGAACCAATGAAGTGTGATATAAAGGTACTAGAATAATCTGAATTTTTAGATATGAACTGCATTTGTGTTTTTTTGGAGGGAGGATGGATCGGTGGGAGAGCGCTTATTGAAGCAGAAACTACTAAGTTGCATCAGTCGGAATTTTTTGCTTGTTGCCGGAACAACCGTATCTACAGTATTTGCTGTTTGGTTGGTTTCAGTATTTATCTACGAGCCTGAATTCACCGCGACAAGCCAAGTATTTATCGAACCGCCAACTACTGAAACAGCATGGCAAGATCCTGTTCGGGCTTCTGACTATCAAACACTTGAAGCCTATCAAGTTTTAGCGAAAAGCCCAGCAGTATTATCTCGAGTTCTGGAACGGCTGAATGTCTCCTATTCAATTTCAGATCTCCAAAGTCGTGTCGCCATCGAGCGTCCGGAAAATTCCCAAGTGCTTAATATTATAGTAACCGCTTCCGATAAAAATGAGGCTGCTGGCGTAGCCAACGCCATAGCATTCAGTCTTCAGGAGGAAGTCAAAAACCTATTGAAAGTCGATAATGTCAGTGTCATTTTAAAGGCCGGAACATCTTTCAGTTCGCTTGAAGAAAATAATCGTTTAGGGATACTCTTGCCGCTTGCTGCTGTAGCTGGTCTTGTAGCTGGTATTGTGCTGAGTTTAGTTTTCGAATTAGTTGCTGTCATAGGACGTTTTACGCAGCACGGAAAGAAAAAGAATACGCAATTGCAGACGGTCTTTAAATGACCGCTAGTCAAATTGAGGTGAAATTATGTATACGCTGGTATCCATCCAAGAGCATTTAAAATGGCAGGAGATACTCGATGCCTTAGAAATTCAAGACATATACTACACTACGCAATATTTTTTGAGTGCATTAAAATTGGATCCCGGAGAAGCGTATCTTTTCTATTTTCAAAGCGAGCACGGGGAAGTGGCATACCCTTTCATCAAACGCCTTGTAAATGAAGAACAGCCTCGATGCTTCGATATAGCGACACCCTTCGGTTATGGCGGTCCAGTTTTGAAAATCCGTACCGACAGTATTTCGCTAGTAGCAGAATTTCGGGAACAGTTTCTCGAGTTTTGCAAGAGTGCACAAATCATTGCAGAATTCATCCGTTTCCATCCTTCGCGTGAAAATGCCGACTTCTTTAAAGGGCATGTGCAGTTATTGCCGATTTATGAAAGTCATTCCATCGATTTGAAACTTTGGCACAAAGAACGTGCTAACTCATTAATTTTGGATGATGTCGATATCCGGAAGTTGGGCACTGTCCACCATATGTTTGAGTTTTTGGTTTTGTATTATTCAGAAGCCCGCAGAAGAGAAGAAGCAGACAGTTATTATTTTTTCACAAACGACTATTTTGAAGCGTTGGTAAGTTCGTTAGGGCCGAACCTTCATCTTTTTGGTGCATATTACAATGAAAAATTGATATCTGCATGCTACGTTTTGGGGATGGGAAAGATCATCCACTTTCATTTAGAAGGAAATTTGCCGGAAGCATCCTCCTATCAAGCAGATCGCAAGCTGCTTATGAAAGTAGCTGAATGGGGTATGGATAATTACTATGAAGAGTTTCATCTCGGGGGCAGCGTGGACAGTGAGTTGGGGGAAGCGAAGAAAGAAATCGCCAATAGGCCAGCCTACACTTTTTATATCGGGAAATATATCCATAATGAGAATTTATATCAACAATTCATCGCGTTAAACGATAGTGAAATTGTCCGGCGATACCGCAACATTTGATTTAACAATAAATGATATGGGAGGCCATGAGATGAGATATACTCAATATAAAGGTGTAGTGGAAAGAGAATATAAAAAATCGCTTCGCAAAATTATGCATGATCTATGTGTAGTGGAACAATTGGATGCTGCAGATGGCGCGGTACGCTTGGGCGTGGCGAAGAGCATTTTTGAATATTGGCGGAATTTTTATCGCTTCGACGATCGACAGCGTTTATTTGACCAAAAAGTGCAAGAGTTGGATCAAATGCATTTCCTTTATGTGAACGAAGCCAAGAAGCCAACAGCACACACTACTTTTAAACCGACTGAAGAATCGAGTTTGGAAGGGTTTCAAGATCAAGTCGAAAAAATGACCGCATACTACCGCATGGTCCAAAAAGAAAGCGGAGGATTGGCGGTGGAAGCTGCACACCTTCAGCTGTTCGAATTCGTCGAAGAATTGCTTCAACGTTACCAAAGCGGCGAACTTTATGAAGAACTGAATGAAAAATCTCTGGAAGAGATAAAAAAGGGGACATAAAAGAACCATGCAAGAGTTTACAAAACAGGCAATTGAAATCATGAAAAGTATTCCTCAAGGCAAGGTGATGTCATACGGCCAGGTGGCCCGTTTGGCCGGCAGTCCCAAGGGAGCAAGACAAGTAGTGAGGATCCTCCACAGCATGAGTGAAAAAGAAGGGATTCCGTGGCACCGAATCGTTAACGTAAAAGGTGAAATTGCTATGCAGGACCATGAAGGACGCTATACTCAAAGAACGCTGCTCGAGGAAGAAGGTCTTGCGGTCGAACCTGGGGGCAAGGTATCTTTGGAACGCTATCAACATTTCCCAGAATATCAATCAAAGCGTTGAATAGTTTAAGATATGCAGAGAATGGGGTATAAGAACTCATCAGCCAATTTTTTTGATTGCAGAAATGGGGAGTTAAAATGGCAAGAAAAGATAAACCAGTTATTGGAATTACTGCTCGCGTAGAGGAAGATCAAATGTATTCGTTGGATCCAGTATACGGACGGGCAATTCTTCAAGCAGGCGGTTTGCCGCTGATTGTCCCGATTGTGGACGAAGAAGATATTCCATTGCTTTGTGAACGCTTGGACGGCTTGATTGTAACCGGTGGAGGCGACATCAACCCGACACTGTATGGCGAAGAGCCGCATGTCCGCTTAGGTGCAGTCTACCCTGGTAGTGATATATACGAAGAAGAATTGATATTGAACTTTTTGAAGCTGGATAAACCTTTCATCGGCATGTGCCGCGGGATGCAGATGTTCAATGTTGCGCTTGGAGGAACAGTTTACCAAGATCTCGAAGCTCAATACGAAGGAACTTTGTACCAGCATAAACAAATGGCAATGCGTACTCACCGCACTCATTCCGTGAAACTAGAAGAAGATAGCCAACTCTATAAAATCATGAAGGAAAAAGAGTTCAACGTGAATTCATTCCATCACCAGGGCGTCAAAGATGTTTCCGATAAATTGAATGTTGCGGCTCGAGCAGCCGATGGTCTTGTAGAAGCATTGGAAAGCCCGAATCACCAATTTGCGATGGGCATTCAATGGCATCCAGAAGAGTTCGCACTGCAAGGCGATGAAGCATCATGCAATATCTTTGCGTCCTTCGTCAAGGAATGCTTGGTCGACAAAAAACAAAACCAATAATCCCGAAGCACTGGAAATCATTCCAGTGCTTTTTTATTTGGGCAAAAATGAATAAAAAAAGCCCCCGATATGCACGGGAGCTGCTTGCTTTGAAAATATAAACTTAAGCTTTTGGGTTTTCTACGGACCAAGGTTCAGGAGTGCGAGCTTTAACAGCAACATCATTCACGGACCAAGGTTCAGGGGTACGAGCTTTAACAGCAACATCATTTACGGACCAAGGTTCAGGGGTACGAGCTTTAACAGCAACATCATTTACGGACCAAGGTTCAGGGGTACGAGCTTTAACAGCAACATCATTCACGGACCAAGGTTCAGGAGTGCGAGCTTTAACAGCGAGGTCCTTCACAGACCAAGGTTCAGGAGTGCGAGCTTTAACAGCGAGGTCCTTCACAGACCAAGGCTCAGGAGTGCGAGCTTTAACAGCGAGGTCCTTCACGGACCAAGGTTCAGGAGTGCGAGCTTTAACAGCAACATCATTCACGGACCAAGGTTCAGGGGTGCGAGCTTTAACAGCAACATCATTTACGGACCAAGGTTCAGGAGTACGAGCTTTTACTGCAAATTCTTCTGAGTCAGAAAGTGAACTAAATGCTGGTAAAGTACTCAATACAATTGTAGATGCAAATAATAGAGCCATGCCTTTTTTCATTATTTTCCACTCCTTATTTAATACTTGTCACTTTTTTATAAGCACTCTTGGCTTTTGAGAATGCTTCCGCAGACTCCTTGTATTTCTTCTGCTCAAAATATATATTACCCAAATGACTGTAATAATAACCCAATTCGTTATAATTGTCTGAATCTTCCAAGCTTGGTAGTAATTTATCTAAAACCATCAATTCAAATTGATAATATTCTTTATTTAGTAAATGTACTAAACAAAGGAATTCAACGTATGCTTCCATAAAAGCTGCGTTAGTTGGAGAATTTAAATGTAATTCCTTTGCTTGAATGACTTCAAGTCCCATATTCAGTATTTCTAAAGCTTTAGATTCATTTTCTAATTCTAAATAACCCTTAATTAAAATACAGTAGGTTAAAATCCTATCAGCAGCATATTCATCAGGGATATATTTTAGTGAATTAGTTAAGTGCATAATAGCCATTTCATAATTTTGATAAATAAAATAAGAATAACCTAAATTAAATTCCGTATTAAACTTCAAAATATCAATATCCAACTTACTACCAATAGTTAGAGCGTTTTTGTAATGTTCCATAGATAGTCTGAAGTTGCCGAAATGTTCATGGCTAATTGCTATATTAAGGTGACATTCTACAATTCTTTTTGGTACAAATTCTTGTTGATATATTTTTAACGCCATTTCTGAATACTTATAAGCTAATTCTGTTTCCCGGCAATTAGTACTTGAAATACCAATCGAGTAGTATAAATCGCCGAGTTCTGCAGCGGAAATGGATTTTGGCGCAATTTTCTCCGCAATCAAGTAAGTCTTTAATGCTTTTTCAAAATCGTTCAGGATGTAGTTGTAGTTTCCATTATATTTGTTGAACAAATAATATTGCTCTTGACTCATGAACTCTTTAAAACGTTCCATTTCCTTAATCTTATTTTCAGCACACTCTAGATCGCCGGTGATGATAAAGTAACGAATTTGCTGGATATCGAATTCGAGTTCAACGTCCTCATCGGCACGCAGTAGAGGGTGGTTGCAGATATCGGCGTAATGCTCCATGATTTTTCCTTTGTTCTGTGGATGGAGCAATGAGTTTTTGAAGTTTTTGACGAGCACTTTTCCGATCGGATTGTCTTTCGCCGCAAGTGGAATCTCGAGTTTCTTGCAAAGGGCTTCCAACTCTTTGAGTGCCGGTTCTTTTAAACCGTTTTCTATTTTTTTCAAGTCTTTCGTCGGAAGAATGCCTGATGCAGTTTCTTCCATGCTGAAACGTTTTTTCAGCCGATGATATTTCAAGCGCATTCCTGTGTCCATTTCCACTCTCCTTTCCGTGTGCATGGGCAGTACTTCAATCATCCATGTAGGAGAGTTGTTCTCGGCTTTACCAGACGGCCCTGATAAGCGGAAATCCGAAAGCTTGTTCAGTACGATAATTACCGCCTCCACATCCATATTTTACTTTATGTGCTTATATTAATTCTATGATAGCATCAATTTTCGAAATAAACTGCTTTTTTAATGGTATAACTTCGGTTTTGAGAAAAAAGGGAAAAAGTGCCTAATAACTAAAAAAAAATCCAAATCATTACATTATTAAGTATTTAACATAGTTCTTTATGTTCAACCCAAAAATTCTACTAACGTTTAGCGGTTAGAAGAATAAGGGTAAAGAAGGATAACGCCTTAATTTAAATCAATTTAATAATCGGAGGTTTTATAATGAATTCATCCAATAAACACGTATTAGGTATAGTTTATTCCCAAAAAGATTATGAACGAAAAATTGTTCAATTGATAGAGCAAGGTTACTCTGCATCGGATATCCATGCAGTCGCAGAGAATCCTGACAGCTTGAAAGGCACATCAGTGCATGTCGAAGAAGCGGGGACGTTCGGCGATAAATTGAAGAGCTTCGTTACAGGTAAAAGTGCAATCAGAGAAGCTGTAGATTCGCTCGAATTATCAGAAGAAGATTCCAAGCGCTACACGGAAGATGTCGCTAAGGGCGGGATTCTTTTGTATACCGAAGGCGGGAGAAAAGGGATCATAGACGCAGTGAATGAAGCGGATGGCAATTCACTCGAAACTCCAGCTGATGTAGAGCGCCAGCAATTCATTAAATCGGTTGATAATAATTATGATGAACAGGAAGACCGGTTTGCAAGAGGGGAGACTTTCCTTCAAGATCCGACACTGGTGAAAGATGAACGGCATGTATCGTTTTCGACGCAAGAAAATCCGGAAGTCCAGAAAGCCAGAGGCGGTACCAGCGAAGCGGAAAAACACAGCAACAGCAACAAAAAATATAAATAAAGACTCGCCTTCATTCTATAATGGAATGAAGGCGATTTTTTTCGTAATCTTTTAATATGAAGCAAAGCATAGAATGTTTTAGCGGATGTGCAGTGAGGGTAAACACACACTAAGACAAGATAAATTCAGGAGGTTATGAAGATGACACATACAAACCGTCAATACGAAATTGTGTATTCGCAAGAGGAAATGGAGACTGCACTGGACTCGCTGATTGCAAAAGGATATCGAAATGAGGATATCCATGTCCTTGCCAATGATAAGAACTTAGTTAAAGAAGCCCATGACCGTTACGGAGTGGATGCCGATAAAGCAAATTCCTTCAGCAACCGAATGAAAATTTTCTTGACCGGTGAAAACCTAGCCCGTACTAAGCTTGAGGAGTTTGGCTTGGACCGCGATGCGGTCGACCATTACGATCGTGAAATCGAACGTGGAGCTGTCTTGCTTTATACGGATGGCAAACCAAGCGCAAGCGCAAGTGGCCAGAGCGAACATTTTTCATCGCATTCAGATGACAACAACCCGATGGACCTAGATGGCGGCGAACGCAATACCGCATTTGCGCCATTCGGCCGTGATATTGAACGTGATGGCAGACAATACAATGACGAAAAAATTATCGATAAAGATGTTCAAAAGCATGAGAAGCATCGTGATACTGGGGTCGAAGGAATTTATACGACGGATGCATCGCGTGAAGAGACCAATAAATCCCAGATGCACAATAAATATCAGGATTCGCGCTTAAAAGGCGATGAAATTCATCCGACAGGAGATCGCACTACACCATCAACTCCTGAGAAAACAGCTGAAAAACGTATGGATCATGAACCGGAACTTGGAACTCCCGAAGGCGAAAAAGAACTGAACCGTGAAGACGGAGTCAACCGTCGCCAAGATGAACCATCGCCTGGAGTAGATCCAAATCTTGGGCCAGCTCCGTTCGGCAGAGATTCCGTAGAAGAGCATTTATTGAATGACCGCCGTGATGACTATGAGACTCCAAAAAGTCCGCGTGATGCCAATGACTTCCATAATAATGTGGATAAAAAAACAGCGACACCGCCAACACCACGTTTATTCTAAAAAAAAGCCTGAGAAAAAATTCTCAGGCTTTTTCTTATGCGCTTTGTTTGCGTGACGAATACGGTTTATGGGTCATGCGTGCAATGACCATGCCGACAATCGTTCCGACAATTGCAGGGAACAGCCAGCCGATGCCCTGTTCATAAAACGGCAGATAGGAGAACACTTGGCTGAGCGTATTAAATTCAAATCCAGCGCTTTTCAATGCGTCGACAACGCTGACGATGCCTGTTAGTACTAGAGGGATAATGTAGACATACGATTTTTGGTAAAAAGAGTGGTCGAAAAACGACAAGATCACCAGTACGATGGCAAGCGGATAAATTGCCAACAACACAGGCAATGAAATCGCGATAAGCTGCGTCAATCCTACATTAGCGATAATGGCTGAAAAGCCTGCGAAAATGAAGACATATACAATATAAGTAAGCTGCGGAAAAATCTTATTAAAAAATTGGGACGTAGCGGAAACGAGCCCGATAGATGTGGTCAAACAGGCGAACGTGATGGCCAGTGCTAAAATGAGGCCGCCGATTTCACCGTATAAAACACGTGAAGCCAGTGCGATTACAGCACCGCCATTTTCTTGCATGCCAACGGCTTCGACACTGGTTGCCCCGATATAGCTTAATGACAAGTACACAAGCGACAATCCGGTTGCTGCGATAAATCCGGCATAAGCAGTCGTTTTCAGAATGACATTTTTATCTTCGACACCTTTCGCGCGAATGGATTGGATGATGACAATCCCGAACACCAATGCTGCGATTGCGTCCATGGTCAAATACCCTTGCAGAAAACTTTCAAAAAAAGCTTCTGCATCGTAATTGCCGACGGGGGATCCAATAGGGCCCATTGGTGTTAAAAAGCTTTTGACAGCCAGAAATCCGATGACGACAATAAGTATCGGCGTCAGGATTTTGCCGATGCGATCCACGAGCTTGGTCGGATTCAATGCAAACAACACGGTGATGGTGAAGAAAATGATCGTGAATAGAAACAACGACCAAAATGAAGACGCGATTTCAGGTGCTAGAAATGGCGCGGTGCCAATTTCAAAAGCAACGGTTGCAGTTCGGGGAATTCCGAAGAACGGCCCGATTGCCAAGTAGACGATCATTGTAAAGACAATACCGAAGACAGGATGAACGCGTCCGGCGATGGATTGTAAATCGCCCCCAGCTTTAGCGATGGCCAGAATGCCAAGCAGCGGAAGGCCGACTCCCGTCAGCAAGAAGCCGAATATGGCTATCAATAATTGATCGCCGGCCAATTGTCCGAGGTAAGGGGGGAAAATAAGGTTTCCGGCGCCGAGAAACAGTGCGAAAAGCATAAGCCCGACAGTTAAAGTTTCAGAATTTGTAAGCGTTTTCTTGTTCATGGAGTTCTCCTTCTGAATCAAACATAGTTGCACAGGGATTTATTATAACTGAATTCACGCAGTTATGAAAATTAAAATTTGGAAAATAAAAAAAGCCGGCATAGTGGCCGGCTTTCTAATTAACGATTGTCCTTATTTAGGCTGTCCTTAACTTTCCCGACAGTGTCTTGGAATTTGCCTTTTGTTTTATCCGTTTTACCTTCAGCTTGCAAATCCGGGTTATTAGTAGCGTTGCCGACTTGGTCTTTCACTTCGCCTTTGCTTTTGCTGACGGTACCTTTTAATTTATCTGAGAATCCACCTTTATCTGCCATGGTATTGCCTCCTTTTAAATGATCTTATATTTTATATAACCTTAATCTGAGGCTATAAACCTTTTAAAAGGAAAAAAGCTTCCCTGCATGCAGAGAAGCGGCCGCTTAGGATTTCTGTGATTGACTGGTGAGCGTTTCTTGGGCTTTGTCCTGGACCGATAAACATAGATCCTGTTCAGCCAAGCGCTTCAATGTCATCAGTGGAGTAGCGGCATTAGCGGCTACGCCTTGCCGTACTTCAGGATGCTGGTCGAGCGATAAATCCACCAATAAGCCTTCGCAATTGATCGACCTTGCAAGTTCAGCCCTTTTCATATAATCCATTTTCAGTACAGCGGCTTCATCGTGAGGAGACCATTCTTTCTTAGATGCATAAAATAGAAGATTGCTGTCCATAATTAGCACTCCCGCTCATTTAGTATATTTATTATGATTTATACGTTTATTATATCAGATAAAGGATATAATACTACAAAAGTGCCACTTTATTCTGAAAATTTAAAGAAATGTTTAATGTTTCGATACTAAAGGACCGTATTGCAACACTTGAGCGCTATTTATTCGGAAGATATCGATGGAACAAAAGCTATGGAAACTTTTTAGCTTGCCAAACCGTCCCATTAAGGAGGAAGAAAGCTGTTAGGACGCGGAAGTTATCTCTTCCATTTTTCTTCTAGCGTGCTATAATAATGATGGATATGTATGTAAAATGAGAAGTTTCTAAGGAGGAAGGACATGCTATACCTTACATTGGTTGTGGCATTCATCGCTTCGATTCTCCTGACACCCCTTGTGAAAAGATTAGCATTTCGCATCGGGGCAGTGGATCGGCCCAATTACCGAAAAGTGCACGCAAGAATAATGCCGCGTCTAGGCGGTTTAGCTATATTTGGTTCTTTTTTGATCGCTTATTTTATTCTTCAACCAAAAGACCCTGTATCATCAGCTATTGCTTCATCGTGGATTCCAATTGAAACGGCTATCATTATCGGAGCGGTTATCATTATCATTACCGGTGTATTCGACGATATGCTCGAAATTACGGCGAAAGCAAAGTTGCTCGGACAGCTCGCAGCGGCTGGCGTCGTAGTGGTTGGTGGAGGGCTTGAAATTTCCTTCATCAACTTGCCATTCGGGGGCGTACTGGATTTCGGTTATTTCAGCATCCCGCTGACAATCATCTGGATTGTCGGCATCACCAATGCGATCAACTTGATTGATGGACTTGATGGCTTGGCTGCCGGTGTTTCGACAGTGGCCTTGCTGACGCTCTCTGCGATGGCTTTCATTATGGGTGATGTGTTCGTCATGTCAATGGCCGCGATTCTGGCAGCCAGTTCAATCGGTTTCTTGTTCTACAATTTCCATCCTGCCAAAATCTTCATGGGGGATACGGGAGCTTTGTTCCTCGGCTTCATGATTTCGGTATTGGCGCTTATGGGCTTCAAAAACGTTACCGTTGTCGCATTGATTATTCCAATCATCATGCTCGGGGTACCGATATCCGATACATTCTTTGCGATTGTCCGACGCGTCCGCGAGAAGAAATCCATTTCAGAAGCGGATAAATCGCATTTGCATCACTGTTTGCTCAACATCGGTTTTTCACATAGCCAGACGGTGTTGATCATTTACGGCATTGCTGCACTCTTTGGATTAGCTGCATTATTGTTCTCGCAAGCTACATTGTGGGGAGGCATCTTGCTGATCGGTGTCATGCTGTTGGCGATCGAATTGTTTGTTGAAGTTGTCGGGCTGGCAGGGAAGAATTACCGCCCACTGATTAATTTGGTAAGAATGATAGGGAAATGACAAGCGGCTGCGGCCGCTTTTTTCTATGCCTTCGAAAGAGCGATTGGCTGACAAAAAAAGACCTGAGAAATATTTCATTTCTCAGGTCTTTTTTTTATTGCTCTGGCATATTTGAAGGAAGGGCTTGTTCGGCAAGCTCATCTGAATTGAGTGACAAATTGGATGTGTCAGGTTTCAAGCCAAGATGGCTTTGCAGGATATCCTGTAATTCTTCTAAGGACTCCTCGTCAGGCATATAGTAGTAAATACCCGTCGACATATCATCATAACCTTGAACGGTCAAAGTTTCTACATCCGGTTTGCCGGTTTTCGCATATTCGAAAAATGCCTGCATGTCACGGAATGTTAAATTGGTTTCCATATTATCGCCAACTGCTTCGATGACATTTCCGTATCTGGTGATGGAACCGGCCGATAATGCTTTGTCCATAATCGACTCAAGAATCATCTGCTGCCGCTTTCCGCGCTCGATGTCGTTGTCGTAATAACGGGTTCTGGCTAAAGCGAGTGCCTCGCTGCCGTTGAGTTGCTGAATGCCTTCTTCAAGTTCGATGGCATTGTGTGAATCTGTTTCGTCCTTTTCTTTCATATCATATGGAACTTCAGCTCTGATGCCGCCGAGTGCATCAACCACATCGACAAAAGCATCGAAATTCATTGTCATATAATAGTCTACAGGTACATCGAGCAAACCTTCGACGCTTTCAATAGTAGAACGCGGACCATTATAGGCATATGCGTGTGTGATTTTATCTTCTCGCCCAGAATCGGGAATATACGTGTAAGTATCACGTGGTATGCTGACGAGTTTGATGGACTTATCTGCATTGTTCAATGTCGCCAACACTAATGCATCGGAGCGTATATTGTCACTGCTCTGATTTCTTGCTGCGCTGTCGTCAATTCCGATGAAGAGGATGGAAATATTGTCATTAAGAGGTTCCACCTGTTCTTCACGCAAATCGGATTTATCACGACCGTCTGCAGTGTAAGCATTATTGGCAGCAAACTCAGCTTTTTTTACAAGCCAAATGCCAAATACAGATAAACAGATTAAAAGGGAGACTGACAAGATCGCGGTGATTTTCAATATTGTTCGCCGGCGGCTCGACTGTTCTTTCTTATGCAATTTACGGTTCATTTTTAATAGCTCCTCTAGATGGGATAATGTGGGGCTTTTGGAACCGTCCCGCACATGTCCATGCCCTAAGTGTAAGAAAATGGACATAGTTAATTTACGAATTTTCATTTTTTTGTGCTGTTGATATTATACAGTGATTTAAGCCTCACGTAAATGAAAAGAAACTAGGAAGTCGGAAATTCAAGAAATTCGGTTTTTTCTGAACTAATATTGGCTTGCCCATTAGTCATCTCGTTCACCCAAGAAATGAAAGCTTGTTCTTTTTCGATTGGCACATAGATGGATAATTCGACTAAATCCGAATAATCGATACCGGCTAACGGATATTCGGACTGCCGGATTTCGTTTTCCATTTTACCGAGCCACGTGTAGTCGATCGACACGCGCATCAAGTGATGAAGTCTCCGCTCAATGACTCCAGTAGCTGAGATGGCTTCCGTGGCGGATTTACCATAAGCGCGAATCAAACCGCCACCACCTAATTTAATGCCGCCATAATAGCGTGTGACGACGAGTACCGTATCTTTCAACCCTTGTTTCTTCAATACTTCGAGCATAGGGACGCCGGCAGTGCCGCTTGGTTCCCCGTCATCGTTGGCTTTTTGAATCGAATCATGTTCGCCGATAATATATGCAGAACAATTATGGGTAGCTTGCCGATGCTGCTGCTTGATCGAATCGATAAAAGCGATGGCTTGCTGTTCGGTTTCAGCGCGCGCTGCGTGGCCGATGAACCGGGATTTATTGATGAGTATTTCCGCACTGGCAGAAGCACCTACTGTTATGTAATTTTCTCGCAATTTAACTCCTCCTGTTGTAAAATAAAATCAGATAATTTGTAATGTATTCTTAATATGTGTTTGCACATATAGTGGTATACTTGGTAAAGCCCGTAAGCCAAAAGAAGCAAGTAATTGAAGGGCTCTTTATAAGTATAGCGTAAGGCGGTTTTAGAATGGCAAAGAAAAGCGATGGAACTTCATTGGATTCCATCTTTGATGAATTGGTCGCAAAGATGGACCAATCAAAAAAAGATATTTTCGCCATCAGCGAAGAAAGTCGCCAAAGCTATGAAGAAATGAAAGATGAGCTCGAGACTGTCAGGACAAATATCGGCCGTATCATAACGGAAGGTGACTCTTTGGAAGACAAGACGCGGGCAGCACGCCGGCGTCTCGCTGAATTGTCCCGTTCTTTTAATAAATTCACCGAAAGCCAAGTTCGCGAAGCATATGAAACCGCAAACCAGCTGCAAGTGCAATTATCCTTAAATCGTGCCGAAGAAAAGAAATATCGCCAAAAACGTGACCGTCTCCAGAAAAAGCTTCAAAAACTTTTGCAGACGATTGAACGTGCAGAGCGTTTGGTCAACCAGATGAACGTAGCAACTAATTATTTGTCGTCCGATCTGGAAGACTTCGGTGAAGTGGTAGGCAAGTCGAAAACAAAACAGGACTTTAGTTTACGCATCATCGAAGCGCAAGAAGAAGAGCGCAAACGCTTGTCGAGGGAAATCCATGATGGCCCTGCTCAAATGATGGCGAATGTACTGTTGCGTTCAGACTTGATTGAGAAAACGTTCCGTGAAAAAGGACCGGAGAAAGCTTTCAAAGAAATTACTTCATTGAAGGACATGGTGAGGCAAGCCTTGACGGAAGTCAGGCGCATCATCTATGATTTACGTCCGATGGCATTGGATGATCTCGGGCTCGTTCCCACCTTGAAAAAATATCTCGAAACGATCGAAGAATATAATCAAGGTGTCCGTCTCGATTTTCAATCGAACGGTAATGAAACCCGTCTTCCGAATAATTTTGAAACTTCTATTTTCAGGCTAGTGCAAGAAGCGGTTTCCAATGCCATCCGCCACGGTAAATCGACGGAAATTGAAGTGAAGATGGAATGGCTGCCGGAACAAGTTTCCATTATCATCAAAGATGATGGCTCAGGCTTTGACCAGCAGATTGTCAAAGACCAATCATTTGGATTAACCGGCATGAAAGAGCGGATCGAACTGATCGGTGGAGAATTTTTCATCAACTCAACGCTCGGAGAAGGAACAGTATTGATGTTTCATATTCCGCTTAAGGCGGGTATGTAAGATATGGTATTTCTAGGAGGACGACATAATGACAAAAATTATTATTATTGATGACCACCAATTGTTTCGTGAAGGGGTTAAGCGCATCCTGGATTTCGAAGATTCTTTTGAAGTGGTTGCAGAAGGCGGAGATGGCGAAGAAGTCGTAAAGCTCTACGAAGAACATCATCCGGACGTCGTGCTGATGGATATCAACATGCCGCAGAAAAATGGCGTTGAAGCCACAGGGGAATTGATCGAGAAATTCCCGGATGCCAAAGTCATTATGCTGTCTATTCACGATGACGAATCATACGTGACCCATGCTTTAAAAACTGGAGCACTCGGCTATATGTTGAAAGAAATGGACGCAGATGCAATCATCCAGGCAATCAAAGTTGTCGCAAAGGGCGGATCTTATTTGCATCCGAAAGTTACACGCAATCTAGTGATGGAATTCCGCCGCTTGAGCGAGCGTGAAAACAAAGGCTCTTTCCATCAGACGGAAATCCGCCGCCCTTATCATTTGCTGACGAAGCGCGAAAGTGAAGTTTTGCAATTGTTGACGGATGGCCAAAGCAACCGTGTCATCGGAGAAACATTATTCATCTCTGAGAAAACGGTGAAAAACCACGTTTCAAGCATTCTTCAAAAAATGCAGGTCAATGACCGTACGCAGGCCGTTGTTACTGCAATCAAAAATGGCTGGGTAGAAGTGCGCTAAAACGCATCCATAATATAAGCGCCGGGAGCAATTGCTTCCGGCGCTTTTTTACATGCGGCCAATACAGAATTGATAGATAGATGCGGTGACAAGGCAATCTCCGAGCGCATCATGTGCATTGTGCTCGAGTTCTAGGTAGGCGGATAAAGTTGTCAGTTTATGATTCGGTGTTTCCGTGATCCATTTGCGTGCGAGCCTGACAGTATCGATCACTTGGTAAGGCGGTACTGGCGTATATTGTTCGAGTGCATAAAGAAAACCCATATCAAATGGCGCATTGTGCGCAACAATCGGAAAATCCCCGATGAATTCAATTAGTTGAGGTGCGATTTGTTCAATAACGGGAGCATTTTCGACATCCCGATTGCGAATTCCGGTAATGCGCGTAATCGTGCTCGAAATCGCCCGTTGTGGATTGATCATTAAATACATGGTCTCCTGTTGCTTGTGGCCAATATATTTAACTGCTCCGATTTGGATAATTTTATCATCCCCGGCACGCAATCCGGTCGTCTCGAAATCAAGAACGACATAATCTTCAACGGCTGCCATCGACAAAGTATATTTTTTCGCGCGATTCGCGGTTTTTCGTTTTGGATAAGTCCGGGTATCGTGCAGTTTTTGGTCTAGCAAACGTTCGGCTTCCCATTTTTCCACGTAGATTTCCTCCTCTATAGCTTTTTTCCATTGTAACGTATGGCACGATGAACTGTCCTGTTCGACAATGACACCGTTTCTTCATTGTATTCCGCAGAAAGCTGTGGCAAAATGAGCGCAGGAGGAATGCATCATGAAAAAATGGATACTAGCAACAGGACTGGCGCTTACACTCGCAGGGTGTTCAGGCGAAGACGAGTCGGCGGTCAACAATAATAGCGTAGAAGATGGCAATGCTGCCAGTGAAAATAATGCTGTCGAACATGGCATCAAAGACCAAGAAGTCGGCTTCACCTTGGACGATGATGGCGAAATCATTGCAGCGGAAGTTCCGGATGAGGAGAGAACGGCAATTCTTGAAGCTTACGGCGAGTATATCGCGGCATTCAACGAGGAAGATATCGAGCGCTATATGGATGTCATCGCAGAAAATCCGGATGGCTTTGACCGGGAAGCTGATAAAGAAGCGTTAACAGAAGCATTTGAAACTTATGACACGACTTATACTACGAGCGATGAAACGATTGTGAAGTATGAGGAGGGCCGTGCTGAAGTTTTTGCAACGATTAACGTTCGAATGAATGAATCCGGCTCTGAACAAGGCATGGATCAATCCGGCCGCCAAGTTGTCGTTTTCAAGCAAGAACAAGGGAGCTGGAAAGTGACCAGCTTGCATTTCATCGGCAACCAATAAGGTGCTTTTGCATTTCGCTTTCCTGAGTCGAGCTGTTCCGCAGCTGCTCGGGAAAGCATTTTTAATTAACGGATGATGCACCGCATATTGTGCATCCTCATCGAGGAAACTTATTTTTTCTGCCAATTGGCAAGCCAGGTTTGGTAAGATAGCAGTGGAGGCTGATTAGAAATGAAAACAGCAATTGTAACGGATAGTACAGCGTATATTCCTCCGCAACAGGCTAAGGACAAAGGCATCCACGTTGTCCCTTTGCAGATTACATTCGGCAACAAAGCCTACCCTGAAACTGAATTGGCTGTTGAGGAATTTTACGAAAAAGCGCGGGAAGAACTACCGAAAACATCTCAGCCGCCGATCGGTGAATTTATTGCTCTTTATGAAAAACTGGCAGAGCAATATGATGAAGTAGTCGCGATTCACTTATCGAGTGGCATCAGCGGAACTTTTGCAGGTTCTGTTCAAGCGGGGGATCTGGTAGATGGCTTGGACGTCCAAGTATTCGATTCAGAGATCGCTTGTGCGGTTCAAGGGTTTTATGCGTTGAAAGCCGCTGATTTGGCAGCACAAGGAATGGATGCAAAAGGAATTCTTGCCGCACTTGCCGAAATGAAACAGTCACTGCGTGCGTATTTCATGGTGGAAGATTTGCGCCATCTGCAGCGCGGAGGCCGCTTGTCCGGGGCACAGGCACTCGTCGGAAGCGTGCTCCAAATCAAGCCGCTTCTGCACTTTCAAGATAAATTGATTGTGCCGTATGAAAAAATTCGCACGCGCAAAAAAGCGATGAACCGCATCGCAGAAGAATTGAAGAAAGATTACGGCATAGCGCCATTGCAAGCGACCGTTATCCATGCGAACCGCCTGGATGAAGCGAAGAAATGGAAAGCACAGCTGGAATCCTCTTTTCCAGACGTGGAATTCACCATTTCCCATTTCGGCCCGGTTATCGGAACACATTTAGGAGAAGGCGCAATGGGCCTTGGCTGGGCAAAGAAATGACCTGCTAAGGCCTTTTGGCTACCCAAAAAGGAGGACATTCATGAAACCATTGGAAGCATTTTTATCCGGTCGTGTGTGGATCAGGCAAGCCATGCCTTTTACGGAACAGGAATTGCAGCAAGCAATTCAGCAAAATCAAGTGCTGGTGATGCGAGGTATTTCGGATGACGGCGAATGCCGCAGATGTCTCGAGCGGTCACCGTCATCCATCATTGCCTATGAATGCGCGACATGCAATAAAGTATGCAGTTATTGCCGAACATGCCTTAAAATGGGACGCATCAGCAGTTGCACGGAACTGGTATTATGGTCATCGGCAAAGATCAAAAAGGAACGACCAAGAGCTTTCGAGTGGCAAGGTTCGCTCACTTACCTACAAGACAAGGCGTCACTAGCCATTTCTGCGAGCATTGAAAAGGGCAATGACCACTTATTATATGCAGTATGCGGAGCAGGCAAAACGGAAATCCTCTTTTCACCGATCCATGAAGCATTGCAAAAGGGATTGCGCATTTGCGTTGCAGCCCCGCGCACCGATGTTATCCTTGAACTCGCTCCGAGATTCCATCAGGCATTTCCAGACGCCGCCATTCACACCCTCTATGGCAATAGTCCTGAACAAAACGGCTACGGAGAAATCATCCTCGCTACGACACATCAATTATACCGGTTTCAAGACGCTTTCGATTTGTTGTTCGTTGATGAGGCGGATGCCTTTCCATATTCACTTGATCCATCGCTCGAACGCGCGGTAAAAAAAGCAGCCAAACAAAACGCCCCAATCATTTACATCTCTGCGACCCCATCAAAAACACTCCAAAAGAACATCACTGACCATTCCACTATCTTTAGCCGCTATCACGGCGCCCCTTTGCCCGTACCTAGATATCAGTCGCTATGGAACTACGAACGGCACATCCAACGCGGGCGGATTCCGGTTGCCTTGAAACAATGGATCGAAGACAAACTTCGAAAAAAGCAGCCGTTCTTATTGTTCTTGCCCTCTATCGAATTGATTGATCGGGCGGGGCCGTTATTGAAAAATATTGATCCATCCATCGAAGCGGTTCACTCAAAAGACCCCGACCGTAAAGATAAAGTCATGCAGTTGAGGAATGGCGATCTTCCAGGTCTTGTGACATCCACGATTTTAGAGCGGGGCATCACCATTGCGAATCTACATGTAGCGGTCATTGGCGCCGATCACCGTATTTTCGATGCGGCTGCGCTTATTCAGATTGCCGGACGTGTCGGCAGAAGCGCTGCCGAGCCGACAGGGGATGTGTTGTTTTTCCACGACGGCATCACACTTCAAATGGATAAAGCTCGCGACACCATCCTTTCATATAATAAGGAGGCGATTACGTGAACTGCTATTTATGCGATCAAGCACTGCGTTATGTGCCGTCTTGGCGTGGGATTTTTTTATATGAACCCCCGGAAGTGTTATGCCGGGACTGCAGAAGCGGCTTTTTAAGACTGGACGCTACAGGCTGCAGGTTATGCAGCAAGCCGGGAGAGGGTATGTGCCGTGATTGCCTGTATTGGGAAGCTCATGGCTATCAAGGGTTGATCGAATCAGGCACCAGTTTATACAGCTATAATGAAGCGATGAAAAATTGGTTTCATCAATACAAGTTTTTGAAAGATGTCGTGCTGGCAGAAGTGTTTGCCCGCGACTTGATGGTTGTTCTCGCTAATGAGCAGGCAAGTGTTATGCCGATTCCGCTTCATTCCGGAAAACTTAAGGAGCGCAGTTTTTCGCAAGTGGATCAATTGCTTAAGGCCTCCAAAATTCCATACGTCCAGTTGCTGGAGAAATGCGGCGACACTTTAGGGGAGAAAACACGGCAGCAACGGATTGAAACACAGGAGCTATTCCGCTTAAATGGAAACCCGGTCCCGAACAGCATTTTATTGGTGGACGATTTGTATACAACAGGGACGACGATGCGCCATGCAGCTAAAACCTTGAAGGCAGGCGGCGCACAACAAATCCGTATACTGACCTTGATACGCGCTTAAACAACTCACAGCCATAAAAAAGCAGCTGCTGGGCAGCTGCTTGATTAATGTTCGTAAATCATTTTGCGTGTCATCCCGCCGTCGATTGTCAAACACTCACCTGTAATGAAGGAATTTTCGGGATTCGATAGAAATAAACATGCCCTTGCGATATCGTCAGTCGTCCCGGCGCGTCCGCTCCAGTGCTGGTTATGGTCCACATCCCGCAATTCAGATGCGTCGCCTGTGTGAATCCAGCCCGGTGCGATCGAATTGACGCGGATTCCTTTTGTGTGAAGGCTCGCGGCAAGTGAATGGCTCAATGCATAAATGCCGCCTTTAGAAGCCGAATAGGTTTCCGTGCCTTCCTCCGACATAAAGGCTCTTGTCGAGGACATGTTGACGATCGAGCGGATGTCGTCGTCCATATACCGTGCAGCTTCTCGGCTGCAGATAAAGACACTTTTTAAATTCGTATCTAGCACGTGATCCCAATCCTGCTCGGTAATGTCCCAAAGCGATTTGAATTCTGAAATGCCGGCATTATTGACCAGCACATGGATGCTGCCATAAGTTTCGTGTATACTGCGGAATACTTTCTCCACTTCGGAAAAATTCCCTACATCACATTGACGGTATTCAATTCCCTCGCTCGTTAGCGGCGTGATATCGAGTCCGACTACTTTCGCTCCTTGCTTTTGGAAAGATTCTGCTACGGTTTTGCCGATTCCTTGGGCGGCTCCGGTGACGACAACTACTTTATTTGTAAACATGGGCTTCATCTCCTTGTCTCATAGTTTACCTTTTCTCCATACCCGTGAAACTTTTTACGTTTTAAGAAGGAGTCTTCAGGGAACAAGTAGAAATAGATAGATAGCAAAACAGAAGGAGGAGTTCACATGTTGCAATTCAACATCAGAGGCGAAAATATTGAGGTAACTCCCGCTATACGTGAACACATTGAAAAGAAAGTTGAAAAAATTGAACGCTACTTCACCGACGGAGCGAACGCTACCGCGATGGTGAACCTAAAAACGTACAACCATAACCAAACAAAAGTGGAAGTCACGATCCCAATGAAAAACTTAACATTGCGTGCTGAAGAGCGGCACGACGATTTATATGCGGCAATCGACTTGATCGTTGCAAAACTTGAACGTCAAATCCGCAAATATAAAACGAAAGTAAACCGCAAATTCCGTGACCGAGAAGGCATGGGGCTAGCGTTTGCAATAGCCGAGAATGAAGCACAGACGAACGGTTCTACTGATTCTGAAGAAGAAGATTTGAAAATCGTCCGTACAAAACAGTTTGACCTGAAACCAATGGACGAGGAAGAGGCAGTGCTTCAGATGAATATGCTGGGCCATAGTTTCTTCGTCTTTACCGATGCCGAGTCTAACGGGACAAACATCGTGTACAAACGTAAAGACGGTTCATACGGTTTGATCGAAACAACTTCATAAATAGAAAGCCTCCTGTAACGGGAGGCTTTTTTTATTGCTCAAATTCTTTTGCCATTTAGCGAAAGGGAAGACTGTCTCGTAAACTATTGATAGAAATCAGTTGTTTTAGTAATCTATTGCGAGAGTCTTGCTGCTGCATTGTTTGCACGCTTTATAGTGCAGTGTTAAAATGAATGGTGAGATTTTTATTGGAAATGCTGCATTAGATGAAGACAAACTTACAGAACAAAAGGCAATGAAAATACGAGCAATAGCGGTCTGCCGGTTAATAAACCGGAATCGCCATGCAGGGAGCGGTTAACATGCTTGGAGTATTGAATAAAGTATTCGACCCGAATAAACGGGATTTAAAACGATTGGAAAAAGTTGCAGATCAGGTAGAAGCACTAGCGGATGAATATGGTGCGCTGCCGGATGAGGCCTTAAAAGCAAAAACAAATGAATTCACGGAGCGTTTCCAAAAAGGCGAAACGCTGGACGATATGTTGCCGGAAGCTTTTGCGACAGTTCGCGAAGCCTCTAAGCGCGTACTTGGGATGTATCCATTCCGCGTACAGATCATGGGGGCGGCGTCGCTTCACCAAGGGAATATCTCCGAAATGAAGACCGGTGAAGGTAAAACTTTAACTTCGACGATGGCTGTTTATTTAAACGCCATTACGAAAAAAGGCGTCCATGTAGTTACGGTTAACGAATACCTGGCGAGCCGTGATGCAGAAGAAATGGGCAAATTGTATAATTGGCTTGGTTTGACGGTCGGTTTGAACATCAACAGCTTGACCAAAGACGAAAAGCGCGAAGCATATGAAGCCGATATTACGTACAGTACAAACAATGAACTTGGTTTTGATTATTTGCGCGATAATATGGTGCTTTATAAAGAAGATATGGTGCAACGTCCGCTGCATTTTGCGGTCATTGATGAAGTTGACTCCATTTTAGTCGATGAAGCACGTACACCATTGATCATTTCAGGGCAAGCTGCAAAATCCGCACAGATGTATATGCAGGCAAATGCATTTGCACGTCTGTTAACGAAAGATACTGATTATGCTTATGATGAAACGACAAAAGGTGTCGTATTGACAGAAGACGGCATTGAAAAAGTGGAGAAAGCTTTCGGCATCGACAATTTGTTCGACTTGACGCATGTTCGCTTAAACCATGCGATCAACCAATCGCTAAAAGCACATGTCACGATGCAAAAAGATGTCGATTACGTCGTACAAGATGGCGAAGTGGTCATCGTTGACCAGTTTACCGGCCGACTGATGAAAGGCCGCCGCTATTCAGACGGGCTGCACCAAGCGATTGAAGCAAAAGAAGGCCTCGAAGTGCAAAACGAGTCGATGACAATGGCGACCATCACATTCCAGAACTATTTCCGGAAATATGAAAAATTGTCCGGGATGACCGGTACGGCAAAAACAGAGGAAGAAGAGTTTCGCAATATCTACAATATGAACGTGATTTCAATTCCGACAAACAAGCCGATCATCCGCGATGACCGTGTCGATTTGATTTATGCGACGACTGAAGGCAAATACAAAGCCGTCGCAGAAGATATTATCGAACGCCATGAAAAAGGGCAGCCGGTACTAGTCGGAACCGTAGCGATTGAAACTTCGGAAATCATTTCCGCTTATTTATCGAAACGGGGCATTAAGCACTCGGTCTTGAATGCGAAGAACCACGCCCACGAAGCCGAGATCATCTTGGATGCCGGCCGAAAAGGCGCCGTGACCATTGCCACAAACATGGCAGGACGCGGTACCGATATCAAACTTGGCGAAGGTGTCATCGAAGCTGGCGGGCTGGCTGTTCTCGGTACGGAACGCCATGAATCACGCCGAATCGATAACCAGTTGCGCGGCCGTTCGGGACGCCAAGGAGATCCGGGTGTGACCCAATTCTATCTATCTTTGGAAGATGACTTGATGCGCCGTTTCGGATCGGATTCGATGCGCAGCATGATGGGGAAACTCGGTATGGATGATACCCAGCCGCTTCAGTCGCGCATGGTGACACGCTCTGTAGAATCTGCCCAAAAACGGGTGGAGGGTAATAACTTCGATGCACGGAAACGCTTGCTGCAGTATGATGATGTCTTGCGTGAACAACGTGAAATCATTTACAAAGAGCGATTGGAAGTTCTGGAGACCGAGAACATGCGTGCACTTGTCGAGAATATGATCGACGGTTCAGTAGGACGCACGGTTGCGAGCTATACAACGGGTGAAACACCGGAAGAATGGAATTTAAAGTCTCTGACGGAAGTGATTTCAGCCAATCTTCTGCCGGAAGACGCTATCACGGAAGCAGATCTTGAAGGCAAAACACAAGAACAGATCATTGAGCTTATCCGCAGTGAAGTGACGAAGCATTATAATGAAAAAGAAGCGGAAATGACGCCGGATCGCATGCGCGAATTCGAAAAAGTTGTCCTGCTGCGTTCGATCGACACGAAATGGATCGACCACATCGATGCGATGGATCAATTGCGCCAAGGAATCCACTTGCGTGCATACGGCCAGACCGATCCATTACGTGAATATCAAAATGAAGGCTTTGCAATGTTTGAATCGATGATTGCAGCGATCGAAGACGATGTCGCGAAATATTCGATGAAAGCAGAAATCAAAAACAACCTTCAGCGTGAGGAAGTAGCTAAAGGGCAGGCAGTCAACCCAAAAGAAGGCGGAGAAGCAAAGCGCACGAAGAAAGAACCTGCGCGCCGTGAAATGGAAGTCGGCCGCAACGACCTATGTCCATGCGGCAGCGGCAAAAAGTTTAAGAACTGCCACGGGGCAGTTTCGTAAATGAGTGACATGGCCGAAGAGCATAAGCTCTTCGGCATTATTATGAGGAGGAAATTATGATGATGGAATTATCCGATATTCGCAACGAGCTTGACAAAACAGCCGAGAAACTGGCCGACTTTAGGGGGTCTCTTTGACTTAGAAAACAAAGAGGCGCGCATACAGGAATTGGACGAGCGCATGCTTGATCCGAATTTCTGGAACAGCCAGGAAGAAGCACAAACCGTTATTGCTGAAATGAATATCTTAAAAGATACGGTCAACCGTTATCGCAAGTTCGAAGATGAGCAAGAAAATATGGAAATGACGCTTGAACTGTTGCGCGAAGAGCCGGACGAGGAACTTCACGAAGAAGTGAGCGGAGAACTAAAACAGTTTCTATCTGAACTGAGCAGCTTTGAACTGGAGCTATTGTTGAGCGAACCTTACGATAAAAACAGCGCCATTTTGGAACTGCATCCAGGAGCAGGCGGAACCGAATCACAAGACTGGTGTTCCATGCTTTTGCGCATGTACACGCGCTGGGCTGAAAAACGGGGCTTCAAAGTAGAAACTTTAGATTATTTGGCAGGAGACGAAGCGGGTGTCAAATCTGTCACGCTCGGCATTAAAGGCCATAACGCATACGGTTACTTGAAAGCGGAAAAAGGCGTTCACCGCCTTGTCCGCATTTCACCGTTCGACTCATCGGGCCGACGCCATACGTCTTTTGTATCGTGTGAAGTCATGCCGGAGTTTACTGGTGAGATAGAGATCGATATCCGGACGGAAGATTTAAAAATCGATACGTACCGGGCAAGCGGCGCCGGTGGCCAGCACATCAACACGACAGATTCCGCTGTCCGCATTACGCATCTTCCGACCAACTCTGTCGTTACGTGCCAACAGGAGCGCTCGCAGATCAAAAACCGTGAGAAAGCGATGCAAATGCTAAAAGCAAAACTGTATGCGCTGAAGATCGAAGAACAGCAGCAAGAATTACTGGAAATCCGCGGCGAACAAAAAGAAATCGGCTGGGGAAGCCAGATCCGTTCTTATGTGTTCCACCCGTATTCCATGGTGAAAGACCATCGCACCAACTATGAAACCGGCAATCTTCAAGCGGTCATGGATGGCGATTTGGATGGCTTTATCCACGCGATGCTGCGTTCGAAAATGCAATAAAAACATACAAAGGCACAAAGCGCTTAGCTTTGTGCCTTTTTGCTTTATTTGGATGAAGTTCACAAAAATCAGGGCGTCTGCTATACTCTGACAGGGTTCAAACGAATTATAGTAGAAAGAGGAATTATATCTGATGAGTAAACGTAATTTACGCAAACAAAAACATCCGCATCCGATCTTGGCCACCGTGATGGATTATCTCGCCGTTTTAGCAGGCGCTGCGATAGTGGCGATCTCCTTTAACGTCTTCTTATTGCCGAACGAAGTGGCGTCCGGTGGCGTCAGCGGAATCAGTACCATTCTTTTTGGGCTTTTTGAATGGAAACCGGCCTTTGTCCAATGGGCGATGAACATCCCTTTATTCATTGCAGGGCTGATTTTGCTCGGTAAGAATTTCGGCATTAAAACAGCAGTCGGAACCGTATTTTTGCCGTTGGTCGTCTTTTTGACGGAAAGCTGGGAACCGTGGACATTAGATCCACTTCTCGGTTCTTTGTTCGGGGGTATCATGGTGGGGCTCGGGCTCGGCATCGTGTTTCGCGGCAAGGCTTCTACGGGAGGAACGGATCTTGCTGCACAAATCATCACGAAATATACCGGGTTGACGCTTGGCACGAGTGTGGCTATCATCGATGGAATGATCGTATTGGCGGCTGCCATTGTTTTTGATATCGAAAAAGGTTTATACGCGTTGATCGGCCTGTACTTGACGACGAAAACAATCGACTTGGTTCAAGTTGGGTTCGGACGGTCAAAAATGGTTTACATCATTACAAACAAACAAGTGGAAATCCGTGAAGCAATATACGAGGAAGTCGATCGGGGCGTCACGGAGTTGACAGCTACCGGTGGTTATTCCGGTACGGAAAAGCCTATTCTTATGGTGGTCATTCCACAAACGGATTTCACAAGGTTGAAACAATTGGTCAAATTGATCGATCCACAAGCCTTCGTCATCGTATCAGATGCTTCAGAAGTGCTAGGGGAAGGTTTCAAACGCGCCTAACTTTGGTATACTCGTAATGAGTGTATAAATAGCAAGTCATAGAGGAGGACGTTCCATGAAAAAGCAATTAATGACGATTTTATTCGGTACTGTATTGGTTCTAGGAGCTTGTGGCGGCGGAGATGATGCGGCACCAGAAGAACCAGTGGATACAGGCGGCGAAACGGCAGTGGTCGATGCTGAACAAGTTATTCAGCAAAACTGTATTTCTTGCCACGGTGAAAACCTCGAAGGCGCTGGCAACTTCCCGGCATTGAATGATGTAGGTTCACGCTTGTCAGAAGAAGAAATTTTGGACATTATTGAAAATGGCAAAGGTGCAATGCCAGCAAACATTATCCAGGGTGAAGAAGCACAAGCAGTAGCAGAATATTTAGCAAACCAACAATAAACCGGCATTTAGCCCGGTTTATTTTTTTTGGTAAAAAACAGAGCGATTCAGCATGCTAATGGTAAATTAATTCCAAATAAAAGTGAGTAATTACCTTATAAAATTAAAATTTCAGATAACTAGTTGTATTGAGACTGAGTCCGAAATGAAATGTAACTGTAACAAAAAAGAGGTTTACGGATGTTATAATAATCGTGCTGCAAATTTTACTATGCATACCGGAAATCTAATTTCAGCATCGACTGAAATAATATAGGTGGTCTATAAATGATACAAATGAAGAATGTCTACAAAAAATATCCGAACGGCATTGTGGCTCTCAACGGATTGAATGTTGAGATCGAACAGGGCGAATTTGTTTATATCGTCGGGCCGAGTGGAGCTGGGAAATCGACTTTCATTAAAATGATGTACCGTGAAGAACGTCCGTCTTCCGGACAAATGTTGGTTGACGGTACTGATATTGCGAAACTGAAAAGCCGAAAAGTACCGCTTTTGCGCCGTGATATCGGCGTAGTCTTCCAGGATTTCAAACTATTGCCACGGTTAAATGTTTATGAAAATGTTGCATTCGCCTTGGAAGTAATCGAAGAAAAGCCGAAAGTGATTAAAGAGCGAGTCATGGAAGTACTGGACATGGTCGGGCTGAAGCACAAAGCGAAAATGTTTCCGCGTGAATTATCAGGCGGCGAACAACAACGCGTATCGATTGCACGGTCAATTGTCAATACGCCGAAAGTGATGATCGCCGACGAACCGACAGGGAACCTTGATCCTGAAACTTCGTGGGACATCATGAACTTGTTTGAACAAATTAATTCGACAGGAACTACTATTATTATGGCGACACATAACCGGGAAATCGTCAATAAGCTTAGACATCGCGTCATCGCCATTGAAGGCGGACTAATTGTACGGGATGCAGCCGGAGGTGACTACGGCTATGAAGATTAGAACGTTCGGCCGCCACATCAAGGAAAGTTTAAAGAGTCTCGGCAGAAACGGCTGGATGACATTCGCATCAGTCAGTGCTGTAACCGTCACTTTGTTATTAGTAGGTGTATTCGTCATGATCATGATGAACTTAAACAAAGTGGCAGATGATTTGGAAAACGATGTAGAAATCAAAGTCTTTGTTTCGCTTGATGCAGACGAAGAAGCGATAGAAGAATTGGAAACCGAAATAAACGAATTATCTGGAGTCGAGACAGCAGACTTTTCTACGAAAGAACAAGAGCTGACAGATTTGGTGCTCGACTTCGGCGAAGAATTGAGCTTATTCGAACAAAGCAATCCACTATTCGATGTGTTTTATGTCAAAGCAGTGGAGCCTCAACAAACAGAAACGGTAGCATTAGAAATTGAGACATTGGACTACATTGAAAATGTAGAATATGGCGAAGGAAAAATCGAAAAACTATTCGATTTCTTAAATGCAGGACGCAACGTCGGTTTGATCCTCATTTTGGCGCTGTTGTTCACAGCCATGTTCTTGATTTCCAATACGATCCGCATTACTATTGTCGCGCGGCGCACTGAAATCGAAATCATGAAGCTCGTTGGTGCTACCAACTGGTTCGTGCGCATTCCTTTCATCTTGGAAGGCATGTGGTTAGGGATTCTCGGTTCGATTATACCGATTGGCCTAATTATTGTGCTCTATCAACGAGTCACGGAATTTGCGCAACCGCGATTAAGCGGAGAGCTATTCCAGCTGCTTGAATTCTCACCATTTATTTACCAAGTCAGTGCATTGATACTGGCAATGGGAATCTTCATCGGCATCTGGGGAAGTTTTATGTCCATTCGCAAGTTCTTACGTGTATAATCAATCAAAGGCCTATGGTCGCGTGATAACCATAGGCCTTAAACTTACATAAAATAGGAAAAATAATACAGACATAGAAAAAGATCGTAAAACGAAAGGGGAAAGAGAACTTGAAATTGAAGTCTAAATGGATGGTCACTGGCGTTTCTTCGGTTTTAGCATTGTCTCTACTCGTACCAGGAGCACATGCAAGTGAAAAGTTAAATAAATTGGAACAGCAACAAGAAGAAGTTCAGAAAGAACAGCGTAAATTGCAGAAGGAACAAAAAGAGCTCGAACAGAAAGAAGAAAAACTAAATTCCGGAATTCAAGAAAAGCAAGGTGAAATTAAAGAAACGTCATCAAAACTGGATAGCATCGTTTCCGAAATCCAGCAATTGGATGAAAAAATGCAAGAAACGCAAGGGAAGATCAATACTTTGCAAGCAGAAATCGATCAAACAAAAGAGGAAATCGATGAACTGAAAAAAGCGATCAAAGAGTTGGAGCGAAAAATTGATGAACGTACCGAATTGCTTAAAGAGCGGGCACGTGCGATTCAACTTAGCGGGGGTTCAGTCGAGTACATAGATGTCCTTTTAGGCGCCAACAGCTTTATAGATTTCATCGACCGTTTCTCAGCAGTCAACACCTTAATGGAAGCTGACCGTGACATTATGCGCGAACAAGCAGCAGATAAAAAAGACTTAGCAGCTAAAAAAGAAGCGGTTGAAACGATTTTGGCTTCTCAAGAAGAACGCCGTGTGGAATTGGAGAGCTTGAAAGCTTCTTTAGACGGACAGAAGAAAGAACAAGCTGGATTGAAAAAGAATATGGAAGCTGAACAAGCCCGTTTAGCTAATGAAAAATCCGATTTAGAAGCGCAGCATGAAGAAGCGCTCGAAGTAAGTGCAGCTGTGGAGAAACAAATCATGGGCCAGCAATCACGCATGGCAGAGCTTGCGAAGCAAGCAGAGGCTGAACATGCACGTATTGCTGAAGCAGAACGAAAAGCGGCAGCTGAAAAAGCCGCTGCAGAGAAAGCGGCAGCTGAACGTGCAGCTGCAGAAAAAGCAGCAGCCGAGCGTGCAGCAGCCGAACAAGCAGCAGCCGACAAGGCAGCAGCCGATAAGGCAGCAGCCGATAAGGCAGCAGCGGCGGCAAGTGTGAAAGCTGCTGCTCCAAAAGCAGCGGCAACACCGGCTCCGACACCAACACCGGCACCAGCCGCAGCACCTGCTTCAACTCCTGCGCCTGTCGTGCAAACGACAGCAAATTTTGTTATGCCGGCAGCAGGACGCCATACATCTGGATTTGGCGGACGCGATATCGGGGATGGCCATGAATCACACCTAGGCTATGATATTGCGAATAGCCCAGGTACGCCAATCGTTGCATCCGCTGGCGGATTTGTATCATTTGCAGGCTCGATGGGCGGTTATGGCAATGTCATCATCATCAACCACTCGATCAATGGCCAGGCATATGCGACAGTATATGCGCATTTGAATTCCATTGCGGTATCAGTCGGTCAAAAAGTGGATCAACGCCAGTATATCGGCGGAATGGGCAACACGGGCCGTTCGACGGGGCCGCATTTGCATTTTGAAATCCATGTAGGAACTTGGAACGGTTCACGCAGCAATGCAGTGAATCCAGCCAATTATTTGTCTTATTAATTGCCATAAAGCCGCCAAGGCGTTGTCGCGTAGTTTCAGCTTACTGGAACTGCGGGAGCGTCCTTGACGGCTTTTTGTTTACCTGCAGTTTCCATAGATGAGCTGTGCGAATTTACTGGCTAGAAACAACTGGTTTATCGTATGATGGAGTTTGAATGGAGTGAAATAAATGTCGAAGAAAATGATTGTGCTTCTGACAGTAGCTATTGTTATTATCGCTCTTGCTGTCTGGGCGGTCATCGATAACCAGCGGGAAGAACGGGCATTGAATAATATGGCGCTTGGCAGCAATGTTGATTTCCTGCCGACAGATGAAGGCTTAGCGAGAGGTGAAGCGGCTCCTGATTTTGAATTGACGACTCTTACAGGAGAACAGATGCGTTTATCGGATTACCGGGGAAAAGCGGTCATCCTTAACTTTTGGGCCACCTGGTGCCCGCCATGCCGTGCAGAAATGCCTCATATGCAAGACTTTTATGAGAATCAGCAAGATAATGATGTGGAAGTGGTGGCCGTCAATCTGACGACAGAAGACCGAGGATTATCGACGATTGAGAATTTTGTCGAAGAGTATGCTTTGAGCTTTCCGATTCCCATGGATGTAGATGGCGAAATCGGCGCACTGTATCAAGCGTTTTCGATTCCGACTTCTTACGTCATCGACCGCGAAGGCATAGTCCGGCACAAGATTGTCGGGCCGATGAATGAGGAAATGATGAATGGATTTATAGAAGAAATAGATAAGGGGGAATTTTAATGTCAACAATCGAAACAAAATCAGTTCATACAGCTACGATGGAAGAGCGGATCATTCGACCGAAAGTCATGCCGGTTTACCAAAGCTCTGCGTTTTCTTTTTCATCACTGGAGGAGTTGGAAGGCTATTATGAAGGAAACGGAACATATTTGTATACCCGGACAGCGAATCCGAACACCGATGCGCTTGGCCAAACGGTGGCCGTGTTAGAAGGTGCTCCGAGAGGTGTTGCGGCATCTTCGGGGATGTCGGCGATACTTGCTGGAATCTTAGCTGTCGTGCGCTCAGGAGACCATGTGTTGGCTGCTGAAGATGTGTACGGCGGAACCTTCCATCTATTGAAAGAAGAATTGGAGCGTCTTGGAATTACCGTGCATTTTGCCGATTTTGCGCAACTCAGCAATGTGGAACAAATTTTGATCGATTATCCCGAAGTGAAACTCATCGTCAGTGAGTCGATCACCAATCCGTTTTTACGCATTGAAGACATAGATGTATTGGCGCAACTGAAAAAACATTACGGCGTCAAAGTGATGATCGATAATACTTTTGCTACACCTTACACGTTTACGCCATATGGCCAAGGGGCGGATTTGGTCGTACATAGTGCAACAAAATACCTCGGCGGCCATAGTGACGTCACTTCCGGTGTCTTGGTGGGTGATGAGGCCTTGATCGATGAGGCGACCAAACGCGTCGTCAACCTCGGCATGAACTTGAGCCCTTTCGAAGCATGGCTGACAATACGCGGCATAAAAACTTTGGCGCTGCGCATGGAGAAACAAACAGCAAATGCACAGGCTATCGCAGATTTCTTGCAGGATAAAGCACGGGTCTGGTATCCAGGAAAAGGCGCAATCGTCTCGTTCGAATTGCCGGAGTCAGCAGATGTCTCTAAATTCTTCTCTTCACTCGGATGGATTAAAATCGTCCCGACGCTAGCCGGTGTTGAAACGACGGTTTCCTATCCGTTCGGCACATCTCACCGTGCGCTGTCCGCCGAAGAAAAACAAAAAATTGGCGTCAACGAGCGCATCGTCCGGTTGTCTGCGGGCATCGAAGGGATAGAAGATATCCTGGAACAGCTGGCGCTTGCGTTCGATTGATTGAAAAAGGTGTAGGGCTATCCTTATATCTTTGGTACAATGAAAGATAAGTTTGTTTATGGTTGTTGATGAATGGGTCTTCTTTTATTCCTATTTCCATTAGTGGGGGAGCCAGAAGTTTAAAAAGGTTCGCAAAGATAAGCTATATGTCGAAACGCCATATATGACGACAAGGAATTACTTGCTTTATACATTTAGCTTAAGGATGGTGTCAGTAGAGTGTTAACGGATTTGTTGATGGCAATCGCCATGTTTTTTCTTAACCCTGTTTTTTACGTCGCATTATTTGCTGCGACGATGCTTGGATATTTCCGCGTGAAAAAGGAGCGTCGTATTTTCCGGACCCGGATTGTTTACGGCGGAACTGAATTCAAGCGCTTGTTAAAAGATGGATTGCTGGCAGCCATCATTTTGTCAGCCATTATCCTCGCAGCCGGTTTGGTCGTGCCGTTGGAATGGCTGATTGCGCTCAGCATCATCAGCGTCGTTGTCATGTTGACCGGCTTCTATCATGCCGCTTCATTCGTTTATTTGGCAGGAGCAGCCGCTGTTATCGTTTGGCTGTTTCAATCCAACGGTTGGAATGTCAACCTTGGTTTGGTTGAAATGACAGGCCGTGAATTATCGACCGGCTGGCTCGTTCCGGTCGCCTTGATCACCGGTGTGGTTTTGTTTATAGAGAGCCGCATGGTGGAAAAAGCTGCAGCCGCCGCCGCTTCGCCACGCTTGCATAAATCTTCGCGAGGTTTGCGCGCTGCTGCTTATATTTCACGCCGCCTTTGGCTGCTTCCGGTAATCCTGATCGTGCCGGGTGAAATGGTTTCTGACTACGCACCATATTGGCCGCAATTGCCGATTGGCGAAACGGCATTTTCATTTATTTTATTCCCGTTTGTCTTCGGCTTCCAAGGTCGCAGCCACCGCACATTGCCCGTGTATTTATATCCGAAAATCGCCAAGTCTATTGCTTGGGTGTCCGTCTTGACGGTTGTTCTGGCGTTGATTGGTTTAGTGTGGCTTCCAATGGCGGCTATCGCATTAGCTTTAGGCGCAGTTAGCCGTTTGATCGTTTCATTGTATTATGCTCAAAAAGAACGCAGTGGCAACTACGCAGTGACGCCGCAAGCGCAAGGAGTGATGATCATCGACGTGCTTCCTGGATCTCCAGCGCAAAAGATGGGACTTGTACGCGGGGAAATCATCCGCAAAGTAAATGGCACAATCGTCACGAACGAAACCGAACTGTACGAAGCGATTCAACTGAACGCAGCTCATTGCCGCCTTGAAGTGATCGACCATAACCTGGAAGTTCGTTTGCGCCAGCATGTTGTGTTCCGCCATGACCACCACCGCCTGGGACTATTGATTGTCGAGTAGGGGGAGAAATATATGGAGTCGATGGTAACTAAATTTTTTCTTTCACTGTTTGTGCCTGCATTGCTGGTAGTGTTGTTCACGCGAGTGACCTATAACCACATCGTTGCATTGATTTTGACAGTAGCGCTCATTGCAGCAGCAGTTTATGCAGGATTTACCCATACTTGGCTGTTATTCGCCGTCAATGCGGCTTCTTTAACAGCCGGATTCTGGTATGCGAGCAATATGTATCATAAACGAAAAAAAGCCGAAGCTCATGAGAATGAGTGACGGCTTTTTTTGTTATCCTATCCAAAGTCCATATACGGATAAAATGGCAATTGTCCCGAGCACGACTAGAATGACATTGGCTCCGGTAAAAGCGATGGCAAATGCAGAGATTGCACCGATTATGCCGAACCAAATATTGTCCTGGACAAACAGCACCGCTGGGAAGATTAATGCACCCAAAACGGCGTAAGGGATATTTCTCAATACATTCTGTACAGGTTCCGGCAATTCACGGCCTTCCAAAAAGGTTAACGGAATCGCGCGTGGAATATAAGTAACAAGGGCCATGCCGATTATCATCCACCAAAACCATGCGCCCATTAGGCAGACACTCCTTTCCGTGAAATCAATTCAATGAGGATAGCTGAAGCGAGTGTAGACACCATGATCGCCCAGCCGGTCGACAGCCAGCCCGTAAAATAAAATAATGAATTGAATAAAGCGGCAATCAAAGCTAAGCTAACGACTTTTCGGTTGCCTTTCATGGACGGCACAAGCAAGCCGACAAACATCGCATAAAGCGCAATCGACATGGAGGCTTGCAAGAATGGCGGCAGGCTGGCACCGATCAAATGGCCGACTGCCGTAAAGCTGACCCAGCTGCCATAGGCAATGATGATGACTCCAGCAGCAAAAGAAGTGCGGATATTCTCTCCCTTTTGCGTGGCGAGCACGGTGAAGGTTTCATCGGTAATGCCGAACGCATAAAGCGCTTTTTTCCAGCGTGCATCGGGCTGCATCTTTTCATTCAATGCTGCGGTCATCAAAAAGTGCCGGATATTGACGATGAACGTATTGACCACGATAAGCGCGGGAAGAACCCCTGCTGTAATGAGGGATAGAGATATGTACTGGGCAGCACCGGCAAAAACGAATATGCTCATAGCTGTCGCTTCGATAAGCGATAGCCCGGTTGTTTTTGCCAGCAAGCCAAACGTCAACGCTACCGGGAAATAACCGATGGCGATGCTGGCACCGGCTTTCAGCCCAGATGTAAATCCGTGTTCCTGCAATTTTTCTCGCTCCTTTTGATGAAAGTATTTCTCTTTTCCAAACTGGGAGAAAGAGTGTAAAGTAATTATAATAGCATAGCATATATTTTCCTTATTTTATGAATACATTTTTGAAAAATCGCGCTATTAAAGGGAATGAGACTATGATGGATTTTTTTACTATGGAAAACATTGTTGAATTGACAAAATCGTACCGCGCATTCGGCCCGTTTATCGGCTTTTTGCTGCCGTTCATTGAGTCCTTTTTGCCGTTTTTGCCGCTGTTCGTTTTCGTTTTTGCTAACGCGACAGCTTACGGTTTATGGCTTGGTTTCTTGCTGTCATGGGCAGGGGCAGTCGCAGGATCGTATACGGTTTTCTTATTGATCCGCAAATACGGGCAAGCGCGTTTCATGAACTTCATGACTCGCCACCAAAAAGTAGAGAGGCTCATTCATTGGGTCGAGCGCAACGGCTTCGGGCCGCTATTTTTGTTGCTGTGTTTCCCCTTTACACCATCGGCCTTGGTAAACTTGGTGGCAGGATTATCGAATATTAGCCGCCAGTATTATTTGCTGACCTTGATGGCTGGAAAGTTTGTCATGGTGTTCACCATTTCCTATGTCGGCTATGATATTCGTGCATTATTCACGCAGCCTGTCCGCACGGGAATCGTCATTGCCGTAATCGTGCTATTGTATGTGGTCGGCAAAATCCTTGAGAAGCGCCTCAACAAAAGAGTGGAAGCCGATTTCCGGCGGGCAAAAGAAGAGCGAGAAAAAGAAACATTATCCTAATTGGATTTTCGCCATTTAGCGGAAAATGAGATACAATAAGAACAAATGTTCCGTATGAGGAGGGGTTGGATGTCTTTACGAATTGTATACGGGCGAGCAGGCACTGGGAAAACCCGTTTTGTTCAAGAGGAAATTGTTGAGAGTTTGAAAGATCATGCAGTTGGAGATCCGATTTTTCTGATCGTACCGGATCAAATGTCGTTTTCCACAGAATACAGTTTGTCTGCAGGGTTCGGCATGAATGGCATGATCCGCGCCCAAGCGGTGACGTTTAAGCGTCTTGCTTGGCGTGTATTGCAGGAAGTTGGGGGCATTAGCCGCAAAGAAATTGATAGTTTCGGATACCGCATGCTGATTCGCAGTCTGCTGGAAGAACATAAAGCAGACTTCCAATTATTTAAAAGAGCTGCCGGGAAACGGGGATTTACAGACCAGATCGAACAATTGATTAAAGAATTCTCCCGTTATTGCATCGATTGCGAAGAACTCGGCAGCATCCGCTCGTCGCTTGAACAAGCAGGTGCGCCGAGAACACTGCAAGACAAAGCAGCAGATTTGGAGCTGATTTTGCTTGAAATCGACCGCCGCTTAGGCAAAGTGTTCGTCGATTCCGAAGGTCATCTCGGTTTGTTGAGCGAAAAAATCCGCCACTCCGACATGATGAAAAAGTCTGCCATTTACATTGATGGCTTCACTAGCTTCACGGCGCGTGAATTCCAAATCATTGTGGAGCTAATGAAATACAGCAAATCGGTGTCCATCATCTTGCCGATGGATGCACACAGCAACCCACAGGACGAACAGTCGCTGTTTCATCAATCAGCAGTGACTGCACAGCGCTTGACGGAAATGGCAGCAGCCGAAGGAATTGAATTGGAGCCTGACGTTTATTTGCAGCAGCCCAAGCGTTTCGCCAATCCGGAACTGATGCACCTAGAACGCCATTTCGAGTCGTTTCCTGCGCCATCTACAAAAGGACAAGGGGCAGTCGTTTTAGTCGAAGCGTCCAACCGGCGTGCGGAAGTCCATGCACTTGCGCGGTCTATCCGAGCGCAGTTGATGGCCGGATACCGCTATAAGGACATTGCTGTGCTTTATAGACAGCCGGAAGTCTATGATGAACTGATCAACACGATTTTCCCGCAGTATGATATTCCTTATTTCATCAGCCAGAAAAAATCAATGCTACACCATCCGCTTATCGAATTTACACGCTCGGCACTCGAGTCGGTTCTCGCCAACTATTCATATGAACCGGTGTTCCGCGCGCTGAAAACGGATTTGTTTTTTCCGGAGGGCAATATCGCCAGGTGGCGGGAACGCGGCGATCAACTTGAAAACTTCGTGCTCGCCAATGGCATTTACGGAGAGCGTTGGTTTGATGAGAAGCGCTGGATTTACAAAAAATACCGAGGACTGGAATTCCATTCCGGGATTCAGACGGACGAAGAATTGGCGCTGCAAATGGAGCTGCAGACAGTAAGGGATGTAGTAAGGGAGCCCCTTGTCCGCTTGAAATCCCATCTAGATGAATGTGTGAATGGCCGTGATTTCGCGACAGCGCTGTTCCAATTTGTCGAAGAGTTGGATGTCTATGCGAAAATTCAAACATTGAAAGATCGTGAAGAAGCGAATCACCAGTTGCTCGCAGCGACGGAACATGAACAAGCCTGGAACCAATGGATCGGTGTACTCGATCAGTTCGTCTTGATGTTCGGCGACAAGGAAATGAAACTTCAAACCGCTGCGCGCATATTGGACGAAGGATTCGAAACGCTGGAATTCTCACGCATTCCGCCATCGTTGGACCAAGTGACAGTAGCAAAAATGGACCTTGCAAGACTGATGGATATCCGATCGGTTTTTGTGATCGGCACGAATGACGGCGTTTTGCCGCAGCGCATCGAACACGAAGGGCTGTTGACCGACGCGGAGCGGGACTGGTTCCAAAAAATCGGCATTGAACTTGCTCCAAGTTCCAGGATGCGCCTGATGGACGAAACATATATGGCCTATCGGTCGTTTTCATCTGCATCGGATGTGCTGACCATTTCGTACCCGATTGCAGATGAAGAAGGCAAGGCATTATTGCCGTCTTTGTATATAAAGAAAATCGCGGATTTGTTTCAAATTGAACCGAAGCTTGCAGCGATAGGTCCCGAAGAACTGCATGAAGCCGATGCATTGGAATATATCTCCCATCCGAGAGCGACCTTGGCACATCTGGCGGCACAAATCAGAGGCGGCGAGTTGACGGAACAATGGCGGGCAGTGCTCGATTATTACCGGGAAGACCCGTTATGGTCGTCGATCATCGACCAAATCTTCAAGCCGTTAAAGCCGAACCGCGCAGAACAGCTAAACGAACCGACAGCAGAGTCTTTGTACGGTGCGCCGATTGCTTCGAGCGTATCGCGCATCGAAACGTATCATAGCTGTGAGTTTGCTCATTATGCGGCGTATGGATTGAAATTGGAAGAACGCAGCCAATACCGTTTGGCTGCACCGGCGATGGGCGATTTATTCCATGCCGCTATTAAATGGATTTCAGATGAAGTAATGCGTCTCGGAGTTTCGTGGTCATCATTGAGCAAAGAACAATGCACGGATTTGGCGAAACAGGCAATCGAGCAATTATCGCCTTATTTCGTCAATCAAATTCTGCTAAGTTCGCATCGCTATCGCTATATCCAGTACAAGCTCGAAGGCATCATCCGGCAGACCGCCTTCATGCTAAGCAAACATGCGCAGGTTTCGGGATTTGTGCCGATTGCGCTAGAAGTTGGATTCGGTACGAAAGAAGCCATCCCACCACTCAGCATCGCATTGAAGAAAGGCCGGAAAATGGATGTGCGCGGGCGCATCGACCGCATCGATTCGACGGATATCGGCGGAAAGCCTTATTTGCGCATTGTCGATTACAAATCATCGAAACAAGGCCTGGATTTAGGTGAAGTGTATCACGGGCTGGCGCTTCAGACCTTCACCTATCTGGACGTGGCGCTCACCCACTCCCAGCGCTGGTTGGGGCAACAGGCGGAGCCAGCGGGCGTGCTGTATTTCCATATGCACAACCCGATGCTGAAGCTGACCAAGCTGTTGACTGCTGAAGAACTGGAAGAAGAACTGTCCAAATCATTCAAGATGAACGGCCTTGTCGTGGAAGATCCGGAAATCATCCAGGCGATGGACAGTGGAATCGATGGCTACTCAAATGTCATTCCCGTTCGACTCAATAAAAACGGATCGGTGTCAAAAGGCTCGTCGAAAACCGTTGACAAAGATGATATGGAAATCATCCGCAAATATGTCCGCAAGCAGCATGAATCTGCGGGGAATGGTATCCTCGACGGCAATACTGCGGTCAAGCCATATCGCTTGAAAGACCATACACCGTGTCAGTTTTGCAATTTCCGTGCTGTGTGTCAGTTTGACCCAAGTGATCCGGATCAAACTTACCGTAAACTACCGGTATTGAGTTCCGAACAGGCAGTGGAGAAAATTCGCAAGGAGTTGAGTGCTGATGATTCCGCAAAAACCGAATAATGTGACATGGACTGATGAGCAATGGCAGGCAATTTGGGCAAAGGGCCAAGACATGCTAGTATCTGCGGCAGCGGGTTCAGGAAAAACTGCGGTGCTGATCAACCGAATGATCGAAAAAGTACTCGATGAACAAGATCCTGTTTCAGTCGACGAATTGCTCGTCGTTACATTCACCAACGCTTCTGCTGCTGAAATGCGTCACCGGATGTCCGCTGCTTTGGAAGAAGCGGTCCTAGCGCAGCCCGCATCTGCACATTTAAAAAAGCAATTGCGCTTGATCAACAAAGCGCAAATTTCCACTTTGCATTCTTTTTGCCTGCAGGTGGTCAAGCAATACGCCTACTTGCTTGAAATCGATCCAGGCTTCCGTATTGCAGGAGATACCGAAGCCGCATTGTTGCGTGACGATGTCATGGAGGCGGTGCTTGAAGATGCATATGAAGGATCGGACCGTGAAAGTGTATACCGTTTGGCGGATAGCTTTACTTCCGACCGCAGCGATCAGGCGATGGAAATTTTATTGAGCAAGCTTTACGATTATTCGCGTGTCCATCCAGACCCTGACCTTTGGCTCGAACAGCTGCCGAAGCTTTACGATGTGCCAGAGGGGGCATCAATTGATGACTTGCCATTCATGGCAGATTTAAAAATGACGATACGACATAGTTTTGAAGCGGCGCTCGATTTGCTGGATGAAGGATGGGAGTTGGCGACTCAGCCGGATGGCCCTGCTATCTTGGAAGAAAATCTCCGCATGGATGCCACTTTGATCCGTGCGGCAATCGATGCATTGGATGAGTCCTGGTCTTCGCTTCATAGTTATGCGCGCAATGTTCAATGGGAGCGGCTTGCTGCAGTTAAAAAAGATTCTTGCGATCCCCAACTGGCAGAACAAGCGAAAGCACGCAGAAATGAAGCAAAAAAACTCTTCAATGATGTAAAGGATGGCTATTTTACCCGTGCACCGCATCGGTTATTGGAGGAAATGCGAGATATGGCGCCTCTTATGAGGACTTTGGTCGATTTAACAAAGAAGTTTGCACAAGATTACCATGCATTGAAAATAGAGCGTGGCTTGGTGGATTTCTCGGATCTGGAGCATTATGCGCTGGAAGTATTGAGCGACAACGGCCAACCATCTGCAATCGCCATGGATTACCGGACACGTTTTAAGGAAGTGTTGGTCGATGAATACCAGGACACGAACATGCTCCAAGAAACAATATTGAATCTCGTCAAATCGGGTTCGGAACAAGACGGCAATTTATTCATGGTGGGCGACGTCAAACAGTCGATCTATCGTTTTCGGCTGGCGGAGCCGATGTTATTTCTCGGCAAGTACGCCCGTTTTAGCCGCCAAGCGGAAGGAACGGGGTTACGCATCGATTTGAATGCCAACTTCCGGAGCCGCAAAGAAGTACTAGATGGCACCAATTATTTATTTTCACAAATCATGGGCGAACGTGTCGGCGAGATTGATTACGATGAAGACGCGGCATTAAAGCCGAAAGCCCCTTATCCGGACCAGGATGTGCCGATCGGTTTGACGCTCATCCACGAACCGGAAACAGATGAAGAGCAGTCAGAGGCGGATATTGAGATGGATAAATCCCAATGGGAAGCCCGTTGGATTGCCAAAAAAATCAGGCATCTTATGGATTCGGGAGCCACTGTGCATGATCCATGGAACGGACAGGAACGGTTGCTTGAATACCGCGACATTGTCGTATTGATGCGATCGATGACCTGGTCGGGAGATTTTTCCGATGAATTCAAAATGGCTGGAATCCCGCTGTATGCCGAACTGAATGGCGGATATTTCGATGCGTTAGAAGTTATGATCATTCTCAACACATTGCGCGTCATCGATAATCCATATCAGGATATCCCTCTTGCGGCCGTGCTCCGTGCTCCGTTTTTCGGTTTGCAGGAGAATGAACTTGCTGCGATCCGGCTTGCCGATCCGAAAGGGACATTTTATGATGCGCTAAAGGCTTTTATCCGCATCGGTTCGATGGATGAAGCCACACGCATTAAGCTTCGCCGCTTCACAAACAATTTAGAGCAATGGCGGAACTTGGCACGCCGCGGTTCGCTATCTGAATTAGTCTGGAAAGTTTATATGGATACGAATTATTACGAAATGGTCGGTGCCATGTCGAATGGCAAACAACGGCAGGCGAATTTGCGTGCACTCCATGACCGGTCGCTGGAATACGAAAAAACAGCGTTCCGCGGTTTGTTCCGCTTTCTGCGTTTTATCGACCGCATGCGTGAGCGCGGAGATGATTTAGGAACGGCGAAATCCTTAAGTGAAAAAGAAAACGTGGTCCGGCTCATGACGGTCCACAAATCCAAAGGGCTCGAGTTTCCCATCGTCTTTTTTGCTGGAACGGGACGTCAATTCAATGAAATGGACTTCCATAAACCATATTTGTTCGATCAGCACTATGGGCTCGCAGTGAAAGCGGTGAATCCCGATACACGTCTCGAATATACCTCACTGCCTTATCTTGCGGTCAAAGAAATGAAGCAATTGCAGATGAGGGCCGAAGAAATGCGCGTCTTGTACGTGGCAATGACCCGTGCAAAAGAAAAATTGTATTTGACGGCATCGGTTAAAGAAATCGACCGCTTGTTCGAAAAATGGAAAACCGCCACAGGCGAGCTCTTGCTGCCTGATTTCAAGCGTTCTCGTGCCAAATCCTATTTGGACTGGATCGGTCCTGCTATAGCCAGGCATCCGGATGCAAGCGAACTGCACACCGGTGGCGATGTTATGGATCATCATTCCCGCTTCCAGATCGACATTGTGGAAACTCGCTCTTTAGAAGAGCCACCGCTGCTGCTCGATGCTCATCAGGATCATCCAGAGTCGAGTGAAGAGAGTGCATCTGTTCACGAACGTTTTGACTTCCTCTATCCTCATCAGCGTGCTGTCGACAAGCGTTCTAAGCAGTCCGTTACCGAAATGAAGCGCCTGCAACTATTGCAGCGCTTGGATGAACCCGAGTCGTTCCTCCAGAATTTCCAGCCGAAAGCGCAAAAAGCAACGCCTCACCGACCTGACTTTTTGATGGACCGCAAACTATCGGCAGCAGACGTCGGTACTGCCGTCCATACAGTCATGCAGCATTTGCCGCTTGAGCGGCGCCTTACATTGGATGAAATCCGGCTTTTCCTTGATGAATTGGTTGGCCGTGAAATCCTTACGCCAGAAGAAGCGCAGGCGGTCCGAGCAGAAGAAGTCGAAGCGTTCTTCCACAGCAAAACGGCACAACGCCTGTTGAATGCGGAGGAGATTAAAAGGGAAGTTCCTTTCACCTATGCGCGAGCCGATGAGGACGGGGACCATCAAATTGTTCAAGGGATCGTCGATTGCTTGTTCTTGGAAAATGGGGAATGGGTTCTGCTGGACTATAAAACTGATCAGACGCGCCAAATGGGTGACATTCCAGCCACGATGAAAGAGCGCTATAGCATTCAACTTTCGGTTTATCAGGAAGCTGTCGAAGCGATTTTGCGCATACCGGTTAAACAACGTATTTTGTATTTGTTCTCCACCAGCGATGAAGTGGAAGTTTAGGGGGATTATTTTGAGATTACAGCCAATATCTTTACATGAACGGGTGGAAGCCATCGACTTGATGAGAGGATTTTCACTTCTCGGTATCTTGCTCATCAATATGTTGGCATTTCATACCCCGTTGTCTTATATCGATCCGTACAAATGGTTCAGCGGCAACACGGATCAAGCGATCTTTACGGGCTTAGATATATTCGTCCAAGCGAGTTTTTATCCGCTGTTTGCCATGCTCTTCGGCTATGGCCTGATGATGCAGTTTTTGAAGGCCGAGAAAATCGGACAGCCCTTTATGCCCGTCGCTGTTAAACGCCTATTGGTGCTCCTGGCATTCGGTATTGTCCATGCGTTCTTGATTTGGTACGGGGATATTTTGATTACTTACGCCATTATGGGCCTGCTGCTCATTGGCATGTTGCGCTTGCCAGCAGGATGGCTGCTGGGGCTTGGCGTACTGCTCTATGCACTGCCACATTTATTGTTTACCGCGATCATGTTTATGGCAGTCATGGTGGACCCGAATATTTACATCGGCTACCAAGAGGCAGAGCGGTCGATTACGGCTTATCAATCCGGCAGCTTCGTTGAAATTTTCAGCCGCCGGCTAACGGATTGGTACTATGTCAATAATCCGTTCAGTTTTATCGTTTTGGTCATCACTATTTTGCCATTGATGATGGTCGGTGCAGCGGCGGCTAAATGGCGCCTGATTGAAATGGCCGCTGACAAGAGAAAAACATGGATGGTGCTTGCAATCAGCACATTATCAGTCGGCCTGCTGCTGAAATCCTTTCCTTATTTGTTTGATAAAAACTATGCCTTTCAATACGTCCAGGAAATATTCGGCGGGCCGCTCGTCGCAATCGGCTATGCAGCCGTTATCGCCTTAATGTCGCAGGCAGCTGGCTTTAGAAAAGCAATGTCGCCGTTGATCAAGGTCGGCAGAATGTCGATGACGACATATATCACCCAATCGATTCTTGCGACAATGATCTTTTATTCATTCGGCTTTGGATTATATGGCCAAGTTGATTTGTTGACCGGAACTTTAATCGCACTCGGCATCTTTGCCATCCAATTGATTTTTGCAGAATTATGGTTCGCTAAATTCCAACGGGGCCCCCTCGAAATGCTGTGGCGCCGATGGACTTACGGAAATAATTTTGAAAAAAGCAACAATTCAAAACGATGAATGTGTATAATGAATGCAATCATAGAAAAGGAGTGTTTGATGAATGAAACTTCTATCGTTCCGCTTTCAAGGTGAAGAACGTTTTGGACCAAAAGTAAAAAAAGAAGAAGCCGTGTGGGATGTCCTCGCTATCCAAGAGCAGCTGAATGTGTTGCCGGAGTTTCCGGAAAAGCTGATTGACGGAGTGTCGCAAGGGATGGAGTTTGTGGAACAGATCCGCAAATTGACGGAAGCGGCTGTCCAATCGGAAAGCCCTGAGCAATTCAAACACTCTTATTCAGAAATCGAATGGCTTGCACCGATTCCGAAACCGCCGAAAAATGTTATTTGCATCGGTAAAAACTATGCGGACCATGCTGAAGAAATGGGCGGACAGGCTCCTGTTGAAATGGTCGTTTTCACAAAAGCGGCCAATAGCATTGCAGCTGACGAAGAGACGGTTTCAGCACACGCAGATGTGACAGATTCGTATGACTACGAAGGCGAGCTCGCTGTAGTCATCGGAAAGGCTGGATACAAGATTCCAAAACAGATGGCTTACGATTATGTGTTTGGCTACACGATTGCCATCGATCTGACAGCGCGCGACTTGCAGGAGAAGCATCAGCAATACTTCCTAGGCAAAAGTTTGCCGGGGTCCTGCCCGATGGGACCTTACCTCGTCACGAAAGATGAAATTCCACAATCGCAGAATTTATCGATTGTCACAAAAGTGAATGACGAAGTCCGCCAAAATGGCAATACTGAAAACATGATCCGCCGCGTCGATGATTTAATCGCGGAAGTTTCACGTTCTGTAAAGCTCGAGCCAGGTGATGTACTCTTGACCGGCACTCCTGCAGGTGTAGGAAAAGGCTTTACACCGCCAAAATTTTTGAAAGCCGGCGACACGATCAAAGTGTCGATTCAATCAATCGGGACACTCGTCACACATTTGTCATAAGGATGAATCCCTTTTCACCGTCCTGCTTGTGGTAAACTTGAGGGGACTATATTAAATGAGGTGAGCTTTTGGGATTTCTAACTGATACAACACATTTACACATTACCGTTTGGGTGCTGGGCGTCATCCTTTTCCTCGTTGCAGCATTTATGCAGCGCGAGAGCAAAGGGCGCAAAATTCTCCACATGGTCACAAGATTGCTTTACGTCTTGATCATCATTACAGGCTTGACTTTATTCATTGCGCATTCTTCATACGATGCAATGCTTTACGGCCTGAAATTCCTATTCGGCCTATTGACCATCGGCATGATGGAAATGGTGCTCGTCCGCGGTAAAAAACAAAAACCGGTCACTTTGTTCTGGGCCTTGTTTGTAGTGTTCTTGCTCGCAACGATGTTCCTGGGCTTTAAATTGCCGATCGGTTTCAATTTCTTTGCATAATGTGTAAACCAAACTCTCTTTTCATCATCGGCATCAGCAGATGGTGGGAGGGGAGTTTTTTGATAGGATTTTGTATGTGTATATGGATAAGGCCGTTAACCGTACTTCACAGTTTAGACGAAACTCCCAACGAACTAACTTGCTGTCACGAACTAGACATAGCGGCGGCCAAGGGAGTTTGATAAAATAGACCGGGTGACTAGCAACTTGACCTCATTGAAGGAGGAAGACCGACTTGAAAAGAAAAAGTATGATTGTGGCAATAGCAGCGGCCTTATTGTGGCCATCTTTTGGCGCAGTGTCGGCTGAAGAGGCCCGCACGATTGAAGATGAAAGCATTTACGATGCTTTAGTGGACCGCTATTTTAATAAACTGATTGACAATGATTATGAAGTGGATGCGACGGATCCGTCAACATTCAGCGGCGGAGACTTTGCGGGAATGGAAAGTGAGATCGGCCATGTGCGTGATATGGGCTTCACTGTGCTATCGATCGGCGGTGTATTCCAGACAGCGAGTTACGATGGCAAGCAAGTGATTGACTACGCTAATTTAGAACGCCATTTTGGTACATCCGACGAATTCCAGTCGCTAATCGAGACTGCCCATTCTGACGACTTGAAAATCATTGTCGATTTGCCGACACAAACTTTAAGCGAAGAGCATAATTGGGCATCATCCAACCCGGAATGGTTTTCGGAAAATGGCGATGGAACAATCGCACTTGATACAGGCAATGGCGAAGTGCAGCAAGCATTGATTGAAATGTTCCAGCAGTTCCGTACAGACTATCCGATTGATGGGGTGCGTTTGCGCCAGTCAGAAGAATTGAGTCCGGCATTTGTTGAACAGTTTTCCGCTGCCGTTAAACAAGACGGCGATTTTTATGTATTGGCCGATGCGGAAATGGAGGCATTGCCAGGCTTTGATGCTGTCGTGCAGCCAGGAATAGAAGAAGAGTTGCGCAATAGCTACCGCGTCTTTGATCAACCGTTGAGTGCCTTGCCGGACTTGTTGGAGCAGTCCGCCGGCAACTTGATCCAGACGGATTCCATCGACGGCGCGCGTTTTACTGCGGACATTGTGGAATCACGAGGCTATCCGCCGACACGCTGGCGTATGTTGTTTGCCCAATTGTTGACGATGCCGGGAATTCCAGTCGTCCAATATGGTTCGGAAACTGCGATGAACGGGCAAGCAGTACCGGAATCGCACCAAATTTTGGACAAAGCGGTAGAAAAAGAGTTGATCGATTACATCGCGAATTTGAATTCATTGCGCAATTCCTCTGAAGCCTTGCGCACTGGAGAGCTTGAAATGCTTCATGAAGAAGACGGCTGGATGGTTTATAAACGCTCGAACGAAGAAGAGGGATGGATTATTGCCATCAACAACTCTTCGGTTACAAAAAATTTGACACTCGATCAAGACATAATCGGGGAAGGCATGGAGCTTCGTGGTTTGTTCGAAAATGATATAGTGCGCCCGAACGATCAAGGACAATACCGCTTAACCTTGGACCGTGAACTTGTGGAAACTTACCATATCACTGAAAAAAGAGGATTGAATATGGCCTATGTCGCCACTCTTGCAGTGATGTATCTGGTCTTTATGGGCTTCCTTTGGTTTGTCTGGAGAAAAGGCAAGCAGCGGAAAGCTGATGAAGCAGCGAAAAAGCAGCAAGCGAACAAAGTCCAATAACAAAAGCCGCGTACAAGGAGATCTCCTTGTACGCGGCTTTTAGGTTTCTGGAATTTACTCTATCGCTTTATAACCGATCATATTAACGGGGTCTTTCGGTGAGGAGAATGGCGGCGCATAACATAGTTCGAGTGCCTGCAGATCATCGATTGTCAGTCCTCCGTATATGGCAGTCGCCAATACGTCGATGCGTTTGTCGACGCCTTTGCCGCCAATGCATTGAGCGCCAAGCAGTTGCCTCGTCTCCGGATTGTAATGGACTTTCAAGGTCAATTTGCTGTGATCAGGATAATAGCCTGCATTGGAATTTCCGATATGGACGACTGTTTTTGCCAAAAGTCCTTTTTCTTTGATTTGCGTTTCAGTCAAGCCGGTCATCGCAGCATCCAAATCAAACACTTTCAAGATCGATGTACCGAGCAAGCCTTTTTTCGCTATCGGATTGCCGGTAATGTGCCGTGCGGCTATAAAAGCTTGTCGGTGTGCAGGCACTGCGAGGGGTACGCGCTTCGGGTCTCCTGTGATAAAGTCGTCATTTTCCGTGGCATCCCCAATCGCATAAATGAATGGGTCGTCCGTCTGCATAAAGTCATTGGTCTGGATGCCCCCTGTCACGCCGATACTGAGGCCAGCTTGTTCAGCAAGGGAAGTGTTCGGTTTCAAGCCGATGCTCATGATGACTAAATCGCTTTCAAGTTTCTTGCCATTCGAAAGATGGAGCGTGTTGCCATTAATTTTATCGATCACCGCATCGGTGTAAACATCGATTCCGTGGCTCAAGAGTTCTTTTTGCAATATCTTGGATAAATCCTCATCCAAAATAGACAATATGGAAGCAGACTTATGGACAATAGCGACTTCAAGCCCCAAATGACTGAGGTTTTCAGCCATTTCCAAACCGATGAATCCAGCACCGGAAACAACGCAATGGGAAGGTTTTTCGCGAGCGATAAACGATTGTATCGCTTGCATATCCGCATAGCTGCGCAAGGAGAAGACATGTCCGTCCATCCCGTCAATTTCGGGCATTATGGCGCTGCCGCCTGGTGACAGGATCAATGCATCGTATGAATCAGTAAATTCTTTTCCCGTTGCGAGATTGCGGACGAGCACTTGTTTTTGGGAGCGGCGGATTTCGATGATTTCATGTTCCAGCAATACATCAATATTTCGCTTGTCTTGAAATTGCTCGGGCGTTGCCATGATAATCGAGCTTTCCTCTTCAATGACGCCGCCGATCACATAAGGCGTTCCGCATGCAGCATACGACATCGTTGTATCCCTGTCGTACACGGTGATCTCCATTTCTTTATCATAATAGCGCAGCTGCGAAGCGGCAGTCGCTCCTCCGCCTACTGCACCGACGATGATCACTTTTTTCATGCGAGTCCACTCCTCAATCGATTTGGTTAAAGAAGAATAATGCAAGCGTGCCCGGCCCTGTATGGGCGCCAATGACAGATCCGACCATATGGATCTCGATGTGTTTCGGCTGGTATGCGGATTCGATTTCTTTTTTCAGTGCATTGGCAAATTCCACATCATCCGCATGGCTGATGGCCATCGTTTGCTGGTCCAGGTCCTGTCCGCGTTCTTTCATCAACTCGATCATGCGCTTAATGACTTTTTTCCGGCCGCGCAATTTCTCGATCGGCACCAGTTTGCCTTGTTCGACATGGAGCAATGGCTTGATGTTCAGCAAGCCGCCGACAAACGCGCTGCCTTTGGAGATGCGCCCGCCTTTGGCCATATAGTCCAAATCTTCTACGGTGAACAGACTTTCGAGGTGGTCTGCCTTGAAGCGGACTTTTTCTATGATTGTTTCCAAGCTTTCGCCATCATTGCGCAGTTTTGTTGCTTCTTTGACAAGCAAGCCGTAGCCGAGTGAAGCGGCTTTGGAATCAAGAATGGTCAGCTTTAGGTCCGGATGTTCTTCCCGCACTTGATCCGCCACCATCACTGCTGTTGCATATGTGCCGGATAGTTCAGATGAAAATGCGATGTAAAATCCTTCTTCGCCGTCTTTCGCCAATTGTTCGAACGCCTTGAGCATTTCTTCCGGCGATGCTTGAGATGTTTTCGGATGGACGCCAGAGCGGATGGCGTCATACACTTTCATCGAGTCGATGGTCCGGATATCCTCGTATTCTTCTTCGCCGATATGGACGCGCAGTGGAAACAACACGACTTGTTCTTGCTCAAAAAAATCTTTCGGTAAATCTGAAGCACTGTCAGCAAATAATCTCATCAAGTAATCCCCCTTTTATACTTTTAAATTCAAACGATCCATCAGCAGTTCTGCAATGCCGTCTTCGTTATTACTTAAGGTAATTTCGTTTGCGATGTTTTTTAATGGGGCAATGGCATTGCCCATCGCTACTCCGACTCCTGCATAATCAATCATTTCCAAGTCGTTGTCTTCGTCTCCGAAAGCAATGATATGTTCTTTTGAGATACCGAGTGATTTGGATACACGGTCAATGCCGACTGCCTTGTTCATGCCGGAACGAACAATCTCGATGACATGCCATGGCGCTCCCCAGCGGCGGTGGTCAATCACTTCTGCGTGCACGGCCGATAAATGCTCATGGATGGCGTGGACTTTTTCGAACGGCGCATGGATCAAAATGGAGGTCGGGTCGGTTTTCAAATAGCTCCGTAAATCGCCAGTCGTGATGCTCGGGTCGCCAAAGCTGAAAATATCCATCAATTTCTCGTCATGATGATGGACGTATACATCATCGAGTACTTCGGCAACGATATTATGGAAGTCGAAATCATGCATAGATTCGACCACTTCATGAACCACGTCCAAGCCGATCGGCGTATGGTGAAGGCCCCACAGGTCATCATTCGGGTGATGGACGAATGCCCCATTAAAATTGACGATGGGAGTAGTCAATCCAAGTTCGCGGTAGTATATTTCACTAGCACGATAAGGACGTCCAGTAGCGATCATAATTTGATGCCCTGCTAGTTTGGCTTTGTTTAAAATGTGTTTGGTTTTTGTCGAAATGTCTTTTTGATCTGTCAGTAAAGTTCCGTCCAGATCCAATACGATTAAATGTTGCTTCATGTAATCCGGCTCCTTTCTATCTCTCCTCAGTTTAGCGATAATCTTGCCCATCCGTCAAAAAAACCTGATCGGCAGCCGATGGTTTGCACGTGCCGAAAAAAATTGGTAGCATTTAGGGGAAGGAGTGAAGTGCATGAATGTTGAGAAAGAATTGTGGGGCCATATCCCTGTTTTACATATTACACCAGAAGGTCATCTAGGCGGAACATTGCCGACTGTTATTTTTCTCCATGGCCACACGAGTGCTAAGGAACATAATCTTCATTACGCTTGGCAATTGGCCCAAAAAGGAATTCGTGTCATTTTGCCAGATGCCCTGCTTCACGGAGAACGGGATGAAGCGCAAGATGAGGTGCAAATCAGCTTGCGCTTTTGGGAAATTGTCTTGACCTCGATTGAAGAACTTGGGTTTTTGCATGAGGAGCTGCATAAGCGCGGTCTGACAGCAGGAGAACCGGCAGTCGGCGGCACATCAATGGGCGGCATTACAACGCTTGGCGCATTGACGACTCATCCTTGGATCAAAGCAGCTGCTGTCATGATGGGTTCTGGCAATTACGTGGAACTTGCGAAAGCACAAATGAGGCAGTACGAGTCGCGCGGTTTTGAATTGCCGCTCACCGAAGAAGAACGGTCAGGGATGCTGAGCGCTTTATCGCGTTTTGATATTAGCATGAACCGGCAGGCATTAGCGGGGCGCCCTGTTTTTTTCTGGCACGGCGTAAAAGATCCAACCGTTCCGTTCGAACCGACGAATCGCCTGTATCATGCACTGCAGCAGGATTATCAGGAATACCCGGAGCGCTTGGTTTTCTTGAAAGAGACCGAAGCTGCCCATGCAGTCAGCCGCAAGGGAATGCTAGCTGCTACCGATTGGCTAGCAGTGCAGGTGAAGGCTTAAGCAAGTGGATGTCAATTCTCATCGATGTTTGGTAAGATAGCTAGTAACAGTAAAAGGAGGGATTCTTAATGGACCAAGAAACAAAAGACTATCTATTAGGCGCACTTGAAAACGTCATCGACCCGGAACTTGGAGTGGATATCGTAAACTTGGGCCTAGTATATGATGTCGTATTGTCAGAGGACGGCTTCTGCGTCGTAACAATGACGTTGACTTCTATGGGATGCCCAATGGGACCGCAAATCGTCCAAATGGTTAAAACAGCTTTGTATGAACTTCCGGAAGTGGAAGAAGTCGACGTGAAAATCGTCTGGACACCTGTCTGGAGCAAAGATCATATGTCACGCTACGCCAAAATGGCACTCGGCGTCAGATAAAGAATTCAAAAGCCTATCCGGTTGACTCCGGATAGGCTTTTTTCATCGAGCGTTTACGTTGCAAAAAACGCCGTGATTTCATATAATCAAATTAGTCAAAGATGGTCAAACAATTAAAGGAGCGTGATTCGATTGGTTCAATTTCAAAATCCGAACGAAGATCAAAAGTCGCCTCTCGAACAATTCGGGCGCAATTTAGTAGAGCAAGCACAATCCGGCAAGATGGACCCCGTCATCGGCCGCGACCAGGAAATCCGCAACGTCATCCGGATCCTGTCACGAAAAACAAAAAACAATCCGGTGCTGATCGGAGAACCCGGAGTCGGGAAAACCGCCATCGTGGAAGGCCTCGCACAGCGCATCGTCCGCAATGACGTGCCGGAAGGGTTAAAAGACCGCGTTATTTACGAGTTGGATATGAGCGCATTGATCGCGGGCGCAAAATATCGCGGTGAATTTGAAGAGCGCTTGAAAAGCGTGTTGAAACAAGTCAAAGATAGCGCCGGGCAAATCATCTTGTTCATCGATGAATTGCACACAATTGTCGGCGCAGGCAAAACAGAGGGCGCAATGGATGCGGGCAATATGCTTAAGCCGATGCTTGCGCGAGGGGAATTGTACTGCATCGGGGCAACGACTTTAGATGAGTACCGCATGCATATCGAAAAAGACGCCGCGCTCGAACGCCGTTTCCAACAAGTCATGGTCCGCGAGCCTTCTGTAGAAGATGCAGTGTCAATTCTTCGGGGATTGAAAGAACGTTTCGAGCTGCATCACGGCGTACGCATTCATGACCGTGCGATTGTGGCGGCAGCGACGATGTCCGACCGCTATATTACGGAACGTTTTTTGCCGGATAAAGCAATCGATTTGATTGATGAAGCATGTGCCATGATCCGCACGGAGATCGACTCGATGCCGCAAGAACTTGATGAAGTCACAAGACGGCTTATGCAATTGGAAATCGAAGAACAAGCGCTTCGAAAAGAAAAAGACGAAGCGAGCAAGACCCGCTTAGCCGCGCTACGTGAGGAAATTCGCGAGCTGAAGTCCTCGAATGAAGGCATGGAAAAGCAATGGAATGAAGAAAAAGAATCCTTGAAAAAAATTCAAGACAAGCGCGAACAGCTCGATCAGTACCGCCGACAACTAGAAGAAGCGGAAAACAAATACGATCTGAATACCGCGGCGATGCTCCAGCACGGGAAAATTCCCGAGCTTGAAAAAGAACTGGCATCTCTTGAACAAGAGCTGGCGCATGAGGGTGGCGAACGTTTGCTGCGCGAAGAGGTGACAGAAGAAGAAATTGCTGGTATCGTAGCACGCTGGACCGGCATCCCTGTAACCAAACTGGTCGAAGGTGAACGTGAAAAATTACTGCGCCTCGGCGATACATTGAAAGAGCGGGTCATCGGCCAAGACAGAGCCGTCGAACTTGTCACAGAGGCGGTATGGAGAGCCCGTGCCGGCATAAAAGATGAACAAAAACCAATCGGATCGTTCATTTTCCTCGGACCGACCGGCGTCGGGAAAACAGAGCTGGCCAAATCATTGGCCGCAAATTTATTTGACTCGGAAGATCATTTCATCCGCATCGATATGTCTGAGTACATGGAAAAGCATAGTGTTTCGCGTCTTGTCGGTGCGCCTCCAGGCTATATCGGCTATGAAGAGGGCGGACAATTGACCGAAGCGGTAAGACGCAACCCTTATTCGGTCGTCTTGCTGGATGAAATTGAAAAAGCCCATCCGGACGTCGCCAATATTCTCCTGCAAATTTTGGATGACGGGCGAATTACGGACAGCCAAGGGCGGCTCGTGAACTTTTCCAACACGGTCGTCATCATGACATCGAATATCGGTTCCCAGCATATTAGCAACACGAGCGATGAACATGATATGGAAGATATCGTCATGATGGAACTGCGCAAGCATTTCCGTCCGGAGCTATTGAACCGGATCGATGATATCGTCATCTTCCACGCGTTATCCAATGAGCATTTCTATGGTATCGCCAAGAAGATGATCGGGGAACTCGCAAAACGCATGAGCAAGCAGCAAATTACGCTGGAGGTTACGGATTCCGTCATCGACTATATTGTTGAAGCGGGAACTGACCCGGTCTTCGGAGCGCGACCGTTGAAGCGGTTTATCCAGCGTGAAATCGAAACGCGCATCGCAAAAGAATTGATCAAAGGAGATATTCCACCAGGGTCACATTTGAAGTTAACAATGGATGACCAGCATCAATTGCTTATCGAAGTATAAGAAAAACGCCGCATTCTTGAAAATGCGGCGTTTTTTAAGTTTGTTGCTATGAAAAAAGCGGAATCCGTTTAAGGATTCCGCTTTTCTTATTCATTAAAATTCTTTTGCTGCTTCTTTCGGGATAATCATATCCAAAACGAAAATCAGTACAGCGACTGCAATGGCAAAGTAAATGCCGATCATGAAGTCGAATGGCACGTTTTGTACAGCACTTACTACGTAATTCAATGTTGAAATAATTAGGACAGACCAAATCAGCGTTCCAATGTAATGCATCTGTTTTCACCTCTATATAAGAATATCTTGTTTTATCATAGCATATGCACGCCGCGACAGAAAGAAAGTTTCTCTTGAATCCTAAGTTTTTGTCAGAAATATGTCGGCAACTTGAAATCCCAGTTGAATTATCGTATTATTGATACCAGGTACTAACAATTGATGTTAATCGAAATGAGGGACATATATGAATGCTGGAATCATCGGCACTGGCAGATGCCTGCCGGAAGAAAAGTTGACGAATTTTGACCTCGAGCAGCGGATGGATACATCTGATGAATGGATTCGGACCATGACAGGAATTGAAGAACGCCGGATAGCACATAGCGGACAAGACACTTCCGATATGGCGAGAGAAGCGGCGCAGCAAGCAATCGAGAATGCTGGCATTGATCCTGCAGATATCGGGTTGATATTAGTGGCCACGGTGACACCTGACCGCCCATTCCCGTCAGTAGCTTGTGATATCCAGCAGCAGATCGGCGCCGTCAATGCGGCAGCGATGGATATTTCTGCAGCGTGTGCCGGATTTATGTATGGCGTCATCACTGCAAAACAATTTATCGAATCGGATACGTATCAATATGTCTTAGTTGTAGGTGTAGAGAAACTATCGAAAATAACCAACTGGGAAGACCGCAATACGGCCGTTCTGTTCGGGGATGGAGCGGGAGCGGCGGTCATCGGAAAAGTTTCTGAAGGGCGCGGCATCTTGGCCTTCGAACTGGGAGCTGACGGCTCAGGCGGGGAACACCTGTATCAAGACAAGCATCTCATCATGAACGGACGCGAAGTGTTCAAGTTTGCCGTTCGCCAAATGGGAGAGTCTGCTTTGAATGTCATCGAAAAAGCGGGGCTTGCAAAAGAAGATGTAGATTTTCTAATTCCACACCAAGCGAATATCCGAATCATGGAATCCGCGCGGACGCGTTTGGATTTGCCTGTTGAAAAAATGTCGAAGACCATTCAGAAATACGGCAATACATCTGCCGCTTCCATTCCTATCTCCCTTGTCGAGGATTTGGAAGAAGGCCGCATCAAAGACGATGATATCGTCGTCATGGTCGGCTTTGGCGGCGGCCTGACATGGGGCGCCATTGCTATGAAGTGGGGGAAATAAACGGATATGCGAAAGGAAGATAATGAAATGGATAATCGTCGTGTAGTCATTACTGGTATAGGTGCTGTGACGCCACTTGGAAATAATATCGAAACAACTTGGGAAGCGGTCAAAGCAGGGAAATCGGGAGTCGGCCCATTAACCCGTTTAGACGCAGACCAATATCCGGCAAAAGTTGCCGCAGAAATTAAAGACTTTTCCATTGAAGATTATATTGAGCGCAAGGAAGCTCGCAAGATGGACCGTTTTACCCACTATGCACTCGCTTCATCCATTATGGCGATGAAAGATGCCCAACTTGAATTGGATGAGAAAACGGCGTTGCGTACGGGTGTTTGGATCGGTTCAGGAATCGGCGGGATGGAAACGATTGAAAACCAAATGGACGTGCTGAACTCGCGTGGCGTCCGCCGCATCAGCCCGTTCTTCGTGCCGATGATTATTCCGGATATGGCATCTGGACAAGTGTCGATTCACTTCGGGGCAAAAGCAATCAACTCATGTTCGGTAACGGCATGTGCATCCGGCACGAATTCAATTGGAGATGCATTTAAAGTCATCCAACGCGGCGATGCCGATGTCATGATCTCCGGCGGAGCAGAGGCGCCGATTACGCGCCTATCAGTTGCCGGTTTTACAGCTAATACGGCGTTGACAACCAATGCAGACGCAGCAACAGCTTCGCGCCCGTTTGATAAAAACCGCGATGGTTTTGTTATCGGTGAAGGCGCTGGAATTGTTATTTTGGAAGAATACGAACACGCAAAAGCTCGCGGTGCAAAAATTTATGCAGAACTTGTCGGATACGGATCTACTGGGGATGCGCATCATATTACGGCGCCAGCTCCGGGTGGAGAAGGTGCAGCGCGTGCGATGAAACAGGCGATTGATGATGCAGATATCCAAATCGAAGATATCGGCTATATCAATGCACACGGCACAAGCACGCCATACAACGATTTGTATGAAACGATGGCCGTTAAAACGGTCTTTGGCGAACACGCCTATAAACTTGGAATGAGCTCTACAAAATCGATGACTGGCCATTTGCTTGGCGCAGCTGGAGGCATTGAAGCGATTTTCACTGCCTTGGCTTTAAAAGAAGGCATCATGCCACCGACAATGAACTACGGCACACCAGATGAGGAATGCGATCTGGACTATGTGGCAAATGAAGCGCGGACGGCAGACTTGTCATATGCAATGAGCAACTCACTTGGATTTGGCGGTCATAATGCGTCTCTCGTATTGAAAAAATACTAATATATTATTAAGACTCCCGTATCCGGGAGTTTTTTTTATTATCCATTTAATATTTTGATAAAAAATATGCAATGCTTGCATAGTTGCCGGAAGCTTAGAGCCCCTAAGGATTAAAGGCAAAAAGCCATCGTTCTATATGGTAATCTTTTCTTGAAATACAAAAATTATATTGCGCCTGTAATTCTTTTGTAATAGACTTAAACCAAGAGTAAATTAACAGAAAAAAAAGAATTTTGAGGTGTTATGATGCCAGCTAAGTTTGTTTCCACCGAGAATAGACCACTCTTGCAAGTCAAAAACCTTCAAACCGGATTTAAAATTGAAGGTGATTATTATAACGCAGTCGAGCGCGTGAGTTTTGATGTGAAACGCAAGCAGATCGTCGGGGTTGTCGGCGAGTCGGGATGCGGAAAAAGTGTCATGTCTTTATCCATCATGCAGCTATTGCCAGAAGGCATCGGAAAAATCAGAGGTGGCGAAATCGAGTTCGAAGGAGAAGACATTTCAAAGCTCTCCGATAAACGGATGAACGACATCCGCGGAAAAGACATCTCGATGATTTTCCAAGAACCGATGACGTCACTTAACCCAGTATTCACAATCGGCTATCAAATAGAAGAAGTAATCCTCAATCATGAAAACCTAACGAAAAAAGAAGCGCGTCTCCGCTCGGTTTCACTGTTGAAACAAGTGGGCATCCCACGTGCTGAGAAAATTGTTACAGAATACCCTCACCAATTATCGGGCGGCATGCGCCAACGCGTAATGATCGCCATGGCAATTGCTTGCCAGCCAAAGCTATTGATCGCCGATGAGCCGACAACTGCGCTTGACGTAACGGTACAAGCCCAAATTTTGGAGTTGCTAAAAGGTATTCAAGAAGCAAACGATATGTCAATTATCCTAATTACACACGATTTGGGAGTGGTCGCGGAAATCTGCGATGAAGTACTCGTCATGTATGCCGGGAAAATTGTAGAGCGTGCGCCGGTGGAGGAATTGTTTGCGGCACCGAAACATCCGTATACGGAATTGCTGATGAAAGCCATACCGAAAATGGATGAAGAAATCGAAACCTTGGCGACGATTGAAGGTTTAGTGCCGTCGGTCATCAATATGCCGCAAGTCGGATGCCGATTTGCCAACCGCTGTCCGAAAGCGATGCCGGAGTGTACAACAGTCACGCCACAGCTTGGCGATGTCGGACATGAACATGAAGTCGCCTGCCTATTGTTTGATGAAAGTTGGCCATCAGACAAAAAAAAAGTTCGAGATAGAGAAGGAGTCGCCACATTATGACAACAAGAGATTTCAAACAAGAGCGAATCGATCATCTGGATAAGCGTGAGAACCTGTTGGAAATCCACAACTTGAAGAAGTATTATCCGGTAACAGGAGGATTTTTCAAGCGGACGATCGGCAATGTGAAAGCTGTCGACGACGTGTCGTTTTCACTTCGTAGAGGCGAGACTCTTGGGCTTGTGGGGGAGTCGGGCTGTGGCAAATCGACAGCCGGCCGGACGATTCTTCGTTTGATGAAGCCGACAGAAGGCAAAATCATTTTCGAAGGAAAAGACATCACCCGATTATCCGGAGCTAAATTACAGCGTGCGCGCCGAGATTTTCAAATGGTCTTTCAAGATCCGTATGCATCGCTGAATCCGATGCAGATGGTCGGTGACATTATCGCTGAGCCGATCTTGAACTATGAAAAACGCAATAAAAGAGAGCTGGAAACAGAAATCAAAGCGCTCCTCAAACGAGTTGGTTTGCCTGAAGAGGCTTATTATAAGTACGCCCATGAATTTTCGGGAGGACAAAGGCAGCGCATTGGAATCGCCCGTGCGCTGGCTTTGCACCCGAAGCTGATAGTAGCGGATGAACCTGTATCCGCACTTGATGTATCCGTGCAATCGCAAGTGTTGAACTTGCTGAAAGAATTGCAAATCGAATTCGATCTAACGTACCTCTTTATTGCCCACGACCTTAGTGTCGTGAAGCATATGAGTGATCGAATCGGAGTTATGTATTTGGGCAATCTCGTTGAGCTTGCTTCAAATAAAGATTTATACAAAGAACCGCTGCATCCCTACACGCAAGCGCTCATTTCAGCGATACCGGAGCCAAATCCGGCGAAGCGAAAAGAGCGGATTGTACTGAAGGGCGATGTGCCAAGCCCGCAAAATCCACCTACCGGTTGCCCGTTCCATACGCGCTGCCCGGTAGCTATGGAAGTCTGCTCACAAGAGAAACCAGCGTTGGTAGAAGTGCGTCCAGGCCATCAAGTCGCGTGCCATTTGTATTAAATCAAACTAATTTTTAGGGGGAAAACAGATGAAGAAGAAATCCTTACTCTGGCTTTTCGCGCTAGTACTCATCTTGTCCGCGTTTTTGGCGGCATGTGGCGGCAGCGACGATACAACCAGTGAGTCAGGCTCAGAAGGCGAAGGCTCTTCTGAAGAAGGCGCAGCAGAAGGCGAACCACAGCAAGGCGGTACCCTCGTTTATGGACTTGATGCTCCACCGGAAGGTCTATTCTCTTCTGCATTTTATGGCATCGCAACTGACGCTGAAGTCATCGATTTGTTCGATGAAGCATTGATCAGCTATAACGAAAACTTGGAGCCGGAGCCGAACGTCGCTTCTTGGGAAACTGAAGATAATAAAGTCTTCAACTTCACATTCGAAGAAGGCGTTAAATGGCACAATGGCGAAGAATTGACAGTAAATGACTGGGTTTTTGCACTAGAAACTCTTGCAGATCCTGATTATGACGGTCCCCGTTACTCGAATGTACAAACAATTGAAGGAGCAGAAGCTTACCGCAGCGGTGATGCTGACTCCATCTCCGGTATCGAAGTCGTCAGCGACTACGAAATCAATATTACATTTGATCAAGCACGCGTTAACAACTTGACTAACTTGTGGGCATATCCGCTTCCAGAATCTGTTCTTGGCGATGTGCCAGTTGCAGACATGTCTGCATCTGAATGGGTTCGTTCAACTCCAATTGGAATTGGGCCATTCAAAGTCGACAATATCGTCCCTGGTGAATCTGTCGAATTCTCAAAATTCGATGAATACTGGAATGGCGATGTTAACTTGGACAAAATCGTCCTTCGTGTAATCGATAACTCTTCTGTTGTCGGAGCATTGCAAAACAATGATATCGACATGATTTCCCTTCAGCCAGTATCTGGCCCGGAAGTGGAGCCGCTAGAGAACGTTGAAATTACAACTTACCCAGGGTTGACTTATTACTATGTAGGATTCAAACTCGGTAAATTTGATAACGAATCACAAACGATCACAGAAGAACTTCCAAAGTACCAAAGCAAAGAATTGCGTCAGGCTATGATGTATGCACTAAACCGCCAGGAATGGGTAGATGCATTCTTCTTCGGCTATGCTGACGTTGTTAACAAGCCGGTACCGACTTCACACTGGAACGCAGCTGATGACAGCGATTTGATCCAATATGAATACGATCCAGAAAAATCAATGGAAATGCTGGATGCAGCAGGATACGTTGATACGAACGATGACGGTTTCCGTGAAGATCCAGAAGGCGAAGAGTTCGTCGTGAAATTCTCTCACTATGCAACAGGAAACCCAACATTCGAATCCCGTGCCCAAGCAATCGCACAATATTTCGAAGAAGTAGGATTACGCACTGAAGTAGAAATGGTGGAAGTTAACCTTTACTACGATATGGTAGAAAAAGATGACGCTTCTATCGAAACATTCTTCGGCGGCTGGGGAACAGGAACAGACCCGGATCCAACTGCTACTTGGAAGTCTGATCAAATTTGGAACTACCCGCGCTACAACAATCCTGAAGCTGATCAATTGCTAGACGATGCTCTTGATATCGAAATCGTCGGTACGGATCAGGAAAAACGCAAAGAGTTGTATGTAGAATGGCAAAAAATTGTCAACGAAGAGCTGCCGATGCTTTACATTGCAGAACTTGAAGAAATTGTCGCTCTTAACAACCGCGTTGGCGGAGTTGAATATGACGTTTCTGGTCAAAACAGCCCTGCTGAATGGTTCGTTACAGAATAATATCAGCACTAAACCTTCAACGATGGGCGAGTTCGCCCATCGTTGAATCTTTCTATAAGGCTCTTATGCACGGTAAGGGCTGTTTACTCAAAACAATTCTTACCGTGCCGAAGAGCACAACCGAGAATTTATCAGACAAGGAGAGTACCTATGCTTAAATATTCGATTAGAAGATTGCTTGGAATGATTCCGATGTTGATCTTGATTTCCATCGTTGTCTTCAGTCTCGCTAAATTGATGCCGGGAGATTCCCTCAGCGGAGAAATTGATCCGTTGAACACCAACCCGGAATACATAGCAGAAATGCGTGAAAAGCTCGGGTACAACGATCCATTGCCGGTCCAGTATTTCAATTGGATCACAGGATTCGTGCAAGGGGATTTCGGTAAATCCACACGATTCAAAATTCCGGTGTTCGACCTTATTATGGAAAAAATTCCGAACACTTTATTTTTAGGGATTACCGCATTGGTCATCACATATATTATGGCCTTTATCATGGGCATGTATTCCGGCAGGCGGCCTTATACATTAGGGGATAACGCCATTGCAGGATTCAACTACATCATGTTGGCGATTCCCTCATTTGTTGCAGCTGTTTTTGCCATCTACTTTTTTGCATTCCAGCTGAATTGGTTTCCGTTTGCGGGATCTGTCGACATTTTAGCGGAGCAAGGTTCTTTTGAGTATTATTTGAGCCGCATGCACCACGTATTGTTGCCGGCACTGGTTCTTGGTGCCATGAGCACTGCCAGCTATACGCAATTTTTGCGCAATGACATTATCGAAAATTCACGTAAGGACTTTGTCCGTACAGCACGTGCAAAAGGAACGCCAATCAAGAAAATCTATAATGTTCACATTTTGCGCAATTCGATTATTCCATTGGTCACATTCCTTGGATTCGACTTTGCCGCGTTGATCGGCGGAGCGATCATTACAGAAACGATCTTCACTTATCCAGGCATCGGTCAATTGTTCCTACAATCCGTGACGACACGAGATTATCCGACTTTGATGGCACTTACCATGTTATTATCGTTTCTGACATTGCTTGGTAACTTGATAGCAGATATTCTATATGGCGTCGTGGATCCACGAATTCGCCTGGATTGAGGAGGAAGCAGTAAATGGCATCATCAACAACTATCACTCAGCAAAAGAAGCCGGAAAGAAGCTTGTCTCCGTGGCAAATTGCACGCAAAAAGTACTTAAAAAATAAATTGGCCATGATCAGCACGTTCTTTATCATTTTAGTGACTTTGATGTCTTTCTCGGCTCCATTTATCGCTTCATTTTTGTCGCCTCTACCGGATGTATCAAAAGTAAACATCGGGGCCATGAACATTCAGCCCAATAGTGAACACCTTCTCGGTACAGATAAAAGTGGACGGGACGTGTTAACACGGTTGTTCTATGGCGGCCGCATCTCTTTATTGGTCGGATTTAGCGCTACTTTAATTGTTATCACATTCGGGACAATTGTCGGTGCACTGGCCGGATTCTTCGGCGGATTTATCGACAGCATCCTCATGCGTTTCACGGATTTCGTCTTGAACTTTCCGTTTCTTGTTTTCGTCATTGTCTTGAATACCATTCTTTATGGCATTGTTGATGGACTATGGGTATTGATCATGGTTATCGGCGCACTTAGCTGGGGCGGAGTTGCCCGTTTGGTGCGAAGCAAAGTGTTGGCCGAAAAAGAAAACGAGTACATCATGGCAGCTTTATCGATCGGTTGCTCACCGTTCAAGGTCATTACCAAACACTTGCTTCCAAACGTCGTTTCCACCATTATCGTACAAGGTACATTGATCTTTGCGACAATGATTGTCATCGAATCGGCGCTCAGCTATCTGGGCTTCGGTGTTCCACAAGCAACACCAAGTTGGGGCAATATGCTATCATCCGCAAATGAGCCGGATGTGCTGCAAGGCAAGCCGTGGATCTGGATGCCGCCGGCAATCATCATCACTTTGACAATTCTGTCAATCAACTTTATCGGGGAAGGCTTGAAAGATGCCTTGAACCCAAAATCACTTCGTTAAAATGCAAGTCAAACAAAAAAGATGGGCCAGAAGAATTTCTTCTGCCCATCTTTTTTATTTGGTCTTTTTCAGCGTTTGCGTTTACGTCCAAGACCCATTGCATTCTCCATCTTTTTCAATGTTTTATTGGCGATGTCGTTAGCTTTTTCTGCACCTTCGTCAAGAATCATATCTAACTCATCTGAATCAAGCAATTTGTAATAGCGTTCTTGGATTGGCGCTAAATGTTCAGTAATTGCAATAGCGACACCGGCTTTAAAGTCGCCATAGCCCGAACCTTCATATTTAGCAACCAACTCTTCAATCGAAGCGCCGGTGAGTGCGGCTTCAATGGACAATAGGTTCGAAACGCCAGGTTTGTTTTCAGGATCATAGCGGACAATTCCTTCTGAATCGGTGACAGCGCTCTTGACTTTCTTTTCGATCGTTTTTAAATCATCCAGCAAAGTGATGATGGATTTTTTATTGGTATCTGACTTGCTCATCTTCTTGGTCGGATCTTGCAATGACATGACACGGGCGCCGTGCTTCGGTATCCGGATGTCCGGCATGGTGAAGATATCATTGTACTTTCTGTTAAAGCGCTCAGCTAAATCGCGAGTCAATTCGATATGCTGCTTCTGGTCGTCGCCGACAGGTACGATATCCGTTTGATACAGCAGAATGTCTGCAGCCATCAATGGTGGATAAGTCAGCAGGCCGGCAGAGATCGAAGCGGCCTTGGCAGATTTGTCTTTGAACTGCGTCATGCGCTCGAGTTCACCGATCGTTGCTACGCATTGCAACATCCAACCGGCTTGCGCGTGTGCAGGAACTTCAGATTGAATGAATAATGTCGCTTTTTCCGGATCGATGCCGGCAGCCAAATAAAGTGCTGCGAGTGATTTGATGTTCTTTCTTAATTCGAGCCGGTCCTGGGGCATGGTGATGGCATGTTGGTCAACGATGCAAAAGATGCAGTCATAATCGTGCTGCAACTCTGTGAACTGCTTGAATGCACCGATGTAATTGCCAAGTGTCACTGTGCCTGTAGGCTGGACGCCTGAAAAAATCTTCTTCATTAAATTTCCTCCTTCGGATAGGTGTTAGAGAACAAGAAATTGAAAACAAAAAAACACATCACCCGTCCCTTATAAAAAAAGGGACGAATGATGTGCGGTTCCGCGGTACCACCCTGGTTGCCGCAAATGCGGCCTCTTTTTTCCGTAACGTGGAAAAAACGAAAGCGGCTACTTTTTTTCACCACTCCAGCTCGGAAGTCCATTCGATGCAGCCTTCTGCTTGTTTTCACCAGCCACAAGCTCTCTTATATAGAAGGAACTGCATTTACTACTCTTCGTCGACGCTCGTTTCTTATTGAATTCATTATAATACAAAAGGGATTGGGCCTGCAATAGTCACCTTAGGATTGGTACAGGAGCAGTGAAATAACCATGAGAAGCAGTGTAAATGCGCCAACCATCAAAAAAGGTGAACTTGAGAATGACAATGTTTCGGATGGCAAACGCATATCATCATCTTCGAGCGTAGACTTACTCTTGAATACTTTGCGCATGCTCATGGTGAAAATGTCGAAAACTCCTGTGCGCACGACAAACACCCATGCGCCGAAGAATACGAGAATGCCCCCGTATATAAAGGAGTTATTAATGTATGACAGTAAAGAAAACGGATCGCTTCGGAGTAACATCGTCACAATAACCATTAATTGAACGACGGTAATACCGATGATAATTTTTTTCATTCCAGCACCTCTATTCATCTTAATTGTAGAAGAAACAACAAAATAAATCAAAATTTTATTCAGACGCTAATTGAGAAGAAAACGCTTACATGACACGCTTTTCAGGCTATTTGATAATAAACGGCAATCTATAAAAAGCTGAAAGTGTAAAATATTCCAAATAAAACGCTGTACATCAAAAAATATTTATGTATAATAAATCTTGTACCAATTTTTCAGAAAATTTAAGGGGGCAACATCAGTGAAAAACAGCAAGATTTTATGGCTTTTTGGCTTGGTTTTAGTACTTAGTGCTTTCTTGGCTGCTTGTGGCGGCGGAGATGACACAGATACAGGAACTGAAACAACCGAAACAGAAGAGACAGAAGGCGCAGAAGGCAACGGCGGAGAGCCGGATTCTGTACAAGAACTTAACTTGATTGAAAGTGCTGAAATCCCTTCGATGGATTCTTCAATTGCAGAGGATGCTGTAGCATTTAACATCCTTAACAACGTTAACGAAGGTTTGTTCCGCTTGAACGAAGATAACATTGCTGAGCCTGCTCTTGCTGATGGAGAGCCTGAAGTCAGCGAAGATGGTCTTACTTATACATTTACATTGCGCGACGCTAACTGGTCGGACGGTACACCGATTACAGCTAACGATTTCGTATATGCTTGGCAGCGTGCGATTGATCCAGACACAGGTTCACCTTATGGACCATATATGATGGCTGGCACAATCAAAAACGCAACTGAAGTTTCTGAAGGATCAATGGAAGTTTCTGAACTTGGAATTACTGCTGAAGACGACAAAACTCTTGTTGTAGAACTTGAGCGTCCAACTCCTTACTTCATGTCATTGATGGCTTTCGGTACGTTCTATCCTTTAAATGAGGAATTCGTAACGGAGCAAGGCGACAACTACGCTTCTAACTCTGAAACAATCCTTTACAACGGACCCTTTACTCTAACGAACTGGGATGGCACTGGCCTGACTTGGTCAATGGAGAAAAACCCTGAGTACTGGGATGCCGAAACTGTTCAACTTGAAACAATCAATGTTGATGTAGTTAAAGAAACTTCAACTGCTGTAAACCTTTACCAATCAGGTGATAAAGATCGCGTTGGTCTTGCCGGCGAATTCGCTTTGCAATATGCTGACGATGAAGAAGCTCTACGCGAGCAAGAGCCTGTATTGTTCTACTTGAAATTCAACCAAGAACGCAACGGTGAAGAAACTCCACTAGCAAATGAAAATATCCGTAAAGCGATTGCTACTGCTTTCAACAAGCAAGACCTTACGGATGTAGTACTTGCAAACGGTTCACTTCCAGCGAACTACTTGGTTCCAACTGAATTCGCTTTCAACGAAGCTGAAGAAGATTTCCGTGATATCAACGGAGACATGATGGAATTCAACGCTGACGAAGCGAAAACTTATTGGGAGCAAGGCCTAGAAGAAATCGGTGAAACAGAAGTGACACTAGAACTTCTTGGCGGCGATACTGAAACTGCAGGTAAAATGGATGCTTACTTGAAAGAACAACTTGAAACGAACCTTGAAGGTTTGACAGTTAACTTGAAAGCTGTACCATTCGGCGTACGCCTTGAGCTTGATGAAGCACAAGACTACGATATCCAGAACTCTGGATGGGGCCCTGACTTCCAGGATCCGATGACATTCCTTGACCTTTTCGTAACAGGCAGCTCACATAACTTGATGTCTTACTCTAGCGAAGAGTTCGACAACTTGATCGAGCAAGCTAAAGGCGACTTGGCACAGGATGCTGAAGGACGCTGGGATGCAATGGCTCAAGCAGAAAAAATCTTGATCGAAGAAGACGCAGCTATCGCACCGATCTATCAACGCGGTATCATGTCCCTTCAAAAGCCTTATGTGAACAACATTGTTAAACATCCATTCGGCGGAGATTATAGCTACAAATGGGCTTATATTTCCGGTAAGGAATAATAACTCCCAACTGAATGTACTTTATGAAAACATAATAGAAAGAGAGTATATCAAGGGATTGATATACTCTCTTTTCTACTGTAAATAAATTCACCGAAAATTAGCGGTATTCAGCTTTATCAGTAAAAATAAGTTAATTTCAGTAAGTTTATGCAGTATAGTGATTTTATTTGGAGGTGCACCATGGCACGCTATATAGGAAAAAGACTCATCTACATGTTTATCACGTTAGCGCTTATTGCCACTTTTACATTTTTCTTGATGAAAGTATTACCAGGTTCCCCAATTGCTTCCGCAGATAAATTATCTCCTGAACAACGGGCAGTCGTAGAGGCACGTTACGGACTGGACCAACCCCTTCCTGTTCAATACTTCAATTATATGTTCGGTTTGCTGCGAGGAGATTTGGGTATTTCCATTAACCAATTCAAAGGCGCAGACGTAACGGATGTTATTTTAAGCCGCATGGGGCCGTCAGCTCAGATCGGATTCCAAGGGATGCTTCTTGGAACGTTCCTCGGAATACTGTTCGGTATGGTAGCGGCGCTCAGGCAAAACACATGGGTGGATTACACGAGCACCGTAGTGGCGATTATCGGGATATCCATCCCTTCATTTGTTTTTGCATCCATGCTTCAATACTGGTTCGGTTTAAAATGGGATCTGTTTCCGGTGGCATTATGGAAAGATGGTTTCATGTCGAGCGTCTTGCCATCGATTGCTTTGGCGATGTTCCCGCTCGCCACAGCTGCACGCTTTATCCGTACGGAAATGATTGAAGTGCTTGGTTCAGACTACATTACTTTGGCGAAGGCCAAGGGAGCTAGTGGTTCTGAAATTGCTTTCAAACATGCTTTCCGTAATGCTTTGATTCCTTTGATTACTGTTCTTGGGCCGATGGCAGTCAGCATCTTGACAGGTTCGCTTGTCGTCGAACAAATTTTCGCGATCCCTGGAATCGGTGAGCAATTCGTTAAATCCATTATGGTCAACGATTTCTCTATTATCATGGGTACAACGATGTTCTTCTCTGTCTTTTTGATTGCGATCATATTAATAGTAGATATTTTGTATGGAGTCATCGATCCTCGTATTCGTCTTTCAGGAGGTAAGAGTTAATGACACAAAACTATGAAAAGCTTCCGCAAGATGCTTTTGAGCGTATTCCGAGAGATACTAGCCAAGCCGAAAGAATCTCAAAGCCGAGCGTCAGTTTTTGGCAGGACGCATGGCGCAGCTTAAAGAAAAACAAAGGGGCTATCGTCAGCCTGGTTTTGTTTGCAGTGATTGTTATCATGTCGCTCGTCGGCCCGATCATGAGCCCGTATGAGCCGAATGCGCAAACCATCACCCATGCGAACTTGCCACCAAAAATTCCGGTTGTGGAAAATCTAGGAATCTTCAACGGCGAAGGCCAATTGGGCGGGCAGACCATCGATCTATACGAAATGAAAAACGTCGACCAGTATTATTGGTTCGGCACTGATGGCCTTGGACGCGATATGTTTTCACGTGTTTGGAAAGGTACTCAAGTATCCTTATTCATCGCATTCGTAGCAGCAGCGATCGATATGGTGATTGGTGTCATTTATGGCGGAGTTTCCGGTTATTTTGGCGGGCGCATTGATGATGTCATGCAGCGTATCGTTGAGATTCTGACCGGTATTCCGAACTTGGTTGTCGTCATACTGTTTATCCTCATCATGGATCCGGGGATACTCGCGATCATCATAGCTCTGACAATAACCGGGTGGACCGGAATGTCGCGGGTGGTCCGCGGCCAAGTTCTTAAATACAAAAACCAGGAATTCGTCTTGGCTGCACGCACGCTAGGTGCGAGCGACAGCCGCATCATCTGGAAGCATTTGATGCCGAACGTTCTCGGTGTCATCATCATCAACACGATGTTCACGATTCCAGGCGCTATTTTCTTTGAAGCTTTCTTGAGCTTTATCGGACTCGGGCTTCAGGCTCCGGATGCGTCTCTTGGGACATTGATCAATGATGGCTATAAACTGATCCAGTATCAGCCTCATATTCTGTTGTTCCCGGCTGTAGTGTTAAGTTTAATCATGATTGCATTTAACTTGATTGGTGACGGCTTGCGTGATGCGCTTGATCCGAAGATGAAAGATTAAGGAGGAAAGCCTTAGATGGAAAAAATACTTCAAGTAAAAGACCTCGAACTTTCCTTCAACACATATGGTGGCGAAGTAAAGGCAATCCGAGGCGTTAACTTTGATCTATATAAAGGTGAAACATTGGCAATTGTAGGAGAATCCGGTTCCGGTAAATCCGTTACCACCAAATCGATTATGCGTTTATTGCCGGAAGAGAGTGCTGAATTTAAAAGTGGGGAAATCCTTTTCGGCGGGCGTGACTTGACGAAATTGAGCGATAAGGAAATGCAGAAAATCCGAGGAAAAGATATTTCGATGATTTTCCAAGATCCGATGACTTCCTTGAATCCGACAATGCCAATTGGCCGCCAAATTACAGAACCGATTTTGAAGCACCAGAAAATCGGCAAAGAAGAAGCGAAGAAAGTAGCAATTGATTTGCTGCGTCTTGTCGGCATGCCGAAACCTGAACAGCGCATGAAGCAATATCCGCACCAATTTTCAGGCGGACAGCGCCAGCGGATCGTTATTGCAATTGCGCTTGCCTGCAATCCACAAATTCTGATAGCCGACGAACCGACAACGGCGCTTGATGTAACCATTCAAGCTCAAATTCTTGAATTAATGAAAGATTTACAGAAAAAAATTGATACTTCCATCATATTCATTACGCATGATCTCGGTGTAGTGGCGAATGTTGCAGACCGTGTAGCGGTCATGTACGGTGGCAAGATTGTTGAAATCGGTACTGTTGATGAGATTTTCTACAACCCGCAACATCCGTATACATGGGGGCTGCTTAGCTCTATGCCATCGATGGATGCAGAAGATGCAAAGCTGTATGCGATCCCAGGCACCCCGCCAGACTTATTGCATCCACCGAAAGGAGATGCATTCGCCCTGCGCAGCGAGTATGCATTGAAGATCGATATGGAACAGCCGCCACCGTTTTTTAAAGTTTCAGATACGCATATGGCAGCGACATGGCTTTTACATCCGGATGCTCCTCAAGTCGAGCCGCCGGAAATGGTTATCGAACGGATGAAAAAGTTCCCTGGAAGCCGCTATTATGAAGGGAGCGTTTATTGATGGCTGAGAAATTGCTGGAGATACACAATTTAAAGCAACATTTTAATGTAGGAAAAGCGAATGAAGTGAAGGCCGTAGATGGCATTTCCTTTGATATATACAAAGGTGAAACCCTTGGATTGGTAGGAGAGTCCGGTTGTGGAAAATCCACAACGGGACGTTCCATCATCCGTCTTTACGATGCAACAGACGGAGAAGTGCTTTATGAAGGGGAAAGTGTACACGGCAAGAAATCAAAAAAAGACCTGAAAAAATTCAACCGCAAAATGCAGATGATTTTTCAAGATCCATATGCTTCATTAAATCAACGGATGAAAGTTATGGACATCATCGCCGAAGGAATCGATATTCACGGATTGGCGAAGGATGCAACAGACCGAAAAAAAATGGTCTTCGATTTATTGGAAACTGTAGGCTTGAACAAAGAGCACGCTAACCGTTATCCGCATGAGTTTTCAGGCGGCCAGCGCCAGCGTCTCGGGATTGCCCGCGCTCTTGCCGTTGATCCGGATTTTATCATTGCAGATGAACCGATTTCGGCACTGGATGTCTCCATTCAAGCGCAAGTCGTCAACTTATTGAAAGAATTGCAGAAAGAAAAAGGCTTGACGTATTTATTCATCGCCCACGATTTGTCGATGGTCAAATACATTTCGGACCGCATCGGCGTGATGTACTTCGGTAAGTTGGTGGAACTGGCTCCCGCGGATGATTTGTACGAAAACCCGATGCATCCGTATACGCAATCATTGCTCTCGGCCATTCCGCTTCCAGATCCGAACTATGAACGTAACCGTACGCGCAAAGCATATGATCCAGCAATCCATAACTACTTGGACACTGATGATGTGAAAATGCGCGAGATAACGCCAAACCATTTCGTTCAATG